>JAQTQC010000017.1:0-11036 GCA_028712505.1 Candidatus Omnitrophota bacterium
TAGCCCCAACCGGATTTGAACCGGTGTTTACAGGCTGAGAACCTGACGTCCTAGACCAGGCTAGACGATGGGGCCAAAAAAATATGCAAAGTTATTTTACTATATAAGTATCTTTAGTCAACAATTATATTGACCCTCCTATATTTACATTATATACTGACTCCCATGAATATAAGCCTTGGTTTTAGCGAGAATAAAGACCATATTCAAGCTGTCAATGAAGCAATTGGCCAGGCAATAGTCGGCTTAGGGAAAACGCGTAAGGATTTAGCCATTATCTTTACTACGATAGAATTCGCGCATCCTTTGGTTTTAAAAATTACAAATAATTTATTGGGCGGTATTCCCCTGTTAGGCTGCAGCAGTTTAGGGATCATAACAAACAGGGGGATATTTAAGCACGGATTTGCCATCCTCTTGATCAGCCTGGATCAACAGATATTCTTGAATCTTGCCCTGGTTAAAGACGTGAACAAAAAGACACCTATTGCCGCGGGCAGGGAATTGGGAGAGAAATTTCTATCTAGTTGTAAAGATTCCCGCAGGAGTTTAAGTTTGATTTTCTCCGATGGTCTGATCTCCGACGGAACAAGCCTGATCAACGGGCTGCAAGAAAAACTCGGCAGGAGCTTTCCTTTAATCGGCGCCTCAGCCTCGGATAATTCCGCCTATGTTCAAACCTTCCAGTATTTCAATAAAGAAGTGCTTACAGATGCCTGCTGCGGGATGCTTTTCGGTGGAAAAGTGAATTTCGGATTCGGCATCAAACACGGCTGGAAAGCATTGGGGAAGATCCGCTATGTTACCAAATCCGAAGGAAACATTATTAAAGAAATCAATAATGAACCAGCAGTAAAACTCTATGAAGATTATTTTGCTAAAGACGCTTTGGAATTAGCTAAAGAACTCCGGCGCATATCTATTTTTTACCCGATAGGTATCTACCTGCAAGGAGAAAAAGAGTACCTTTTACGCAATATCATTTCCATAAAAGGTGACGGATCAATAGTTACCCAAGGGGATATACCCCAAGATAGCCCAATCCGGTTGATGATCGGCACTAAAGACTCCTGTCTCGCCGCTTCAGCTGCTTCCTGTGAAGAAGCAAAAAGAAGCCTGGGGACACAAAAAGCAAAACTGGTGATGATTTTTAACTCTACCTCCAGATTTACGCTCTTAGGCAGGCAATACCCTAAAGAACTGGAAATAATCAAATCGGTGTTCGGAGAAGATACCCCTTTAATCGGAATATATACTTACGGCGAACAAGCACCGCTTAAATCCATAAATTATCTTGGCCGGGCTTACTTCCACAACCAAAGCATAAATATCCTGGCCTTAGGAGGTCAATAAAATGCCAAACCTTATATTTATCAGCTTTTATGTAGCTATTGCCGGTCTCGGCATATTCTTGTTTGCAGTACAAAAACTGAAGGAAAAAGACAAACAAGTAGCGGCGCTAAAAGCATCCCTTGAAGAAATGGATGAACAGGCTAAATTAATCATGCGCACGGATATGGAATTAAATAAAACTCAGGAAGAACTAGATAAAAAAATATCCGGCCTGGATATCTTGCAGAAATTATCCAGAGATATCAGCACAACTCTGGAAGAAAAACAGATTTTTAGAAAGATAAGCAGCGAGCATTTGGAAGAGTTGGGATTTGAAAAATCCCTTGCCTTCTTATGGAATGATTTAAAAAGAGAATTTTACCTCTGTCTGAATCTTGGCTTTGAAGACGCTGAGTCCGAATTGATAAAAACCGCAGTCAATACAGATAAGAATTACTATTTGGATTTGATCCGCAGCGGTAAAAATGCTTCCTCTGTATTTATCCCTGATGATTTCTTGACTAAAGATAGGATTAATCAACTTTTCGAGGTACGTTCGTTTATTATTTGCCCCATACTTGCCCAGGAAGGAGACCAGGGTTTCATCTTTGTGGGAACCCAAAACATCGAAACGCGTATAACCGAAGGAGAACAGGAACTGATCACTATTCTGGCTAATCAAATCGGCCAAACTTTAGACAACGCCCGGCTTTTCGAGAAAACCTGGAGATCGCAGCAAGAACTGGAAATAAAAGTCGAGGAAAGAACACATCAATTGAGTCAGGCGCTGGAAGAAGTCGGTAAAATAAGTAAGCGTAAAAGCGATTTCATCTCCAGCGTTTCCCACGAATTAAGAACCCCCCTCACTTCTATTAAAGGATATGCGGCAATCCTGCTCGCCGGAAAATTAGGAGCAGTGCCTGATGAAATAAAAAACCGGCTGGAAAAGATCAACCGTCACAGTGACGAGCTGGTACATATGGTAAATGACCTGCTGGATATTTCGCGCATTGAATCCGGCAAGGTGAATATGAAACTGGAAAGTCTAGAGTTAAAATATATTGCTGACAAAGTGGCAGATTTGCTTTCCGAGCAATTAAAAGCTAAGAATATAACATTCGGCGTTAATATACCCGAGGATTGCCGAAATGCACTGGCCGACCGCAGCCAGATCGAAAGGGTTTTTATCAATCTGGTTGGTAACGCACTAAAATTTACTCCGGAAAATGGAAAAATCAACATAACCGCGCACCGCTCAGGGAAGATAATCCAAGTCGATGTCAGCGATACCGGTTTTGGCATTCCCGAAGACGCTCAAGGAAAATTATTCCAAGAATTCTTCCGGGTTGAAAACGCCATTAATCAGGAGGTAAAAGGCACTGGCTTGGGGCTTGCGCTTGTCAGACACATTATCGAGGCGCACCAGGGAAGGATATGGGTAAAAAGTAAACTTAGCGAAGGTTCGACATTCAGCTTTACTCTTAACGCTGCTTAAACTGACTATGAATACAAAAATACTTATTGTTGACGATGACCCGGATATAAGAGATGTACTGAAGATCACCCTGGCTGAAGAAGATTACGACATCATCGAAGCTGGAAACGGCGAAGAGGCCTTAGGGATTATCCGCTCCAAACCACTGGATTTAGTTCTTCTGGATTACAAGATGCCGAAAATGGACGGTTTGCAACTGTGCGGTTTAATTAAAAGAGATCTATTATTAGCCCATCTGCCGATAATCATGGTTACAGGAAAAGGTGAAATAAGCGATAAGATAGACGGGATCGACTCCGGGGCCGACGATTATATCGTCAAGCCTTTTGAACCGAAAGAACTTCTGGCCAGGATACGCATGGTCTTAAGAAGGACGCAAAGAGACCTGGAAGCTAATCCTCTTACCCGCCTTCCCGGAAACATAGCAATACTGAACGAACTCTCAAAATGTATTGAAAGAAAAAAACCATTTGCAGTTTGCTACGTTGATTTGGATAAATTTAAAGCTTACAATGATAAATACGGATTTGAACATGGAGACGATGTGATCCGCGAGACAGCACGTATACTATTAGGAGCAGCTAAAGAATACGGAAACCCCCAGGATTTTGTAGGCCATATCGGTGGGGATGATTTTGTAGTCATAACCACCCCAGACATCGCGGATAAGATTTGTGAAAAGATTATCCATGATTTTGATAAGACCTCTCCGGCATTCTACAATCAGGAGGACAGAGATAATGGTTTTATTGTCGGCTATGACCGGCAAAATCAAATTCATAAAATCCGGCTGCTCTCTGTATCTATAGGCGTAGTGACTAATGAGACGCGCGAGATCACGCATGTGGCACAAGTGGGTGAAATTGGTGCAGAACTGAAAAAACTGGCCAAGAGCGCAGAAAAAAGCAATTACGTCAAAGATAAACGCCAGGGGAACAGGACTTAAGATGACATCCTTCCCCGGAAATTAATGCGCGAGGGGGGAGTTGAACCCCCAAGCCTTTCGGCACAAGCCCCTCATGCTTGCGTGTCTGCCATTCCACCACCCGCGCATAAACTTATCAAAACTTCAAAATCACAGGCAAGGTAATTATACATTATATAAGTAAAATATCAAGAGATTAAGGCCTTATGGCTGAGTAAGCTCAATAACACAAAAATAGATAAATTTATTATAGCGATAGCGAGACAACTCCAGGTTATTCCCAGGACAGGAATCAAAAAAATACCGCTCAGTAAGGCGCCAAGGCAAGACCCCAACAAGTCGATACCATAAGTCAATCCAGAAACTTCTCCTGCCTGCCTGCCGTCATTCAGGGATATCTTATTCGCTGTGGCAAATTGAACCCCCACAAATAAACCAATAACAGCAGATAATAAAGGAAATATGATGTTTGCACCTATAAAAGCTACGGCTTCTTTATTGGAAGTTGACAGCCAGAAGAAAAGCACCGGGAGAGACGACGATAAAATACAGAATAAGAAATTAATCAAAATCATGATATTTAGGTGTTTTTTGAACCTACCTATTAATTTCGCCATCCAAAAACTACCCAGAGCCAAACCTGCCATAAAAACTGTAAGCAGAAAACCAATCCTAGAAAATACATACCCGTAAATAATCTGAAGGGAAAATAATATGACTACCAGGATAGCCATGGAGGAAAAACTCGTAACCAAAAGAGCTATAAGGCTGGCTTGTTGATGAATATATTTATTTTTGCGTCTCCAGATTATCCCGATAAGGATAATAAAAATACAAATACCTGATATGGCATTAAAGGTACCTCTAAAATCAATAGCTTTGAGCACTTTTTGAAAACCCGGCTCACCCAAACGGGCTGCCCAAAAAATCATATTATAATAATACGTACTCGGATGAAAATCATAATTCGGTTTCACCCGGGTCTTCTGGAGTAAGATGCTTTCGGTATAGCCAAACAGCTGAGGAGATAATTTAGAAAATAAATAATATTCCCTTACATATTTTAAATTCAGGTTTAATGTTTTTGCCCTAAGCATCAAAACGTTATAATCGCTGGTGATCACCTCCGAGCTATCACAGGCCAAGAAATATGCTGTGTCTCCAGGGATAACCAACACATCCTTAAATACAGTTCTTAACCCCAGATAAACAGATCTTAAATAATCTCCTAATTCCGGACTGATATAGTTTTCGGACGAACTCAAGGCAAAGGAAAAAATCCCGTTTTCATTCAAGGCCTTTTTTATTTCTTTAAAAAATTCGATGGTGTAATACCGGTTTATCTGGGTAGTATAAGGATCACCCAGATGGATGATGATACAATCATATTTCTTAGTCGCGGCCTTGATAAAAAATCTGCCATCCAGGTTATGGATTGAAACCTTTGCGTCCTTTAACGGCCCAGATTCTCCGGGGGGCAGGTGTTTTTCGGCCATTTTTATAATCAAAGGGTCGAGTTCAAGGTAATCAATGCTCTTTATCGGATATTTAAGAATCTCCCGGATCAATCCCCCTGCTCCACCTCCCACCAAAAGTACATCTCGGGGGTTTGCCTGCTCTAAAAGCGCAAAGTGCACTGCTTCTTCGGCTGCCTGCTCATCCGGTATACTGTAAAGATGCAAACCATTATCAAAAATAGAATAAAGGCTGCCTCTTTTTGTCACCATGATATTGCCATAGATTGAATTTTTTGCCCCTAAGATCTGGTAACCCTGCCATTGCCTTTTACGCGAATACTCATCAAGACTATCCCAAACTCTGAATATCCATAAAATAATTCCCGCGATGAGGATAACCATAAAAAAGAGCGCTTTAATTTTTTTCAGCTTAAAAAGCAACCAGACAGCTGCGAGAATATTCAATAATCCAAGAAACACGCTAATGGTAATAGGATTTAGAAAACGGATAAACACAAAACTGGATAGCGCTCCGCCGAACATCGCTCCAGCTGACTCCCAGCCATAAGCCAAACCGATATTTTGCGCCCCTCTATAAAATCTGTCTTGATATACCCGGCAGCCTAAAGAAAACATAAACCCCAAAAGCACACATATCGGAGCCAAGACAAAAAAACTGGAAAATACCATGGGTATGAATCCGATAATCTCACCGGGGGCAAGGCCGAAATAGAGCTTTATCGACCTGATAGCCAAAAGGCTCAGGATAAGCAAAAAAGTTAAAACAAGCTGGCAAGATGAGAATAAAATCAGTTTTGATTGAAACCTGTCGGAGAATCTTCCCAAGAGCCAGCTACCCGCTGCTCCCCAGAAAAGCCAGCTCCCCAGGATAAACCCAATAGATATTTCGTTTCCGTAGAAAACAATCGACAACTCACGCAAAACAATAATTTGCGCTGCCATAGCTGTAAATCCGATTAGAAAAATCGAGAAAATGATCCCCATTTAAATACTCCAGAATTTACGGCAGAAGAAAACTCAACCCTAGTAGGATTAAAAACAGACTGCAAATAACCCGAAAAACAAACAAGCTCAATTCCGATTTCAATAATCTTAACGGAAACCACGAAATGGTTCTCGATAAAACGGCTATAATGATAAAACCCGACACAAATGTACCCAATCCAAAGGAAAAAGCACAGAGAGCGCCTTCTAATGCGCCTTTAGAGATAATTGTAATCTCAAAAAGTAAAGCCATAAGCGGAGCACAGGGGGATATCCCGGCGATAAAACCAAGGATAAATAAGCTGCCGAAGGTAAAGGTTTTATTTACTGGAAATTTGCAACTGCAGCAAAACTGACCCTTATTCAATAAAATGAGGGCTCCAAGCGCAATTACAATCAATCCTCCTATCGGTTTCAGAAAGAATATAAAACCGGATGCGTTAAACCGCTTAAGCAGCGCCGCCGATAGACCGGCAAGAAGACCTAGGGCAAGATACGCTAATAGCCGGGCGCAAAAAAATATCAACGCCTCTTTTAACCCCTGTTTCCATTGGAGGTTTCTACCGGCAAGATAAGTGACGAGGAAGGGAACGCAGGAGAAAAAACACGGACCGGTAAAACCAAAACTTAAACCAAGACCAAAAAGCTGCAAGAAAATCAAAGATCCCATCTACCGGCTATCTCTTGACCGCAAAAACTGCATTTTCCATTTTTGATTTTGTTTTCTAAGATCTCATACCCGATTCTTTTGACTATCATTCTTGTACACTTCGGACAATATGTGGATTCACCGGGATGCCCGGGGACATTACCGATATAAACATATTCTAACCCCGCAGCCTTGGCTATCTTATAAGCTTCCTCGAGCTTCTCCAGGGGAGTCGGAGGGAGATTCATCAATCGGAAAGCCGGCAGAAAACGACTGAAATGCACCGGCACATCTTTACCTAAATTCACCCTTATCCACTCGCACATTTCCCGAATCTTGGATGATTCATCATTTAAACCGGGAATAAGTAAACAGGTTATCTCAAGCCATACTCCGGAATTTCTAATTATCTTAAGGGTCTCTAAAACCGGTTCCAATTGTGCCATTTGTCCAATTTTAGCATAGACCTGGTTAGAGAAACCCTTAAGATCAACATTTACCGCATCCATATATTTCAGCAACTCTGTTAACGGTTCCTGATTTATATAACCACAGGTGTGCATTGTATTCTTTATGCCCCGGATTTTAGCCAACCTGGCGATATCTATCATATATTCATAAAATACAGTCGGCTCAGTATAAGTATAGGCAATAAAGCGGCAGTTATTTTGCACTGTTTGACTTACTGCCTCATTCGGAGAAAGTTCATAACTCTGGGCTTCATCAGGCTTAGACTGGGATATCTGCCAATTCTGGCAAAAAACGCAGCGCATATTACATCCAGCAACGGCAAGTGAATAAACCGAAGCTCCCGGAGAAACATGGAAAAATGGTTTTTTTTCAATAGGGTCGATATGGATAGCCACCGGATTTGCATAACCCAAGCTATAGAGTTTACCTCCTTTGTTCATCCGCACAGTACAGAAACCGCGTTGCCCGGATGCAATAACGCATCTCCGCGGGCACAAAAAACATTGTACGCTGCTGTCTTTATAAGTCTTCCAATAACTTGCCGGATGTAGTACCGATCGATCGGAAGATTCTTGGGCCTGCACGGTTGTAAGAATATTTCCCAGACAGAATAAAGCTAGCGCTATAATTCTTATCATTGTAATTTATTGGATAGTTATACTTTATGTATAAAAAACGGTATCCCCTTTATCAGGGCCTGCAAATGCCTATAGACCAATATTCTTTTTCTTTGCTGGGTAAAGATTATTCTTAATATTTGGTTATACGCATCCAATATTACCGAAGAGCTTTCCGGAGGAAAAGTATGCGAGCTGTACTTGGCTTCTTCATATCGTTGGGTAAATTTCAAAAACAAGTTATCCTTTATGGCATATTTCTCATCAGCTAACTTTGCTAAAAACAATGGGGGCATATAAAATTTATGTTGTATGCCGAATACAATAATAATCCTGGTCAAATTCTTATATAGGGCGATAGTCAAATCCCGCGGGTCCGGATATAAACCAAGAATATGATCTCTGACTTTTGCAGTTTTTATATAAAAATATGTATACAGTATTGATACGATCAAGAATAAAGACAACAAAATTTTTATTATAAACTTTAACAACCAATGTTTTTCTTCCACCACATCCGCCTCTACCGGAAGGCTGCGCACTTTCAGGTATTCGGCAAATATTTTCGCCTTTCCAACCCTGATGGCCAAAACGTTGTTTTCATCCATTTTCGCAATATTAGGATCATCAGATATCCAGCTCACCAGAGGAGTCATATCCTCATGTGATGAGTCACCAAAATACCCTTCTGCCTTTAAACTTAGACGCCCGCTTTTGGCTATCTGAAATTGCTGAGGAGAAACCATTATAGAAACCAATTTTGCTTTTCCGACAAGAACCGGAATACATTTATTCCCTAGGTTCTTATACCGGATGCAAACCTTTGTCTCCCCCGGAGAAACGGCAGTAACTAAACCACTGTTTACAGTGGCGATGTTATCATCAGCGACCTCCCACCTGCCCAATATAGTTATATCCTCCTCGGTATTATCCTGCCGTACGGCAAAGGCAAAAAGTTGTTTCTGGGCTCCGGCAGTAATATCGCAAAAATCAGGAACAATCTTTATATATTTAATCTTCTTTTCTTCGGTAACTTTTTTGTTCAAATCTTTTATATCACTCTTGATATCATCAAGCATATCTTCCGGGCTGATTTTTTGCATCTTAGCTTTTTTCTCCTGCCCTTTATTAACTGGGGAATACGAGACAACCACCTTGGCAGCTAAGCTGCGCAAGTTTCCCAGCGCACCCTGCAGTTCAGTTACTCCCACAAGCTTAGCGAGAAATGTATGATCGTCCTCTCTCTCCAAAATCGCATTGTCTTTAATCCTCCAAGTTATTTTTTTGGTAACATCCTCCATGCTATTATCACCATAAGTGGCAAATACATAAAAGGGGATACTGGTCTGGGTGGTTACGGCAACATCAGCAGGCAGGATGGATAAATGTTTTAAATAACGGGTAAGTTTTTCCGGTTTTCTGGCCATCTCTCCTTCCTGGGGAGTGCTTTGTACCTCTTGATACTTGCAGAAGACCTTAAACTTCCCAGGGGATAAAGTGGTGATCTTAGAACCTTCTGATTTTAGGATTTGGCCATTTTGTTCACTAAACCAATCCACCTGTCTGGTGATTTCTCTGACCGAATAATTACCCTCGAAAAGAAACGTTCCGAAAGCATAGAAATAAACTGAATTATTGGGATTTACGTAGGGCTTATGAGGAAAAATGTCTATGCTAACCAATTGTTCTTCTGTCAGGGAATCCTTTTTAGGTTCGGTTACAGATACGAAACTGGTATTGCTATGCCGGTCTTTATATATAGCTATAATCTGATATTGGCCAGTTTTTTTAGGTACTACAACACCCTGACCGACTATATTAAAGGCTTCAGGATCACTTAAAAGCAGTTCAGACTTAGCCGTTACGTCGGCTATTTCTCGTGGGCCAGAGAACGTCTTAAGTTCCAAGGGAAAACCTAAATATCCTCTGGCAAAACGGGGGTAGAGATATACCTCAATCGACTTATTCAGATATATATATAATTTTTCCGCTCCATCATAAAACCAAAGACCATCTTTAACGGCTGTCGGAGTGCCATATTTATTAAGTGCTTCTGCCTCCCGGAGTCCGTAAATAGCCCTTCCTTGCGGTAATAACTTCTCTCGGTAGACCTGTTCTGCATAACTAAAACTGCAACAACATAAACCTATTAAACAAAGTACCGAGAAAACTTTTCTTATATGAATCATAGTTATATTCCTAGTTCTTGCTCGATAAGCACCTTGTCCGATTCAGAAATTGCCGCAACTACAGCAACCCTGCATTTCCTGCTCACCTTCCCCCTGTAATAACAGGTTATATCTGCGAAGCCTATGTTTTTGTTAGCATAAACTACACCTAACTGGTCAACAAAGGCAACGGCAGGATTCGAAGAAGACCACTCTAATTCTGAAGACACATCTTTAATGAAGTTGTCATATACCGCTATATTCTTTAAAGGAAAACTGGATTTAAGAGGTAAAACAATGTACCCGGGCAACAAGTCTATTTTGAAGCGTTCCTGCTGCTCCAGACCCTGAGATACTTCTAAAGATTCGTTTATTTCAAATCCTTTTTCAAATTGTTCTGATTCAGATAGCTCTTTAAGAGCGCTTGCGCTCTTTGATAAATCTTCTTTTGTCTTGCTTTGTCTTATTTGGTCCAAATTATCTTCCAGCAGAGCGGCCTGCTGCGGCAAAGCATTCTTTAAATCTTCAACCTTGCTGCGCAAGTCGTATCCTTCTTTTTCAATTACAAAAATCTTTTTCTCCTCGGCTGCCTGCTGCATCAACTCTTTTATCTTTTCCATCTCCTTGGCATTCTCTTTCTTAGTCAAGGCATCCAGTTCCTGATTAAGCTCTTTCAGGGCATCTTCAGTCTGAGATATTGTCTTAGCAGCAGACATTTTATCCATCAGCTTCTCTATCTGATCTCTCTGCTCATCACTTATAGTTGAATCCTCAAGCAGCATCTTCTTGGCCTCGGCTGCCTGCTGCATCAACTCTTTTATCTTTTCCATCTCCTTGGCATTCTCTTTCTTAGTCAAGGCATCCAGTTCCTGATTAAGCTCTTTCAGGGCATCTTCAGTCTGAGATATTGTCTTAGC
>JAQTQC010000017.1:11136-29571 GCA_028712505.1 Candidatus Omnitrophota bacterium
TCTGCTCATCACTTATAGTTGAATCCTCAAGCAGCATCTTCTTGGCCTCGGCTGCCTGCTGCATCAACTCTTTTATCTTTTCCATCTCCTTGGCATTCTCTTTCTTAGTCAAGGCATCCAGTTCCTGGGACACGGCTTCCGTTACATCATCAACCTGAAAGACCGTTTGCGCAGACTTAAGTTTTTCCATCAGCTTTTTAATCCGTTCTTTTTGTTCATCCCCCATAGCTAAACTCTTTAAAAGCTTGTCTAATTTTTGCTGATTATCCGGCTGTTTTATCTTATTCATATAGCTCTCCGGCTTGTCAACCCCGGATAGCTCCGCTCTTGTAACAAAAAGCTGCTCTATTTGCTTGATATCCTTTGTTAGATTATCCCTGGTCTCTTTAGTGATGCTGCCCTGTTCCTGGAATTTCTTCAAAGTCTCCTGCATTTTCATGGAAGCAGCGCTGATTTTATCTTTTTGGCGCTCCGCATCCATCTTCTCTAGTTCTTCCAACAACTTCTCTCCGGAATCCGGAAGATTGCTTTCTTGAATCTGCTTCTTCAAAGCTTCGACGGATTCTTTAATCAGGTTTTCCATCTTTGACTCCAGAACATCCTTTGCTTCTTTAGGAATCTTAAAATAATTATCCTCACGTAAACGCTTAAGGAGTTTATCAACTTTTTCCAGGATTTCTTTTGCACCCCGGGACTCCTCAACCGCATTAAGCGCATCTTCAAGTTCCGGTGGCCTGTCTACCGATTCTCCGGAAACCTCTAATTTCTTGCGCAGCTGGCTGATTTGCTTCGACGCAAGGATCATTTTCTTTAACTTAAGCAGCTGCTTTGCTTCATCTAAAATCTTATCGTCTTCCAAAAGTGAAACCTGACGCATCTTGTCTATCAGCTTATCTGCAGCAGTAGAATCAGAAGTTGTATTTATATCGCTTAACTTCCGGATCAATTCGCTAAAATCCTGTTTTTTACCCTCGTCCAGGGAATTGATTTTCTTTTGCAAAGAATCAAATTTCTTGGAATAAACCTGATAAGCCTTCCATTCCCTGAATTGATTATTCATCTGCTTCAACTGTTTTTTTACTTCCTCAGAAACAGGGGAATTATTAATCGCGCTCCGCAGCTGCTCACCGTTGCGGTCAATCCCTTCGGAAGAATTGCTATATTCTAATTTATTAACCGCACTTAATACATTGAATCTTTGGCGCAAACCGAGACGGTTATCCTCAACAACCTTATTAATATCATTTTTTATACTCAGTAAATTCTTGGCGATCTTTTTTTTCACATACACCTTAATCGCATTACGTAATTCTTCCACCTTCTTTTCTTCCCCGGATAAAACTGGATTATCCAGGGTTTTCAGTATATCTCTCTGCGCCCTGTCCACCTCATAGGCAAAAGGTTTTTCCTTAATCAGCAGGTCCTGGATTGCCGCCAGCACCTGGCGCATTTCCTCAGTCGAAGAAAGTTTAAATGCCAACCTGGTTAGCTCTTTCTGGATCTGCTCCTCGGGCATAGGAAGACCTTCCTTTTCTTCGGTCAAAATTAAATCTTCTTCCTGCAGTTTTTCCAATGCCCTGATTTTGCCTAACGGCAGATTTAAAAATAAAGACCAGGCTAATGAGCCTGAAAGGATAAGAACGACAATAAAAATGGCGTTAATCCCCTGATACTTGTCCTGTGCCTTTTGCGCGTTCTTAAAAAGAATGTAGAATTTTATCCTGATTACCGCCAAAAGATCAAAAACAAAACCTGCTGCCAAAATCAAGAAAAGATTACTATACTCTTTAGTCAAAGCGCATATACAAAAGAATAATAAAATACTAAAGATCTGCATGGAATTAAGTTGGGACGGAAGGCAGGAACTGAAACTATTAGCGACTATTAAAAGCGACAGGCTTTTTATGCAGATTATAATTACATCCCGGTAGAGAAATGTGGACTTGAGTACAAAATAAACAGTCCCGGTCAAAATCAATAAGCTGACTACCAAGGTGAGAAGATTCCTAAAGGAATAAACCTGTTCGCGGCTGGCATAAGCCACAACCGCACCCAGTATGACTCCCCCGAAAAGGAAAATACGCAAGGATTCCGCTTCCGCAGGAAATAAAAATAGCAGCGGGATAAAAAGTAAAAAGGTCAAAAAATATTCTAAATGAAAATAGCGGTCTTTGTTTTCCATAACCGGAATTAAAATTTCTCTTCCAAATTGTCCTTACAGGCGATAAGAATCGGCTTGAGGCTCAAATGCCCAGATATATCGACACTGTCATGCTTGATATCCTGTTGATCGAAATCATTCTTAAGAAACGATGCTGATTTAAGGATAACCGGTACCAACGAAACATTTCTCACCCCTACAGAAAGCATCGCCGGCAAGAAAACCTTATTTCTATCTGTCATTACTACGATCAAACTCGAATCCTCCAGGATGTTGCGCTGGAAAGTAGCAAACAACTCCAGCAGTGTTACTCTGCTTTCCGCCCGGGCAATAGTCAGGAATTTGAGAATCTCTTCCAAGTGCTCTTCCCCTTTATTAAAAGGTATGTGTACCACTTCCCCGGCATGAGAAATTACCTCTATGGATACCCCTAAATTGGTAAGGTATTTTGCTATGGAAGCTACGATCTTTATAGTGTATTCCTCAACGGATTCTTTGCCTTCACCAAAGTTATCTTCCTTTTCCAGGTTAAACATTATCGTCGCCCTGAAGAAGCTCTGGCGTTGGAATTCTTTTACAATCAACTGGTTTTTACGCGCCGAGGCCATCCAATGTATTTTTTTTAACGGGTCTCCTCTTTTATATTCCCGTACGCCGAAGAATTCATCGTCATCTCCGCTTACCCGCGACGTCTCTACCCCCATCCAAGGAGAAGTTCCCCTGTTTAAAGACGGGAAATTATGGATTTTAAATGTCCTGGGATAAACATAAACTTCCGAATATACGGGATAAATTCGCTTGAAATAAAACAGGCCTAACGGATCAAAGAAATAAGCGGATAACGGCCCTATTTTATATTTACCCCTGATCGGACATAGGCAATAATAGGTAAGTTTGATATCTGTTTTGGGCATTAACAAATCCGGCTTAATGAATTTCTGCCTTTCCTGACCCAAGGCACAGCCCAAATGATCTTCTAATATGACGTCGAAAACCGGAAGGAAACTTTTATTCTTTATACTCAAAGAAATCTCCAGGGTATCATCCTCTTCTATTTTCAAAGTTATCCGACGCTCCAGATACAATTTCTTGCAGGAATAAACCAAAACCAGCCAGGAAAAACTTATTATCAGGATAGATAGGATAATCCAGAAAAAGAAGGAGAAAATAGCATAGGGGGTCTTCAGGCTCATAAACAAACTAAAGCCCAGAAGAATCAGGAACAGGATCCACTTTCCCAGAAATTTCTTATACATACTTAGATCAGGAAATCGGGATTTGTTTCAATATGCCATCGATGACCAATTCAGGTGTCATACCGGCAATTACTGCTTTCGGATGCAATATGATCCTATGTTTCAAAACAGGAGGCAAGAGTTTAATTACGTCGTCAGGTATAACATAATCCCTGCCCTCCATAAATGCCCAGGCACAACTTGCTTTCATAATGGCGATCGAGGCGCGGGGGCTGGCACCCTGCTTTACGGCGTCTAGCTTACGGGTTGATGAAACCAGCTTGACAATATATTCCAGCACCTCCGAAGAAACCTGGATCTTTTTAATCTGTTCTTGAAGTTTTAACACGTCTTCAAGCGTCATAACTGACATCACGCTCTCTACTGGATGCTTAACCTTTTGATCGGCAATGACTTTTATCTCTTCTACTAAAGACGGATAACCCATGCTTATCTTCATCAAAAACCTGTCTATCTGAGCCTCGGGTAAAGAATATGTCCCCTGGTATTCAATAGGGTTTTGTGTAGCTATGGTCATAAAAGGCGTGGGCAACGGATAAGTTAATCCTTCAACAGTAACCTTATACTCCTGCATACATTCCAAGAGTGCTGATTGCGTACGGGGAGTGGTTCGGTTGATTTCATCGACTAAGAGGATATGAGTAAATACAGGGCCTTTTTTAAAATCAAAGTCCCCTGTCTTAGGGCTGTAAACAAAACCTCCGGTTATATCTGTAGGGAGCAAATCCGGGGTAGCCTGAATTCTTTTAAACTCTGCATTAACGGATTTAGCTAAGGTCAAGGCGAGCATAGTCTTACCCATACCAGGTATATCTTCAACCAGGATATGGCCGTTAGTCAAGAGCCCAATAACCAGCATTTTCACCGCCTCGGTCTTTCCGATGATGACTTTTTCTATATTCGCAATCAGCTTGCCGATAGACTCATTACCCATGATCTGCCTCCTTGATTTAGATTAGCTGGCGGAAAAGTATTAGTTCTTATTATATAACAGTTTTCCTGTAATTCCAAACCCGAAAACACAAAAAATTATCTATTCCCTTACTTCGATCTTTATTAAACGCAGAAATATACCTATACTGAATAAAAAAACGGAAAAAGTAATAATCGCGGCAAAGAGATTATTTACCCGCATCAAAACGATTCCGCATCCAGCAAAGATAGCCCCTATTAAATACATGATCATGATCGTCTCTAGCGGTGAAAATCCCATGGCGCCAATTTTTAAGGCGATATGATCCCGGCTTTTACTAAAAGGTAACCTTCTCTTTATCACCCTGAAAATTATAAGCAAGGTCGTATCGATGATCGGCAGCCCCAGGATCATTAGCGGACTAAATAATGCAAAGACATTCTCAACCGAAGCGTAGTGCGTAATCAAGGCAACCGAGGCAATGAACAAACCGAAGAAATGGCTTCCGGCATTACCTAGATAAACCCTGGCCGGAGGAAGATTAAAAATAAGAAAACCCGCGCTAACAGCGCACAAGATAAGGCTTAAAACCTGGGCATTTAAATCTGCATTCCAGAAACCAATCAGTAAAAATGCGCTGCCTACAATCAAAGATATCCCGGCAGCCAAGCCATCCATAATATCGAGCAGATTAAAAGCATTAGTTATGCTTAAAATCCAAAAGAAAGTAATGACGGCATTGCCCCAAAAACCAAAATAGACAATCTCGGTTTTAATACCGGAGAAAATCAATAACCCTGCACAAAGTGATTGAGTCAACAATTTTTGAATTACCGACAATTCCCTTAAATCATCAATTACACCTAAAACTAACATGAGCAGGCAAACCCCTGCGACTGCCCATATCCTGGACATGGCCAGATCAAACATACAGGCGCCTAAACTTAAAGAAATGATGAAAGCCAGACCTATCCCCAACCCGCCGACCAAAGGGACATTCCCAGATTTAAGTAGTTTAAATTTTAAAGAAAGTTTTTCCAGTAAGAACGTAAAGATTATGCTAAAGGTCAAAGCCGTGGTAAGAATAATTACATATTTAAACACTTTAGCTGCCTCCCCCTAAACCAGAATAAATTTCCTCGGTTTTCTTAACCATCTTGCTTAATAAAAATTCCCCGAAACCCATCCTCTCTTCGGACAACCTCACGAATTCATCTCTCTTGCGGTCATCTTTCAGTAATTCCTCTATCCGATTCTGCAGACAATGTCTATCCCCTACTCCAGCCAGATAACCGGTTTTGCCGTCTTCTATAACTTCTCTGATACCTCCAGTATCAGTAGCAACTACCGCTACGCCGGCGGACATGGCTTCCAAAACCGCTATGGGTAAACCCTCCCATGATGAAACCAGCACGAAAATATCCAGGGCGGATAAAATCAAAGGTATATCGTTACGCCAACCGGTTAAAATAATCTGGCTGTCTAATTCCAGTTTCCTGATCAAGGCACAGGACTTTTTGCGCAACAGCCCGTCTCCTACCATAATAAACTCTGTGTTCGGAATACGTCTTTTAATTCCATCCGCTATTTTTATGAAATCCAAAGGTGATTTCTGAGGCTTGAAACAAGCGACAGTTCCAACTACCAAGGCGGTTTCATTTAACCCCAGTAAACGCCTGGCGGCAATACGCCTGTCTTGAACCTTGAATTCATTGCTATTAATTCCATATCTAATTATAACATACTGCTTTGGCCTGCCAACTGAACTCATCAGACCCTTATCCTTATCAAAATTAGAAACCACGATTATTTTATCGGTAAAGTTTGCACAAAACCTTTCCAGAAAGAGATAAAGATAATTAATAACCCTGGGTTGATAATCATGAAAACTCCAGCCGTGGACAGTATGGATAATAAGTGCGGCTTTGGCGGCTTTGGCGGCAAACCGGCCCAGGATACCTGCTTTAGAACTATGGGTATGAACTATCTGGATTCTATTTTTTCGGATAAAATTATAAATTTCAACAAAAGCCAGTATATCTTTAAAAATATTAATCGGCCGCTCTAAAAACCTTGACCTCTTTAAAGTCAAGCCTCTTATTGATTCGGCCTCGCAGATCAATAAACCATTCTTGGCGGTAAATAAAAAGACTTCGTATTTTTCTTTGTCCAAACTGCTAATCAGGCTTAATAATTGCTTTTGAGCGCCCCCTAATTCCAGTTTGGTGATAACATAGAGAAGGTTGATTTTGGGCATTTTATAAACAGGTTTGCAAACTTTAACTTTTAAGATGATTCTATCACACTTGCGGCACTTAAGGAAATCCTTTTACGGCAGGCTTACTCAGGAATTCTGATCAAAATACCGCAGGAGGCGATAATCAGAGGGGTTTGTTTTTTAATACTTTTATATTGTTATATCGACCCGGAATTCGGTATACATACCGCTTTTAACCGTCACCTTGCCATTGTAGTCTTCTCGGTATTTGATCGAACGGTTAAAAATCCCGCCAACAGATATATTGCCCTGAATATATTTGTTAAACGCGTACCTTAATCCAGCCCCAGCATGCATTTCGTTATACTCTAAAACTGTATTCTTTTTTCCGTCTTTATTCACCCGGTATTCATCCATTGTCATATCCGCCTGGCCAAAAACCGTGAGTTTATCAGTTAAATCGTAGGAAATTTCCGGCTGTTTAGGAACAATATTGAACGTAAGTCTATCAGTGGGTTTATAGATAAAACCCAAAATCGGCATAACCGGGTCGCTTTCATGCGGAGTTATGGAGACTCCGGCAATAAAAGCTAATTTATCATTGGCCTGGTGGATAAAGAAATACCTTTGGGCAAGGCTTAAGGCAGAAGAACGGATACCCCAATTGTCTGTATGAAAAGCCGGGGCTAAACCTATCGTGAAATAAGTATTTCTGATATTAAAGAAGGGTAAAGTAGTCTCGGCTCCTATGAATACCGAGGTCAACCGCGATGGAAGTTCCACAACAGTACTATTGGATATGCCGATATATTTAGTCCCAACGGCAAACTCCACGGGTAATTGCCCAAAGGCTTTTAAAGTATAACTATATTCTGATGCTGAATCGACAATCCCGACCTTGCCCGACTGGGAACCTGCTCCCCGAGAAGGCATATAGCGGACATAGGTATCTAAATCATGGTTATAGAACTCCTCTTCCTCAACGATTGTCTTGCCTAATTTTTGGCGGTAAATCGAAGCATCCGAACCGGAATTATCACCTGGCTCGTCCATTATCTGTTGCTGAATCTGTTCCTTTAAAACATCCTCTTCAACGCAAAAACCGGGAGCAGAAACAACGCAAATAATAACTGCCGTAGTTAAGAGAAATACTGCAATAAATCCTTTATCCATATGCACATAACCCTCTCTTTTCTTAAATGGTAATTCTACTAGCAATCTTTGTCAATAATAAAAACGCCCCGCTAAAATTAGCGGGGCGCAATTTGATCCTCCCTACCTTAAAAGTATTACTGCTTAGAGGAAAATGCCGCTTTAATAAATTCCCTGAACAAGGGGTGGGCTTTATCCGGTTTTGATTTAAATTCCGGATGAAACTGCACCGCAATAAAATACGGGTGATTCTTCAGTTCTATTATCTCCACCAGCTCCTTTTGCGGGTAAATACCCGAGAAAACAATACCTTTTCTCTCAAATAAACTTTTATATTTATTATTGAACTCATACCTGTGCCGGTGGCGCTCTTGAATCAGACCCCTTTCATAAACCTTGAAGGCCAAGCTGTTTTTCCTGATTTTACAGGGATAGGCGCCTAAACGCATCGTGCCACCCAAATTCTTAAACTTCTTTTGCTCCTCCAAAAGACTGATTACCGGATATTTTGTCTGTTTAAATTCGGTCGAATTGGCAGAGGTCAAACCACAGACATTCCTGGCAAACTCGATTACCGCGCATTGCATCCCTAAACAAATACCCAAAAACGGAATTTTATTTTGCCGGGCGAATTTAATCGCCTTGATCTTTCCTTCGATACCCCGGTACCCAAATCCTCCCGGGACCAAAATCCCCGAGACTCCCTCTAATATCTTTTCAACTTTTCCCTTTTCCAGGCTCTCAGAATCAATCCTTTTTATTTCCACCCTGGCATCATTATGAATTCCGCCATGGACAAGCGCCTCGTATATTGATTTATAGGCATCCTGCAATTCGATATATTTGCCGATTACCGCAATAGTAATCTTGTTCTTCGGGTTAAGCACCCGGTTAACCACGTTTTTTTCCCATTCTTTAAGATCTGAAGACTTGCAAATCAACTTAAAATGGCTGAGAATGATTTCATCAAGTATCTGTTCTTTAAAAACTAAAGGCACCTGATATATAGAATCCTTATCCGGAGATTCAATAACCGCTTCCTTCTTTACATTGCAGAACAAGGAAATTTTTTCTTTAACACTATCGGTCAAGGGCTCTTCAGTACGGCAGATCAAAACATCCGGGATGATACCTATTTCACGTAAAGTACCGACGCTATGCTGGGTAGGCTTTGTCTTAACTTCCCCTGCTGCTTTTATATACGGAACAAGTGTCAAATGGATATAAAGAACATTCTCATATCCCATATCCAGTCTGAATTGCCGGCTTGCTTCCAAAAAAGGCAGGCTCTCGATATCTCCGACAGTCCCGCCGATCTCCACAATTACGACATCGGCTTTAGAAACCGAGGCGCACCCCCTTATCTTCTCCTTTATAGCATCCGTGATATGCGGGATAACCTGGATAGTCTTACCTAAATAATCCCCTTTTCTTTCCCGGGAAATCACCGAGTTATAGATCTGTCCGGTAGTTATATTATTGAATTTAGATGAAATGGTATTAGTAAAACGCTCATAGTGACCAAGATCCAGATCTGTTTCTGAACCGTCCTCGGTAACATAAACCTCGCCATGCTGGTAGGGATTCATTGTCCCCGGATCAACATTGATATAAGGATCAAGTTTCATCAACGCAACTTTTAAACCGCGGGATTCCAGAATCTTCCCTATGGAAGCAGAGGCAATCCCCTTGCCTAAACTTGAGATCACTCCTCCGGTAATAAAAATATATTTAGACATCCGAGCCCCTCCTTATTTACCTTAGAAACATACTACCTTTTGCGAAATCACATCCGACATTACCCTTAAGCCCTTGGCGCTTACATCATAAACTCCGACGATATCATCATATTTAACGGATTCGGGCAGGAGTTGAGCGAACAAATTATTGAACTGCTTAAGCCGGGAGACATTGAACAGTGAATCCTTCTTTTCCGGAAAAAGCGCTACATAAAATATGTTCGTTTCTACCAGATCCTGAAAAAAATGCGTTCCGAAAGACAGCTCGGGCATAAGGTTGCCAGCGGAAAAAGCTACTTCCGCAAGGACTGCCACATTATTGATCTCGGCGAACTTAACCGGAACCCCTAAAGAAGGAGTGGTCGTCCCCCATCTTCCCGGCCCCATGAGTAAAACGGGCAATTCCTGTTTGTCTTTTATCGTTTTGTTTAAATTACCGACAATACGCGCAATCTCATATTTATCCGAAAGGTTCAATTTGATATATTTTTCCGGATCAACATAAATTACCCAGTCGATCTTTTGCGATATATTACCTCCTAAGAAATAGCCGCGGGAGTCAAAAAGCACATCTTGTTTATTCACGTGGTCAGGCATATCCACCTTTACCCCTATACCCCGCGTCTGCAGAGGTCTGCACTGCAAGAGATTTATTTTAAACGCATTATTCTTTGTGAAATTTATAGTAAACTCTATTTCAACCGGATAACGATAGCTGACCTCGAGTAATTCCAGTATCTTTTTTAATGAATTCACCAACGGTTTATTCTCTAGCACCTCATCCAGCGTTAATATCCAATAATCCTTCTCCTCCAGACCCCTTCCCTCCATCATGAGTTTAGCCTGATCATCTTTTATTGCCACCAAATCCACATGCGCAAAAGACTTCTCGCCAACCAGTTTCTCGAAAGAAACAGTCTGGAATACATTTTCTTTTGTATTAATGATGTCTACCATATGCTGAGAATATTTCCTGATGTCATCCTTCTCTGCGTAAGGCCGGCGAAGCGGGTCGCTTAATGCCGCCATCCTCGGATAATCACCCTCAACCCGATTAACCGCCCGGGTCCCCATGCCGAATACCAGCCTGAGCATCCCGGCTTTCGGATCGATATTCTTATTCCAGACATAAGTGTTATATGAAACACCTACGCCGGCAAGATCGGGGAAAAAGTAATTCTTGTGATGTGCCCCCGAAACTCGCTGCACCAAAAGAGCCATCTGCTCATCCGCCTTATCCAAACCCCTCTGTTTTCTATATACCAGCGCATCCTCATTCATCGTGCTGGCGTAAATTTTTTTGACTGCCTCGGCGAATTGAATATACCTTTGTTCCGGACTCCCCTGATTAGCCAGAAATATACTTTCATATTTACCGGCAAAGGCATTGCCAAAATCATCCTCCAGAAGAGAACTGGAACGTATGATAATCGGGGAGGAACCGAAATATTCCACCACCTGCTGAAAACTTTCCATTATTTCCTCGGGGAAAACGCCGTAAAGCATTTTCTCTTTAAGCACTTTGGCGATATTGAAATACCCCGTTTCACTCTTCTGCTGCATATGCAGTTTCCACCAGCGGTTGTGTACTATATATGAATAAAAAATATCCGAGCCTATATAAAAGGAGTCATGTGGCTCTGAAAGCTTTTCCCAATCAAGCGAACTATCCTTTGCGAGTATCTTACGCGCTAAAAGCATCCCCACTGCCTTACCACCGATAAAACCCGTACCGATCAGCCTGGATTTTATCTCAATCAACTCCTCCAGCGAAAAATTACTTACCGCCAGAGACAGGATCTTTTTATTTTTAGAAAGCATCAAATTACACAGTTTCCTAAGCATCCCCTTTTCTTTGGCGGCCGGAGACTTACCCTTAACCAATGACTCTACTTCTAAAAACAATCTATCCCAATAATCCAAATTCCTTTTGGCATTATCCGGGTGCATCTGGCGGATATGCGATAAAATTTCCACGGCATTAACGCTGTCAGTAATCGGGACAAAGTTTTCTCCTGCTTTTTGATGGGGAAGAAACATAGTTGGAGAATAACGGTTCCAGACCTTCAAAGGATGAATATAGAAATTTCCCGAGCAATGGTACACATCCATCAGTAACTGAGTGGTTTCACGGATACGGGCAATGGATTTAAAAGAATGGTTATTGCGCAGTATAGAGAAATAAGTCACTGTTTTAAGTTCATAAAGATAAGGGCAGGTGACCATAAAAAAGTTTCCGATCATTAAATCCGTTGCCCAGGCACTGAGCAGCTCGGATAGGCAATCAAAAACATAATAAGCTCCTTCCCCTTCTTGGGTAATAATACTGTTAACCTTGGCGGTAAATGATTCAAACCCCGCCTGGGCATTAAGTTCATAGCGTTTTATCTGTTTGGAAGGTTTGATCAACTCTTTATGGCCGGCAAACCTCATATAGATTACTCTTTTCTTATCTTTTAAGGCCTGGCGCACAAATGGCTGGACAAGGCCAGCATAATCATCCAGATTATCTATCTGCCAGACTACATTATCTCCCAGCCTTAAACCAGTGATCAGATTATCCAAACCTTTTATCCCTGTGCTTATCATCTTAAACTCCTTTATATAACCGGCAAATTAGTGCACCCCATTAAATACTTATCCATGAAATACGCGCAGCGTCTGCCTTCCGAGATAGCCCAGACTACCAGTGACTGTCCCCGACGCATATCCCCGGCAGAAAATACTTTCTTAATTGAAGTCAGATAATCATTGCTAGTCAAAACATTTCCCCGGCTATCAAATTCCACTCCCAGGTCTTTCAACAAACCCGCCTGTTCAGGACCAAGGAAGCCTACAGCAAGAATAACCAAATCAGCGTCTATTTCAAATTCACTGCCGCTAACTTCACGCATCTGCATACAGGTTTTACCTTCGGCTGGGACAAATTCCACTTGCGCACAAACAAGTTTTTTCACCTGTCCACTCTGGCCGATAAAACGCTTGGTTAATACCTGCCACTTGCGCTCCCCCCCCTCTTCATGGCTGCTGGATACCTTCAAAATCAACGGGTATTTTGGCCAAGGCTGAGACGGACTCCGACACTCATCAGGACGAGGCATAACTTCAATCTGCACTACGCAGCTTGCCCCCTGACGATGCGCTGTGCCTACGCAATCAGCTCCGCTATCCCCTCCGCCGATAACTACCACTCTCTTGCCCTTGGCATCAATTAATTGCCCATCCAAAATCTTTTCTCCGCAAGCCCTATGGTTAGACTGGGTAAGATAATCCATGGCAAAATATATGCCTTTTAACTGCCTACCCTCAATCTGAAGATCCCTTGGAGTGCGAGATCCTCCAGCCAGACAGATTGCGTCAAAATCAGCTAAAAGCTTATCTGCAGGATAATCTATGCCCACGTGAATGTCTGTTTTAAAAACTACCCCCTCTTCTCTCCAGATATCAATACGCCTATCCAAAATATGTTTCTCTAATTTAAAATCCGGGATACCGTAACGTAATATGCCACCCGGCTTATCATCTCGCTCAAAAACAATTACATTATGGCCTGCGCGATTAAGCTGAGAGGCACAAGACAGACCCGCCGGGCCTGAACCGATAACCGCAACCTTCTTACCAGTCCTCTGTTCTATGCGATGCGGTTTAATTAAACCGTTCTGAAATCCTGCCTCGATAATCGCCAGCTCATTTTCTTTAATAGTCACCGCCTGGTCATTCAAACCCAAGACGCAGGAGTATTCACAAAGAGCCGGACAAACCCTACCGGTTATCTCTGGCAGATTATTTGTAGCATCCAATAAAACAAACGCTTGTTTCCAATTTCCCTGGAACATAAAATCATTCCACTCCGGGATGTAGTTTCCTAATGGACAGGCCCAATGGCAAAAAGGAGTCGAGCAATCCATGCAACGGCTTGCCTGTTCCTGCGATTGATTTTCCGGACGCATTCTATAAACATCCCTGAAATCTTTGACCCGTTCGCAAACCTGCCGGAAAGAACCGGACTGCCTGCCAATTTTAAGAAAACCCCTTTCTTTACCCATCGAGATCCTCCGCAATATCCAGTTTCTCCTCGATCTTAACCCCTTCCAAAATACGCTTATACTCTATCGGCATAACCCTGACAAATTTCTTAAGATGATTGTGGAGATTATCTAAAATAATTTTTGCCTTGCAGCTTTTTGTATATTTAAAGTGATTGCTCAATAAATGGTATATCGTATCTTTATCCGACTCCTTAATCCTCTCTAATTCCACCATATCCAGATTACATTTTTGCTTAAATACAGCATCCTCATCATACACATAAGCTATGCCTCCAGACATGCCGGCGCCGAAGTTATTTCCTGTTTTTCCCAAAACAATCACCCTGCCTCCGGTCATATACTCGCAACCATGATCTCCCACTCCCTCGACAACTGCGTACAATCCGGAATTCCTCACACAAAACCTTTCACCGGCTACTCCGCTGATATATGCCTCTCCTGATATCGCACCGTAAAAAGAAGTGTTACCCACAATAATGTTCTCGTTCGCCTTATAATCAGTCCCCTTATCCGGATAGATGATAATTTTACCTCCGGAGATACCTTTCCCTACATAATCATTGGCCATACCTTCTAGTTGAAAAGTAACTCCTTTTGCTAAGAATGCACCGAAACTCTGTCCGGCAATACCCGAGAATTTAAAGACTAGAGCATCTTCCAATAACACACCTTCACCGCATCTCTTACAAATCTCTCCACTTAGCATCGCGCCTACTGCCCTGTCGGTGTTGTTTATACCCAGTGAAATCTTTACCGGAATATTCTTCCGGAGGCAATCCTCCCATATCCTGATCAATTTTCTATCTAATACAGAATCAAGCCCGCTATCTTGCTTGATTTTACAAAAACGACCGATATCTTCAGAAAGATTTGGTTTGTAAAGAAGGCGGGAATAATCTATCTGGCTTGCCTTAAGGGGGACAATATCCTGATTCAATTCCAGAAGATCAGTCCTACCGATCATTTCATCTATTGTCCTTAATCCCAGACTTGCCATAATTTCACGCAGTTCAGCCACGACGAAATTGAAGTAATTTACGATGTACTCCGGTCGGCCGCTGAATCTTTTCTGTAATATATCATCCTGCGTAGCCACTCCAACTGAGCAATTATTAAGATGGCAATGCCGCAGCATAACACAACCGATTACTACCAGCACCGCCGAACAAAAACCATATTCTTCCGCGCCTAATAGAGCCGCAATCGCCACATCCCTGCCAGTACGCATCTGTCCGTCAGCCTGCAGGCGTACCCTGGAACGCAGATTATTCAACAGGAGTGTCTGATGCGTTTCAGAAATTCCCAATTCCCAGGGAAGCCCAGCATATCTTATCGAGCTTCTAGGAGAAGCACCTGTTCCGCCGTCCCCTCCAGAAACCAAAATCATATCCGCATGCCCTTTTGCTACTCCGGCGGCAACAGTACCTACCCCAACTTCCGAAACAAGTTTAACACTCACCCTGGCCAGCGGATTCGCATTTTTTAAATCAAAAATTAGCTGGGCGAGATCTTCAATAGAATATATATCATGATGCGGAGGAGGAGAAATTAAAGTCACTCCAGGAGTAGTATATCTTGTGCGGGCGATTATCCCACTTACCTTATGCCCGGGAAGCTGACCTCCTTCTCCAGGTTTAGCACCTTGGGCGATCTTGATCTGTATTTCATCAGCATTGACTAAATAATTTATAGTCACACCGAACCTGCCGGAGGCAACTTGTTTTATCGCGCTCCTCCGGGAGTCACCGTTAGGTAAAGTGATAAATCGGTTAGGATCCTCTCCTCCCTCGCCGGTATTGGATTTACCTCCTATGCGGTTCATAGCAATGGCGATTGTTTCATGCGCTGCGCCGCTTATCGAACCAAAGCTCATCGCCCCGGTAACAAAACGTTTAAAGATCCTCTCCGCCGGCTCTACTTCTTCGATAGAAACAGGATCTGCCTTTTTAAATTTCAACAGGCTCCTTAAAGTAGTCGGATTCCCTGCCTGATTATTAATTAACTGCGCAAACTCCAGGTATTTCTTATAATCCAAGTTGTGTGTGGCATCCTGCAGAGCGGCTATACTCTCAGGGTTCCAAAGATGGAACTCTCCGTCTTTTTTCCACTGGTAAACCCCCCCGCTTGTCAGAAAAACTTCTCCAGTAATCTTATCGGCATATGCCTCTTTATGCCTTTGCACAGTTTCTTCAATTATCCCATCAAGCCCTACCCCGCCGATACGCGATACAGTTCCGGTAAAATACTTTTCAATAAACTCACTGTTCAAACCTAATGCCTCGAATATTTGTGCGCCACGATAACTTCGGAGCGTAGATATCCCCATTTTAGAAAGAATCTTTAAGATTCCGTCGGTCAAGGCCTTATTGTAATTCTTAAGCGCGGTATCAAGATCAAGTTTAATCTCTTTTTCTTCAATAAGATAATTCACTGCTTCATAAGCAAGATAAGGATTAACGCAATCTGCCCCAAAGCCGAAAAGCAAAGCAAAATGGTGCACTTCTTTAGGCTCCGCGCTCTCTACAATTAAAGCCACCTGAGAACGGATAGTCTTTTTTACCAGGTATTGATGAATGGCGCTGGTCGCTAAAAGCGCCGGAAGAGCGATATTATCTTTATCCGAACCACGGTCACTTAAAATAATGAATGCATAGCCCTGTTCAATAGCATATTCTGCTTCAAAACAGATTCTCTCCAAACTCCGCACAAAGGATTCCTTTGCAGCTGCAGCATCAAAAAAAGTATAGATAGTCTTGGCCTTAAAACTATTTATGCTGATGTCGCGTATCTTCTCAAGTTCGGCATTTGTAAGAATAGGGTTTTTTACCCTTAGCTTATGGCTGTGCCTGGCGGACTCCTCAAGCATATTTTTTTCCGGGCCGATAAAGCTTTCCAAGCTCATCACCAGTTTCTCCCTGATTGAGTCTATCGGTGGGTTGGTTACCTGAGCAAACAATTGTTTAAAATACGTATAAAGCAACTGTGGCTTGATAGATAAGAAGGCATGCGGTATATCACTGCC
The DNA here is from genome assembly GCA_028712505.1 of Candidatus Omnitrophota bacterium. Taxonomy (GTDB): domain Bacteria; phylum Omnitrophota; class Gorgyraeia; order Gygaellales; family Profunditerraquicolaceae; genus UBA6249. Next base: position 27,647 of record JAQTQC010000017.1, read on the forward strand.
CATGGAGCCTACCGGCTCCTTAGCCTCCACGGCCATAGGCTTGATAACCATCTTCAAATCCTCCCTGGAATAACCAAAAGCCTTAAAGCTTTCTATTAAGTCCTGCGGCCGCTTGCTACCTTGGCCACTGTCGACAAGTTTATCCAAATCCACCATCGCCTCTTCGTTCCATCTCCCATACGTACAACGTCCGGATACAGCCTGTTTAATCTCGGAATCCTCAACTATGCGACCGGATTTGGTATCGATAAAGAATATCTTTCCTGGTTCAAGCCTTCCGGAAACCTTGATTTGTCCAGGGTCTATATCTAAAACCCCGACTTCAGATGCCATTACCACAAAGTCGTCTTTGGTCACAATATAACGCGCCGGACGCAGGCCATTCCTGTCTAAAACCGCTCCGATATTCTTGCCGTCTGTGAAAGCAATGGCAGCCGGACCATCCCAAGGCTCCATAAAACAGGCATGGTATTTATAAAAATCCCTCAACTCTTTATTCATGAATCGGTCGTGCTCCCAGGCTGCCGGGATAAGCATCATCATAACGTGCTCAAGCGACCTGCCGGATAAAACCAGAAGTTCGAATAAATTATCGATTGCGGCAGAATCGCTTCCTCCTTCAACGATAACCGGCTTCAATTTTTCTATGTCCATACCGAATAATTCGCTTGCCAATAACCTCTCTCTGGCCCTAACCCCATTAACATTACCGCGCAAGGTATTGATCTCTCCATTATGTGCCAAAAAGCGAAACGGCTGCGCCAGATTCCAGGTAGGGAATGTGTTGGTTGAATAACGCGAATGCACCAAGCACAAAGCGCTTTTTATCTCTTCATGCTTTAAATCGAGAAAAAAGCTATCGATCTGCTCAGGCATAAGCAGGCCTTTATAAGATAAGGTCCGGCAGGAAATATTGGTTATATAAAATGAATCCTTTTGTTTTAACTGGGACTCGGATATGGCATTCTCAACCCGCTTTCTGATAACATAAAGCTTTCTTTCAAAACCCGCCTCATTATCAATATCTTTATCCTTGCCGATAAAAACCTGCTCAAAAACAGGCTGGGTCTTCTTGGCACCTTCACCTATACCAGAGTCATCTATGGGAACGTTTCGCCAGCCTAAAAGTACCTGACCTTCCTGCTTAACTATTTTTCCAAAACTCTCCTTGCAAAAACTGCGCTCAGCAGGATCCTGGGGCAAAAAGATTAACCCTACCCCATATGCACCAAAATCTGGTAAACGGATTTTAATATCCTGGCTGACTTTTCTAAAAAAGCTATCCGGGATCTGGATTAAAATTCCAGCCCCGTCGCCGGTCTTAGGGTCAGCTCCGACTGCCCCGCGGTGCGACAGACGATGTAAGACCTCGATACCTTGTCTGACGATGGCATTTGATTGCCGGCCTTTTATATCGCAAACAAACCCCACCCCACAGGCATCATGTTCAAAAGCGGGATCATATAAACCTTGAGCTTTCATGTCTTTACCTCATTCAAAGAAATCCCCAACTTCTTAATTTTAGCGCGTAAAGTATTTCTGTTTATCCCTAATAATCTGGCAGCTTTTATCTGATTGCCAAAAGTTATCATCAGGGTATTGGTAATCAATGATTTATCCAGTGCATCTAACATAATATGATAAATTTGCCCTTCTTTACCTTTCAGGAATATCCGGTCTAATTCCAAAAGCGCTTTTTCTATCTCCCTTGCCTCGTCATCAATCATTTTTTGTATAGTTATTAAGCAACTTCGTTTATAAAAGCGCGCCTTTTTAAAGGCGCGCCTAAAGTTTCTTTATTTTATAAACAGCATTTCCCTATACTTCGGCAGATCCCAGGCGTCATCTGGAACAACACACTCTAACGCATCTACATGCCTGCGGATATGCTCCATCAAGGGCTTTAATTCTTCAAAATAAAGCTC
>JAQTQC010000018.1 GCA_028712505.1 Candidatus Omnitrophota bacterium
TGGGGTGGCTAACGGGGATCGAACCCGCAACCTCCAGAGCCACAGTCTAGCGCTCTAACCAGTTGAGCTATAGCCACCATAAATCTAAAAAATTAATTTTCTGAAACCTGCTGTTTATCCATCCCGTCTTCAAAGAATTTCTTTAATCCATTTCCTAAGGCAAATACACCATCAACTGCAGCCTTAGTTAGATCCGAACCGCTTTTGACTCCGCTTTGCAATAATTTACCAGGCCATAATAGCATATCCTGAGGCCTTAGCCCAGAGTTAGTTCTCGCCTGCATAAGCTTTCCTTCAAACGCGGATTTGATATTCTCAAAACCAAACTGCGGATGATCCATTTTCGTATGCAAAGTAAAATCCAAAACCACTTTACCCTGATTCATCGCTTTAAACATATCCAAGACAGCATCAGTCAGTCTTTCTGCCTTCTGTTGCGGCTCTTCAGGAGGACGCACCTTACGCACAATATCCGCTAACTCCAGATGACACTGCGCGGAGATATCATTATTCTCACCCGTGATCCTGCTGCTAAAGTTAAGCTTAGCTTTATCGATACGCGCCTTTTCTAAATCCACCCAATTCGCATAATAAGGATAAAAAGCAATGGCGTCAATATCTTCGATCTTTAAATTCGCGGACATATCTTTTTTATACGGATTCACCCAGCCATCAAAATAAATCTTACCGTCAGGTTCGCCTGACTTCCAGGGAAGCCTACCGTTTAAATTAAAATTAACCAGAATATCCACGGGGTAAGTATATAAATTTTTCAAATTTATATCTATATTCTTAACCACAACCGTAACATTGCGTGAATCCGCTGTGTGATCAACAAAATATATCTCTCCGCTTCTTATTTTTAAGCTTTTAATGACTAATCTTAAACCTTCCTTAGGTGGAACAGGATTTACTTCTTCCGTCTTTCCTGTTTCAGATATATTCGGGGTAACCGGGCTATCAGTTACTTTTCCCACAACAGGCAAACTTCTTTCACAGGATATTACGGGCCTTACAATCCTCACCTTATTTAAAGCAATCTTACCGGTTAAGAGCCTGGGGATACTTGGCGAAATATAAATATAGCCGATTTTAACTAAATTCTCCACATCCAAATCCATCAATTCCAGGTTAAGCGGCGGCTTAAGATTAAGCTGGCCGATACTTACCTTGCGTCCGAATGCAGACTTAAGTTTATCCGCAAGTATGAATTTGGCCTTAAAAATCAAAAAGGCATAGACGCAATTTAAAGAAATTACCAAAATAGCTATTATCGTAAAAATCTTTTTCCAATTCTTCATAAAATATCCGCTTATTTGCGATTTATTATGCGCCTGGGCCGAATCGAACGGCCAACAACCGGCTTAGAAGGCAGGTGCTCTATCCAATTGAGCTACAGGCGCATTAATAATATCTATCCCACTGACTACCAACCACTGTGTAGCTTCTTCCAAAAACTACTTGCAGTAGTCAGTGTTAATTCGCGCAATAACTTACGTTGCGCTTTGCGCTGCCGTAAGTTATGCGCTCATTAAAATTGAGCTACAGGCGCATATAAATTATAAAAATATCTTTAATCTAGCTTATCCTACCTCCCTAGCTCGGTAGGATTAAATTCGGCCAGCAAACTTACGTTCACTTTTCGTTCCGTAAGTTTGGGCCTCATTTAAGTCGGGGCGACAGGACTTGAACCTGTGACCTCTTGCTCCCAAAGCAAGCGCTCTAGCCAAACTGAGCCACGCCCCGTATTGCATTTTGCGGGCGACCACTCCCCGCGATACCTATCGCGCACCAACGCAATTTTCGCCACCAGGCGAACACTGGCATAATTCAAATAAACGCCAGGTGCCCCATATTGGCGTTGGGTGACACGATCAGCGCGGGGTGCCGTTATTTATAAATGTCAAGTATATCAATTCGCTACTTGCTTCTCAATATATTTCTCGATAATCTTCCGGGCCTTCTTTAAGGCATGATAACGGTGACTCATTTTATGCTTTATCTTCTCCCCAAGCTGGGCAAAGGTTTTTTTATATTTAGGGATATAGAATAACGGATCATAACCAAAACCAAAGTTGCCTTTGGCTTCAAGGGCAATCAGCCCGGAACAATCCCCTTCTACCACTCCCAGCAAACCACTCTTATCAGCCAATGCAACAGCGCAAACATAATGCGCTTTTCTTTTGGCAAAAGGAAAACCCTTAAGAAGTTCCAGCAACTTAAGATTATTTTTCAGGTCGCTTTTGTCCCTGCCGGAAAAACGCGCCGAATATATCCCCGGCGCTCCATCTAAAACATCCACGCACAAACCAGAATCTTCCCCCAGGCAAAGCTTACCTGTAAATCGCGCTAATTTCACCGCTTTCTTAACGGCATTCTCCTGGAAACTTACACCATTCTCTAAAACATGCGGCGCATCTTTATAATCACCGAGAGAAAGCAGATCTAAATTTATTCCTTTTAAAATATCTTTTATCTCGATTAATTTCTTTTGATTGCGGGTAGCCACTACCAATTGAATCATTTAGATAAAATATCCCCCACCAATTTCCTTTGAATACTAAAAAGTTCCTCAATCCCTTTTTTTGCCAGATCCATCATCCCGTCCATCTTTTCTTTGGAAAAAGGCTTGCGCTCGGCTGTTCCCTGCACCTCGATAAATTCGCCCTTTCCCGTCATAATCACATTCATATCTACTTCGGCCTTAGAATCTTCTTCATAACATAGATCCAAAATCATATTATCGCTTAGGATGCCCACGCTGGTAGCGGCGATATAGTCTTGAATCGGTATCCGGTCAATCTTACCTTCTTTTTTAAGCTTTTGCAGGGCATCCACCAAAGCAACAAAACTTCCGGTAATTGAAGCAGTCCGAGTACCTCCATCTCCCTGGATAACATCGCAATCAACCCAAATAGTACGTTCGCCTAAATATTTCATTTCAGTAACTGACCGAAGAGACCTGCCAATCAGGCGCTGGATTTCATAGGTGCGGCCGGAATCCTTACCGCGTTGGATGCGACTGCCGCAGGAACGCGGGAGCATACCATATTCAGCAGTAACCCATCCTGTGCCTGAATTCCTTAAAAACGGAGGAACAGTCTCTTCGACTGAAGCAGTGCAAATTACTTTGGTATTACCTAATTCAATAAGACAGGATCCTTCAGGATATTTGATATAATTCCTGGTTATGGTAACCTTCCTGATTTTATCCAACCCCCGGCCATCGATCCTAACCATAGATGTTTCCTCCCTTAGCGTCAATTGCGACAATCAACGGAAAATCTTTAACTTCTAATTTTAAAATTGCCTCCGGCCCAAGATCTCGGTAAGCCGCTACTTCAACTTTCTTGACATATTTAGATAAAAGCGCTCCACATCCGGCATAAGTAACAAAATAAACACCTTTATATTTTCTAATTGCCTCTTTTACTTCTTTAGACCTTGCCCCTTTACCAATCATTGCCTTTAATCCCTTAGCCAACAATAAAGGAGCAAAAGTATCCATACGCGAACTGGTAGTCGGACCGCAAGAACCGATTATCTTCCCTTTTGGAGTTTGGGTTGGACCACAATAATAAATGATTGCGCCTTCAAGCTCAATAGGCAGGCGTTTTCCGGACTTAACCGCTTCAACTAATCTTTTATGGGCCTGATCCCGGGCAGTATAAATTGTCCCGCTTAAAAAGAATTCCTGGCCTGCTTTTAGAGTATCTATTTTCTTCATAAGGTTATTGAAGCGCTCCTTAAAGCATGGCAACTGATATTTACACTCACCGGCAGTCCGGCGATATGTGTAGGATATGTCTGCACATGAACCGCCAAAGCGGTATTTGAACCGCCTAAGCCCATTGGCCCGATTCCGGTCTGATTTATTTGCCTTAATAAATCTTTTTCCAATTTTGAATTCCTGGACGAGATCTTACGCAGTAAGGCTTTTTTAGCCAAAATGCCGGCATAATCTGCACTGCCTCCGATACCTACGCCTATCACATACGGCGGACAGGCATCCGGCCCGGCATCCTTTACCACCTGAACAATAAAATCTTTGATCTCTTTGATACTTGCCGTTGGTTTAAACATTTTTAATTGCGACTTATTCTCACAACCAAAACCTTTAGGTAAAATGGTTAGCTTGACCTTGCTTCCCTTGACTATATTCATATGTATTATACAGACAGAGAATTTTGATTTTCCTCTGTTTAACGGGTCGTTGACAATAGAATCCCTAAGGTAGTATTTTTTATACCCTTCTCCTACACCTTTATTTATCGCTGTTTTTAAATCTCCGTGAATTGTAACATCCTGTCCGATCTCGATAAAAACAACCGGGAAACCGGTATCCTGACAAATAGCCAGTTTTTGTTTTCTGGCATAAGCGGCATTATCCAGTATAGCCCTTAGGATTTTCTTTGCCTGGATATTTTTCTCGGCTGTGTAAGACTTACGCAATGCAGACAAAACATCGCTGCGCAAGAAAAAACTGGCTTTCCTGACTAATTCAGTTACAGCTTTGGTTATTTTTGCTGCCTCTATTCTTCTCATTTAACCTGATACTCCCGGGATACAGTAGTTGTAATACCGCCGCGGGGATTAAATACTCCCTCGATTTTCGCCCAACGGGGCTTTACCACACTCACAAAATCCTCAAGCATCTTGTTAATCAAATGCTCATGGAATATCCCGACATTGCGGTAAAATATCGTGTACATCTTGAAAGACTTAAGCTCCACACAAAATTTAGCCGGCGAATATTCAACACAGATAACCGCAAAATCCGGAAGACCTGTCTTGGGACAGATACAGGTAAACTCCGGGATATCCAGGTTAATCGTATAAATCTTATCCGGGTATTGATTCTGCCAAACTTCAATTTCCGGAGTCTTTAATTTCCTCACATTTTCCTGCAGACCTTCATAACTGGACTTCTTCATCATCTCACTCCCACTATTTTATGTATCTGCGGGATAACACAGGCAGTAACCCTCTCCTGTCCGCAAACCTTCTTAAATTTAGATAATTTCTCATTCAACACACCGTGGTTCTCATTGCTATTCGGCTGTAAAATCAAAATACTTCCCGGACTTACTTCTTTAATCAGTTCAAGCGCCTGCTTCAAATCGTTTTCTTCAGTTGACTGACAGATAATTGTCTTTAAGAATACTTCCTTGCGCTGGGCAACTTTTAAGAAATCCCTGTGTTTATCCCAAAGCTCTCCCATACCGGTTGAGCTGGGAAGTTTTAAGTCCATGGCCACGATGTCTATATGCTCAATGAGCTCCTCTAGTTCATCGGCCAGGGTACCGTTTGTCTCCAGGTAATGCTTGTGGCCGTGCTTGCCGGTAAGTTTTAATATTTCTTTCAGGAAATCCTTACATAAAAGCGGTTCTCCTCCGGTAAAAGATATAGAATGGTATCTGTTACGGTAAAGCTTGATCTCTTTAAACAGTTCTTGCGGTTCATATTCCATGAACCGGTCTAATTTGGTATCACAAAAACTGCATTTTAAGTTGCAGTCAAAGAAACGCACAAAGATCTGCTTCTCGCCTAAATACAGACCTTCTCCTTGTACGCTATCAAAAATTTCAGCAATCTTGGCTTTCATCTTCTTATCAGCGGATCAATTAAACCCGCTTCTTTAAAACCTTTTACCCGATAATAACAGCTGTCGCATTTTAAACAAGGGGTCTTTTCCCCTCGATAACATGACCAGGTTAACCCAAACGGAACCCCTAATCTCTTTCCCATCAGGATAATCTGCGACTTAGTTTTATGCAACAGCGGCGCCCTAACACTAAAACCACCGCAGGTTCCTGCTTTAATCATTCTGCTAAACGCAGCAAGAAACTCCGGCCGGCAATCCGGATAACCGGAATAATCCTGAGCGTGTGCTCCGATAAAGATGACCTGCGCCCCGATTGTCTCGGCAAAAGAAGCAGCAAAACTTAAAAAAATAATATTACGTGATGGCACGTAAGTAACCGGGATACCCCGGCCGATCTTTTCAGGAACTTTTATTTTCTTATCTAGAAGAGCAGATCCTTTCCAGGGAAAATTTATCTTTAAGACCTTATAAGCGCAGCCGGCTGCTTTAGCTATTTTCTGCGCCTGGCGTATTTCCTTTCTATGCCGTTGGCCGTAATCAAAGATCAAACAATGGCAACGATACCCTTCTGCTTTAGCCAAGTACAAAGCTGTTGCTGAATCCAGCCCCCCGGATAAAAGCACTACGGCAAACTTTGTTTTTCTATTCTTCATAAGTAGCGCAGCTGGTGCTATTCTCCCAAACAGTTATGCTTTTAAGCTCCGGGATGCCATTTTTGAGTTGACTATAAATATATCTTGCTATATTCTCGGAGGTCGGATTTATCCTCTTAAAATAAGTTAATTTATTTAAATATTTATGGTCCATCTTGTCAAGGATAACGCTTAATCTCTTCTTCAGAAACTTAAAATCCAGGACCATTCCGATATTATCCAGATCTAGCGACTTCACGCACAGCTCAACGCGCCAATTATGCCCGTGCAGATCCTCGCATTTTCCTTTATATCCCCTTAAATTATGCGCGGAACTAAATGATCCCTCTACTCTTAAACTATACATTATTGACCTTTCTGACATTTTTCAACTGCCTACCCAGAAACCTCTGCGCCAACCCGCTGAACCATTCGGGATTATCGCTGACGTAAAAACTGTTATTACCGCCCTTGCCGCGGTTAAGCAAATCTTCGCTAACCAGGATTTTCTTCACTTCACAAGCTACCTGTTTAGCGGAATCAATCAAAGTCACATCTTTACCCAAAATCTGCTGGATTACCGGCTTAAGCAATGGATAATGCGTACAGCCCAAAATTACCGTATCCACACCAGCGGCTTTAAGCGGCTTAAGATAATCCCTTGCCACATTCAAGACTACTTCTCCGGAAAGCCACCCCTCCTCAACAAAAGGGACAAATAAAGGACAAGAAGCAGTAACTACCTTAGCCTTGGGATCAAGCTGTTTAATTTCTATTTCATAAGTGCGGCTTTTTATCGTTCCCTTGGTACCGATTACGCCAATGCGCTTGTTCTGAGAAGCATAAACCGCTTCTCTTACCCCCGGCGTGATCACTCCGATAATCGGAGCGCGAAAATAATTCTTAATCACAGGAAGAGCAAAACTGGAAGCAGTATTACAGGCAACACAGATAAGCTTCACATCCTGTTTCAGCAAAAATAAGATATTCTCAATGGAAAAACGGATAACTGTTTCAGGAGACTTGATCCCATAAGGCACGCGGGCGGTATCCCCAAAGTAAACTATGTTTTCATTGGGTAACTGACGGATCAATTCCTTGACGACCGTTAACCCACCGACACCGGAATCAAAAACACCGATAGATTTCATCTTGCCGACACCTCCACTAAATCCATATCCTGCGAATACCCTCTAATACCCTCTAATATGCCTTCGGCTAATTTCTGGCGATAAGCGCTACTCCTCAACAGCCTCTCTTCATTCAGATTGGAAACAAAACCCACTTCAATCAATACCCCCGGAGTCCTTACCCCTTTGAGTACCTGAAAACGCGCCCCTTTTACCCCCAAAATATTAGCGTCAATACTAGAATCCATAACCCTGCACAAGGAATGGGCCAGGTCAATTGATTCCGCCCGGCTGTTCGTATAAATCATATCCCAGATAATCGCCTGCAAATCCGGTGAATTGCTGGCAAAAACGGCATTCTTTAGACGCAATGACGCACTCTTTGCCGTCATAGACGCACGCTTGGAATCGCTTATACTGGGAGCGACATAATAAACTTCAAAACCGCTCAAGGAACGCGAACGGTTAGCATTGGAATGAAGACTGATAAATAAATCCGCGCCTGAACGATTAGCGATATTTACCCGGCCGGAAAGAGGAATAAACTTATCACTTGAGCGCGTAAGCACGGTACGCACCCCTTCTGCCCTCAAAAGATCACTAAGCCTCCGGGCGATATCAAGATTTACATCCTTTTCCCTTAGACCGTTCTTACCGATAGCCCCCGGGTCATTGCCTCCGTGACCGGCATCAATAACCACCTTATTTAAATTTATTTTCCCCCGCGCCTGACGGCGGTATGTCGAAACAACCTGCGGGAACAATATATCGAATATCTGTTCTTTAAACTGCCTAGGAACGACAATTGTACCCTGGTAAATATCGATAGGCGAATTTAAATTCATAATATTATCATTCACCAAAACCATAGTATCCCCTGCGCGGATATTCACCCGCTTAGTATCCTTATCCAAATAAACAGTACGAATAAGCGTATCGTATTTTATATCCACTCCACGCAAATCGCATAAACTGACCAGCGGATAATAAGTTACCCCATTTATGGAATAAGCCGGGATGGCACTCTGAGGAGTAACAGTAGCGCAGCCGGAAAGCAATGAAACTATTAAAATAAAATATGAGATATATTCTTTCTTAAACATAAGTTGCATGGTGGAGGTGGGCGGAATTGAACCGCCGTCCTTAAGTAATCCAATAAAAGCCGCTACATGCTTAGTCTCTCTACTAATCTTAATCTTACGCACTCCGGTAGACAGGATTGCGTAAGAAGCAGCCTTTTTGAATTTCGCTCCGGCTTCAAAGGCTAACCGCCGGAACTATCCTACTTAGGCCCTAATCCATCCCGTAGGCAGGACGGTTAGAGGCTTCGGACTTAATTAAGTCCGAAGGCTGGTACGAACATAGGTCTCGCCGCAAAGGACGGAACCAATGTTCCTAAACGTGACACTTGCGTGTTTGCGTTTAAATTGTGTAAGGAGTTGTTAACGCGGCTAACCTTACCTCCGCGGCATGCTGCTCTTATCCGACCATCTTAAGTCGAACCCTTTCACCCCCGTTATCTCCTATTTTTGATCGCCCGGCGCAAATATAAATCTGTTTCCCTGCGTTTGATACTCTCCCTTTTATCGTAAAGTTTTTTACCTTTGCAAAGACCAAGTTCCAGCTTTACAAAACCCCGGTCATTAAAATAAACTTTAAGCGGAATTAAAGTCAGGCCCTTCTGGGCAAGCTTTCCGGCGATCCTCTCAATTTGATTCTTATGCAACAGAAGCCTGCGCGGCCTGTTGGTATCAACATTCAGATAGCTGGCTTCCATATAATGGCTGATTAGCGCATTATATAAGAATGCCTCCAGCTTTTCGATCCTGGCAAAGCTGTCATTTAAGTTAATTTTTCCCGCGCGCAAAGATTTTACTTCGGAGCCCTTGAGTTCAATGCCACACTCTAAGGTCTCCAGGACTTCATAGTCCCTGTAGGCCTTGCGGTTAGTAAGGATAGATTTACTCATTTTAACACAGTCAGAGATAAATACAAACTCAAAAATAAGGGTATAGTCAAAAGACTGACAATATGGCTAAAGAAAACACCCTGGCTGATAAGGGCATCCTCTTTTTTATAATGCCGGATGATCACTGATAAAGAAGTTGCCGAAGGCATAGCCAACTGCATAACAATCAAAAAACCCAGTAACTCAGAAACCCCGAGCTTTAAAACCACGGCAATACCGCATACCGGCAGAATGATTAATTTTCCTAAAAGAAGAAAAAGAACTGATTTCTTATCAATATCCTTTAACTGCACTAAAGCGATATTTCCTCCGACTACAAACATTGCCAACGGTAAAGTACAATCACCGATCATTGCAATTGGATTAACTACCGCCGGGGGAATAAATTTATTCAAACCCAAAAATATAAGAACCAGGGTAGTTAAATTCGCAATTACCGGGGGGCTAAAAATACTCCGCAGCCTGAACTTAACCTGCTTTTCATATGTAAGCATATATATGCCGCATGACCAGGCTACTAAATCAAAACCCAAAAGGAACAATATTATGTAAACAAACATATCTGCGGATTTCTGACCGGAGAATATCGAGGCGACAATCGCCAAAGGAAGATACCCGGAATTTTGAAAACCGACCAAGCTTAAAAACTGCAGTTTATGCGTCTTTAATTTCAAAAGCTTGAGCAATAAGCCTCCGACAACCAGACCGAAGGCGGTTATAACCAGACTGAAAAGAGGGAAAATCCACCAATCAGGATAAAGTTCAAAGTTAAAATTCTTAAGCAGCTGAGTAAAGATCAAAGCTGGGAAAATAACCTGAATAACCAAACGGCTTAAAGCATCAAGCCCGGAATGAGAGAGTATGTTTTTCTTTACAAAAATATACCCTAATCCGCCCAAAAAGAATATCTGGGCCATGGCTATTCCGGTAATCTTAAAATAAGTCAAAAACATTATTTCCCCCTGCATGACAATAGCTTAGATTCTAAGAAAAGAGTATTATAACAGCAAAAAAACCTTGCCGCAATCCCTTTATATCAAGGCAAAGCACTAAATCAATTGACAGGATAAAGAGGCTAATATATACTTAATTGCATTGCGGGGGTGGCGGAATGGCATACGCGCACGTCTCAGAAGCGTGTGGGGTAACCCTTGAGGGTTCAACTCCCTCTCCCCGCACCAAATTAAACGGGAAGAGACTCTACCCTCACTAACCTTACGGAAGAAAGATCCCCACCTTAGAATTTTTCCGATTTCAATTGAATGGCTTTTTCTATTGCCTTAATCAGCTTTAAATCATCGACAGGCTTAACCAGATAATCACTAATCCCGAGCTTAAAAGCCTTGAGTTTATCCATGGGTTTATCCAACCCCGAAACTACGATTACCGGAGTAATCCTGCCGACAGGATCGTGGTTAAGCATATCGCAAATATCCAACCCGCCGGTACCCGGCATAAGCAGATCCAATAAGATTACATCCGGACGGATATCGTGTATATGCTTGATTAAATCTTTTGCGTCCAAGGAAATCGCAACCTCATAATCTCCGGAGGCCTCAATCCTCAACTTAAGCATTAAGGCAAAACTCTCTTCATCGTCGATAACCATTATTTTCTTTTTCAAGAACATCACCTCCCTGAATTAAGCATGCCGCTGTCTTTCCTGCGCTCAAAAAGCCATTTACGGAAACATTCCTGATAAGCGTAAAATGATGGTTTGCGGGAAAAACCCCAGCGGACTAACCCAAAATAATCCACTCCGTTCTTCCAATGGTTTTGAGTATCCCTGAAAAAAGCCCAGAATATTTTCTCAACGTGCGGGTCTTTTAATAGCTGCGCATATACATCTTTAAGCCACTTAGCCTGCCTATTCTCATCAGGATTCTTTCCCAGCCACCAGTTATCCACGCTTGAATCTCTTACCCCGGGGCAGCCGATTTCGGTAATCCATATCTTTTTATCACCGTCGCCGTTACGTTGCATTATCCTATAGGCCAACTTCGGATAATTCGCTACTGCCTGGATTGATCCGGGATGCAGGGGATTTTGAAAGAAATGGATGTTTAATATATCGAAGTAATCTTTTGCCCCGTTATCATACAAATGATTGATACTAGAAGCACCATTAGCCAGGCCTCCGTTTAAAACTTTGCATTCAGGATCAATCTGTTTGGCGGCGATATAAAATTCTTTTAACAAAACACAATAAGATTTTAAACTATCCTGCTCTTTCCAATAGGTCGGAGAATCCGGCTCATTCCAAAGCTCCCAGTATTTAACCTGATCCTTATAACGCTGGATAACCAAACCGGCGTATTTAATAAAAAACTTGTTGTCCTTGGGAGGACAATTCCAGCTTCCGCAGGCGCTTGCCCAATCAGTGCTATAATGCAAAATACCTAAAATCTGTATCCCTTTCTTTTTAAGCAACTGGACAATACGATCATATTTGGCAAAATCAAAATTTCCCTGTTCCGGCTCTATATCCCCCCATAAGAAATCCAGTCTGACCCAACCAACCCCAGCCTCCTGCATCAGAGAGATAGACCTTTCCAGGTCCTTGATATTTTCATACTTATGATTATTCCAGGAATGATTCCAATGTAAAAACTCCAATACCCCGAAAGGATTATCCAGGTTTTCTTTACTTAAGACAAGCGGATCATCATGCATATTCGATTTCATCAGGGCTTCTCCTGCATAAGCACTGAAAAATGTTAAAAAAACTAAAACTGCAATCCAGCTTAATTTATTCGTGAGGCTTCTGTTCAATATTGATATAATCACCGAAATCTATTCTCTCTCCCAACTCTTCTTTAACCACCCTGATCCTATCCGGAACATAGGGATGGGTTTTATAATAAGACTTTTCCTGGATCGGCATCCTGCGATTTATATCCTGCAGCTTACCTAAAAAAGTGATCATCCCCCGGGGATCATAACCGGCTAACTTTGCATAACGCGCACCTAGCTGATCGGCGAGTAATTCATCTTCACGGCTGTAGCCCAGAAGAAATTGGGTAAAGGCGGCATCTGCGGCCGTCCCCACATCACCAGTTCCGGGAGCTACCGCTACCAACAGTCTCAAAACAGAATAGCCCTGCATCGCCTGAAGTTTCTTGATGCTATGGCGGGCCACGATATGACCCACTTCATGGGCTAAAACGCAGGCAAGCTCATCATCATTTGAGACTTTATCCAATAGTCCACTGTTTACATAGACATAACCTCCGGGAAGAGAAACGGCATTAACCTGTTCATCCTCTAAAACCCGGAAATGATAATCAATTTCCTTACGGTCGCTTACCGCAGCTATCTTTTTGCCGATATCTTCAACACGTTTTTGCTGTAAGGGGTCGGCTGAAATCTTATATTGTTTTACAACCTGTAGATCGATTGAACGGCCCATCTGGACCTCTTTATCCGTACTGTAATAATATTTTTCCTCTTGCTTAGTGGCCAGATTGTATTCGGTAGAACAACCACATAAGAATAAAGTAGCCAGGAAAAAAACAAAAAACTTTAAATCCAGCTTCTTGAAAATAAGGTAAAGTTTTCTTAAAGGAAGGCCCACGACATTGTAGAAACAACCATCTATCTTTTTAATAAAAAAAGCGCCTTTGCCCTGGATATCAAAACTACCCGCTTTATCCAGCGGAGAAACCTGTTTAAAATAATCGGAGATCTCGGTATCGCTTAGTTTATCCATGCATACCTTGGTTCCTTCATAACCAAGTCCAAGCCTTTCTCCGCAATCGTCTTTTTTTATAACCGCCAAACCAGTATATAGGAGCTGCGGACGGCTGGACAATCTTTTGAGCATGCGGCGGGCATCTTGCATATTTTTCGGTTTACCGAATATCTTACCATCCTGCACACAGATAGTATCCGCGGCAATGATAACCCCGCTCTTTACTCTTGAGGCTGCATCTTTAGCCTTCCTCAGCGCGTTCAACTTGACCAACTCAATATAAGAAATTCCCCTGGCTTTCCTTTCCTCTCTGACTTTGCCCGGGAGAACTTTAAACTTCAGCCCCATATCTTTTAATAACTTCCTGCGGGCCTTAGAATTAGACGCTAAATATATTTTTAACATATCCACCACATAGTTAACGGGTATGGCGAACCCTGATTGAGCAGTATCTCAAAAATTAAGCGGGCACGGTTCCCCACAATAAACATCAGGTAGAGCGAAATTTTGGCCGAAGCGCAAGCAAGGTTCGGCAGACACGTTAACTTGAAGCGGCGCTTTCTCCTGCCAGATATCCCGTCGAGAACGCTGCCTGGAGATTAAATCCCCCGGTATCCGCATCCACGTCGATCATCTCTCCGCAAAGATATAACCCCTTGATCAGCCGTGACTCCATGGTTCGCGGATTTATCTCTTTTAAGCTCACCCCGCCCCGGGTAACCATCCCCTCTTCGACAGGCCGGGACCCAGAGATATCCATCCGGAACCCTTTAAGCAAAGAAATAATCTTTTCTCTTTCCTTCTGCGTGATCTGACTGCATTTTTTAAGCAAATCAATCGCTGAGGCCTCTATAAAAACCCTGATCAATCTTAAAGGCAGCAATTCCTTAAGCGCATTTTTAATACTCTTCTTGGCATTTGCCTTAAACTCCCGGAGCAGACGGCTATCTAGCTGCTCGATGGATAAAGCCGGTTTCAGATCTATCTCCACAAAAACATTTCTATCCTGGGCAAGCATATCTATCACCTTACCGCTTAAAGTAACTACCAATGGCCCGGATATCCCGGAAGCAGTAAAAACTAACTCCCCTATCTCGGAGATGATCTGCGTTTTTCCGTCGGAAAACTTAAGCCTGATATTGCGCAGGGATAAACCCTCTAACCTCCTTGGATAATCCTGTTTTACATCAAGCGGGACTAAACCCGGCCGCAAATCTATAATTTTATGCCCGAGTTTACGGGCAATATTTATCCCGGAGGCATCGGAACCGGTAAAACTGTAACTTGCTCCCCCCGTAGCAAGAATTGCCCGATCACAGGCAATATTCACGCCATTCTCTAAACGTACAGCCTTGACCTTGCCGGCATCTAAGAGCAGATTGATTACCTTGGCCTTATAAATAACCTGCACTCCGGAATTGAGCAGCTCTTTTTTCAATATATCCAGGATGCTGGCGGCACGGTCAGTCTGAGGAAAAACACGCAGTTGGCGCTCTATCTTCATTCTTAACCCGCGCTGCTCAAAAAAATCAATCAGCTGACGGTTAAAAAAGTTCTTAAAGGCATCCCTTAAAAAATCGCCGTTTTTAGAGAATCGTTTCAGAAAATATTCCAGGTCTTCTGTATTAGTGAGGTTGCAGCGGCCCTTGCCGCTTAGGAGAAGTTTATTGCCGAGAGAGTCTTTTTTTTCAAGAAGAGTTACATCCTGACCAGGGCCTGCGGCCCGGATCGCTGCCATCATCCCCGATGGCCCACCGCCGATTACTACAATTTTTATCTTTTGCACAAAGTTTACCTAAAGACCGAAATCCGATAGTTTGAAGATCGATTCCAATTTCAAACCAGCCTTAGCCAGATTGTCAACCGCACCTTCGCTGCGATCGACAATAACAATCGCCTTCTCAGCTATCACCCCGATCTTGTCTAATGCCAATTTGGCTTCCATGATCGCCTTGCCGCTGGTCGCCACATCATCCACGAGGATTACCCGACTTCCTTTTTTAAGCGCCGGCCCCTCTACCTGCCTTTGCGTACCATGCTCTTTAGCCTGTTTACGCACAATAAAGGTTTTAATCGGGCACTTATTGACATAGCTTAAAGCAGCCAGGGCGCCGACAATAGGATCAGCCCCCAGAGTGGGCCCGCCAACGGCATCCAAAGCTTCACCTTGAATCATATCTAATATTATGCCGGCAACCAGATAAGCGCCTTCCGGAGTCAAGGTAATTACCCGACCATCAAGATAATAATTGCTTTCTCTGCCTGAAGAAAGCACAAATTTACCTCTTTTTAATGCCTCTTGGTTCAATAAATCAAGCAGTTTTTCTTTAAGTTGTTGCCGGGTTTGCTTTTCCATAGATGTTTATTTTACTATCGATAAGTGTGGCTGTCAATTACTTTGACAAAGGCACTTTTCATTGTTATTATATCTTTATGTTGCGCGGATTATTTGCCGGCATAAAGGATTTGATTTATCCTAATTGCTGCCTGGCCTGCAAAAACAAAATAGGCCCGGCTAAAGAGCAGGTTTTAATCTGCGGTCAGTGCTGGAACGGGATAGAGCGTAACTTGCCGCCTTTTTGTGTATCCTGCGGCAGGCGCCTGGACAGAACAGGCACAACTAAAAACATATGTTCAAACTGCTTAAAAACAAGGTTTTACTTTGACCGGGCTTTTAGCCCCTGCATATACACAGGCACGATAAAACAACTGATCCATGAATTTAAATATTCCGGTAAGGATTATTTGGGTGAACCTTTTGGAAAGCTGATGAATGAGTTCATTAAAGACTACCGCCTGCCTATCGAATACCTGGATTTTATCATCCCCGTGCCGCTACATAGAAGCCGGATGAGAGAAAGAGAATTCAATCAAGCCCAGGTTTTAAGCGAACAGGTAGCCAAAGAGTTTAATAAAAAGGTGTTGTCTGACGTTTTAGTTCGTAACCGGCCGACCAGAACGCAAACTGAACTGACGCCCGAACAACGACGCAAGAATGTCGAGAGGAGTTTTACGGTCAAAGATACACGGGCGGTTAAAGACGCCAATCTTTTACTCATTGATGATGTGTTGACTACGGGAGTGACTTCCAGCGAAGCCGCCAAAACCCTAAAAGACTCCGGAGCAAAAATAATCTTTGTAATGACCCTAGCTAACTAACCATGAAAATCCTGCGTAACTATATCCTGAGGGAATTTTTCTCTCCCCTGTTATTATCTCTGGGGTTACTTACCTTTGTCATGGTCTTAATCGGCAATTTAAAACGCATTGCCGACCTGGTAATCAATAAAGGGGTGGACCTTTTTAGTGTAGTCCAGATCTTTATCTACCTTACGCCTTATATAGTCACCTACACCCTGCCCATATCGGTGCTCATCGCGGTATTGCTTGCCCTAGGCAGACTCTCAAGTGATAACGAAATAATTGCTATACGCTCAAGCGGAGTCAGCCTGTTCAAGCTAATTATGCCTTTATTGATCGTCAGTTTGATCTTGAGTTTGGGCCTGGTAGTTTTCAATGACCAGGCAGCTTCATATGCACACTTTGCTTACCGCAAGACTTTAAAAGAAATGGGGATAAAAAACCCTACCGCTGCCTTTGAAGAAGGAGTATTTATTGATACGTTCCAGAAATACATCCTTTTTATTTACCATGTCGACCAGAAAAAAAACCGGATGAATAACATCCGTATCTATGAGCCGCAGGGAGAAGACAGACCTACGCGCACAATCGTGGCAAAAGCCGGTGAGTTTATCAGTATCCCGGAAAAGAATATCGTAAAATTAAAACTTATCGATGGGACAAGCGATGAGCCCGACCCGGAAAACCCCACTAATTTTTATAAGCTTAACTTCCGCACTTACTTCATGAATCTAGATATGGGGCAGATGCAGGATAGGGTTGTCGAAAAAAAATACAAAGAAATGACTATCCGGGAATTAAAGAAAGAGGCGAAAAAACTTAAGAAGGAAGGGATCAGCCCTGCCCCCTTGATCACTAAAATCCACGAAAAGCTGGCCCTGGCATTTTCCTGTTTTGTGTTCATGCTTTTAGGCTCTTCACTGGGGATTATTACCCGCAGAAGGGAAAAATCCATTAATATCGGAATAGCCGTATTAATCATTACCTGCTATTATCCTTTACTTATCGGTTCAGAAGCTCTGGCAATTGAAGGGCATCTTCCTGCTGCGCTTGCCCTCTGGATACCGAATATCTTATTCGCCGGGGTAGGGATATTCTTAACTCATAAACTATGCGCATCTTAGACCGCTACATTTTAAAATCGGTTATTTTCATATTCGTTTCCTGCATCTTCAGCTTCCTCTTCCTCTATATCATCATCGATGTGCTTTCTAACCTGGATGAGATACTGAAACACCGCGCCACTTTAATGCTTATGACCCGCTATTATTTATCATACCTGCCGGTAATGTTCGTACAGGTCTCCCCTTTTGCCTGCCTGTTAAGTACAGTTTACACATTCGCTAAACTTAACCATAACAATGAAATAATCGCCATGCGTTCAAGCGGCTTGAGTATATTTGCAATTGCTAAGAATGTCCTGTTTTTTGGCTTATTGATCAGCCTACTGGTATTTTGGGTAAATGACAGGTTCGTCCCCTCTGCCTTAGCCGAAAATCAAAAAATAAAGATTCAGATGGAAGAAGGACAGAATAGCCATAAGACAAAAAAACTGGAAGTAATCCTGAATCTTTCTATGTACGGCTCAAGGAACAGATTGTTTTTTATCAGCAGGTTCTTTACCAATACTAAAACCATGGAGGGAATCACTATTTTAGAGCACGACGATCACCAAAACCTGACCAAAAAGATTGTCGCTGATAAAGGTACTTACGTGGATGGATTATGGAGATTCTCTAAATGTATCACCTACGACTTTGACCGTAACGGCCAGGTGATCGATGAACCATCTTATTTCGACGAAGAAATTATGGCAATAGCCGAAACACCGAATGATTTTGCCAACCTCAGGCAGAAACCTGAGCTAATGGATATCCACCAGATGCAGGATTATATTTGGAGAGTTTCTAAAAGCGGAGCAACCACCGTAATCCGGAATTTGAAAGTTGACCTCTACCAGCGTTTCACCATGCCATTTACCAGTATAATAATCATACTTCTGGGAATACCTTTTTCCCTCATGAGCGGAAGGCGCGCAACCGGCATGGCTTCTGTCGGAATATCAATTATCGTAGGATTCCTTTATTATATCCTGGACGCTGTATTCCTGGCCATAGGAAAATCCGGGTTACTTATGCCTTTTGCGGCCGCATCAATGAGCCACCTGATCGTTTTATCTTTGAGCCTTTATCTTATCGCAAAACTACCTTGATGATTTTTTAAGAAAGGTAAACGCGCGGGATACGGCTACCTAAGCCACAGACAATCTCATAGGGAATAGTTCCAGCCAAATCCGCCAGTTCTTCAGCAAGAATTCTTTGCTTGCCCTGTTTCCCAATCAAGACCACTTCAGCCGCAAGCCTTGGTTTAAAATCACCCACATCAACCATGATCTGATCCATGCAAATCCTACCGCTGATATTAAACCTTTTGCCGCCGATTAAAAGCGGACCAAGGTTAGAAAGATTACGTGGATAACCGTCTCCGTAACCGATAGGTAAAGTAACGATACAGGCCGGACGTTTGGTTATATAGGCATGGCCATAACTTATACCGCTTCCGGAAGGAACCTGTTTTATAAAGATTACGCGGGTTTTAAGGCTTAGAACTGGTTTTAATTTTATCCTCGAGCCTTTCTGAGGATGCAGCCCGTAAATTACCAACCCTGGCCTAACCATGGTAAAATGACTATCCCGGTGATTGATCAGCCCGGCGCTGTTAGCAGCATGCACCAAAGGGATGATTATACCACGCTTTCTTAAATCGGCGACCAATTTATAAAACAGTTTGATTTGAAAAGTTGTAAATTTACGCCCTGAATCCGCAAACGGAAAATGGGTAAAGATTCCTTCGATTACCACTGATTTTAACTTGTAGATCTTACTTACTAATTCCAAGGCATCCTGGTGAGCCACCCCGATCCTGCCCATTCCGGTATCCACTTTAATATGCAGGCGCATCGGTTTCTTTAATCCAGCTGCTTTTCTGCTCAAAGCAAGGGCTAATTCATAATCACAGACAGTAGGCGTAAGCTTGAAAGTAAAAAGTGATTGGATATCCTGCTTAAGAATTACCCCGAGTACCAGAATAGGTGTTTTGACTTGCGCCTTTCTTAATTTTATCCCCTCATCGATAGAAGCTACCCCCAGATAATCCACCCCGCTGGCAGCCAGCCTTTTAGATACGGGAATCAACCCATGACCATAGGCATCCGCCTTTACTGTAACCAATACTTTTGTAAGCCGGGATAAATGTGATTTTACCTGCCTGAAGTTATAATCCAGGTCATTAAGATTGATCTCCGCCCAAGTGGGCCGGTGACCTATTTTGTCTTTATCTGGCATTCTTGAGGGTATAAATAAATTGGTTTAATTACCTGCGCCGAGCTAACTTGTTTAGCTTTTATCTTTTTCAGCGCAAGCCGGATAAGATTATGGGCCTTGGGAAACCAGTGATCCTTATCCAGGACAGTTGCGCCTTTTATCCGGGAGAATATCTTATCTCTATACAAGGCCGCGGCATCTCCCAGGATTACCGCTCTGGCGGGGAATTTTTCAGCAAATTCATCAAAACTTAAGAGTTTATAGTCACTTTTGCGCTTAAGGATATCTCTTTCTTTTCGATAAGAACTGCAATAGATAAGGCCCCTTCTGGCATCTATCGCCGGGACAATCAAAGCATTATTAAGCGTAACATTTTCCGCCAGGATATCCAGGGTAGATACCCCAACCACTGGCTTATCCCGGACAACGCTTAAGCCTTTTATTGTTGCTAAACCTATGCGCATTCCGGTAAAAGACCCCGGCCCCAGGCCACAGGCAAAATAGTCGATATCCGCTATTTTTAATCCCGAGGCCTCAAGGACTCTTTGTATAGTCGGAACCAAAAGTACAGAAAGGCTTCTACCTGTCTCAAGGTTGTATTCATAGAATTTACCATCTACATACAAACCGAGACACAAAAACTTAGTAGTAGTATCAATCCCCAATATCTTCATAAATTTCCTTAAGTAGTTGTTTGTGCCTTAAACCCTTGGCACTAAATTCAAGCAGTCTGCTCCCCTTTGTCTTCACAATCAGCTTAATCTTTAAAAATTCCCTTGGCAAGAGGAATTTTAACCGCTCCGGCCATTCAATAACCGATATAGAATCAGAGTAAAAATATTCTTCATAACCTAACGCCAGGATCTCTTTGGGATTGCCAATGCGGTAGAAATCAAAATGGTTCAGGAAATGTTTTCCTTTATATACGCGCAAGAAAACAAATGTAGGACTGACTACATTATATCGATCAATCCCCAGGCCCTGTGCTATCCCCTTAGCCAATACTGTCTTGCCTGCACCAAGCGAACCGGATAAAAGAATGATCTCTCCTCCGGAAAGTTTTTGCGCCAGCAACCTGCCTATTTTTAGTGTCTGATTAACTGAAGTAGATAGTTTCTTCATTAAAAATGCCTGTACCCGGCCTTAAGGGATCGGCCGGTACGCGCCTCTGCGCAGTACCCGTCTCTTAAACTAAACTTTGAATACCTGTTTTTGTGATCGATCAACCTCAAGCCGAATGATCCCGGCATTATTTCCCCGATAACGCTAAAACCGTATTTTGAAGATTTGATAATTCTATTTGCCTGCTCTCTGGAGACAGTAAAAAGCAGTTCAAACTCTTCCCCCGAACAAAGCGCTTCTTCGGTATTTTTAGCATCCCTGCTTAAAGGGATAAGGCTCTCATATAAAACAGCTCCGGCAGAACTTTGCTCTAATATATGCCCCAGGTCCTGGAGCAAGCCGTCGGAAACATCGATCATAGAATTAATCTTGAAATTATTCACTAAGAAATTCGCCTCCTCCAAACGAGGAGTAAACTTTAAATGCTTACCTTTGATTGAGCCGCCGAAACTCCCCGTAACCATAATAATATCTCCGGGCCTGGCTCCCCGGCGAAGACAAAGTTTATTCTTCTTAACCTCCCCCAGCATACTCACATCAATAATTAACTTAGCGGAAGCACTGATATCCCCTCCCACAATATTTATTTTATACTTCTTTGCCAAATCAAATACCCCTTTTGCCAAAAGATCCACTTCTTCTACCTGCATATTTTTCGGCAGGCCCAGAGATATTACAGCATGTCTGGGAATACCTGCGCAGGCGGCAATATCACTTATGGATATGGCCAGGGCCTTTCTGCCCACGGATTCCAAATCATCAGTCTTTCTAAAATCCACGCCTTCGATAATCATATCGCAGGTAAACAACTGATAACTGGAACTATTGAGCTTCAAAACCGCACAGTCATCCCCGCTGCCCATAAAAACAGAATGATCGGTTTTAATTTGTTTCCGAAAGCTTTTGATTAAACCAAATTCACCGATTTCGCTTAAACGCATTTGTTTCCCCCTTAAAAATTCTCCTGATATTTTTAACGCAAGGCATCCGAATAATACCTTTATCCGTAATTATCGCGCTGATCAGCTCATGAGGAGTAATATCAAAAGCAGGATTGATTGCGGCAGCTCCTTCGGGGGCGACAGTTTTCTTGAGTAATATTTTAGTAACTTCCTGCCGATCGCGCATTTCAACTTTAATCCCCCGGCCGTTTTTTAATTTCAAATCAAAGGTACTCTGCGGAGCAGCGATATAAAAAGGTATCCTATGATACCTGCATAGAACAGCTAAGTTCAATGTCCCGATTTTATTAGCTGAATCGCCATTTGCGGCAATCCGGTCTGCTCCGGCAATTACCACATCCACTTTTCCGCCGGCCATAAGTGAAGCCGCGGTATTATCAGCAATCATCGTAACATCCACACCCTGTTTATAAAGCTCCCAACAGCTTAGCCTGCTCCCTTGAAGCAGTGGCCGGGTTTCACAGGAAAATACCCGGATTTTCTTGCCCTGCTTACAGGCAGAATAAATCACACCTAGAGCGGTGCCGTAATCGATCGTCGCCAGTATGCCGGCATTACATATCGTCAAAACCGAGCTCCCGGGCTTTAATAGCCTGGATCCATAATCACCGATTTTACGGCAAGAGCAAACATCTGCCCGTATAATCTTTTTTGCCTCTTCAAGCATAGTCTGTTTAATCTTAACAACAGGTTGCTTATTATTTTCCTGGGCAGCCGCACAGACCTTTTCAATCCCCCAAAAAAGATTTATTGCTGTCGGACGGGAACTGGCGATATATTTTGCTGCCGCATTTAATTTGCGACAGAATCCCGGCCAATCAGAACCAGAATAATTCCTTACCCCTAAATAAACTCCCAAAGCAGCAGCCGCGCCTAAAGCCGGAGCTCCGCGCACCTGCATTACCTTAATCGCCTGCCACAGGTCCTCCATTTTATCAATATCAAGGTAAACCAATCTCTGCGGCAATTTAGTCTGATCGATTATCCTGACCTTGTTATTTTTCCAGCCTATTGTACGGATATCCATATTTTAAGCACATCAATTGAATAACTGCCCAGCTATTCGCTTACAAACCAATAAGCTTAGCCAATAAACTCTTCCTTACTCCTATTGCCGCGGCCGGACAAGACTCCTGGCAACAGAAACAGGCAATGCATTGTTCGTAATTAAAAACTATGCCCTTTTTTGTTAACTTGATGCATTTTCCAGGGCAGATCTTTAGGCAATGTCCGCAACGCGTGCATTTGGCGCGCAGGGAATAGGGACGGTACCTGATCAACCGCTGCGCTATAAACTTAAAGACATCCGGAAGTTTATCTAACCGTGATGCCTGCGGCAGGATAAAAGGACGAATATCCAGCTTATCGATATCTTCTCCTTCTATCTTGATTTTCTCTAAATCCCCTTCGCCTAATCCACGCCGCGCTGCCTCTTTGGTCGACAAAACCTCCTGATGCCGAATACCCATTATCTTGGCCATCGCAGTATCTAACGCCACACAATCAGAACCGGCCAGCAAAAGATTAAGCTGCCGGGGCTTACCACTGGTTCCCGGGCCTTCCCCCTCCATAGCTAATATCCCGTCAATGATGGTCAAGGCAGGTTTAGCCTCCTGATATATATCCACAAGAATCTTGACGAATTCAGACGGCTTAAAATAATTCTTATGCAATTCAGTTTTATATGTGCCTGAAACTAAACCGAAAAGGTTCTTAATTCCGCCGGTGATTAAAGTAAGACCGTGGGTCTTAAATTTAGGCAGGTTAATAAGATAATCACATTCATCAAGCCAGCTGGTAAGCGGAAATTTATCACGCATCCTGCGTTTATCAAAATTCACCAGCTCTATTCCTTCGTCCCGGGCGATTCCTTTCATACCAGTAAGCTCGTAAACCTCATCCACATTTTCAATGTACTGATCCCATACGCTTGGGCCATCGCCGATAATAACCCGGCAATTAATCTCTTTTAAAATATGCACTACTGCCCTGACCACTTCCGGATGAGTAGTAATCGCATATTCCGGCCCCTTGGACATCAAAAGGTTAGGCTTTATCAATACCCGGGAGCCAGGCTTAACAAAACAAGTTATCCCGCCTAAAAGATCAATTGTCTTCCTGACTGCCTGTTCTACGGCAGACGGCTCATAACCATTACACCTAACTATGGAAATTTTGGCACTCATCCTAATCCAAAGAATCCTTTTGCATTCTTAGTCGTATTCTCCGCAATCTCACCGATACTAACCCCCTTAATCATACTGACTGCTTCAGCTAACAATTTTACTTGTACCGGTTCGTTACGCTTACCGCGAAAACCCTCGGGAGATAAATACGGGGCATCGGTTTCGAGCATCAACCTATCAAGCGGAGTAAGCTTAACCATATCCCTTAAACCTTGCGCCTTTTTATAGGTAATATTACAGGTAAAAGAAATAAAGAACCCTAAATCCAAACAACCTTTCAGGAAACTCTCATCACCGGAGAAACAGTGGATTACCGCGCGAAGAGGCATAGTGCTTTTTAAAACTTTAAGCACCTGCTCCTCTGCCTGACGGCTGTGGATTACAATAGGAAGTTTTAAATCTTTGGCTAGCTGGATTTGTCTGTTAAAAGCGGATAGCTGATTCTCTGCGGAAGATAGATTACGGTAAAAATCCAGCCCGATTTCTCCGATAGCCACAACCCTTTTCCTTAAGGCCAATTCCCTTAATTTATTTTCCGCTTCCGGGTTAAATCCATCCGCCTCATGCGGATGCACGCCTACACCGGCATAAACCTGGGTATACTTTGCAGCTAATCCACAAGCCGCCGCTGAAGAATCCAGGGTAGCGCCGATATTTATAAGACAGCTTACGCCTGCCTCCTCCGCACGCAAAATAACCTGTTCGCGATCCGGTTCAAACTGTGGAAAATCAAGATGGCAGTGGGTATCAACTAACATTTGATATGCGGCTACTTTTTCCTGGTCTCAATGCGAGGGAATAAAGGATTGCCCTTTTTTACCTTTTCCTCACCGAACTGTTCCTGGATTGAGAAGGCAGTCTGAGGAATAAAAATCTCCAGTTGTCTGGATACCGCTCTGATAACATTAATTAACAAACGGATAAATTCTTTCAACTCTTCCTGTTTATTCTCTTTAGCCAGATTCCAGGGTTTGGTCTCTTCAACATGCTTATTGGCCATAGCAATCAATTCCCAAATAACTTCCAAAGCCAAACTGAAATCCTGCTTATCCAAAGCTGAAGAAACTCCCGGATCCAAATTCTGGATTTTAGCTAGAATATTGGAAACCTTCTGGTCATTTTTAAGCTCATTGAAATCCACATTCGGAATATTGCCATCAAAATACTTCTCAACCATAGTCAAAGTACGATACACTAAATTCCCCAAGTCATTTGCCAGGTCGCTGTTATAGCGCTTGATTATTCCCTCTTCCGAGAAATTTCCGTCCAAACCAAACGGCACATCCCGGAGAAGAAAATACCTGTAGGCATCCAGGCCATACTTCTCCACCATCTCGAGCGGATTAACCACATTGCCGCGCGACTTAGACATCTTGTCTTCATTGATCATCCACCAACCATGTGCAAACACTGCTTTAGGAAGTTCGATATTTAAAGCATGGAGCATAATCGGCCAATAAACTGTATGTTGCCTTAAGATATCCTTAGCCATTAAATGCAACTCTGCCGGCCACCATCGGGACTGATAATTATCCTGACTGTCAAATTCACCGACCGCGCTGATATAATTAACCAGAGCATCAAACCAAACATAGGTTACATGTTCCGGAGCAAAAGGCAAAGGTATGCCCCAATTAAGCCTCTCCTTGGGACGCGAAATACACAAATCATTTAATTTATTTAATTCCAGAAATCTCAAGGTCTCTTCATAGCGGCTGGAGGGTCTAATAAAATCCGGGTTTTCTTTAAGGAACCCTGAGAGCCAATCCTGGTAAATTGACAATTTAAAAAAATAATTACTCTCAACAATACGCTCAACCGGCCTCTGGCAATCCGGGCATAATCCGCCTATTGCCTGTGATTCAAGCCAGAATGTCTCGCAGGGAGTACAATACAATCCCTCATATTTGCCTTCATAAATATCCCCTTTCTTAAAAAGGATCTCGAGGACTTTCTGTACGACCTTGACATGGCGCTCTTCAGTAGTACGGATGAAATCATCGTAAGAAACCCCTAAAGATTTCCAGAGATTCCTGAATTGCAGGCTTGTTTTATCTACAAAATCCTGCGCAGAAAGCTTTGCGTTGTCTGCGGCCTTCTGGATTTTCTGGCCATGCTCATCAGTACCGGTAAGGAAACGCACATTATCTTTTCCTAAAACGCGGCGCTTGAACCTGCTTAAAACATCCGCGGCAATAGTGGTATAGGAATGCCCGATATGCGGAGAGGCATTCACATAATATATAGGAGTAGTAATATAAAATTTACTTTCCATGTTCTTTTTCCTTGTAGCTTACCTCTAAGAATCCGCCCTCTTCAAGCTGGACAGTAACCGAACGCTTAAAAACATTGACGTTAATAACCTTGCCCTTACCTTGTACCGTGCCCAAATGTTCACCTTCGCGGGGAAGCCCCTTAGAAAGCAGTTTATAAGTTTCATATTCATAAGAAAGACAGCACATCAACCGGCCGCATAAACCGGATATTTTCGGGGGATTAAGAGATAGGCCTTCTTCTTTTGCCATCTTTATTGTCACCGGTTCAAAATCTTTCAGGAACCTTTTGCAGCAAAGCTCTCTGCCGCATGAACCATAACCGCCAAAAAGCCTGGCCTCATCCCTAACTCCGATCTGTCTCAACTCAATACGAGCTTTGAATATCTTGGCTAAATCTTTAACCAGATTACGGAAATCTACACGTCCGTCGGAAGTAAAATAAAACAATATCTTAGAACGGTCAAAAGAATACTCTGCCTTAACCAGTTTCATATCCAGTTTATGCTCAGCGATCTTCTTTTCGCAGGCATTATATGCCTCCCTGGCTTTCACGCAATTATCCTCCACCTGCCTTAAATCGCTTTCCTTGGCCAGGCGGATAATCTTCTTCGGCGGCTCTTTAGGACTGCTTTCAGAGCAGCAATGCGCCTGATGCGGCATAATCACACATCCATAATCCAACCCCCTGTCATGTTCAACAATTACGCAATCCCCTACCTTTAAAGTTAGATTACCAGGCTGATAAAACTGCACCTGCCCGGAATTCCTAAGCTGGACCAGAATCAAACCTTCCATAGTTGCGCTCCTAAGTTATGCAAAAGTAATTTGCTGTTAACGTTATGCTCTAAATAAAATATGCTCTCTGAAATCGCCGACAAGATACTGTCAAGCTGCTTAAAAGAAAACTCTAATTTTAGTTTCAGTAAATCATTTTTCCGGTCTAGATGTATCAGCTGTTTATCCGCTATGCCGGCCTTAAGTAGATAGATATCCCTAAACCATGAAGCCAGGATATTTAAAAAACTGCGCAGTTGCTCCTTGTTGTGCCCAAGGAGATTACGGTCAAGCGGTTTATCGGAAAGTGCGAAAGAATCAAAAACCCTGTTCTTTTCTTCAAAAATACCTGAATCTTTTAACTTGATGGCAAAACCCAGCCTGCCTTCGGCATAAAAAGAAATAAAATGCGCACAAAACCGATCGAGGGAATAATCCTTAACCAAAACATCTTCTAGCGTGGATATCGCTAAAGGGGAAAATCTTATAACCTTACAGCGCGAAAGTATGGTTTTAAAGATATTCTGCGGCTTATGGGTAATTAGAATAATCAGGCTATCCTTGGGAGGCTCTTCAAGGATCTTGAGCAGAGAATTCGCCGCCTCGGGGTTAAGCCTGTGCGCCTCATCAATAATAAAAACCTTCATCGCCCCTTCGTAAGGCCGGAAATTCGCCTCCCGCTGCAAAGAACGGATGTCTTCAATCTTAATCTGTGAAGCGTCGCTTTCAATAATATGCAAATCGGGATGCTGCAGCTTCTCCGTCTTCAGGCATGAACTGCAAGTGCCGCAGGGCTTATCCTGAGATGTGCAATTTAATTTCTGGGCAATGATCTTTGCAACCGTCTTTTTACCAATCCCCTCCGGACCGCTGAAAATATATCCACCGGAAAAACAGGATTTCTCCATATAGGCGTCAATTATGTTTAACGGCTTCTCCTGCCCTAATATATCGCTAAAGCGCATCGGTCAATTTCCTGATGTTATCTTGAGTGGTTAATTTATCCGGCTCAACTTTGATTATCCTGATCCTTTTCGGCTCAAGCCTGGCAAGTTTCAGATAACCATTCCTGACTATTTCATGATATTTGAAAGAGCGCTGTTCAATGCGATCTTTATAATTACAACGGTGCTTGAGACCTTTCTTTACCGGTAAATCCAGGAAAATTGTCAAGTCGGGTTTGATCCCCAAAGTAGCGAATTCACCAATAGTTTTAATTATGCCTATATTTATCCCTAAGCCGAAACCCTGATAAGCAATAGTAGAATCCAGGAAACGGTCACAAATAACAATCTTGCCGGCTTTTAATGCCGGCTGGATAATATCCCTGACTACCTGGGCACGGGCAGCCATATAAAGCAGGGTTTCTGCCTCAGGAGATATCTTGCTTTCAGGATCAAGCAGGATCTCCCGGATCTTTTCACTCAGCTTAACCCCGCCGGGCTCACGCAGATAAACTACTTTTAAACCTTTGGATTTCAAGTAACAATAAAGCATCTCTGACTGAGTGCTTTTACCGCAACCTTCGGAACCTTCAAATGTAATAAATT
>JAQTQC010000019.1 GCA_028712505.1 Candidatus Omnitrophota bacterium
GCGTTGGATCTAAGAAAACAGATTGCTCCTATTCGTCAGGAGATAGATGCGGCGATAAAAGAGGTAATTGACAATACCAGTTTTATCCTCGGGGGAGGAGTTTCCAGGTTTGAGCAGCATATTGTGGAATATTCCGGGGCTAAATATGCGGTTGGGGTTTCAAATGGGACTGATGCTATTTCTCTGGCTTTGCTTGGGTTGGGGATTAAAGCCGGAGATGGAGTTATCTGTCCGGCGTTTACTTATTTTGCCACGGCAGGGGCAGTGGCGAGTATCGGCTGCCGGCCGGTTTTTGCGGACATCGACCGGGATACTTATAACATTTCGCTTACAAGCGTTGAAAGGATATTGGCTAAGAAGAATAAATTAAATATCAAAGCGGTTATCCCGGTGCATCTTTATGGCCAGTGCGCTGATATGTCCGGAATATTGAAACTGGCGGCTAAATTCAAATTAAAAGTGGTTGAGGATACGGCGCAGTCTTTTGGTGCTGAGTTTAAAGGTAAGAAAGCCGGCACGCTGGGTGATTGCGGTACGGTGAGTTTTTATCCGGGAAAGAACCTGGGGGCTTTTGGCGATGCAGGGTTAATTTTAACGAATAATAAGGCTGTAGCCGAAAAATTAAACATCTTACGTAACCAGGGGAATAAAAATAAATATTACCATATACTTTTAGGCCGCAATGGCCGCCTGGATACAATCCAGGCAGTGGTGCTGGATGTAAAATTAAAATACCTGGATGAATGGAATAAAAAGAGGCAGGAGGTTGCCCAGTATTATAATGAGCAGTTCTCAGGTTCCGGAGTAAAGACCCCGTTTGTACCGGATTATACCACGCATATCTATCATCAGTATACTTTAAGGTCCCCGGTTTCAAACAAGAAATTCGTCGAGCACCTGCAGGAAAAAGAGATTGATTCTCGGGTATTCTATCCGGTTCCCTTGCATCTGCAGAAATGTTTTAAATATCTGGGGTATAAGACAGGCGATTTCCCGGAGGCGGAGTCGGCGGCAAAACAGGTATTTTCTTTGCCGATTTATCCGGAGATGACCCGGGAAGAGAAGGATTATGTTATTCGGTCCGTAAAGGAATTGATTAAATAAGGAGTCATAATGGCTAAGCTGTCAGTTGTCATTTTAACTAAAAACGAAGAGTCCTGTATTGCCCAGTGTCTTGAATCTGTGAAATGGGCGGATGAAATTATTGTAGTTGATGATGAAAGTACGGATAAGACGGTAGAGATTATCAAGAGATATAATTGCAAAGTTTTCTTTAGGAAGATGGATGTGGAGGGCAGGCACAGGAATTGGGCTTATGCGCAGGCGAGTAACGGGTGGGTGTTAAGCCTGGATGCGGATGAGACGGTAACCCCGGATTTAAAGATTGAAATCGAGCAGGCCATCCAGTCTGATGATTTCGCAGCTTACGATATTCCGCTGCGTAATTTTATCAGTAACTATTGGGTAAGATACGGAGGCTGGTATCCGGCGGCAAAAGTGCGGCTTTTTCAAAAGAATAGATTTAAGTATGAAGAGGCAGAGGTGCATCCCCGGGCATTTATTGACGGCGCCTGCGGGCATTTAAAAAAGGATATTATTCATCGAGGGTATCCTGATCTGGAGCATTTTTTAAACAGCGTTAACCGGCAGTCAACTCTTGAGGCGGTGAAATGGGTCAATACCGGCCGCAAGATGACGTTATTATGGGCTTACTGGAGAGCACTTGACCGTTTTTTTAGAAGGTATCTGCGTAAGAAGTCGTATAAAGATGGGATGTACGGTTTTGCTATTGCTTACTTTGATATGCTGTATCAGATATTAAGTTATTTAAAGTTCCGGGAGATGAAAAGATTGGCAAACAACATAACGGGTTGCAAACAGAAATGAAAGCGGTATTCTTGGATAGAGATGGGGTGATAAATAAATATCCCGGTGACCGGCTTTATGTTACTTCTTTAAGGAAGTTTAGGTTCTTGCCGCGGGCTAAAGAAGCGATTGCCTTGTTGAGTAAGAAGGGATATGGGATATTTGTGGCGTCTAATCAGGCTGGTGTAGGTAAAGGGGTTTATGCCCAAAAGACTTTGGATAGTATAACTGCTAAGATGCTTGGCGATATTGAACGGTCCGGTGGGAAAATTACCAAGGTTTATTATTGCACGCATCGCAAGGAAGCAGGATGCGGCTGCCGGAAGCCAAAGCCGGGTTTACTTAAGAAAGCGGCACGGCAATTCAAAGTTGATTTAAAGAAAGCGTATTTTGTGGGCGATACTATACGCGATGTGCTGACTGCTCATGCTGTGGGCGCTAAATCAATCCTCGTTTTTTGCGGCAAGGAAAAATTATCTAACCAAAGGAACTGGGAAGCAAAACCGGATTTTGTGTTTAAAGATCTCTTTTCGGCTGCTAAATTCTTAGCCAGATAAATATGAAGGTTTTAATCACTTACGCTTCGGCTGGCGCAGGGCATCGCAGGGCGGCTGAAGCAATATATGATTTCTTAAAAAATAACCGCAAGGATCTGGCGGTTGAACTGGTCGATATTCTTCCCCTTACCAGTAATTTCTTCCGTTTCTTTTACAATCGCGGCTATCCATTCTTAGTCCATTCCGCCACATGGCTTTGGGGGTTTTTCTTTTGGATGACTGAATCAAGGCTGACTCGTTATTTAAGCCGCAAGAGTGCTTTGGTTGTAAATTACCTTGGTTGCCGCAGATTCTCCACTTATCTAATCGAGGAGAAGTTCGATTATATCATTTCCACGCATTTTCTTAATTCCGAGCTTGCCGCCGGGCAAAAGCTAAAAAGTAAAATCCAGTCCAGATTGATTACAGTGATTACGGATTTCGGGGTGCATCCATTCTGGATTTCACCTGGTACCGACCTTTATATCGCGGCTTCAGGCGCTACTCGGGACCAGCTATTAAATATGGGAGTTCCAGATGGAAGGATCCAAGTTTCCGGTATCCCATTTAATCCCAGTTTCCTTAAGAGTCAAGACAGGGGGCAATTGGCTGGAAAATTCGGGATAGCCGCAAATAAATTTACCGTATTGGTTATGACCGGCTCCTTTGGTTCCGGGCCGCTTGAAGAGATTGCTGAAAGCCTATGTGTTCAAGTTCAGGTATTAGTGGTCTGTGCGAAGAACAAGAAACTTTATGACCGCCTGCAAGAGCGGAAGCTGGAGAATGTAAAAGTTTTCGGATTTGTGGATAATGCCGAAGAGTTAATGGCGGTTTCCGATATCATAATCACCAAGCCCGGAGGCTCAAGTATTGCGGAATTCCTGAGCATAGGGTTATTTCCTATTTTTATATCCGCGATACCGGGGCAGGAACAGGAGAATATCAAGATCCTAGCCGGTTATGGCGTAGGTTGCGCCCCGAAAAATATCCAACAGATCAAAGAGTTGATTTTTGAACTGTCGAATAACCCGCAAAAA
Organism: Candidatus Omnitrophota bacterium; assembly: GCA_028712505.1. Taxonomy (GTDB): domain Bacteria; phylum Omnitrophota; class Gorgyraeia; order Gygaellales; family Profunditerraquicolaceae; genus UBA6249. The sequence goes on from JAQTQC010000019.1 coordinate 3,440, forward strand.
CTTCAGGGTTTAAAAAAGAATATCTCCCAAGTTGCCAGACCTTTATCCTGTCAGGAGTTAGCTAGTGTTATACGCTAAGGTTGTATTGGGCCTGCCTATTGAAGGGCCGTTTGATTATCTTGTCCCGCCAGATTCAGAAAATAAAATTTCCCCGGGGGCAAGGGTTTGGGTAAATTTCCGCAATAAAAAAGAAGTTGCCTACGTGGTCGGCTTAAACAGTAAGACAAAAATCAAGAAAATAAAAGAGGTTTCGGCGGTAATCGATGCCACGGCTGTCCTGGATGAGGGTATGCTGTTATTGACCAGGAGATTGGCGAAGTATTATTGTTGTTCTTGGGGCGAGGCGATTGAGGCCGCGCTGCCGGATGAATTGAGGAAGGGTAAGGGTACCGGGGAGATATCTCGCCCTGGAAATGCCGGGGAGATATCTCCCCTTGGCAATGACGTGTTTTTTGTCCAGGGCCAGGAGAGGTTGCCGGTTTATTTGAGAGAGATTAAAGAAGCTTGGGCAGCTGAGCGTTCGGCAATTGTTTTATTTACCGATATAACGGAAGCAGGGAAGGCTAAAAAACTAATTGAAACAGATTTAGGCGTGGAAGTTTTTCTGGCATTTCGCAAACAGCCAAAAGAATTAGAGGTATGGAAAAAGATCTTTCAGGCGCAAAAATGTATTGTGATAGGCACTCGTTCAAGTATCTTTTCTCCGGTAAATAACCTGGGCTTGATTATAATTGACCAGGAGCAGGATCAGGTTTATAAACAGGAACAGGTACCGCATTATCACGCCCGGCAGGTAGCGTTAATCCGCGCTAAGATTTGCGGCTCAAAAGTTGTTTTAGGAGGGCTTGTTCCTTCTCTGGAAAGTTTTTATCTTACTCAGGAAGGAAATCTCAAGTTTGAAATTATCCCCCCAAGGCAGGCATATCCGCTGGTCCAGGTCATTGATAGCCGCAGGCTTCCTTATCCAGAGAGAAAAAGCAAATCCATATTTTCAAAGTTCTTGTCGGATGCTATTTATGCGAATTTATTGGAAAAAAGAAAAACCCTGGTGTTTATTGGGCGTAAGGGTTTTGCAACCAGCGCCGCCTGTCATAATTGCGGGGTAGTCCTAAAATGTCCGCGTTGTAATATTAACCTGGTGTTTCATTTTGACGAAGATAGATTAAGGTGCCACCATTGTAATTTTGAAATGGAGGTGCCGAAGATTTGCCCGAGTTGCCGGAGCGGCTATATAAAATACTCCGGCATAGGCACTGAAAAAGTAGAAAGTGAATTAGCCAGGATTTTTCCTCAGGCGCGCATAAAGATCATCAACGAGGAAAATAAGCCCGGTTCTAATTTGGACGCGGATATCTTTGTAGCGACCAGCTCGGTGATAAAACATCGGGATCTGAGTTTTGATTTAATCGGGGTAGTGGCGATAGATAATTCGCTCAATCGGGTGGATTTTCGCGCCGGGGAAAAGACATTTGCTTTGCTTATTGGTCTGGCCAGCCTTGCTTCCCGGAGGATGATCATCCAAAGTGCCAATTCCAATCATCATTGTTTTCAGGCGGTGGTTAAGAATGACGTTAGGGTTTTTCTTAAAGAAGAATTAAAACAGCGTAAGCAATTAAACTTCTCGCCGTATAAGCACATGATTTTAATTAAATTAAGGGGGGTCAGTTTGGATAAGGTTAAAAAGGCAGCTCAGGATTTATTTGAGAGGTTGAGCGGGATAAAAACTTCAAGCATCAAACTGCTTTCGCTTAATCCCGGGCAGCCGGCTAAACTGCGCGGTAATTTTTATTACCAGGTATTGATGCGCGCAGCTGATGTGGAGAAGGCGGGGAAATTTCTAAGATTGCACTTAAAAGAAGGCCATTTTTCGGGTATAATAGTGACGGTGGATGTAGACCCGGTTTAGACAGGCACAATACAGGTAAAGTAAATAGATGAAAATTGTTTTTTTTGGAAGTGCACATTTTGCGGTCCCGGCATTGCAGGCTTTGATTAAATCCGGCCACGAGTTGGTTTGTGTGGTTACTCAGCCGGATAAAAAAAGAGGCAGGCATCTGCATGTTTGCGAGACAGATGTTAAAAGCACTGCTGTTGCGGCAGGGCTTAAAACCTTTCAACCGGAGAATATCAAATCCAAGGAAAGTGTAGATTTTTTAAAGAAACTGGATGCGGATCTTTTTGTCATTGTTGCCTATGGCCAGATCTTTTCTCAGGAGGTTTTGGATATCCCCCGGGTTATGCCGATCAATATCCACGCTTCGCTTCTGCCGCGTTATCGGGGGGCAGCTCCGATCAATTGGGCGATAATCAACGCGGATAAAAAGGCGGGGGTAAGTATTATGTATGTGAGCTTAAAGACAGATTCCGGTCCGGTTATCCTGCAGGAGGGGATAAGGATCGAGGATAGCGATACGGCGGTAACTCTTGAGGATAAGTTGCGTTATCTGGGAGCGGAGTTGTTAATGGATGCGCTTAAAGTAATCGATGATAGGAGCTATTGTTTGTTAGAGCAGGATGAGGATAAGGTGATTCTTGCCCCGAAGTTGAGAAAAGAGGATGGTTTGATTGATTGGGGTGAGTCTGCTACGGCTATCCATAATCAGGTAAGAGGGGTTTTGCCTTGGCCAGGGGCGTTTACTTTTTTCCGCGGCAAGATGCTTAAAGTCTTCCAGACGGATGTTCTGCCGATATTTCCTAATCATAAGCCTGTTCCGGGAGAGGTGATCCGGGCAGATAAGCATGGTATTGTTGTAGCCTGCGGCAGAGGTTTCTTGAACCTTAAAGAATTACAATTAGAAGCAGGCAAACGTATGTCCGGGCAGAATTTTATCATAGGACATAGGCTTAAACCAGGGGATGTATTGGGTAAATGACGGGATTATAAACTTGTTGCAACTTACAATACTTCTGTTATAATTAATTTCTATGCCAGAATTAAGAAAAGATCCGATTATAGGTAGATGGGTAATTATCGCCACTGAACGCGCCCGCAGGCCTGACCAGTTTGGAAATCACCGGGAGAAGGATGATCCGGGTGCTTGTCCATTCTGTGAGGGTAAGGAGTCTCAGACTCCGCCTGAGATTTATGCTGTGCGGCCGAGGAATCCTGCGCGCAATGGCCCGGGCTGGGATTTGCGGGTTGTTCCCAGTATCGCTCCTTTTTTAAGGGTTGAAGGTGACCTGGACCGTCGCGGAAACGGCATATATGACGTAATGAATGGGCTAGGCGCTCATGAGATTGTTATCGAAACTAACCAGCATATCGCCAATATGGCGGATTTAACTGAAGATCAGATTGCCAACGTGCTTAATTGTTATTCCGATAGGATAACTGACCTGGAAAGGGATAGCCGGCTTAAATATGTTTTGGTGTTTAAAAATTATGGCAAAGGTTCCGGAGGCGGGGGGATCAGGCATTCGCGCTCGCAGTTAATTGCTACACCGGTTAATCCTAAGCGCGTAAAAGAAGAATTAGCCGGGGCTCGGCAATATTTCGAATATCATGAACGCTGTGTATTCTGCGATTTAATCAAGCAGGAGTTGGCGCAGAAAGACCGGGTAATTGCTGATTTTGATGGTTTCGTGGCAGTAGCTCCGTTTGCCGCGCGCTTTCCTTTTGAGACCTGGATTTTACCCAAGAAACATTGCTGTGATTATACTTGTATGGATGCGGAATCCAGAAGGCATCTTGCCCACGTACTTAAATCTGTACTCTTAAAATTGAAGATCGGGTTAAACGACCCGGATTATAATTATGTAATCCATACCGCGCCGTTCCGCAGGCAGAAGATGGGGTATTGGAAAACCATCGACAATGATTATCATTGGCATATCGAGATCATGCCGCGCCTGACTAAGGTTGCGGGTTTTGAGTGGGGGACGGGTTTTTATATCTGTCCGCTTCCGCCCGAAGAGACAGCTGAATTCTTAAGAGAGGTAGTAATTTAATATGGCAGAATTAAGAAGGGATCCGGTTGTCGGCCGCTGGGTGATCGTAGATACTGATCATCCGAATAAGCCGGAGGATTTTAATTATGAGCAATATATCCCTAAGGGCGGGCTCTGCCCATTTTGTTACGGCAATGAATTTATGACTCCTCCTGAAATAAGTTGTTTTCGCGATCCCTCTACCGGAGCTAACAGTCCGGGTTGGCAGGTGCGGGTAGTGGCGAATAAATTCCCCGCTTTGCAAATTGAAGGTGAACTTGACCGCAGGGGAGTGGGGATTTATGATATGTCTAACGGAATAGGCGCGCATGAAGTCTTAATTGAAAGCCCATATCATTATAAAGATATACCGGAGCTCTTGCCGCAGGAGATTGAAAATTATATTAAAATGTGCTGTGTGCGTGCGGCGGATTTGAAAAAAGACAGCCGTTTTAAATATATCATGTTGTTCCGTAATTATGGTTCTGCTGCTGGGGCATCCCTGGAGCATCCGCACACGCAGTTGGTGGCGCTTCCTATGGTCCCCAAGAACGCACTGGAAGAGATCCACGGCGCGCGTAATTATTACAATTACCGTGAGCGCTGCATATATTGTGATATGATCCGTCAAGAAATCCAGGATAAATCGAGGTTGATCCTGGAGAATAAATATTTTATTTCTTTTTGTCCGTTTGTCTCTCGGTTTCCTTTTGAGATCATGGTTATGCCCAAACAACATAGCGGATATTTCTGCCATATGTCGGTAAATGAGGTTGCGGCCTTAGCGCAGATATTGAAAGATACATTGGGAAAACTAAAAAAAGTATTTGAAAATTTGTCATATAATTATATAATTCATTCTGCACCTATTAATGGCGAAACTGATGTCGAGTATTACCATTGGCATCTTGAGATTATGCCTAAGCTGACGCAAGTTGCAGGTTTTGAGTGGGGAACCGGTTTCTACCTGGATCAGACCTCGCCTGAATTAGCCGCGCAGTATCTAAAAGCCGTAAAAGAATAAACTAAATATAGGGTAGATAGCCTGCCGGCCGGCAGGCATTAGCAGATAGCAGCCAAGGGAAAAATATAAATATTATCTATTAATCAAGGAGGGGTAAGATGGCAGTTAAAGTCGGAATCAATGGGTTTGGCAGGATCGGCCGTTTAGTGGCCAGGGCAATTATGGAAAAGAACAGCAAGGATATCGAGCTTGTGGCGATCAATGATTTGACTGATGCCAAAAGTAACGCATATCTTTTTAAATATGATTCAGTACATGGGCGTTTTAACGGTGAGGTTAAGGCAACCGCTGATGATGTGATTTCTGTTAATGGTAAAGAGATTAAAGTCTTAAGCAAAAGAGATCCGGCAGAGCTGCCGTGGAAAGATCTGGGAGTTGAAATTGTTGTGGAATCAACCGGGTTGTTTACAATCAAAAAAGACGGAGTAAATAAAAAAGGCAAGGAAGTCAAAGGCGCGGAGAATCATATAACCCGCGGCGGTGCCAAGAAAGTTATTATTTCTGCTCCGGCGGAAGGCGAAGATATCACTATCGTCCTGGGTGTGAACGAATCGAAGTATGATCCTAAAAATCACAATGTGATTTCCAATGCTTCATGTACCACCAACTGCCTTGCTCCAGTGGCAAAAGTGATGAATGATAAATGGGGTATCGTAAAAGGGTTAATGACTACAATCCACTCTTATACTAATGACCAGAAAGTGCAGGATATGGCGCATTCTGATTTGCGCCGCGCGCGTGCAGCAGCAGTTTCGATGATACCTACATCTACTGGAGCTGCAAAGGCAATATCATTAGTTATCCCGGAATTAAAAGGCAAACTTGATGGTTTTGCTATTCGTGTGCCGACACCGAATGTTTCAGTGGTTGATTTAACCGTGCAGTTGGCTAAGAAGGCCACTGTCGAGGAGTTAAATGCCGCTTTTAAAGCTGCTTCTGAAGGCGCGATGAAGGGGATTCTTGGATATACCGAGGATCCGGTTGTTTCAATTGATTTTAACCATTGCGCATTAAGTTCGATATTGGATTCTAAGATCACCAAGGTGATCCAGGATGATTTTGTTAAAGTCCTCTCTTGGTATGATAACGAATGGGGTTATTCAAACCGCGTAGTTGATCTGTGCGAGTATATTGTTAAAAAGGGATTATAAAGAGTAGGCGCCCCGCGCTGATCGGCACCTGGTTTGAACGGAATCGGTCAGTGTTGCCTTGTGGCTAATATTGTTAGGGTGCCCTTCTTGTGGAGGGGGTATAAATGGCGAAGCTAACTTTAAAGGATGTGGATTTAAAAAATAAAACGGTGTTGGTGCGCGCGGATTTCAATGTACCGCAGGATGCCAACCTTAATATCACCGATGATACGCGGATACGTTCAACCATACCTACCTTAAAATATATTTTAGAACATGGCGCTAAGAAGTTAGTGTTAATGAGCCATTTGGGCAGGCCGGATGGAAAGCCGGTAGCTAAATACAGCCTTAAACCGGTAGCTGTCCGGTTAAAGGAGTTCTTGGGTGTGGATGTGTTGTTCCTTAATGATTGCGTAGGTGATAATATCAAACCGGATATTGATAAATCAAAAGAAAAAGTGGTTTTGCTGGAGAATTTACGCTATCACGCCGAAGAAGAAGCTAATGATGCCAACTTTTCCAAACAGCTTGCTTCTTTAGCGGATATATTTGTCAATGATGCTTTTGGTACAGCCCACCGCGCGCATGCCTCAACCGAAGGGGTAACCCATTTCTTAAAATCCTGCGCAGGGTTGCTTTTAGAGAAAGAGATTAAGTATTTGGGCGATGCAGTTAAAGACCCTCAGAAGCCTTTTGTGGTTATCCTGGGCGGCGCTAAGGTATCGGATAAGATCGGGGTTATCGAGAACCTCCTGCCTAAGTGCGACGCGATTATCGTTGGCGGAGGTATGGCCTATACTTTCTTAAAGGCGCAAGGTAAGCAGATCGGTAATTCCAAGCTGGAAAAAGAAAAGCTAGATTTAGCCAGGTCAATTTTGGATCAAGCCAGGCAGTTAAAGAAAGAAATATTATTGCCTGTTGATAATGTGATTGTCGATACTATTGATGCCAACGCTAAAACTGAAATCGTCGGCGAGAATATCCCCGATGGTAAGATTGCTGTGGATATCGGGCCCAAGACGGTCAAATTATTTGAAGAAAAACTGCAAACCGCTAAAACCATTGTTTGGAACGGGCCGATGGGTATATTTGAAATGGATGCTTTCAGCAAGGGCACCAGGGAACTGGCCGAATTTATCGGCGGATTAAAATGCATTTCAATTATCGGCGGAGGGGATACCGCTGCAGCCGTGGCTAAATTCAAGTTAGAGGACAAAATGTCACATATTTCAACTGGCGGAGGGGCAAGCCTGGAGTTTCTGGAGGGTAAAAACTTGCCGGGTATTGCCGCTCTTACTGAAAGGTAAAATGAGAAAGACGATTATTGCCGGAAATTGGAAGATGTATAAAAACCTTAAGGATGGCCAGGATTTGGCGGTTTCTTTAAGGAGAGACCTTTATAAAATAGAAAACGTGGATATCGTAATTTGTCCTCCGTTTACCTTGCTTGCTTATTTGGCTGATGCCTTGGAAACCAGCAACATTAAAGTAGGAGGGCAGGATCTTTATTGGCAGGAAGAAGGCGCTTTTACCGGAGAGGTTTCTCCACTGATGTTAAAAGATGCAGGATGCCAGTATGTGATTATCGGTCATTCCGAGCGTAGGCAGTTCTTTGGTGAGACTAATGAGACTGTAAACAAAAAGATTAAAGCTGCGTTAAAAAATGAACTTACTCCTATTGTCTGCGTGGGGGAGAATTTACAGGAGAGGGAAGCTGATAAGACATTCAAGGTTATCGAGGACCATGTTAATAATGGCTTGGCTGGTATCAGCGCTTCTGATATGCTGAAACTGGTGGTTGCTTATGAACCGGTCTGGGCAATTGGCACTGGCAAGACGGCTACTCCGGAACAAGCGCAGGAAGTGCATAAATTTATCCGTGATTTATTGAAGAAGAATTACAGCCAGGAGGTGGCGGATAGCGTCAGGATTCAATATGGTGGAAGCGTTAAGCCTGAAAATATTACAGAATTAATGAATAAGCCGGATGTTGATGGGGCTCTGGTGGGTGGGGCAAGCCTTAAGGCGGATTCTTTTAGTGCGATAATTGCTAAAGCGAGCGAGGTTGTGAAATGATGACGTTTATAATTATCCTGCATGTTATTGCCTGTGTAGTTTTGATTATCTTGGTTTTAATCCAGCGTGGAAGAGGAGCGGGGTTGGTTGAGAGTTTTGCCGGGGTGGAGTCGATGTTTGGGACAAAGACCAGCGCTTTTCTTACCCGGACAACCACGATCATGTCTGTGGTTTTCTTTTTGACTTGCCTGAGCCTGGCGGTGTTATCGGTCAAACAGAGTAAATCTTTGATGCGTAGCGTTAAAACGCCGGAAAAATCCGCAGTAAAAACAGAAACGGTTAAGGTAGAGGATGTAAAAGCAGAGCCAGCTAAGGCTGAGGCGGTAAAGGCAGAAGCAGTTAAGGCAGAGGCGCCTAAGGTTACCGCGCCGGTAGAAAAAACTAAACCGGAGGCAGGAAAAGCTGAGTAATAGATTTAGTTTTTAACTTTCTTTAAGGCTACCAGTTTTACTGGTAGCCTTTATTGTAGTTAGGGTTTATTTCTTTTATGGATTATAGGGGAAGAAAGAGATGAGCAGACTGCCTACAAAGATATTTTGGGTATTTGCTTTAAGCAGCGCGGTTTACTTTACCCAGGGCATAGAAGGATTGCCTAGTCAGGGATTATTCTATTATCTTAAAGAAGTATTGCATTTCTCCCCGGAGAAGATAATGTTCCTTGGCAGCCTGACTACTTTTGCCTGGATGGTAAAACCCTTGATTGGTTATGTTATTGACCATGCTTTTACCAAAAGATGCTGGATATTTATTTCCCTGGGTTTGGATATAATCTTTGTTCTATTTCTGGGTTTAATGCAGATGCCGCTTGTGTTTCTGGTTGTGTTGCTTGCGGTTAATTCTGCCAGTGCGGCTTTCCGCGATGTGGCGGTTGATGGGATAATGTGTGTAGAGGGTAAAATTTACCAGGTAACCGGGAAAATCCAAAGTATCCAGTGGATCTCGATTCTGGTAGCCGGGATTTTTACCGGCATAGGCGGTGCGTATATCGCCGAGAAATGGGATTACCGGATCGGGTTCTTGTGTCTTGTGCCGATCTACTTATTAGTAGCTTTGCCGGCTTATTTTTATAAAGAAGAGGCAAGCCATAAGGATTATACTTCGTTATTCGTGGATTTAAAGAAACTTTTCAGCGATAAAAGGATACTGATTATCGGATTATTCATTTTTCTGTATAAATACGCTCCTTCCTTTGGTACGCCGCTGGCTTTTATCCAACGGGATACTTTTAAATGGGGTAAGATCTGGATTGGTACGCTGGGTACGATCAGCACTGTATGCGGGGTTATCGGTGCGCTGCTCTACTATAGGTTTAGCCAGAAGATAGACCTAAAGAAATGGTTATATATTTCAGTATTTTTAGGGGCGATAACCACTTTAAGCTATCTCTATTATACTCCGGTTACGGCTGTTGTTTATGACGTGGTATATAGCGTACTGGGGATGTTTATATTTATAATGGTTATGGATTTCATGGCCCGGCATTCGGTGAAAGGTTTAGAAGCTACTTCTTTTGCCTTGTTGTGCAGTATAAATAATCTCTCCGGGGTAGCTGGTAATCTGTCCGGTGCGTTCCTGCTTCCGCATATTGGTTTAAAATGGTTGATAGTTTTATCCGCATTAACCAGTTTTTTCTGCCTGCCGTTGATACGTAAAATAGAATAATTATCTTGTTCTTAAGAATATTGTCCGCCTGCGCTTGACGTAATTCCTCGCACACTTTTGCCGAAAATCTTCAAATTGTGCCTTAAGCAAAAGCCATAAATCTTAGCGGATGGCTTGGTTTGATTCTGAGCAGGGCGTGGAGGCAAGGAGCGGGCAAGGTTCACCGGCTATACAGGAACTAGTGAGAGCGACGCCAGCCGACCCGAGCGAAGTTGCGGCACGCTGGGCCGCAACAAGCGTCCCTGCGAAGAATAAGCCAAGACAGACGCGTTAATATATTTATATTGCGTTTTAGGTGGTGATTTTGTATAATATTGCCATGATGGAAGCGCTTAGGCCGTATATACTTAGCTTTATTCCGCTATTTGTGGCGGTGGATGCGATTGGAAATATCCCGATATTCCTTTCTTTGGTGGAAGGTACATCAAAGGCTCAGAGGCATAAGATAATTTTCGATGCGGTTTTTACTGCTATGGTAGTAGCGGTTGTTTTTATGTTTATCGGCACTTGGGTTTTTTCGCTCTTAGGCATAACCATTCCTGATTTTCAGATTGCCGGAGGGGCGTTATTATTTGTTATTGCAGTAAGGCTCTTATTGCCCGGAGCGCAGAAAAGCGTATTGACCAGTTCCCGAGATAAGGATATGGGCGTATTCCCGCTGGGTACCCCGTTGATTACGGGCCCGGCAGTCTTGGCTACTACGCTGATGATGTTGAATAGTTTTGGCCTTATTCCTACCTTAGTGTCGTTGGTATTAAATATGTTTTTTGTCTGGATTACTTTGATAAAGACTGATACAATTATGAAAGTTATCGGTCCTAGCGGCGTAAGGGCATTTTCTAAAATTATATATATATTATTGGCGGCGATTGCGGTGATGATGATCAGACACGGTATAATCGGAGCGTTCATTAAATGATGCGTAAAGTACTCACATTTATTATGGCAGGGGGAAAGGGCGAGCGGCTTCTGCCTTTGACTAAAGATCGTACAAAGCCGGCAGTGCCCTTTGGCGGGATCTACCGGATTATCGATTTTACTTTAAGTAACTGTATCAATTCAGGGTTGCGCAAGATTTATATCCTTACTCAGTATAAATCCGCTTCTTTACAGAGGCATATACGCTTGGGTTGGAATTTTCTGCCTTCAGAATTAGGTCAATTTATCGAACTTCTTCCCGCGCAGCAGCGTATAGGGGATTCCTGGTATATGGGCACGGCGGATGCGATTTTTCAGAATATCTATACCCTGGAAATGGATAAGCCGGATGAAGTCCTGATTTTAGCCGGGGATCATATTTATCGGATGAATTATTATTCTATGATCGATGTGCACCGCGAGCAAAATGCAGATCTGACTGTGGGAGTTGTAGAGGTGGAAAAAAGCAAGTCTAAGCATCTGGGGGTAGTGGAGGTTGATGCGGATGGACGGGTTACGGGTTTTTATGAGAAGCCGGCAAATCCAAAAACTATTCCCGGTAAGCCGGATAAGATTTATGGTTCGATGGGGATATATGTATTTAATCAGTCGGTGTTAGTCCAGGAACTGCTTGAGGATGCCAAGGATAGGAAGTCTTCGCATGACTTCGGTAAGGATATTATCCCGCAGATGTTAAAGAAAGGTATGAGGGTTGTGGCTTATAATTTCCGCGATAAAGACAGGAATGAAGAGTATTGGCGGGATATCGGGACAATTGATGCTTATTACGAAGCGAATATGGAGCTCATCCAGGTTAATCCTACTTTTAATCTTTACGACCAGGAGTGGCCTTTAAGGACTTTTCAGGAACAATACCCTCCGGTTAAGACAGTACACTCCGGGGATCGCGAAGAAGGCCGGGTAGGTCTGGTGCTTGATTCAATAGTTTCTGAAGGCTGCGTGGTTTCCGGGGGTAGGGTGCAGCGTTCGATACTTTCACCTAACGTAAGGATAAATAGTTTTTCTGAAGTGTATGATTCTATATTGATGGAAGGTGTTAATGTCGGCAGGTATGCCAAGATTAAACGGGCAATTATTGATAAAGATATCAGTATTCCACAGGGAATGATCATTGGTTTTAATCTGGAGGAAGACAAAAAAAGATTTTTTGTAAGTGAATCAGGGATTGTGGTGGTGGCAAAGGGTACGGAAATCAAATGATCAGAAAAGCCAAGATAAAAGATATAAAGCAGATCCAGGATCTTATTGCTTGTTTTGCCAGGCGGGATGAGATGCTGCCCCGTTCACTGAATGAGCTTTATGAGAATATCCGGGATTTCTGGGTGTATGAAGATAAGGGCAAGGTTGCCGGTTGCGCCGCTCTGCATGTCTCATGGGATGATTTGGCTGAGGTTAAAGCCTTGGCGGTAGCTAAAAATAAGCAGGGTAAAGGTATTGGCCGGGATTTGGTAACAGCTTGTTTGGCGGAAGCCGAGATTATGGGGGCCAAGAAAATATTCGTACTTACTTATAAGCCGGATTTCTTTAAAAAGTTAGGTTTTAAAAGAGTCAAGCACGATGCCTTGCCGCACAAGATATGGGCAGAGTGTATTAACTGCTGCAAATTCCCCAACTGCCAGGAAATTGCTTTGTTAAAAATCTTGTAAAATCCGAATAATATGGTACAATCTTAAAACTTGGTTATTAATTGGCCCTTTGTGGGCTGACACCCGGCCCGAAAGGAAGTGGCCGGTGTGCCCTTTGTGGTCTAAAACCCGGCCCGAAAGGAAGTGGCCGGTGTGCCCTTTGTGGGTAAGGAGGAAGAAATGGATTATTTGTTGACTGATGAACAAAAAATGATCAAAGAGTTAGCGCATAAGATTGCCGAGGATAAAATCCGTCCGGCTGCGGCTAAATATGATATCAGCGAAGAGTATCCTTGGGATGTTTTAAAGGTTATGGCTGAGTCGGATATGTTTGGTTTATTCATTCCCGAGGAATACGGCGGGTTTGCCAACAGTGTTATGAATTTATGCCTGGCTACTGAAGAGTTTTCCCGCGCCTGTGGCGGTATCGCGGTTTGCTACGCTGCCAGCGCATTAGGGACATTCCCGATTGTTTTATTTGGAAATGACGAACAAAAGAAGAAATACCTGCCGGATTTAGCAAAAGGCAAGAAGGTTGCTGCGTTTGCAATTACTGAGCCGGAGGCTGGTTCAGATGCATCAGGTATCAAGACCACTGCTAAGAAAGAAGGGGATTATTATATTTTAAACGGCCTCAAGCATTTTATCACCAATGGCGGTGACGCAGAGACTTATGTGGTTATCGCTATGACTAATAAGGAAAAAGGGGCCCGTGGAGCTTCTGCGTTTATCGTAGAAAAAGGTACCCCGGGTTTTACTTTTGGTAAAAAAGAAGATAAGTTTGGAATTCGCGCATCCAGTACGCGCGAGTTGATTTTTACTGATTGTAAGATTCCCGCCAAAAACCTTCTGGCTAAGGAGGGGATGGGTTTTATCGTGACTATGAGGACTTTTGACATGTCTCGTCCGGGAGTTGCGGCGCAGGCTTTAGGTATTGCCCAGGGCGCGCTGGAGTTAGCAGTTAAATATGTTCGCGAAAGGGTGCAATTCGGTAAGTCTATATCAAGTTTTCAGGGTATTCAGTGGATGATCGCGGATATGGCAACTGAAGTTGAGGCAGCGCGTGGTTTGGTGTATTCGACTGCCAGGATGGTGGATGCCGGATGTAAAGATGTATCAAAAGAATCTGCTATGGCTAAGATGTATGCTTCTGATGTAGCGATGAAAGTTACTGTCGATGCCTTGCAGTTGTTCGGCGGGTATGGCTACATGAAAGATTATCCGATTGAGAAATATGTACGCGACGCAAAGATTACTCAGATTTATGAAGGCACAAATCAGGTTCAGCGTGGGATTATTGCTCTGCAGATAATCAAAGAGTTGGCCAAGTAAAATAGAGTAAATATAAGTAATAGTAAGTAAGTTTAAGTAAGTTAAGACAGGGGAAAAATAATGAATATTGTAGTCTGCGTAAAACAAGTTCCTGAAACAACCGAAGTAAGAATTAATCCTGAGACAAATACGCTTATGCGTGAAGGGGTGAAATCGATTATTAATCCTTTTGATATGTATGCGATTGAAGAGGCGGTGCGGCTCAAGGAAAGATTCGGGGGCAAGGTTTCTGTTGTTACGATGGGTCCTCCTCAGGCGGATGGAGCTTTACGCGAGGCAATCTCTATGGGGGCTGATGAAGGGTTTTTAGTTTGCGACCGGGCTTTTGCCGGAAGTGACACTTGGGCAACCAGCTATACTCTGGCCGGTGCAATTAAGAAGATCGGCGAATTTGATTTAATTATTTGCGGAAAGCAGGCTTCAGACGGAGATACGGCGCAGGTTGGGCCCGGGATATCCACTCATTTAAATATTCCCCAGGTAACTTATGTTAAGAAAATAGAAGAGGCGACTGATAAAGTAATGAAAGTTGAGAGGATGTTGGAAGAGGGGTTTGAAATTATCGAGACTCCGCTTCCAGCGCTTTTAACTGTAGTTAAAGAGATTAATGAGCCGAGAATTCCTTCACTGAGAGGTTTGATGAAGGCAAAATCGGCGAAGGTTACTACGCTAACTCAAAAAGAGCTGCAGCTTGATCCGCAGCAGATTGGCCTATGCGGTTCACCTACTCAGGTGGTAAAGATTTTTACTCCTACGCCGAGGGTCGGCGGGCAGATGCTTACGGGCGAGATTCCGGATATTGCTAAACAACTGGTGGATTTAGTTAAAGGCGAGGTTAATTAAGATGTCTATTTCGATTATTATTGAGAAATGTACGGGTTGTACTCTTTGTGTAAAGGCTTGTCCGTTTGATGCTATCCGCATAATGGATAAAAAGGCTTCTATTGATCTGCATAAATGTACTCTTTGCGGAGCCTGTAAGGATGCCTGTAAATTTAAAGCAGTTTTATTAGAGAAGACTCCTGCAAAATGCGAATTGCCGGATATAAAAGATTATAAAGGAATTTGGGTTTTTATCGAGCAGAAGAATGGCCGGGTGCAGTCTGTTTCGTATGAGTTGTTAGGTAAGGCGCAGGAGCTGGCTAAGAAATTAAATTGCCAGGTGAGCGGGGTCCTGATCGGCAACAAATTAGAAGATCAGCTTGATGAACTGGTCTTTTGCGGGGCGGATAATATATACCTGGTTGAGGCTCCGGAATTGGCGAATTTCCAGGATGAGCCGTATACGAATATCATTGTTGAATTGATAAAGAAATATAAACCTGAGATATTTTTATGCGGGGCGACGAATATCGGCAGGTCTTTGATTTCCCGGGTGGCTATAAATATCAAGGCTGGTTTAACCGCGGATTGTACGGGGTTGGATATTGAACCTGACAAGAAGATACTCTTGCAGACACGCCCGGCTTTTGGCGGAAATATCATGGCGACGATTATCTCCCCGAATTACCGCCCGCAGATGGCGACAGTGCGACATAAGGTATTTGCGCCGATGGCGGCGGATAAAAAACGTAAAGGTAAGATTATCAGGGAAAGTTTTGATAGCTCGCTTTATGTTTCCCGGACAAAGCTTTTGGATATCATTGAAGAGATCGAATCCACGGTAAACTTATCTGAAGCGGATATCATTGTTTCCGGTGGCCGCGGTATGGGCGGGCCTGAGAATTTCAAATTACTTGAAGAATTAGCGCATGTATTGGGTGCAGCAGTCGGCTCAAGCCGTGCGGCAGTAGATAGCGGTTGGGTTCCCTATTCGCATCAGGTAGGACAAACCGGCAGGACTGTGGCTCCTAAGATTTATATTGCCTGTGGGATAAGCGGTCAGATACAGCATCTTGTCGGGATGCAGTCTTCGAAAATCATCATTGCGATAAATAAGGACCCGGAAGCTCCGATTTTTAAAATAGCTACCTACGGAATTGTCGGGGATCTGTTCCAGGTCGTTCCGGTTTTGACTCAAGCTTTTAAGACAGCGCTTCGGAAATAAATAAACTGATATTGTAATGGGGTCAGATTTGTTCTTCTCAAGACATTGAGAGGAGAAGATAAATCTGGCCCCATTATTTTGTATAGAGAAGGCCACTTATTATGTAAGTATTTGATATGTATAATCTTACATATATAGTCCGTTTTGCAGATGATTGCATTGTTTTGCTTTATATCAATCCTTATCTCATCTATATGTCAAAGAATGTAAAGATTCTCCTTGACAAGAATAGAGAAAATAATTATAATCTCTTATAGATTGCCTTGGGTGTTAGGCGTCCTGGTAATGAGGAGGAGAAGAGATTTTATGGTAAGCAACAATCTGATGACGATAGAAGATCTGGCGGATTATTTAAAAGTGACCCGCCGGACTATTTATGATTGGTTAAAACATAACAAGATTCCGGCGCTGAAGCTCGTCGGGCAGTGGCGCTTTAAAAAGGATAAGATTGATGACTGGCTTGAGGCTCAGCAGTCGCAATTACACTAACACCCCGCGCTTATTGGAATTGCGCGGGTGTGCCCTTCTGGGCTAGGAGAGACTATGTATTTTAAAAGACTTGAGCTTTTAGGTTTTAAATCATTTTGTGATAAGACGGTACTGAATTTTGAGCCGGGGATTACGGCAGTAGTCGGTCCCAATGGCTGCGGAAAAAGCAACATTTTTGATTCCATACGCTGGGTATTAGGAGAGCAGTCGGCTAAATCTTTGCGCGGTTCGGAGATGTTGGATGTTATTTTCAACGGAGCGGATAATAAAGAGCCGTTAAGTATGGCTGAAGTCAGCCTTACTTTTGATAACTCCAGTCATTTCTTTAATGTTGATCATCCGGAAGTGATGATTACGCGCAGGCTCTTTAGAAGCGGTGAAAGCGAGTATCTGCTGAATAAGGCTACAGTGCGGCTTAAGGATATACTTGATTTATTGTTAGGTACAGGTATCGGCGCGGAGAGCTATTCGATCATCGCTCAGGGTAAGATCGATTTGGTTTTAAGTTCCCGGCCTGAAGACCGCAGGATGGTTTTTGATGAAGCTAGCGGCATAAGTAAATATAAGGCTCAGAAAAGGGAAACCACGCGTAAATTAGAAGAAACCGAGCAGAATTTGTTGCGCGTAAATGATATCGTTTTAGAAGTAAAGCGGCAGATTGGTTCTCTTGAGCGGCAGGCGAATAAAGCGCGCAGGTATAAAGAAGTCTTTGAGGAGTTGAAATCAAAGGAGACGGATCTAGCGGTCATCGATAAGAAGAATTTCCTGGCGCAGAGGGATGAGATTTCCGGGAAGCTTGAGGATCTGAAGAAAGAGGACTTGGTTTTGGTTGAGTCAGTTGCGGAGCTGGAGGCTCGGATCGCCAACCGCCAGTCGGAATTAAAGTCATTGGAAGAAAGCTTGATGGCGGGCCGCAGCGAAATACTTAATCTGGAAAACAGCTTGGTGCGCAATAATGAGCACATCGTTTTTAATCAACAGCGTATCGCAGAGCTTGTTGAGAACAGCCAGGTTTTGGAAGGACAAATTGAGCAGTCCAGGGCAAAGTTACTGCAAGATGAGGAGAAGTTACAGAGGGTGCGCGTTGAATATGACAGCTTAAAACAAAATATAGAGGAGAAACAATCTGTTTTGGCCCAGAAGGAAGAGGAGATTGATAAGCTTAGCTCTTCAATCAAGAGTTCTCTGGAGGCTATTTCTGAGAGTAAGAAAATCATCCTGGATTTAGAGACCCGGATTTCAAATACGCATAATGAGGTGGGCGAGTTTAATTCTAAACACCAGGTATTTTTAGCGCGTAAAAAGAGGCTGGAGATTGAAAAGGCCAAGGTTTACGAGGAGAAGGTAATCGCCGAAGAGGCTTTAAAAAAGGTTACCCAGGAGTTGGTAAGTACCCGGGAATTAGTGGATGGTTTCAAGCAAAAGATTGCCAGTGTCAAAGCTAATCTTGAGCAGGAGGGGTTAAATTTAAACGAGATCAACCACGAGATTACGAATTTAGAGAATGAGAAATTGACCTTGGTTTCGCATAAAGAATTCCTGGAAAAATTAAGGAATAAGTATGATGATATCGGGGAGTCGTTGAATGCAGTGATCTATTTAGATAAGCTGCCCAAGGAGAGTATCACAGGCCTGGTGGTAAAAGTTCAGAATCAGCCGGCATTAAGCGATGAGGGGGCAATGGCTTTGCCTGTAGGAGGGCAAACCACGGCTGTTGGTTCAGCGGCTTTGTCAACGGGAGGACAAACCGCGTCCCTCTGGCCAGCCGCATTCAAGATAATCGGAGAAGCAAAGCCGATTGAATTGGATACCCAGAATATTAGCGATAAAATCTCCCGGATCGAAGAGAAGCTGGGGGAGTTAAGGAGCAGGAAGGTTTTGCGTCAAAGCTGTATTTCAGAATTAAATAAGATGACTGATAGCTTGGAGCTTGAGCTGCGCAACCATGAGATTACCTTGGCAAAT
The DNA here is from genome assembly GCA_028712505.1 of Candidatus Omnitrophota bacterium. Classification (GTDB taxonomy): domain Bacteria; phylum Omnitrophota; class Gorgyraeia; order Gygaellales; family Profunditerraquicolaceae; genus UBA6249. Next base: position 21,656 of record JAQTQC010000019.1, read on the forward strand.
AAAGAGTCTAACTATTCTGCGATCTTAGAGCAGTTCAATAAAATCAAAGAAGAGGAAGATGTAATCGTTATGGAGTTAAGCGACGTAGGCCGGGAGATTTCCGCGATTGAGCAGAATTTAGTTGATGCTCAGAGCCGGCTTGCCAACCTCAATAACGAAGAAAGGCTTAGGCAGGATTCAATTGTGCAGGAAGAGGATAATATTTCTTTGCATGGCAAGGCCAGGGAAGAGGTATTGGTTTTGATTACCCAGACCAAGACGGAGATCGAAGCTTTGAATAAACGTTTTAGTTCAGACGCAGCAACTTTAAAGATACTTGATGAGACTTACAATCAGGATAAGTCCAGTCTTGAGAATATCGAGAGGCAGATTACCGAGGCCAAAGAGCGCCAACAGGGATTGAGGCTGGAGATCGTTGATTGCCAGAATAAGATCAGCCAGACGCAGGAGGAGATCAAAGGGAAGAAGGACGGGTTAGTCGAGGTTGAGCTTAAATATAATGAGGTATCCAGCGGTACAGTGGGGGTGGTTAAGCAGATTGAGGCAGCCCGTAAACAATCGGAGTACGTAAAGAACAGCTTGCATAATTTGGAGATGCAGGATAAGGATCTGGATTACCGTTACTCGGCGATAAAAGAGAGAATGGTCTCGGCCTATAAAATTGACCTGGATGTTCTTGAAGATTTGAATAAAGATTTGGATCAGGCGACGCTGGCGAATGAAATAAGCGAGTTGAAGAAAAAGTTGGATTCTTACGGTACGGTTAACCTGGTAGCCATTGAAGAATATGATGAATTAAAGCAGCGTTATGATTTTTTGATTCAGCAGCAGACCGATCTTTTGACTGCCAAGGAATCATTGCATCAGGCGATTTTAAAGATTAACCGCACGACAAAGCAGATGTTTATCGAAACTTTTGAAAAAGTAAAAGTTGAATTCAAGAATTATTTCCGCCTGCTTTTTAACGGAGGTGATGCACAATTATTCCTGGTTGACGAGAATGATCCGCTGGAATCGGGGATTGAAATTATCTGCCGTCCTCCAGGAAAGAAATTACAGAATGTGTTATTGCTGAGTGGTGGGGAAAAAAGTATGTCGGCTATTGCGCTGATCTTTGCTATTTTTAAGATCAAGCCTTCGCCGTTCTGTATCCTGGATGAAATTGATGCAGCACTTGATGAGGCTAATGTGGATAGATTCTCGAGAGTACTGCAGGAATTTTCCAAGACTTCACAGTTTATCGTAATTACTCATAATAAGAAAACGATCGTTAATGCCAGCGTAATGTATGGGATTACTATGCAGCAATCAGGGGTTTCCCGGATAGTCTCGGTGAAGTTGTCGCAGAATAAAGAGAAGCAGCAAGAAGAGCAGCCGGTGGCAGCTTAAGTTAGGGGGGCGCAACAGGTGATATTTTTGCCCTGATTCTTAGCTTTGTAAAGTGATTTATCGGAAGAGGTAATCAGCTCTGCAGGAAGCAGTCCGTTCTCCGGGAAAGTAGCAATTCCTAAACTTACAGTCAGTGTTTTATTAGGGAATATTTCTTCGTTTAAAAATGGGTATCTTTGGATATCCACCCTCAAGCGCTCAGCGATCATATAAGCTTCTTTTTGTTCGGTCTGGGGTAGGATGATCGTGAATTCTTCTCCTCCGTAACGGCAGACATGATCCATTTTACGTGATTGATTGCGCAAAAGCCGTGCCAAGTCTTTTAATATTTTATCCCCTGCCTGATGCCCCAGGGTGTCGTTATAAACCTTAAAATTATCTATATCTACCGTGATCAAGCTCAGCTTAGTTTTAGTGGCTTTGGCTTTTTCCATTTCTGCCTGTAGAAGAAGCTGAAAATATCCATGGTTCCAGAGGTTGGTCAGGTAGTCCGTGTGGGCTCGTTCGGCGGTCAACTCAAAGAGCTGGGAATTCTCAATCGCCAGTCCTGCCTGGTTAGCTAACATAGTGAGCATGCGGATGTCGTCTTTGGTAATCGGGTCTTTGGTGATAAAGTTATCCGCGATGATAATTCCATTTACCCTGTCTTTTGCTTTTAAGGGGATAAGCAAGAGTTCGTTGCTTCCGAGTATCTTGATTACAGGAGAGTTCTGATATTTCTTTATAGTTTGGCTGGTTAGATGCAGGGGCATGCCTTCTAGTACAGCCAAGGACAGGGGGTTTTCGTCTTTGTCCTGCATTGACACTTTTAAGCTTTTTACCTGACGGTTAAAACCGGATTCTAAAACCGAACTGGAATTCTTAAAGGCATTAATCAGGTCATCGAGATCCATTTTTTCTTCTTCGATTTTGGTCCAGGCGATGTTTGCCTCTTCGCCGTTTTCCGGGCCGATACCCATTTTACCTTCAATGATTTTATCCTTTTCGTTAACCAGAAAAAGCATAGCCCGGTTAAAGCCTAATCCGGTATGCGCGGTTACACCGGTAAGAATGATGTAAAGGATTTCATCCAGTTTTAAGGTAGTGCGCATGGCGTTGGATATCTCATAGAGTATATCCAATTCAATTTTTGTACGCTCAAGTTCGATTTTTAGTTTGTTCAATTCTTCCATAATGGATTAAGTGTAACACATTTCAGGTTAAAGTCAAGAAAGGGGGCGGTTAAAAGGTTGACATTATGGCATATTCTTATATAATTAAATCAAATATTATCTTGTCCGGCCCGAAAGGAGTGGCCGGTGTACCCTTTCTGGGTAAGGAGGAAGAATGGTAAGATTATTCAAAGGTTTCTTATTAATTTTCTCTATTTTAGTACTTCTTGCGCCGGTTGTTCTTGCCCAGGAGGAGATCACTATTACTACCTATTATCCTTCTCCGTATGGCAGCTATGACGCCCTTTTTGCGAAAAAACTCGGCGTGGGGGATAATAATGTGGACACTTTTTTTACTTCCGCTGATGTGCCGACTACCGACGGATATGTCTGGATCAGAGGAAATGTAAGTATCGGAACAACCACTTCAACTTACAAACTTACGTTGAACGGCCAACCAGGAGCTAACGGTTATACTAACTGGACGAATTATTCTGACCGTAGGTTAAAAGAAGATATCCAGGGGCTGGGTGGCGGGGTAATCGATAAGATAATGAAGTTAAAACCTTCAACCTTTAAGTATAATGAGAAATATTATCAAGTTACCGGATATAGCAAGGAAGACAAGAAGCTTTATGGTTTTGTAGCCCAGGAAATTCAGGAAGTGTTCCCTGAAATGGTGACAGAGCGTAAGATAGGCGATGGAAGCTATCTAGATACAAACTTGACGAACCTGCAGATTTATCTGGTGAAGGCTGTCCAGGAGCAGCAGGATATTATTAAGGCTCAGCAGCTTGAGATCGATGGGCTAAAGGCCAGATTGGATAAGTTGGAAACAAAATAAACCGTAGGCTGTTTTTCTTCTCAGGTTAGATTATCCTCCTTTTTACGTCAATTAGAGTAGAAAGGAGGATTTTTATTGCAGGAATCTGGTTGACACTTAAGGGAGGGCAGGTTATAATATTGACTTAAATTTTATATATCGGAGGGTTAAATATGGCGGTTGAAAAGAAGAAGGAAGAAGTAAAAGAGGTATCTGATAGGCATAAGGCATTGGAATTGGCATTAGCGCAGATAGAAAAACAGTTTGGCAAGGGTTCAATTATGAAACTGGGGGCGCATACAAAGGCCAATGTTGAGATTATCTCAACCGGCGCGCTTACGTTGGACCTTGCTTTAGGCGTGGGCGGTCTGCCTCGCGGGAGGGTAATCGAGATATTCGGACCGGAGGCTTCCGGAAAAACTACCCTTACATTAACGGCCATAAGGGAAATCCAAAAGAAAGGCGGGGTAGCGGCATTTATTGACGCCGAGCATGCGTTTGATCCTACTTATGCCAAGATAATCGGTTTGAATCTGGATGATCTTTTAATCTCCCAACCGGATACCGGCGAGCAGGCTTTGGAGATCGCAGAAACCCTGGTGCGTTCCAATGCTGTTGATCTGGTTGTAGTTGATTCAGTCGCGGCGTTGACACCGCGGGCCGAGATCGAAGGAGAGATGGGTGATTCGCATATGGGGCTGCAGGCGCGTTTGATGTCACAGGCCTTGCGTAAATTGACCGGTTCAATCAGCAAATCCCGGACCACGGTGATTTTTATTAATCAGTTGAGGGAAAAAATCGGAGTTATGTTTGGTTCACCTGAGACTACTCCTGGAGGCCGGGCGCTTAAGTTTTATTCATCAGTGAGGCTGGATGTACGCAGGATCGCTTACTTAAAAGAAGGAGATAAGGTTATCGGTAACCATGTCCGGGTAAGGGTGGTTAAGAACAAAGTTGCCCCGCCGTTTCGCGAGGCAGAGTTTGATATTATGCACAATGAAGGGATTGCCAAGACTGGAGCGGTGATCGATGCTTCGGTAAGCCTGGGGGTAATTGTTAAATCCGGGACCTGGCTTTCCTTTGAAGATAAAAAGCTTGGCCAAGGCAGGGATGCGGCAATAAAATTCTTAAAAGAAAACCCGAAAATACAGGAAGATATTGAAAAAGAAGCACGCAAAAAATTTGACCTCGTCAAATAAACCAGGGGATAGGCAATGAATATCCTGGGTATTTCCTGTTTTTACCATGATAGCGCTGCCTGTTTTCTGCGCGATGGAGAAATTATAGCAGCTGTTCAAGAAGAACGTTTCAGCCGCAAGAAGCATGATTGCGGATTCCCC
>JAQTQC010000033.1 GCA_028712505.1 Candidatus Omnitrophota bacterium
TCAGCAGTAATCACAGTAGTCGAACTACCGATTTCCGCCTGGTAGGTTTCAGTTTTTGTAGCAGAAACAATCACATTGCCCAAATCGTATTTAACATCAGCAGCCTCTTGACCTGCGGATTCCGTAACCTGGACTTCGTCCGCCCAAGACTGGTTGACCATAATCAAAATTGCCATAATAATACAGCTAAAAATCACCTTTTTCATTGTTCTTCTCCTCCGAGAATACTTCCCCTGATAGGCAATCGTCCGGGCTCGTAAATCAGCATATAGAATCCAGCCAATAGAATAAAAATTAATCTGCTCCTCTATCCTGTCTCCTGGCTGCTGATTTATATTACCGTTGCGGGGCAGCGGAAGGAATCGCACCTTTACTTCCTCTGCCTATCTGGAAAAAATTGTTAATAACTTCTCTACACTAACCGCACTTTAAACCTTGCTATCTCTTACCACCTCCCTCCCTTAATAATATCCATAGATTCTTTAAAATCAGCTTGTGAGAACACTTCCAAGGTCAATACACCATTGTAGTTGCTGTGCTTTAGAAACTGGATTATCCGCCTTATCAATGCCGCATCTAAATATTTTAACGACAGGTGGTCTTTATATCCGTTAACCCCATGGAGATGAATTACCCGGGTCATGCCGATATATTTCTTCAAGTGCTTCAATGGATCAATCCCGGCTACGATAAGGTGCCCTATGTCCACGCAAACTGAAAAACCGTTCTTCAAAATCAGGGAATCGATATGTTCAAAAGGGTAGCTTAGGTTTTCAATAACTATATTTTGCGGCCTGACAAATTCAAACCCGGCTATATCCTTTAATGACTGGTTAATCCTGCCCTGCCAAAGCTTGACATTGCCTTTAATCCGTTTAGATAAATTAAGATGCAATATATAAGCGTAAGGATCAAGGATAGCCAAACGCTTAATAAGCATCCCTGCTTCTTCCACTGCCCTTTTCCTTTTACCTGCTATTGCACTGCCAAGATCAATACCCAATGGCAGATGAACGGTATAAGTTAAGTTCCATTTATTACTTATATGTTTTAGCTCTTTTAGATCTTTCTGTTTGGGGATATTCCCGGTATTATTAATCTCAAACAGAACCAGTTCCAGGTCATCAATTTCACCCTTTAATTTGCGCACGTTCGGCAAAATATCATCCGGGTAGATATATGATGTAGTACCGACTCTAAATGGCAGTTTCTGACATTTCATTGGATAAACCTTAGGCATATTCCCTGATATCTAAAAACCAATGCTTCCAAAAACTTTCCTTGATTACAGGAACTGCTTCGACTATTTTGATCGGCCTTTTAAAAATCGGCCCGTCAACCACCAGGGTATGATATTCCCCTTTCTCGCCGCAAGGACAAATATCTCTTTTCTTCAATTCTTCAATTAAGCTTTTATCGATATAACGGCCGAGAAACTCTTTGCCCATTATATCCGCCTTGCAGCTGATGATGATTGCCTTAAATCCTGCCCCCAAGAATTCATCAATGATGCTTTCCGGAGGATTATTCCAAAGCGGTTCTAAAGGGTTGATATTTATATCCGCACAGACACGTTCAATCCAACTTTCATGCTCCAATAGATAAATATCACCAAAAACCATCGAACCGATATCCTTACCTCTCAACTCAGTTACCGCAGATTTAAATTCACCCTCATACTTCTGCATATCCGGGCTGACTTCTCTTTGTATCAATGGCATACCGATCAAATCCGCCTGAAACTTCAACAACCTCCCTTCTAATCCGTGAAAACAACCCCGTTTTGACTCCCGGGAGATGAAGTTCAAAAGCAACTTAACATCATAACCTTGCTGCATTGCTTTATAACAAGCCAGACAGCTGTCTTTTCCCCCGCTCCAAGACGATATCGCTTTTAAGCTATCCATACCTAAACCCCTGTGTTATACAAACGGTTAATAAAATAACTGCCTCCATTATTTCGATTGTCGCTCCCAGCGTATCCCCAGTCACTCCTCCGATTTTTTTGGCGATAACCACATTGATTGAATAAGCGCAACCGGAAACAATCAACAAAATCAGCCAACCCTTTAGCCCCCAGATAGAAAATAAAAACACCAAGACCAGGACTAGTGAATTAATAAGAATTTTAAGATTCAGACCCTGCATGAAGAATTTGGCTTTACCTTCCTGGCGGGCATAAGGGAATAGATACATTACCATAACTACAGTCCATCTGCTTAAAATGCACATTAAGATTAAGGCCGCTGGTTTGACTATAACAGCTAATGAAGAAAGTAAACCGATCTTCAGGAGTATGCAGATGATCAGGCTTAAAACCCCCATCACCCCGATATGCGGATCACGCATAATCTTCAGCATCTCCTCCTTACCCTTACCGCTTAAAAAGGCATCCGCAGTATCAGAAAGACCATCCATATGCATTCCGCCGGTAAGGATGATCAAGGCGATTACTAAGATTATATTTACAACTGCCGGAAGGATACCTAAAGCAGACAGCAGCATATTAAGGACAACAAGTATTAACCCTAAGAATAAACCTACAACCGGGAAAAATACCAAAGACCAGGCCATTCTTTTCTCGTTAAATTGTTTTACTTTTAAAGGCAAAACAGTCAGAAACTGCAGGGCCAATAAGAAACTGCTCATTCTTTTTTCTCCGACACCTTGGCGCTCTTAAAAGTAGCCATCTGATTAAGGATTTTTATTGCGGCATCAGCCAATCCTATTCCTAGGGCTCCCCCGGTACCCTCTCCGAGCCTTAAATCCAAATCCAACAAAGGCCTTAACCCAATATACTCCAAAATAACCTTGTGACCTGCCTCCTGAGAATTATGCGCAGAAATCATATAATCTTTTACTTTAGGCTCGATCTTAAAAGCAGCCAATGCAGCAGCCCCGGATATAAACCCATCGATAACTACCGGGGTTTTATGAGAAGCAGCAGATAGGATTATGCCTGCCATTCCGGCAATCTCAAATCCACCAACTTTACATAGGACATCGAGGGCATCGGCTGGATCAGGCCTATTGACAAGCAGCGCCTGCTTAATGACTTTTATTTTATTCTTTAACCCTGAATCATCAAGCCCAGCCCCTCTTCCAGAAACCTCTTCAGCCGATCTTCCGGTAAAAGAAGCGGTGATCGCACTAGCAGAAGTAGTATTCCCTATGCCCATCTCGCCAATCCCGACAATATCAATTCCCCGTTTTAATTCTTCTTCAAAAGTTTCTATTCCTGCACAAATCGCCCTCTTTGCTTCATCCCTGGTCATAGCCGGTCCTTTTGCCATATTCTTTGTTCCATAGCCTATCTTCTTAAGGCATAATCCCGGATTAGGATTAAGATCGCTTGCAACGCCCATATCTACGACTATCACCTTTGCCCCAACATGTTTTGCCAAGACATTTATCCCCGCTCCGCCGGCGATAAAATTGTAAACCATCTGAGCAGTAACTTCTTTAGGGTAAACGCTCACCCCTTCATCTGTTACACCATGGTCAGCGGCTAAGGTAAAAATAACTTTGTTTTCTAATGTCGGATTGATTTTCCCGGTAATTCCGCAGATTTGCCTTGCCAGTTCCTCCAATCTTCCCAGGCTCCCCAATGGCTTAGTTAAGCTATCCAGCCTTAGCTGGGCCTTCTTTGTGATTTCACGGTCAATTCCGGGGATATCTCCAGCTACCTCTTTGATTTTATCCACTTATTTTTCTCCTTTTATCTTTAGCGGTATACCGGCAACGACGAAGAATACCTCATCAGCATTTTTTGCAACTATTTGATTTACCCTGCCTGCAACATCACGGAAATCCCTACCCAGTTTATTTACCGGGACCAACCCTAAACCTACTTCATTAGAAACCAGGATTACCCTTGACTTCTTCTTATTTAAAATAAACATCAGCTTTTCAACCTCTTTAAGAATTTGTTGCTGGCTATTCCCGGAAAGAATAAGGTTTGAAACCAGGAGGGTCAAACAATCAATAAGGATACAATCAAAACCATTGTTCAACTTGCTGATTAATCCTGCCAGATCCTTAGGCTCCTCAAATGTTTCCCAGTATTTCGGCCTGGATTCTTTATGTATCTTGATCCGCTCCCGCATCTCTTTATCTAAACCAAGACAGGTGGCAATAAAAGCGACCTTTTTGTATTTTTTAGCCAAATCCAAGGCATAACTGCTCTTGCCGCTACGCGCCCCACCAAGGACTAAAGTTATTTTATTCATCGCTTATCTCTCTCCTGGGACTAAAACTACATTAGGCTTACCTGTAATCGAATTATCATTTACCAAGACAATGGTCTTGTAAACCGTTTCGATATTCTTGTAAGTCAGGACCTCTTCCGGTCTGCCCTCCTTGAAAATAATACCTCTATCTAAAAGGGCAATGCGGTTAGAATACGCGCTGGCTAGATTCAAATCATGCAATACCATCACAATCGTAAGGTTATTCTTCCGGTTAAGCTTTTTCAATAAATCCAAAACCTGCACCTGGTGCCCGATATCCAGATGTGAAGTCGGTTCATCCAGAAACAAAAGCTCAGGCTCCTGCGCCAAAGCCCGGGCAATCACTACCCGTTGGCGTTCTCCTGCGCTCAGTTCATCGATACGCTTATCTTTTAAGCTTAAGGTATCGGTTAAACTAAGTTTTTCATTTGCAATCTCAATATCTTTTCTGTTCTCATACTGCAGCCGTTTTAAATGTGGGATCCTGCCCATCAAAACTAACTCCATAACCGTAAAAGAAAAACTGGTAGAGATATCCTGGGAAACAAAAGCCACTTTACGGCAAAATTCTTTTAAATTCATCAGAGCGATATTCTCACCCTTATAAAATACTTCTCCTTTTTTTATGGGGAGCACTCGGGTTATCAAACGCAGAAGCGTGGTCTTTCCTGAACCATTAGGCCCGATAATTCCCAAAAAATCACCTTGATTCACATCCAGAGATAATCCCCTGATGACACTTTCTTTATAATACCCGCCGCTTAAATTTTCTATCTTTAGTAATACACTCATAAGACTCTCTTTCCTTTTTTCAGGAGGATAATGAATACCGGAGCCCCGATTATCGCAGTAATAACCCCGATCGGAATTTCAACGGGTGAAAAAAGGGTACGCGACAAAAGATCACAGAAGATTATAAACACCGAAGCAGCCAAACAAGTAGTAGGAATAAGAATTTTATGATTTGGACCGACAATTAAACGCATCATATGTGGTACAATCAAACCGACAAACCCGATTATCCCGCAAATGCAGATGAGGCTGGCGGTTATTAAAGCGGTAACCAGGATAAGGATTTTCTTTAAATTCTGCGTATCTATGCCTAGGTGTACAGCTTCTTCTTCTCCAATACTAATTGCATTGAGGTCCTGAGCAAACAGATAAATCACGCATATCCCCAGGATAACGGGAAAGGCAACTAAAAGTAAGAGCTTGTAATCGTAAACCTGCAAGTTTCCCCATAGCCACCAGTTCATTTCATGCATCGCCTCATTTCCGAATAATGATACTAAAAATACTATCAAGGAAGAAAAAGCGACCGAAATAATTACCCCTGAGAGGATTAAAGACTTGTCTGCAATTACCCCTTTTTCCCGGGCTAAGTTATAAACTATGATGATGCTGACTGCTGCGCCCAAAAATGCCGCTAGCGGCATATAAATTCTTGAGACACCCAATATCGCCGCGCTTACCGCGGCTAAACCCGCACCGCTTGAAGTCCCCAATAGATACGGCTCAGCTAATGAATTCCTTAATATCGCCTGAAGGGCTATTCCCGAAACTGCCAGGCCGCTGCCCACAAGGACCCCTGCAATAACACGTAACAGACGCAAATTAAAGATCGCCTGGTTATCTTTAAATAAAAGGTTAACTGCCGGAATACTTACTGCGCCTTTTAATAAACCAAGGATTACGGCAACACAAAGCAAGAGCAATAAGATCAAAAGGTTTCTTTTTAAATGCATAGCTATCCTTCAGTATATAATCTTTTATAAATCTCTGCCAACCC
>JAQTQC010000002.1:0-47508 GCA_028712505.1 Candidatus Omnitrophota bacterium
ATTCCTTCTCTCTCAACACATCCACCTTGCGGTCTCAATGTCTCAAAAAAAAGATATCGCTCGACTTGCATGCCTAATCTACGCCGCCAGCGTTCACTCTGAGCCAGGATCAAACTCTCCGAAAAAATTTCGAAAGATTATGAATACAGGCTCTAGTGATTTATTTAATTTCAAACCTCATGAATTGACCTTAAAAAATCCGGTTAAGGATTTCTCTTGGCCTCGCTTGGCAATTCAATTATCAAAAGAACTAATATTCCGCCTACTGCGGACTACACCCGGCCCTAAAGGAATCGGCCGGTGTGTCGCTTTTTGCGACAAAAAAAATACGCCCCGACAAATTGTCGGGGCGTCAAATCTATTTACGCCCAACTTGTCGTTCTCTGGGTGATTAACTTAAGATTGTCATCCGGCTCTGCCGGGTCTTATTATTTTTACTTCTCACAATAATAATCCCTTTTTGGTAAGGGAAAGTCATTTTATTACAAATCAGCGTTTTGTCAAGAACTTTTTTTAAATATTTTACAAGCTATCCACTATCTTTAAAAAGGCCTCAACTATCCTCGGATCAAACTGCGTACCGCTGTTTACTTTAATCTCCAGGATCGCCTCTTCTTTGAGTAAAGGGATCTTCCTGTAAGAACGCGCCGAACGCATGGCCTCATAAGAATCCGCTACATGGATTATCCGCGCGCCCAAAAGTATGTCCTCGCCCTTCCTTCCTTCCGGGTAACCCGTGCCGTCATAATGCTCATGGTGCTGCCTGACCAGATCAACCACTCCGTTTAAAAAAGTAAGCGGTTCCAGGATCTGGGCGCCGATAGTCGGATGCTTTTTAATCTCTTCCCATTCCGCAGGAGTAAGCCCGGAAGGCTTAAGCAATATGCTATCGCTGATACCTATCTTGCCTAAATCATGCAACTCGGCAGCCTGGCGGACCAATTCAACTTCCTTGGCCGGAAGCCGGAGCTGATTGCAGATAGCTACCGCATAACGCGCCACATTTTCCGAATGGCTGTGCGTGTAATGATCCCGCGCATCAATTGCCTGCGCCAGCACCCGGATCGTACGCATATAGGTCGAGCGCAGATCTTCATAAAGCCGGCTTAAGTTGCTCGTAGAATCTTCGATCCTTTTGGCTAAAAGCGTATTCTGTTTCTCCAGGGCCTGGTTATTCTCTTTTAAACCCTGGACCATTTTACGGCCGGCTGTCAATGACATATGCAGCCGGATACCTTTTTCCACCACAAACTTCAATTTGTCAAAATCAACCGGCCAGCCCAAAACTTCATAAGCCCCGACATCGGCAAACTGGTTTCCCTGGTTGTGTTCCTCCACTTCCAGCAATACAACTATCACGCAATCAGGGTCAACTTTTTTAAGCTCGGCTATCGTAGAAAGGATATCCAGGTCCGGTATGGCATACCTTATAATGATCAAATCGAATAAGCTATGCTGCAGGCTGACCACTCCTGCCTGGGCAGTGGATTCAGTGATCAAAACATATTCGCCAAACTTCAAAAGATGTTCTTTTATCTTATTGGCATAAGCCTTGTCATCACAGATAAACAGTATCTTGCCGAAAGCAGACATCTTATTCCCCGGTAGTTATTCTTATCGCCTCATCCAGACTGATCAAACCTTGCCCGGCTTTAAGATAAGCGTCATCGCGCAAAGTTTTAAGTCTTAAACGTTTAACAGCGTATTCCCGGATCTCATCAACCGATCCCCTATTTATAAGTATATCTCTTATATCGTTATCAATCAAGATAGTTTCTGATAAAGCGACCCTGCCGGAAAAACCGCTGTAATTGCAATGCTCGCAGCCTTGAGAAATATAGAACTTGGGTTTATTGCCAAAACCTGTATTCCCCGGAAAATCTTCAGGTATCTGCGCGGGCTTACGGCATTCAAGGCAAAGCTTACGCGCCAGGCGTTGGGAACAAAGCAAAATCAAACTGGAGGCAATCAAAAACGGTTCCACCCCCATTTCAATAAGCCGGCTGATACCGGAAGCGGCATCTTCAGACTGCAGCGCAGCCAACACCAATTTTCCCGATACAGCCGCCTTAACCGCGATATCCGCAGATTGGATATCCCGGATTTGATCGACCATAATTACATCAGGATCCTGGCGTAAGACGACATTCGCATCCAGCCTGCTTGAGGCCTGGCTGACCCCGGGTATCTGGCATTCTACGGAATCTTCGATAGCAACAACATCTTTTGCAGCGGTATCCAGCTGGCTCAATAGCGAATAAAGCGTAGTGGTTTTACCCGAGCCAACAGGCCCGCTGAATAATATCAAGCCTGAATGTTTTAACGCAGCTGATTTTAAAATAGCGGCATTGCCTTCGGAATAACCCAACCCCTCCAGGCCTTCAGATGATATATATCCATCCAAAACATGCAAAACAAATTTCTGGCCGAAAGTTGTAGGCAGGCTGGAAACCCTGAACCCGACTTCTCTATCCCCTGATTTTACCATGAATTTACCATCCTGAGGAATACGGTTTTCAATGATATCAAAATCAGCAATCATTTTCAGCCGGGCAAGAATAGAATCCTGGTTTACTTTTGGAGCCTTTAGAACATCCTGCAAGACTCCATCCACCCGGTATCTAATCCGCAGGCAGTCTGACTCCGGTTCGATATGTATATCCGAAGCTCCTTTGTTCAAAGCATGCGCCAATACGATATCGACCAGCTTTTCAACAGGCTCTTGCCTCTCCTGGATAATGGCAGCCGGATCGATCTTATTATCCGGATCTTTGATTTCGGCATGATACAACCTGGCAATAGCCTGATCGATCTCATTCTCAGGGCTGAACACAAAAACAATATCGCTCCGGCAAAAAACAGCTAGATCATCCAAAACAAAAACATTCAGGGGCTCAGAAGTAGCAATGATTAAATTGCCGCCGTTTTTTAATAAAGGCACAGCCCTGTACAGCCTGGCAATACCCTCCGGAAACAAATTTACAATCTCCGGGTCAAATTTAAACTTATCCAGGCTTAGCTGAAACATATAGACCTTGTCTGAGAATAAATCCGCCAGGGCCTCCCGGGTAACCGCCCCCTCCTGGATTAAGACATCCCTCAAGGGGATACCTTTTTGCTTTTGGATGCTTAAAAAACGTTCCATTTGTTCTGGGCGGATATGCGTATTTTCAAGGATAGTTTTTTTCAACAAATCCATATTACACCTCAGGCTCCGTTAAACGCAGGACCTCTTCAATAGTAGTCTGGCCTTTTAAAGCGGCATCGAACCCTGCCTGGCGCAAAGTCTGCATACCTCCCAGGCAAGCGGCTTGCCTGAACGCCTGCTCAGACGCAAGAGCTGAAATTAATTCGCGCATTTTCTGGCTGAACTGCAAGACCTCGGCAATCGCGACCTTGCCCGAATAACCGGTATTAAAACAATGCGGGCATCCTTTTGCTTTATAAAACTTCGGTTCAACAATATCATGCAGATTAATCTTTAAATCCTCAGTCACCTTTTTATTAAGAACATAGGCCTCTTTGCAATGCGGGCACAGTTTTCTCAACAACCTCTGGGCGATAATCCCGATTAAAGACGAGTTGATTAGATAAGGGGCAACCCCCATATCGATAAGTTTAAACACCGCGCTGGTAGCAGTATCAGTATCAAGAGACGAGAGAACTAAATGACCGGTAAGCGCGCTCTTAACCGCCATATCCACAGTGTCGTAGTCGCCAATCTCTCCGACCATGATGATATTAGGATCCTGGAGAAGTATGGAACGGATGCCCGCGGCAAAAGTAAACCCGATATCCGGCTCAGCAGCAACCTGGTTTATTCCTCCCAGGCGAGCCTCAACCGGATTTTCAATAGTGACGATATTCTTGTCCGGGCTGCTTAAAGACTTCAGTAGCGCATAAAGCGTCGTGGTCTTGCCGGTTCCCCCCGGGCCGCAAACTAAAAACAATCCACTGCTAAAACGGGAGACTTGGGATAATATCCCGGCAGCATAATCAGCAAACCCCAGATCTTTGATATCCGGAACCACCTGTATTTTATCCGGCAGTCGCAAAACCACCCTCTCGCCAAAAGCAACCGGCAGGACAGTGATATTGAAATCAACCTGGCGGCCGAGGATACCTGTTTTAAAACGCTTTTGCTGATAAACATCATGCTTGGTGATCTCCAATCCGGACATAGACTTCAGACGCGCAATTATTGAAGCATCCGGGCCATTTAAAGACAACTCCTGCTCTTTAAGCAAGCCGCTGATCCGAAAACGTATGCGCAATCTCTTATCGGATATTTCAATCAATGCTTCGGAGGCATTCGTTTTAACCATCTCCTCCAGGATAAGATTGACGGCCTTAACTACAGGGGCCTCGCGGCCGGAATAATCAATATCCGGGGAACTGGAAAACAAGTTTTTCTCCGGCTTGATTATTTCAACAGGAGATATTGATTCCTCAAGTAAGTCATTGATGTTCGCCTTAAAAACAGCCGGATAATACAATTCAATCGCTTGCTGAATGTCATGGAATGGGGAAATTACCGGGTTTATTTTAAAGCCACGGAATTCCGGCAGGTTTTCAATAGCGAAGATATTCAACGGGTCTGCCATTGCCAAGCTGAGAGAATCCGCTGATTTAGATGTGGGGATGATTTGATAACGGCGGGCGATATTAAGAGGAATTATCTTTACGATACCGGGATCGATTTCAAAATGCTTCAGGTCAAATAAGGTTACGCCTAAATCTTTGCTTAATACAGCGGCAAGCTGTTTATGCCCGGCAAACTTAAGCGCTACGATTATATCGCTTAAGTTTCCACCGATATCCACCTGCCATTTGAGTGCCTGGCCAAGCTGATCCCTGGTGAGGAGCTTCTGAGCTGTTAAGATTGCGCTAAGACGGTCGCTGAAGGATATCATAGCAATCTGTGTTTAATCTTTGTTTTTATAATACCTCTCAATCGCCCTCTTGATATCAGAGGAAGTAGAAACAAATGCCTGCACGCTGCATCCACTGAGCAACTCCACATCGCTGATCGCCTGCATATTCAAAGGATTGGACATAGCCAAAGTCAGGTTGCTGCCGATCTTATCTATGGGTACAAGCAAATATTGACGGGCCAGCGTAGACGGGATAATACTGGTGATCTCCGGGCTGACATCATAATTCTTCAGGGTCAGAAAAGGAAACCCGTATTGGGCGGTCAGCGACTGGGCGATATCGTCTTCCTTGACATAACCCAGCTCAACCAGGGTTTCCCCGATCAAGCCGCCTTTATCTTTTTGCGCGCTTAAAGCCCGGGAAAGCTGATCCCGGCTGATAATGCCTTCATCAAGCAAAAGCTCGCCTAATTGTTTTTGGTTGATCCTTTTAGCTGGCATCGATAATTATGTTTTCCGTATATTTTATTCATCAATTATACCTGCTAACCGGATAGATAACAATAGTTTTATTATCCGGCGGGATTAAGAGACAAGTTGAACTCTCTGACTAAATATTCTTTATCAATCCCCATATCGATAAAATCCCAGGGAAGTATTGCTGAAGTTGCTTTCTCCTTAAGATAACTTTCCGGGTCAACGCCTGCCTCGGCAAATGCCTCCTGCCACTTATTAAAAGAAAAAGAGCTCGGCCAGGCATCGAACCTGGCGCCTTTCTTATAAGCAGCCAGGATAACCGCGCTTAATTTCCTGTCTCCGCGGGAAAGCACGCCTTCTAAGAAACCCATTTCAAAATTATGAAAACTGAATTTAAGCCTTTTGTTCCGGCAATGGCTTCTCAGATAATTCTGCTTCTCTTTGATCACGGCAACCGGCTCCATTTTCAACCACTGCAAGGGAGTATGGGGTTTGGGGATCAAGGGATTTACGCTGATATTGATCTGCGCTGCGCCGCCTTTTACTTTCTTTTTAAGCTCGGACGCCTTATTGGCAAAATTGATTATACCGTCTAAATCTTCTTCTTTTTCCCCGGGCAGGCCAATAAGAAAATATAATTTCAAATGCTGATATCCCGCCAGGTAAGCCTCTTCGATAACCTTGAAGAAATCCTCCTCCGAAAAATCTTTAGCCAAGGCCTGGCGCAGCCTTGGCGTACCAGCCTCGGGGGCAAAGGTCAAGCCGGTCTTTTTTACTTTAGCAATCAGGCTGGACACATTGCCTAATAATGCCCTGGCCTTTAAAGAAGGCAAAGATAAATTAACCCCTCTCTCTTTAAAACCCGTAGTCAGATCCAAAACCAGTTTTTCTATGCCCGGATAATCACCCACAGATAAACCTGCCAGGGATAACTCCTCGTAGCCGCTTGCGGCATAAGCTGAATCCGCCAAGGCAATAACTTTTTCTTTACTGCGTATCCTTAATGGATAATATTGACTCCTGGCCTGACAGAAACGGCAGCGGTTAGGGCAGCCGCGCATAATCTCTAAAGTAATCCGGTCATGGACAGTCTGCACATAAGGAACCATCCAATTACAGGGAAAATAAGCAGATTCCAGGTCAGCTACTACGCGCTTTCTGACCTTTAATTGGGGAGTGTAAAGCGTCGGCACATAAACACCTTCTACCCGGGACAGCTCAAGCAGAAGATCTGCTTTTGTCAGGTGTCCGCTTTTATAATCATTTTTATGTTTGCGGTATAAATCCATAACCTCGACAGCCGCCTCTTCAGCTTCTCCGATAATGAACAGGTCAAAAAACTCAGCCATTGGTTCCGGATTAAAGCTGCAGGGTCCTCCGGCGATAACCAGGGGATAACGGCAATCCCGCAACACTGACTGCAAAGGAAGCCCGGCAAGCTCAAGTATATTTAAAACATTGGTATAGTTCAATTCGGAGCCAAGAGAAAAACCCAGGAAATCAAAACCGATCAGTTCCCTGCCGGATTCCCAGGAGGAAAAACGACGGCCGTTATTTTTTAAAGCCGCTTCCATATCCGCCTCCGGGGCAAAGAATCTTTCGCAGGAAACATCCGGGATGTTATTCAAAACCCCATACATGATACGCAGGCCCAGGTTGCTCATCCCGATTTCATATAAATCCGGAAAACCCAAAGCAAAACTTATGGAGTATGAACCATCGGCCTTTTTACAAGCGTTCCATTCATTACCCAGGTATTGTCCCGGCCTGTGCACACCCAATAACAAGTCTTCGATCATCTTAAAATACGCTCCTGGTACGGTCGATATTCACTAAAATACCTAAGGCGATAAAAGTAACCAGTATGCTTGAACCGCCGTAGCTCATCAACGGCAGAGGCAGGCCGACTACCGGGGCCAGCCCCATGTTCATGGCGATATTGATAAACACCTGCAATGCCAATAATAGAGATATGCCATAGGCAAGCAAACGGCCGAAGGAATCCTGAGTCCTCTGGGCAATTATAAAACCCTGGCGGATAATCAAATAGTACATCGATAAAAGCAGGCAGCTGCCCAGGAAACCCCACTGCTCGGAAAAAGTGGCAAAGATAAAATCCGTATGTGATTCCGGCAGAAAATACAGCTGGCTCTGGGTTCCGGATAACCATCCTCTTCCGAATAATCCGCCGCTTCCTATAGCTATGCGCGACTGGATCACGGTGTAGCCGGCGCCCAAGGGGTCGATGTTCGGGTTTAAGAAAACAAGCAGCCTTTGCTTCTGATAATCCCGCAAGAAATGCCAGAAGAAAGGCAAGGGCAGGATAAGCACGCAGATCAATGTGAAGATATATTTCAAACGTACATTTGTAAGATACAGTAAAGATACAAAAACCAGAAGCAGCATCAGGCCGCTGCCCAAATCCGGCTGCTCGATGATCAAAAACATCGGGACAGCCACAAAAATAAACGGCAGGATTATGCCTCTGAATATCCCGAATTTGCCGGACAAAAGAGATATGTCATCAACTGACTTCCTGCTGAAATAACGCGCCAGGAATATGATCACCGCCAGTTTGGCAAACTCCGAAGGCTGGAAATTAAACCAGGCAAACCTCAGCCAGCGCTGTGCTCCCAGACGGATGATCCCCAGGACAAAGACAAGAAAAAGAAAAAACAACGCCACTCCGTAGATAAGATAATTGGCATCCCAAAGCTTGCGATAATTAAGCTGCGAGATGACGATAAAACATCCCAGCCCGATCACCGCCCAAAGGATCTGGCGCTTATGGATATCCTGCCAGACACCCTCCTTCTGATAAGTGCTGCTATAGATGGACAGAACCCCCAGGCTGATGATGATCAAAGCGAGAATCAAAATCCTGAAGAATGAACTTCTCATTTCTGGACCTCCACTAACCCCTGTTTAATCATCGCCTCGATAACCTGTTTGGCAACAACGCTGGCGCTGTGCCCCGGACCGCCATGCTCCAGAAAAACACAAATCGCGTATTTTGGTTTATCATACGGGAAGAACCCGACAAACCAGGCATGGGTCGCTCCCCGGGACACCTGGGCAGTCCCGGTTTTTCCGGCGACGGCAACATCAACTCCGGACAAGGCGTTTCCCGTACCCTTGCTGTCGGAAACCACCTCCCGTAAACCCCGGCGGATAATCTCAAATGTGCTCTTTTTAAAAGGCAGCCGGGACATCTTCTTTTTTCTTGCCGAAAGCTCAAGACCGCCGACAGATTTAACGATGTAAGGAGTAGTCAGGTATCCTCCATTAGCGAATACAGAGACCAGATTAGCCGCCTGCAAAGGAGTGACCAGGCAATCACCCTGGCCGATACTCAGATTGGCAGTATCCCCGTCAAACCAATTCTGGAATTTATTGATTTTTCTCCAGAGAGGAGAAGGAATAAAACCGCTTGTTTCATAAGGCAGCTCAAAGCCGATGCTCCGGCCTAACCCCAATTTCAAGGCGTAATCATGGATATTCTGCGCACCCAAAAGCAACCCGGTCTTATAGAAGAATATGTCGCAGGAATGCGCCAGGGCGGCAACAATATCCTGCAGCCCATGCACATCCCAGCAGGAAAACTTCCTCGCCCCGACCATGGTCGAACCGCGGCAGAGGAAATTAGTAGAAAGATTTATTTTTTTCAACTCCAGCGCGGCTGCGGCTACAACTATCTTAAAAACAGAAGCCGGGGGATAGCTCGAAGAGATTGCCCGGTTAATCAACGGGGATTCGGGATTATTGAATAACCCGGCAATAAGCCTGGTGCGTTTATTTACAAAAACCGCGGGGTTAAAATTCGGGTAATTAGCCATAGCCAGGACCTCCCCGCTTTGAGGATCCATCACCACTATGCTCCCTTTCCTTCCGGAAAGATTTTCTTCCGCGATCTTCTGGATCTTAAGATCCAGGGTCAGCTGGATATCCTTGCCGTTCTGCGGAGATTCAAAACCTAAAACCCGCATGAATTTTCCCCGGTGATTTACCTCGACAGATAAACCGCCCTCCTCCTGGCGCAGATAATAATCATACCTTTCTTCCACCCCGCCAAAACCTACGATATCTTTAGTCTTATAGCCATAATCTTCAAGCTTGGTCAGACGCCAGCGGTCAATTTCGTTTAGATAACCGATAACGTGGGCAGCCAATGTCCCATAGGGATAATGCCGCAGGGGATTAGGCTGGACAATGATGCTCGGTTCCTCCAGCTTATACTCTCCTAGCTGTATCGCTTTCTTAAGATCAATGTTACTGGCAACGGTAACCGGCAGGCTGGAAGAGAAATAGTTTCTCCGAAAAACGACTTTCAGGCTTTTAACTTCAACCCCTAATATCCGGCTGATCCCGGCCAGGACCCGGTCAAGCTGATCCATCTCTTGAGGCAGGATCATAACATCGTAGGAAATCTTGCTGTCAACGATGACCTCCCCGTTACGATCAAGGATATTTCCCCTGGCCCCTGACTGTGATATCAAACGGATGCAATTACTGTCGCTGAGCCCGCGGAATTTCGCCCCTTGCAACAAATCAAGGTTCGCCAGGCCGATAAACAGGCAAACGAACATCAGGACAATCAGGATTTTTAAGATATTCTTTCTTTCCATAGATATATTAAGCGGATATTTTTTTATTGAGCTTAAAGATCAAGGGAGCTACCGCTGCCGTATACAGCGAAGAAATAACCAGGTTGCGCAAAAAAATGCCCGCCGGGATGAAATTCCCGGAATTCAGGCTGTATATGCCAAGCACCAGATTGTTCAACATTGCCACGATCAGGATTATCGCCAGACGGATATAATTATTTTCAGTGGAAATCTGAGAAGACAAGCGAAAAGAAAGATAACTCCATATACTGAAAGTGAGCGTATTTATCGCCGAGCCAAACGGCAGGAAAGCATCTTTGAGCAAACCGGCGAAGATAGCCGTTATCAAGGCGACCCTGAAATTAAAATAAAAAACTGAAGAGACGGCAAAAACCAGGAGGATATCAGGCTTGATATTAAAAATAGACAAGGCCTGCGGCCAGCTTAATTGCAAAGTAGTCAAAATGATCAAAGAAAGGAAAATGAGAAACTTTTTCATGGGATAATAACCAATACCTCTTCAATGCTAGACAGATCTACCGCTGGTCTGACCACCGCGTAACGGCTGAGGCCGGAAAACTCCTTTCCGATACTGATTACTTTGCCCACCAACAGGCCTTTAGGATAAACCTGGCTTAATTCCGAGGTAATTATTATATCCCCTTCGGCAATCTGCGCATCAATCGGAAGATAGCGCATGATTAAATTACCCCCCAGAGAACCGCTGACTAAACCCTCCTGGCGGCTGCGCTGCACAATGCTGGAGACACCCTGGCTGGGATCATTGATCAACAACACCTTGCTGGTAACCTCCGAGCTTTCGATTATCCTGCCCAGCAAGCCATTGGGATTAATTACTGCCATTCCCCTTCGAATACCGTTATACCTGCCCTTATCGATAGTTAAGCTGCTTGACCAGCTATCCGGTGAACGGGCAATCACCCTGGCGCTTACCAGCCGGTAGGGAGATTTCTGCTTAAAACTCAGCAGGTTCTTAAGACGGATATTCTCCTGCTCCACCTCCCGCAAATCGAATAATCTCCGGCGTAGATTCTCCGTCTCATACTTCAACCTGCCGGAGTCAACCATATTGCGGTGATAAAAGATTATCCCCCCGCACTCCCGTTTAATTAAATCGATCAAGGTAAGATGAGGTTTAAAAGTTTTTTGGGTTGAATTTTTGAAAAAAGGGAAGAAAAAATAAACCAGCGCTGCCAGGAAGGCAATAAGAAAAATACTGGTTATGGTTTTACGGGATAGCTTAAACACATTTAGTTAATAACAACGGTTGGCTCTAATCCACCCATGTCAGCCAACGCTAATAGGAATTGCATTGGTGTGACCTCGCGGCCAATTGCGCGGGTGTCCTCCAAATGACTTACACCTGACGCTTAAAGATATTGCGTCAGTGTCCGCCAAGTGGCGGAATTTAATTACGCGATTCGGTTTTAACCGAAACAGTTACTTTCTTAAGATAGGCGATCTCGCTCAGCACCCGTCCAGTTCCGTTAGCCACGGCAGTAACCGGATCATCGGTTATATGCACCGGGAGGCCGGTTTCTTCAGAAATCAATTTATCCAATCCTCTTAACAATGAACCGCCGCCGGCCATAACTATTCCGCGCTCAATAAGGTCTGCGGCCAATTCCGGAGGAGTCCTCTCCAAGGATATCTTGGTAATCTCAACTATAGCCCGCAAAGGCTCCTGCAGGGATTCCCGGATTTCCTCGCTGGTAATAGTGACGATTTTAGGAAGCCCGGCAACCAGGTCCCTGCCTTTGACTTCCATACTCATCTCTTCTTCCAAAGGATAAGCTGAACCGATCTTTATTTTGATATCTTCGGCAGTGCGCTCGCCGACTAAAAGGTTATATGTTTTCTTAAGGTATTCGATTATCGCCTCATTCATTTCGTCTCCGCCGATGCGGATAGATTTTGAGAACACAGTACCGGCAAGCGAAATCACCGCGATCTCCGTAGTCCCGCCTCCGATATCGATAATCATATTTCCGACCGGCTCCTGGATAGGCAGGCCCACCCCGATTGCGGCGGCAATAGGCTCTTCGATCAAGAATACTTCCCTGGCCCCGGCCCGCTCCGCGGAATCTTTTACCGCACGTTTCTCAACTTCGGTTATACCTGAAGGGATAGCGATAACAATTCTCGGCCTGACCAAAACCCTGCGGTGATGCACCTTCTTAATAAAATACCGAAGCATAGCTTCGGTAATCTCAAAATCAGAAATAACCCCGTCTTTCATCGGCCGGATAGCGACAATATTACCGGGTGTGCGTCCAAGCATGCGTTTAGCCTCTTCCCCTACAGCTAAAACATGAGAAGTCCCGCGTTCAATAGCTACGACTGAAGGCTCACAAAGGACCACCCCTTCACCCTTGACAAAAACCAGGGTCGTGGCTGTTCCCAGATCAATCCCCATATCATTGGAAAAAAGCCCTAAAACAAAATTAACCGATCTTTTAAACTGTTGGCCGAATTTTACCATATAATCTCCTGGATTTAAGACAGTGAAGTGATTTTAACAGAGTTTAAAGACCTTGTCAAATAATATGTTTATCTAAGACAAGCCTTTTAAAGCGGTTAAGAAACCGGGGAAAGACTTACTGACGCAACTGACATCGTCCAGCCGGGAATTACCTTTCGCTGCCAAAGCCGCAACTACCATACTCATAGCTGTGCGATGATCGCCAAAACTTTTAAGTTCAGCCCCCCTAAGAAATCCCTTGCCGTTTATAACGATACTTTCCGAACTTCCTGAGCCGATTGAACGGATATCCGCTCCCATGGATCTTAAATTCGTAATCATTGAATTGATCCGGTCGGTTTCCTTAAATCTCAATTCTCCTGCGCCTTTAATTATGGTTTTTCCCTCAGCAAAACAAGCAGCAACCATTAAAACCGGAAGCTCATCAATTAAAGATGGCACCTCAGTCCGGCTGATCAACGCGCCTTTAAGTTTTCCGCCGGAGACAGTAAGATTGCCCATAGGCTCGAATATCTGTTTACATCCTTTTAGAGGCTCGATCTTGATCTTCGCCCCCATCCTTTTCAAGATTTTGATTATCCCGATTCTACCCGGGTTAAGGCTTGAACGCTGAATAACGATTTTAGCTCCGGGGATTATCAAACCTAAGACCAGAAAAAAAGCCGCCGAAGAAATATCCCCGGGTATGTAGATACTTCCCGGACTGATTAAGGAACAACCGGGATTGAGAATTACTTTATTCTTATTGATACTGATATCGGCGCCGAAATATTTAAGCATCCTCTCGGTATGATCACGAGTACCCACGCTTTCGACCACGCAGGTCTTGCCCGAGGCGGACAAACCAGCCAGGAGGATCGCGGATTTGACCTGGGCCGAGGCAACCGGCAAACGGTAAAGAATCCCTTTCAAACACCCTCCGCTGACAATCATAGGAGGGTATTCCTCTTTACCTTTTTTTCTTGCGGTTATCTTTGCACCCATCAGGCGCAGAGGGTCATTTACCCTGGCCATTGGTCTGACTGATAGATATTTACCCGCGATAACTTTGGTCTTAAAATCTGTGCCGGCTAATA
This sequence comes from Candidatus Omnitrophota bacterium, assembly GCA_028712505.1. Classification (GTDB taxonomy): domain Bacteria; phylum Omnitrophota; class Gorgyraeia; order Gygaellales; family Profunditerraquicolaceae; genus UBA6249. The sequence continues at coordinate 13,535 of JAQTQC010000002.1, forward strand.
CGCCCAGGATCAGGCGTAAAGTTGTCCCGGAATTATTCACGAAAACAGGGCTTTTCGGCTGCCTCAACCCCTGGCCGCCGCAGACAATAACCCGATGTTTAACACGCTTGATTCTGACCCCCAAGGCAACCAGGGTATTCAAGGTAGCCAAGGAATCATCATGGATAGGAAAATTATCTATAACTGTTTTGCCGCAGCTTAAGGCGCTGATAATCAGCGCCCGGTGGGATATCGATTTATCCCCGGGGAAGAAAATCTTACCTCGAGGAATAAATTTATGCTTTACCGCAAAAGGCTTCATTTGGCCTTTTGCACTACCAGATCATTTTCCTGAATCAGATCTTTTAATTCTGCAGCAAAACCTGCTGCGGACATCGATTCATGGACTTTTTCCACTTTTAAATCCCCGATGATTTTTCCTTCACGGGTTACAGAAAATTGATCTCCAATCTTGACCCCATCCTTTTGTCCTAAGTTGATTACCGCAAAGTTATATTCTTTATTTACCACGGTAACCTTGCCCTCTAAAGGATTGGCTAAAGGAACGACTGCGACTTCCTGTTTTTGATCTTTTTTCGGCTCAACTACAGCAGTTGCCTCCGCACCCTTTTCAACCGCAGGGCTTTCAACTTTCGGCGCTGGAGCGATTTCATTGTTTACCACAACCTTGCCCAGCTCCACTCCGGAAGTACCGGATTCCAAATCTTTTATCTTTGCTTCCAGATCCGCTTTTTTCTGCTCAATAGTCTTTAGCTGTTCCCTTAATTTCCTGCCCTCGTCCTGGGCCCGGGTAAGTTTATTCTCGATATCCTGGCGGGAGATTTTCTGCTGTTCCATATCCGCCTTGACCTGTTCTAATTCTTTTGCCGTATCTTGCCGTGCCGACTTTTCTTTATCCAACTCTTCGGTTACTGAAGCAATGCGCTCTTTAGCCTCCTGCAATTTAAGCGTCAAGTCAGAAACTTTTTTCTTAGATTCTTCGAGTTTACCTTCGGTAATCTTTTCACGCGCCGTCAGTTCATCAACCTGAGCCTGCAGCTTCACGCATTTAGCATGTTCATTCTGGAATAAATAGGATAATCCGCCGATAAGAACTAAGGAAACAATGATTGAACCGATCAAAACAAATTTTAAGATAGCTCCTCTGCGATTCATCTTACCTCCTTTATACTTTATAATTTACAAGTTCGTTAATCGTTACTATAACATTAGTTATGAATAAATCAAGTAAAATTAATGAGGACACAACTCATGGAAGCGCAAGCAAAGATAAGTTATCTGCCCGAAGAGAATCCCGGTTATGATCAGATTTTAAAAAAATTTCCAAAGCGGTTGACTGCGGAGAAATGGGTGCTAAAAGTTTTTCTTTATGAATTCCTGAAACTCCTGCGGGATTTCGCTTGAGAAACGCACCAGCTTGCCCGTAGATGGATGGATAAAACCGATCTCCTGGGCGTGCAAGGCCATCCGCGGAAAAGAATTATTTCTTCCGTACTTGGCATCGCCTAAAACAGGATGGCCGATGTAAGCCAGATGCACCCTCAATTGATGCGTCCTTCCGGTAAAAGGCCTTAATTCCAAAAAGCTGAAATTTTTTCCCCGTTTTAGAGTCCGGTAATGCGTCTTGGCATAACGGGTATTTTCCGAGAAGCTGACTGACATATCCTGCCTTTTTACCGGGTGCCTGCCGATCGGAGCTTCGATGATATCCTCGTCGAACCCGACAACACCTGCGACGATAGCGACATATTTACGCTCAATACTGTGGTCGGAAAACTGCTTGGCTAATTTAAGGTGACTGGCGTTATTCTTAGCGATGACCAGAAGGCCGCTAGTCTCCTTATCTAAGCGGTGGATTATCCCCGGGCGGCTCCGATTGATATCGGAAAGGGATTTAAAACGGCCAAGTAAAGCGTTTACCAGGGTATGTACCCGGTTACCCGGGGCCGGATGCACCACCAGGCCAGCCTGCTTATTAATCACCGCCAGATCATCATCCTCGTAAACCACATCCAAAGATATCTGTTCAGGCAGTATCTGCGACTTTTCTTTTTCCGGAAGGATAAAACGCACCTCCTCCCCTGGATTTACCTTATGGTTGGGCTTATTGATAACCCGGGAATTTAAATAAACCTGGCCAGTAGTAATCAGCTTCTGGATAGTTGTACGCGATATGCCTAAATTATTGCATTCGGCATAACCGGACAAGAGTAAATCCAGCCGCAACTTAGCCTGCTCAACAGGGACAAGGAAGGAAAGTTCTCTCATTTTTATTTCTTTTTAAAGTAGAATAACCTGATAAGCATGACCAGGGATAAAAAAAACATTGCCAGGCTTAAGAGTTGAAAAATAGTCAAACCCGCCAATATCCTCGGACTATCGTTGCGGAAGAACTCTATTGAGAAACGTTTTATGGAATAGAAAAAGAGGTAAAAATATAAGATCTTGCCCGGCGTATGATTCCTCTCCTGCATGAACCTTAAAACCAGGAAAATCAAAAACAACATCAGGCTGGAATATAGCTGGGTAGGGATATGGTCTTTGCCATAACAGCAGCCGTTTAAGTAACAGCCTATCCTGCCGATCGCCTGGCCCAAAGCTATAAATGGAGCCAGTAAATCAAGGGTAACAAGCAAATCCATTTTGTTCCTGCGGATAAACAACCAGGCAAAGATAAAACCGGAAATTATCCCGCCGAAAATAGCCATTCCCCCATGCTGGAGCATGATGACTTCCAGCGGATTCTTAAAATAGTAGGGCAGATTGATCAATATGTAAAGAATCCGCGAACCGATGATCCCGCAGATGAATACATAAAACATGAGGTTAAATATCTTCTCCGAGTCAATCTGCATTTTCCTGGCCTGGCGGACAGCCAGGTAGCTGGAAACAAAGAAAGCCAAAACCAGCATCAGACCGTACGAATAGATGGTAAAAGGACCGATATGACAAATCTCAGGCAGCATCTTTAACGAATAATAACTCCCAGCTTAATAACAGCGCACCTATGGTTAGAGCGGAATCCGCCAGGTTAAAAACCGGCCAGACCTTAAAATCCAGAAAATCGATCACATACCCGAAACGCAGCCGGTCGATAAGGTTGCCGGCTGCCCCGGATAAAATCAGACTTAACGAAAGCTTGAGAAGAAAAGAATTCTTTTTGTTCCTAAGGTAGATGAAAATAAACAAAATGGCGAAAAAAGATATTGCAATAAACAGGGACAATTGATTTTTCAGTATCCCGAATGCGGCTCCCCGGTTATGCACAAGTGTCAAATACAAGAAATCCTTGATCAGGGCAAACGGAACATTTAATTGTAGAAAATTTACAGCGAGGAATTTACTAAGTTGATCCAGGATAACAACAATCGAAACGATGGCCAGAACCATTCATTGCACCCGAATATAGTGCCTACTTCTTCTCCCTTTTCTCCTGGCACTTAATGCACAGATGGGTAGAAGGTACTGCTTTTAATCTGATTTTGGAAATAGGTCCTTTGCAATCATCGCAAAAACCGAAGGTTTCATCATCAATCCTCTTTAAGGCATCGTCCAATTCATAAAGAGTCCTTCTCTCATTGGAAGCCAGCCCCAGCGAGAATTCGCGGTCGTAATTATCAGTGGCAACATCAGCCATATGGTAGGTGTAGCCGGAAATATCCCCGGATGCCTCTTTTTGTGATTTCTTCAGGGTATCATCGGTGATATGCCGAAGATCGTCCAGCACCCCCTCTTTTTTCTTGAGGATTATTTTCTTGAAATCTTTTAATTCTTTTTTAGAAAGCTTTTTCTTCAATTTACTTTCCCCCTATTATAGCCTTAAGGCAATTGTCACAAATCAAAGGATGCCCTGGGTCACTGCCTACCTGCGATGAATAATTCCAGCAACGCGAACACTTGACGCCTTCAGCTTTACCTACCTCTATTTTTATTTCTTCGCCAAGTTGATCATCTAATGCCAACTCTACCTGCGAAACTTTGAAAATCTCAGGCAGCTCAGTATTAAAGCTTTGTAAGAATGTATAACGTTCCTGGCTTTTTGTCAATAGTTTTATTCTCGCATCAAAGGAACTGCCGATCTGGCCTTTTCCGCGCAACTCTTCTAATGCCTTAGCAGCTAAAGGAATCCATGACATTACCGCACCCATGTGCAGATGGATATCATCTTGCGGAACCACTGCTTCCACATTAGGCCATTCCAACAGGTGCACGCTCGGGATTTCCTTTAAACCCTTATCCTTGGGCATGATCTTCCAGATCTCTTCCGAGGTAAATACGAGGATCGGCGCGATCATCCGCACAAGCATATTCAATACTTCAAAGATGGCTGTCTGCACCGAACGTCTTTCTACCGTTTTAGCTCCATAAGTATACAGGCGTCCTTTTACCATATCCAGGTAATACATCGAGAGTTGTTCATTGCAGAAATCATATATGGATTTATACGCCTTGTGAAATTCAAATGAATCATAAGCCCCCTTTGCCTGGGCTAATACGGATTTTGCCTCCTGTAATATCCACTTGTCTATCACCCTCAAATCAGCATAGCTGATTTTATCGGTATCCGGGTCAAAATCATAAAGGTTGCTTAAAATAAATTTCGCGGTATTGCGGATCTTCCGGTACGCCTCTGAAAGCCGGGTCAGGATTTCTTTAGAGATGCGGATATCCTCGTTGTAATCGCTTGAGGCTACCCACATCCTTAAAATATCCGCGCCATAATCCTTGATGATCTGCGCCGGAGAAATAACATTACCCTGGGATTTGGACATCTTCTTGCCTTCCCCATCAACCACAAAACCGTGGGTCAATACATTCAGGAACGGAGGCTGCTTATCGATGGCCATTGCCGGAATAATCGATGATTGAAACCATCCCCGGTGCTGGTCAGAACCTTCCAGGTATAATTGCGCCGGAACTCCGCCCAACTCTTTTCTTTTTTTCAAAACTGCCTGGCTGCTTACTCCTGAATCAAACCAGACATCCAGAATATCCGCACCCTTAGTAAAAGATTTTCCCTTTTTGCATACCGGACAAACTAATCCCTGGGGAATAAAATCGTCAATGCTGCGGCTAAACCAGCTATCGGAACCTTCTGCCGCGGAAAATTGCGCGAATCTCTCGATTACCTCGCTGTTAAAGAATTCTTCCTTGCAATCCTGGCAAACCAGGGCCGGCACCGGCACACCCCAATATCTCTGACGAGACAAACACCAGTCAGGCCTGAGCTCAACCATCGCCGATATCCTCTCCCTGCCGGATTGAGGAATCCAATGCACATCTTCTTTTATCGCCTTTAAAACATTCTTGCGCAGATCATTATGGTCGATATCCAAAAACCATTGTTTAGTCGCCCTAAAGATTATCGGATGTTTACAGCGCCAGCAATGCGGATAAGAATGGGTTATCTTCTGCTCTAAAAGTAAAGCCCCCACCGTATTCAATTTTTCAACGATCGCTTTATTGGCATCATAAACATTTTGCCCGGCAAACTCTCCACAGGTTGGATCAAATTTACCTCTTGTGTCTACCGGCATCACGATATCCAAACCATATTTCAATCCGGTTTGATAATCCTCCGCGCCATGGCCGGGAGCAGTATGCACTAGCCCTGTCCCCTCTTCAGAAGAAACATAATCTGCCAGGACTACCTTTCCCGAACGCAAACCAAAAGGATGGCTATAGACAATACCCTCCAGATCTTTGCCTTTAAAATTCCTGATCAGTTCATATTTATCAATGCCCATCCGTTCCAGCAGGCCAAGCCGGCAATCGGCGATAATTAAATTGCCCCGGCCCGTCTTGATATACGAATAGTCGAACTCCGGATGCACGGCAACCGCAACATTAGCCAACAGGGTCCAAGGCGTTGTTGTCCAGATCACCAGATGGCTATCCTGCAACCAGCTTTTATTTTCCTGGATTTGAAATTTTACGAATACCGAGGGAGAAACATGGTCTTCATATTCCACCTCTGCCTCAGCCAAAGCGGTTTCGCATTTAAAACACCAGTTTACCGGCTTAAGCCCGCGGACAATAAAGCCTTTTCCGCCGTCATACAATTTATTGAAAGACCGGATAATCGCTTCTTCATATTCATGGCTTAAAGTCAAATATGGATTTTCCCAATCAGCGAATACCCCCAAACGCTTAAACTGCTCTTTTTGATTAGCCACATGTTTTAAAGCATAGTCATGAGCCTTTTTCCTGAACTCAAGCTGAGGAATCTGATGTTTGGCTATTTTTAATTCTTTGAATAACTGATGCTCGATAGGCAGACCATGGCAGTCCCATCCGGGGACATAGGGCGAATCATACCCCTGCATAGTCTTATATTTTATAACTATATCTTTTAAGATTTTGTTCAAGGCATGGCCGATATGGATATCCCCGTTGGCATAAGGCGGCCCGTCATGAAGGATGTATTTGCCCTTTGCCGGCTTCTTGCGGATAAGCCCATAAAGGTCCAGGCTGTTCCAATCTTCCAGCATCAGCGGTTCCCGCTTAGGCAGGTCGGCCTTCATCGGAAAATCTGTCTTGGGAAGATTCAGCGTATGTTTATATTCAGAATCAGCAGGTTTGCTATCCGGTTTCATTTTACGTATTTACCGATAATTATCTTCAAATCCCTTTTTATTTTTGATGGAATAAGTTTCTTGTCTGTCATAATAGCGAACTCCAATGCCTTACCGCAGCTGCAGGAGCGCTCCGGTTTTAATTCTTTGATCACTTTGCAGATGATCTTCTTGGCATTCTGCACATTCTTCTGCAAATTGCTGACTACCATATCCAAAGTTACACTCTCATGCTCCGGATGCCAGCAATCATAATCCGTAATGCAGGCAAGCGTGGAATAACATATCTCGGCTTCCCGGCAAAGCCTGGCTTCGGCCATATTGGTCATACCGATTATATCCATGCCCCAACTGCGATAAAGGTTGCTCTCTGCCAAAGTTGAGAACTGCGGGCCTTCCATGTTGATATAAGTTCCGCTTTTATGCATATTCAGATTTAAAGATTTTCCTGCCGCATAAATCTGGCTGCAGAGTTCCTGGCAAACCGGGTGGCTAAAAACGATGTGGCTGACTATACCCTGGTCAAAGAAGCTCATATCCCGGCCGTGATTCGTACGATCCACGAACTGATCCACTACCACAAAATCCAAAGGCTTCATCTCTTCCCTTAAGCTCCCGCAGGCAGTCACCGAGATAATCCTTTCTACGCCTAATTTCTTCATCGCAAAGATATTGGCCCGGTAATTTATCTCGCTTGGGGATATCCGGTGGCCTACTCCATGACGGGGCAGAAAGACTACTTCTTTGCCTTCCAATCTCCCGACAGTGAATTTATCCGAAGGCTTGCCAAAAGGGGTCTTTACGCTCAACTGTTTTACAACCTCTATGCCTTCGATTTTATACAAACCGCTCCCGCCGATAAGGCCGATTCTTGACATAACTACCCCCGTTTTGATAATTCCTGGGCGCGTTTTTTAGCTGCCTGCGCCGCCTCAGACCATGAACCGTTCCCCATTAAAACCTTAAGCGCAGCTTCGGTTGTTCCGCCGGCCGAAGTGATCATCTTACGCAATTCCAGCGGAGAATTACCCGTCTGGATCAAAAGCTGGATACTGGAAGCTGTGGTAGTCACAGCCATCTCCAGGGCCATCCTGGGATCGAATCCTAAATCCACAGCCGCCTGTTTCAATCTCTTAACATATTCATTTTTACGGTTGACCGGAACATTTAAAGGATCCAGTTTGTTGATCTCGATATCATAGAAGATATACGCCGGCCCGCTTCCGGAAATAGCGGTTAGCGAATCAATCATTTCCTCTTCTACCGGCCAAACCTTGCCCAAAATACTGAATAACTCCCTGGCAAAATCCAAGTCCTCGTCTGTGGCATGGCTGCCTTTAACCAAACCTGTTGCCGAAGCTGAGATCTTTACCGCCATATTCGGCATCACCCTGATTACCCGGGCGCCGGCTAAGATCTTTTCAATGTAATCCGTAGTTATCCCGGCGGCAATACTAATCACCAGTTTTCCCTGGATTAAAGACTTGATCTCATCAAGCAGCATGTCAAAATCCTGGGGTTTCACCGCCAATAGCACAACGTCTGATTTATTTACTAAATCAGCAAGCAACGTTTCAGTTCTTAATCCGCTGCTATCGGCCAATTTTTGTTTATCCTTATCAAATACGCTGACCTCAAATAGAACCCGCGCCCCCAAGGCAATGGCGCTGCCCATATTTCCAAAACCGATAATCCCTAATTTTTTCTTTATATCTGACATATCAATCAGCCGAATATTGCCCTGCCCAAACGAATTATATCGGCGCCCTCTTCTATGGCTACTTCAAAATCATCCGTCATACCCATCGAAAGAACCCAGGATGGATTTATTTTATCACGCAAATATCTAAGTTTTGCAAAATACTGCCGCGCCTCTTCTGGATCATCCACCAGGGGAGCGATAGTCATCAACCCCTTAACCCTCAGGTTATCCAGATTCAAAATCTCTCCAACTTCATCCGCAAACGCTTCGGGGATAAAACCGGATTTAGTTAATTCAAGGGAAGTTTTCACTTCCAACAGGACATCCTGGATTTTATTTATTTTTTGCGCCTGCCTGTTTATTTCCTGCGCCAGCTTAATACTATCAACAGAATGAATCAGGCTGAATATCTTTAAGGCCTCTTTTACTTTATTTACCTGCAGATGGCCGATCATCTGCCAATCCGCCGAGGGAATCAAACGATATTTCTCCTTGGCCTCCTGCACCCTGTTTTCGCCCAGATGATTAAAACCGGAACCCACCGCTTCCAATATCTCTCTAACCTGCCTGCCCTTGGTTACGCAGAGGACGGTAATATCGCGAGGATCCGCTTTGACTTTTGCGCAAGAAACAGCAATCCGCTCTTTGATTCTTAAAATATTTTCTTTAATCATAAGCCGAAGTGCTTATTATACACAATAAACTTAAGGGGGTCAATTAAAAGAAGGCAGGTTAAAAATACTCCTGATAAACTTCCTTAAAACGGTTTATCAATCTGATGAGCAGGTTCTGGGCAGGTTTGACTAAAGAGGCGCTTCCTACGGTTTTATTCTCTAAATCCTCGCAAATCATACCCAGGCAGGTCAGGTAAGTCAGATATTTCTGGCCGCTTAAATCACTGTGTTCTTTTAATAGCTGGGCAATCTCCGGATTGTTGATCCGGCCGATCTTTACCGGGATGCCCATTACGCTTTCCATCATCTCGATAAAACCATCGCTCAACAAAGCCTTGCCGGTCATAATAAAATTATCAATCTCATGAAGCGCGACTTTTTTTTCCACCGCCTCTTTTATCTGCGTACAAATTAAACGGCCGGAGTTGGTGACTATCTGGGCTACCTGCTTATGTTTTATCGGCTTATAGAATTCGTCTTTTTTAACCAGGATCTCTTTATCCTCCGGGATAATATCCGGATCCCCGATAACTCCGTAAGAACGCTTGATATCCTCGGCTAACTCGTAATTGATCTTTAACCCTTCAGAAAGCTGTAAAGTCAAGCTGCTGCCACCCAAAGGCAGAATCTGGATATCCTGCAATAACCCATCCTTAAATACGAGCAGCTCGGTTATATCACTGCCGACATCGCAGAATACACTTAAACCTTTTTTCTCCTCCTTACCAAATACCGCCCTGCTTGTGGCAAGTCCGGAAAAAGAAAGACTTTTTATCTCATACCCTGACTGGGCAACAGCCCGGCTTAAGCTCTGTAAAGAAGAAAGCTTGGCATAGACCAAAAATAAATCCGCTTCCAATCTGTGGCTATATAACCCAACAGGGTTAATCACATTGCTTTTGGAATCGATAGTATAGCTGGAGGCGATGACATGGATAATCTCTTCATCCAGACTGGAACCAAGTATGCGCGCCTGCTCATTGGCATTAGCTATATCCGTCGAAGTTATGACCTTATTGCCTCTTTCCGCCAAAGGGATGATCGCATGGCTATGCTTGGTAGATATATCCCTGCCCGAGAAATTTGTATGGATAAATTTTATTTTTAATCCGGATTTGGTTTTTAAGTTCTTGATGATCTTGCTAAGACAGGAAACTAACTCCAGGGCATCGACAATAACCCCCTCCTTGACCCCCCCGGAAACAATAGTATCGAAGTAGATATTATCAATACGCCCTTTTTTAATCTGCGCAAGGGAAGCGGCGATTTTATTGGAACCGATATCTATTGCACAGATATAGCTGTTATTTAACATTGTTATCCTTGTTTAGTTTGATCAGCGGCTCTTTAAACCTGAGGTCGATATATTTAATATTAACCAGCTCTTTATCCGCCTGCAGGAGCAATCCGCCTAAAAGCATTAATTTCTGCCTGATGCTACCCTCGCCGATACGCACCTCGAAACCGACCCATTCTAGCTGCGGAACCGGCTTGATATAATTCGCTGCCTGCCTGGGTAAAAGAATAAATATCCCGGCATTCTGCAGGCTAGACAGGTTAATTCTTTTTAAAGTAAATTGGCGCAGCGTCCTATTGCCATTAAATTCTTTGATGATATTTAAAGCCAAATCGATCTCTGGACGCTTATATTTTATCCCCGGCTTCGGCCCGAATATCTTCGTTTCCAAGCCATAGATCACGGGTAAGCCCGCCTCTTCAGGAGAACCGGTGAGGCTAAAAAATACCCCTTCCTGGTCTATGGCATAAGTCTTGTAGAAATTAACCAGGGCAAGCGGCTGGCGCTTTATAAATTCCACAATTATACAATTCGGCAGTATCTTTAAAAACCTTACCTTACGGCAATCCGAACACCTGGATAAAGCCCTTAGCGACTCATTATTTAAATCCAGCTTAAAAATATTCCTGCCTTTTAAATAATCAAACGAGACGCTGGAATTCCTGACCAAGACCTGCTTGACCGCAAAAAAATCAGAGGTAATTAAGACTTTCCAAATATATCCTAATAATAATGAGATGGCAAGTAAAATTATTACCGGGATAATTATCATCTCTAAGGGTATTTTAAACTTTTGTTTTTTCATATGCCAATTCCAATAGTTTAAGACAAAGCCGGTTAAAATCAATGCCTAAAATCCTGGCTGCCTTAGGCAGGAGGCTGGTCGAAGTCATTCCGGGAATAGTATTGGTCTCTAAAACAAAGGGCAAATTATCCCTGCTTAAGATGATATCTGTTCGCGAGCAGCCAAAGCAGCCTAAAAGCTGGTGTGCTCGCAAAGCTGCCTGCTGGACTTTCCCGGCAATCTCCGGTTCCAAAACAGCCGGGACGATATAATCCGTCAGGCCTGCCTGGTATTTGGCTTCAAAATCAAAGAATTTATGTTTGGGGACAATCTCGATTACCGGAAGCGGCTTTTCATCCAGCACGCCAACCGTCAGCTCCCTGCCGGAAATATACTGCTCGATGACTATGCGCCGATCGAACTGAAAAGCCAGCTCGATAGCCGCGGGGATTTCCTGCTCAAGATCGACGATTGAAAGCCCGATACTCGAACCATGGTTAGCCGGTTTCACCACAACCGGCAATCCAAGCTCATTCTTGAATTTACTGCCTTTATCATAAAGCCCTTTCTCTAAGAACTGTGACCTGGGCACATAAAGCTTACCGGCTTTGAAAACTTTCAACGCCCCGATCTTATCCATTGCCAATCGGCTAGCTTCTACTCCAGAACCGGTATAAGGCAAATCCACTTCTTCCAGGATTTCCTGGATTGAACCATCTTCGCCAAAACGCCCGTGCAAAGCAATAAAGGCACAATCCAAATTAGAATTATTCAACAGGCGGATATTGTCCTCTTTATTATCGGTTAGGATATCTATCCCTACAGCTTCGACCCCGGATTCTTTGAGGGCAGATAAAACCGCCTTGCCGCTTTTTAGCGAGATATCCCTCTCTGAAGACGGCCCGCCCATCAAAACCCCTACCCTGCCAAAATCTTTTATCTCCATATCTTTATCTCAGGCTCCAGATTAATTTTAAACTTCTCCCTTACTTTTTTACGCATCAAATCCATAAGCAATAATATATCCCTGCTATCGGCATTTCCTTTGTTTAAAATAAAATTGGCATGCACCCCGGAAATGACCGCTCCCCCTTTTGAACTCCCTTTTAACCCGCAGGCATCGATAAGCTTGCCGGCGCTTAGCTTAGCAGGATTCTTGAAAATACACCCTGCGTTCGGAAATTTAGTTCCTTGAGTCTTATTGCGCTGTAAAAGATATTCCCGGATCCGCAAACCAATAGTCTTTTTGTCTGCTGGGCAGAGCTTAAGCCTGGCTGAAACAACAATATACTTATTTAAATTTGACTTCCGGTATGAGAACTTGAGCTCTTTTGAGCCAAACAACCCCGGATTTCCGCGATAGTCTAAAACGCGTACTTCTTCAACCAGTGCGCCTATTGATTTTCCCCAAGCTCCAGCATTGCCGGCAAGGGCGCCACCCAGGGTACCGGGTATGCCGGCAAGAAACTCCAATCCGGCTAAGACATTATTCTTTGCGTACAAGATGAGTTGGTTCAGCTGAATCCCTGCTCCGGCCTCCAGGGATATCCCGTCCCGATATACATGTTTAAAAAATTCTCCACCCAGCTTAATCACCAATCCGTTTAAACCTGAACTGCTCGCCAGGATATTACTGCCGGCGCCTAAAATAAAAACCGGCAACCTTTTGCGCCCGGCAAATACCAGGGCGTTCTTTAACTCTGTGATATCCGCTGCCTCAAGAAAAAATTCAACCTCCCCTCCGACCTTAAAACTCGTCAGCCGGGCTAATTTAACTTTAGTTTTGATCTGCTTATTTAAGCTTTTCGGCCAGAGCATCAGCAACCTTTACAATATCGCCAGCCCCTAAAGTGATTAGGATATCACCGGGCTGCAGAAAATCCAACAGATATCCAGTTATTTTTTCTTTCGCCAGGTATACCGCTTGTTTATGCGGATGGCCTTCTTTTATCTTTTTCAATAAACCCGGCGCATCTACTCCCTCAATCGGCTGCTCGCTGGCAGCGTAGATATCCGAAATCACCAAATGGTCTGCCTGTTCAAAAGAATCCGCGAATTCATTTAAGAGCAGCTGGGTGCGGCTGTAACGGTGCGGCTGAAAAACAACGATTTTACGCCGGGCACCTAAATTAGCCACCGCTGCCAGCGTAGCTTTTATTTCCGAAGGATGATGGGCATAATCATCCAGGACCAGGTATTTATCGCTTTTAAATTTGATCTCCAGCCGGCGGCCCGCGCCTTTATACCCCTCTAATGTCCTGCGGATAGAACTTAAATCAATCCCTAATTCTAACCCCAGCCCGATAACCGCCAGAGAATTAGATATATTATGCCTTCCTCCCAAAGCCAGGTGGAAACGGGATACAAACTTATCCTTAAGATAACAGTCAAAATCAGAGCTTAAGCCATTTAGTTCAATATTTTTAGCATAGATATCCGCCGGCTCATCCAAGCCGAAAGAAACCGACTTCTGTTTATAATCCGAAAGGAGCTTTTTTAAGTTTAAGTCGTCCGTGCAGGCAAAGACACAACCGTCTTTTTGGGTACGATTTAAAAAATCCCTGAAGGCATTTAATTCATTCTCAAAACTCCGGTAATAATCCAGATGTTCGCGGTCGATATTGGTGATAATCGAATACTTCGGCTGATAACATAAAAAAGAACCGTCTGACTCATCAGCTTCCGCCACAAAAAATTCCCCGCTTCCCAGGCAGGCATTGGTATCAATATTCTTAAGTATCCCGCCTATTGCCACAGTCGGACATAATCCTGCCTCAAGTAACAGATAAGAAATCAACGAAGTGGTAGTGGTTTTACCATGGCTACCGGCAATAGTGATAGCGGTCTTATTATGCATCAGCAAGGCCAGGGCCTCGGCCCGTTTAAGCAATTTAATGCCGGCTTTTCTCGCCTGGCGTATTTCAGGATTATCTTCTTTAATCGCCGACGAATAGACTACCGCGCTTTGGTCGCAGATATTCTCAGGCCGATGGCCGATAAATATCTTTGCACCCAGCCGCTTAAGCTCTTCAGTTACCCGGTTTTCTTTCAAATCCGAACCGCTTACAGAAAATCCCGCCTTAAGCAAAAGGTGGGCTACCCCGCTCATCCCTATTCCGCCGATCCCGATAAAATGATAATATTCCTTCATCAAAGAATATACTTCCTCCAGGAGCTTTCAAAATCTTTTAAATCCTTAAAAGAATAGGTTAGCGCCAAAGCCCGGGTCAAATCCCTTCTATCTCTCAGGTTCTGGCAAAAAAGCACAAACCTGTCTTTTCCGAATTCCGCTATCAGGTATTTTACCAGGCTGAAGGATTCAGCGTAGAATAACCCCACTTCATCCTGCGCCCTGAGGCCTGCGCTTTCCATTCTGTTCAATTCATCAAAACTTATAAAATTACCCTGCTTCATTCTATTAGCCAAATCCGCCTTGGCAAAATAAATCTTCTGTTCCTGGTAAGAGGCTACCCCTTCCTCAAGCCAAAGAGGTATAGCCGGATTGTTAAACCCGACCATCTCCCGGAAAACTATGTGGGCCATCTCATGGGGAAGGACGTTGTCCAAAAACCCCCGGGCAGTGATAAACGTCTGGATCAATTTTCTATCCACTTCGGCCCGGCCCGCTGACCAATTGGGATCCCCTGTTTCAGCAACATACTCTTTCTGGTTATCAAACAGATAAATCCTGGCGCGGTTATCCCAGGTCCAGAAGTTGAAACGGTTAAATCCTAAATCATCGGTAATCTTATTATAATACTCTTCAGCCCTTACCGCTAATTCATTGAGTTGCGATTCTTTTGCGTTCTTGTAATAAATCAAAAAGTGAGTGCTTTTAAAGATCTGCCAAGGCTGATTATCAGCACATACAAGCAGAGGTAAAAATAAAAAGATAATAGCTAGTTTCAGCGCTTTCATTAATTTAAGCTTAGAACCTCGCCGGCAAGCAGGCTGCAGGCATCCTTAGCCTGACTCAATCCGTATGCCTGGCGCATTCTCTCCAACTTTTGACGGTCTTTTAAAAACCCTTCCAGGACAACCTTGATTTTGTCAACCGAGAGATCGTCATCGCGAACGACCAAAGCAGCCCCATCGCCCTCCAATACCCCGGCGTTAGCTGACTGATGCGCATACGCAAAAGGATATGGGATCAGTAAGGCAGGCAGTCTGAACTTTTGCAGTTCGGAGATAGTCGTCGCCCCTGCACGGCAGATCACTAAATCCGCAATACTATAAGCATACTGCATACTGGGGAGGAATTCGAAAACTTTGTGCGCCAGACCGTAACGCATGTATGCCTGTTCAATCAACGCAAAATCATTGACCCCCGCAATATGAACTATCTGCAAATCATCCTTCCAGCGACAATCAGACAAGGCGGCAGAAAGAACAGTATTCAGTTTATGTGAACCCTGACTGCCCCCGGTAATCAGTATATTGAATTTACCTTCTTTAAAATTAAAAAAATCTAAAGCCTCTTTCCTATCCAAACTGACCATTGCCTTACGCAGAGGATTACCGGTCACAATAATTTTGTCCGGGGATACGCCAAGATAACTACCGGTTTGAGGAAACGATACGGCAACTTTGTCTGCAATCTTAGCCAATAACCGGTTTGCCCTGCCGGGGATGACATTCTGCTCATGGATTAAAGTCCTGATCCTGAACAGCCAGGCCCAGAATAACAAAGCAACCGTGTTTAAACTGCCGAACCCGATAACCGCATCCGGCTTGAATTTAATTATAATCTTCAAGCCTTCCCAGGCCCCGACCAAAAAGAAAAAAACACCCCGGATATTCTTGCTGCTTAATTTTAAACTTAAATCTGATGAGTGGATATAGCTTATCCTTCCGGATTCCGGGTTAACCTTAACACCGTTATCTTTCTTCGGCAAAACCATCAACAGATCAGCGCCTGAACTTTTAAGACAGTCCATCAAAGCCAATGCGGGAAAGATGTGTCCCCCGCTTGAGCCGGTAACAAGTAAAACTCGCATATTAAGGATATTCTCCGGAACGGGCGATATTGATCAATATCCCCAGACTGACCATATCGAATATCAAAGAAGACCCTCCATAGCTGATAAACGGCAAAGGCAGACCCTTGGTCGGGAAAACTCCGCAGGAGACTCCGATATTCACAATCGCCTTAAGGGAAATCATTAAGACCAGGCCCTGGGCAAGAAAATAACCGAATTTATCCTGGGCGTTCTTGATAATCTTGAGCCCCTGTTGGATAAAAATCATGAACAAAACAATCACCCCAAGAGTACCGATAAGCCCCAACTCTTCACCGATAATTGAGAAAATAAAATCCGTATGCGCAGCCGGGAGATAAAAAAGTTTCTGCTGGGAATGCCCCAGGCCGACCCCGAATAATCCGCCGGAACCGATAGCAATCTGAGACTGGATAATCTGAAAACCGCTACCCTTAGGATCAAGCCAGGGATTTAAAAACGCCAGGATCCTGGCGCGGCGGTAAGGCACGCTGAAAACTAAGATATAGACCATAGGCAAACTACAAAGTATCAAACTGGCGATGTAGCTTGCCCGCACGCCGGCGATATAAAGCATAATCAGAACCACACTGCCCAGGGCGATGGTCGTGCCTAAGTCCGGCTGCAAGAGGATAAGCAGGGAAACCGCCCCTAGAATACAGATCGGCGGGATAAAACCTTTAAACAACGTCTTTATCTGCTCACCTTTACGGCAGATAAAATCAGCCATATAGATAATTAGTGCCAAGTTGACAAACTCTGAAGGCTGAAAACTGATGAATTTAAACCTGAACCAGCGCCTGGCCCCTGAAATTTCCCTGCCCAGGCCGGGGATAAGCACTAAAACCAATAACCCAAACGCTATCCAAAGCAGAAGGCGTGCGTGCTTGCGTAATAAACGATAATCGACAACCATCGCCAGGAAAGTGAATAAAATGCCTATGGACAGGAAAACCAAATGCCGTTTTAAAAAATAAAAACTGTCTCCGTACTTTTCCCAGGCGTAGATACTGGAAGAGCTATAGATCATGATTATCCCGATACAAACAAGTATGACCGAGACAATAATCAAATTAATCCGAGTTTTCCTGACCATGCGCTTTTAAACCCCTCTGGCCAAATCCAAAACAGTTTTTTTAAAGGCCACCCCGCGCTGTTCATAATCCTTGAACATATCGAAACTTGAGCACATCGGTGAAAATAAGACATAATCACCGGGCTTGGCCTGGCTGTAAGATTTAGTTATCGCTTCTTTCAGGGAATCAACCTTCTCCACCGGTATCTCTCCGCTGAGTTCAGCAGCAATGATATCCCGGGCTTCGCCGATCAAAAACGCCTGTTTGACTTTATTTCTGGCGGCTTCAAGGATTACCTTGTAATTGATCCCTTTGTGTCTTCCTCCGGCTATAAGAATTATCGGCGCAGAAATATTATTGATCGCCCAGATAGCCGAATCAGCGGTAGTCGCCTTGGAATCATTGATAAACCTGACCCCCCGGATTTCAGCCACCTCTTCCATCCGGTGCTCAAGCCCTTTAAAATCCCGGAAAACACTGAGCATAACATCCATTTTAATCTTCAATATCTTACCGATTTCAATCACCGCGTTTTGATTGGGGTTTAGACCTCCCTGCCTGCTGAAAAAAACAACTTTTGGCTTAAGCGAAGAGGCAACTCCTCTTAGCAGAGGATCGTCGGAATTTAAAACCAGGAAATCATGCCTGTCCTGATTCATGAAAATCCGCTTTTTAGCATCCAGGTATTCCTGAATATTATTATAGCGGTCTAGATGATTAGGAGTAAGATTCAAGATCACCGCGATCTTCGGCTTAAAATTCTTAATCGTCTCCAGCTGGAACGAACTTACCTCCAGGACGACAAAATCCCCCTTATTCATCTTTGCCACTTCTCCGGAAAAAGGCTTACCGATATTACCGCAGGCAAAAACATTCTTGCCGGATTTCTCCAGGACTTTGCCGATTAAAGTAGTAACCGTGGTTTTTCCGTTTGAGCCGGTTACAGCAATGATCTCGGCGGGACAAAGCATGCTCGCTAATTCGATCTCGCTTATCACAGGCTTGGCGAATTCTTTAGCCCAACTAATCGGCTGTGCATTAGCGGGGACTCCGGGGGAAATAACTATCAGGTCGGCATTTTTAATAAAATCCGGACTGTGAGTTCCCAGCTCAACCTGGATATCTGTGGAAGAAAGCATTAAAACAGAGGCCTTGGTTTGCATGTTCGAATTAATATCCGTAACCCGCACACTAGCCCCCAGACTATGCAAAAGGTTGGCGCTGGCCAGACCGGAACGGGCCAGACCGACAATTGTAATCTTTTTACCTTTGAAATATTTTGTGTTAATCATATAAATTACCTGATCTTTAAGGTAACCAGGGCAAACAAGGCAAGCAAACCGGCGATGATCCAGAATCTGACGATTACCTTATTTTCAGGCCAATCTAAAAATTGGAAATGATGGTGTAAAGGCGCGATTTTGAAAATCCGCTTCTTGGTTAATTTAAAGATACCCACCTGCAATATAACCGAGGCTGCCTCTAAGACGAATATGCCGCCTACAATTATGAGCAACATCTCTTTTTTGATCAATAGAGCTACTGTTCCGATTGCCCCGCCTAAAGCCAAAGAACCGACGTCTCCCATAAAAATTGAAGCAGGATAACAGTTAAACCACAAAAAACCCAGGCCTGCCCCGATAATGCTGGCGCAAAAAATAGTCAGCTCTCCGGCACCCTCGATATAAGAAACAAATAAATAACTACTTAAATTGACATTACCCGATATATAACAAAGCACGCTGAAGGCTATCCCTACCATCACCACGATCCCGATAGCCAGGCCGTCAAGGCCGTCAGTAAGGTTGACGGCGTTAGAAGACCCTGAAATTACCAGGATAACAAACAAAACATACAGACCGTCCAAATCCAGGTTAATGCCTTTTAAAAAAGGTATTTCCAGCTTAACGTTATAATGGCTGTCGATAATAAGGATTATCCCCAATATCAAACCCAGGACAATCTGACTGGAGAATTTTATTGCAGGAGACAGGCCCCTGGCCTTCTTTTTTACCTGTTTCAGATAGTCATCAATAAAACCGGTAAGCCCCAGCCAGACAGTACTGAATAAAACTATCCAAACACAATGATTGGTAAGATCCGCCCAGAGAAGGGTCGAGATTATGACCGTCCCCAATATAAGTATCCCTCCCATGGTAGGAGTATTTTGCTTATGACGGTGCAGGTCATCCAATTTAAGGCTGTCTGCCTTGTTGATCTTTTCTCCAAGTTTGAGCTCTTTTAATTTCCTGATCAATATCGGCCCAAAGATAAGACTGAGGATAAAAGCAGTTAAAGCAGCCATTGCCGCCCGGAAAGTAATATAGCGGAAGACATTGAAAGCGGAGATAAAATCTCTTAGCGGATAAAACAGATGGTAAAACATTAAACTTTAAAAACCTCTTCCATTTTCATCGATCGGGAGCCCTTTACCAGGATTACATCCTCCGCCCCCGGGGAAATCTGATTAAACAACAAATCTTTCGCCTCTGCGGCAGAAGCGCAGCAGAATATATTTTTATTCTTAAAACCGCCCGCCTTAGCGGATGCAGCGGTAAAAGCAGCTAAGCTACCCACTGTAACCAGAACATCGCATATATTAGTTATACTACCAGCAACCTGCCGATGCAATAATTCTTTTTTCTCACCCAATTCCAGCATATCGCCCATAATCAGGATTTTCCTGCCTTTGCACTTCATCGCCTTAAAAGCGACCAGGGCCTTATTTAAAGAAAGCGGGTTTGAATTATACGTATCGTCAATAAACCTGATCCCCCTAAGCTTGACAAGCTTTAACCTGCCTTTGGGAAAATCGAAATCCGCAAGGCGCCGGGCAATACTCTTAAGCTCAAACCCCAATATGCGACCAACTGCAATTGCCGCCAGGGCATTATAGACATTATGGGCGCCTAAAGTAGCCAACTCAAAATCAAATTTACGCTTAAATTGAAATCTTAGCCTTCCGCTATCCAGCTTGATCCCGCTTGCAGAAAAATCACTTTTTTCTTTAATCCCGTAGCTAAAAACAAGCGGGTCCCTCCTCCCTCTTTTTATCAAAGGACGTAGATATTGGTCGTCGGCATTCAACAGGGCTATTGCCGGCTGAGAAAGATTATTTAAAAGAGCAGACTTTTCTTTGAATACACCTTTCAGGTTCTTTAAAAATTCCAGGTGTGACGGCCCGATATTGGTAAGCACTCCGATATTCGGCCGGGCGATTGAAGCCAAATAATCAACCTCCCCGAAATGATTAGTCCCGATTTCAACCACCGCGAAATCATCGCTAGGCTTAAGCTGGATCAATGTCTGAGGCAGGCCGATCTGATTATTCTTAGTACCTTCATTCTTTAACACCCTGCCATTTGCCGATAAAACCCAGGCAATCATATCTTTCAGTGTAGTTTTACCGTTTGAACCGCTGACAGCAATAACCGGCTTACTGAACGAACTCCGCCTAAACCTGGCCAGATCGCCTAATGCCCGAGTCGTATCCTTAACCTTGATCAACGCCCTGCCTGCGGGGATATTCAATCCGAATGTTTTCTCGGCAATGATACAGGCGGCTTTGGATCTTAAAGCAGTAGGAATAAAATCATGGCCATCAAAATTATCCCCCTTTAAAGCCAAAAAGACATCCCCGGGTCTTAGCGCCCTGGAATCAGTAGAGATATCCTTAAGCTTATCGATACAGCTGCCCTGGATAAGCCTGCCTTCGGTAGCTTTGATTATTTCATCTAACGTAAACACTTTGCTACTACCTCCCGGTCGCTAAAATGTAGAACCTTGTTCTTGAACACCTGATAATCCTCATGCCCTTTACCGGCAATGATCAGGCAATCATCATCCTGAATCAGTTTTAAGGCCTCTTTAATAGCCTTGAGCCTGTCGGAAATTACCCGATAATTATCTTTTTGTATGCCTTTGCGGATATCTCTAATTATGCTCAAAGGGTCCTCGGAACGGGGATTATCGCTGGTGATAATCGCATAATCCGCTAAGGTAGTGACGATTTTACCCATCTTTGGCCGCTTAAGCTTATCCCGTTCTCCCCCGCATCCAAAAACAACAATTACCCTTCCTGAAGTCAACGGCCTCAGCGCGCCGATCACATTAAATAACGCGTCAGGTGTATGCGCGTAATCCACAAAAATATTCCGCCCGACTTTTTCCAGTCTTCCCGGGACATTTTTAAATTTCTCAATGGCGGATTTGATATCTTTAAGCTTCAGACCCTCGCTTAGACCCCAGGAAACAGCTGCCAATATATTATAAATATTATACCTGCCGACCAGATGCGTTTTGATCCGAGAGTTTATCCCCGGGGCAACCAGGGTAAATTCAGCCCCATCCATACCGGAATAAATATCCCGGGCCATAACAGTAGATTTATTTTTTATTCCATAACTGAGCAGGCGGCAGGAAATCAAACGCTTAATCCGCCTGCCGTATTGATCATCGTTGTTGATGATCGCCACCCCTGACGGGGAAAGCATGCGGAAAAGCTTTGCCTTTGCTAAAAAGTAATTTTTCAGGCTACCATGATAATCCAGATGATCCTGGGTGAGGTTGGTGAAAATTGCCTGCCGGAAATTGATCCCCAGGACTCTTTTCTGTTCCAAGGCATGTGATGAGACCTCCATCACACAATACCTGACCCTGTGCTTAAGCATCCTGGCAAATAACCCCTGCAGTTGATCCGGGCCAGGAGTAGTATTCTTAGCCGGAATCTTCTTAGCCTTGAAACGGTAATTGATTGTACCAATCACCCCGCAGTCAACCCCTGCAGACTTGGCCATAGCTTCGATTAAATATGAAATGGTTGTCTTGCCATTAGTGCCGGTGATACCGACAACCCTGAGTTTTTCAGAAGGCTGGCCGTAAAATTCTGCTGCCGACTGGGCTAGGAATTCACGGCAATCATTTACTTGTAAAGTCTTAACTTCTCCGGTAATTTTATTTTTCTTTGCTTTTCCGTCTATAACCACGATTCCAGCGCCACAGGCAACCGCTTCTTTAATGAAACAGTTGCCATCCTGACGATTTCCCTTGACTGCCACAAAAACATAACCTTTTTTTACCGCCCGGGAATTACAGGTTATTCCTTTGATTTCCATTCCTGCGATCCTCATTGCGACATCGCCCCAATCGGTATTTCATTTCCCTTGATATAACGGATTGCATCTCCGGCAACTTTTTGAAAAACCGGAGCAGCCACTACCCCCCCGAAGTAATACGGATGGGGCTCATCAACTGTGACTACAATTGCCAAGATCGGGTCTTCCGCCGGAGCAAACCCGATAAAAGAAGCGACAAATTTGCTATGTGAATACGCACCGTTTGGTTCAAGTTTCTGCGCGGTGCCGGTCTTTCCCGCGGCGCTAAAACCGGAAACCTTGGCCAGCTTACCGGTCCCTTCCTCGACAACTCCGGTAAGGATCTTTTTTATACGCATAGCAGTATCGACGGAAATAACTTTACGGATCAACACCGGCTTATTCTGCTCAATGATCCGGCCTTGCTCATCCCGCACCGAATCAATGATATAAGGTTTCATCAACTGGCCGCCGTTAGCAATTACCGAGATCGCGCTGGCCAGCTGCAAAGCAGTAACCCCCACCTCCTGGCCGATAGGTATAGCCGAAATAGAAGTTTTTGACCAGGCCCGCGGCGGCTTGATCATTCCGGAAATCTCCCCGGAGAGATCAATCCCCAGTTTTGAACCAAAACCAAAATCCTTCAGGTATTTATAAACCGTGTCCGCACCTAAAAGCTGGGCAACTTTGACCGTGCCGATATTACTCGACTCTTCAATAACTTCTCTAAACGTCAGCACTCCGTGAGAACGATGGTCATGCAGGATATGCCCGCCAACCTTATAACTGCCGTTTTCACAGAAAATCTTATCCTCTTCCGTAATCTTCTTTTCCTCAAGAGCGGCGGAGGCGGTAACTATCTTAAAAACTGAGCCGGGTTCGAACAAATCGCAGATAGAACGGTTACGCAAAGAATCTTTATTCACCGAAGAATAATTATTTAAATCATAACTCGGACGAGAGGCCATAGCCAGGATCCTGCCTGTATGCGGGTCCATAACAATGATACTGGCTCCCTTTGCATGAAACGTCTTAAAAGCCTTATCCAGCTCTCTTTCAGCAATATACTGGATAACCTCATCAATAGTCAAAACTAAATCCTGGCCATCAACCGGTAAAACCATTTTTTCCCAGATATCCAGCTTCTTCTGCCGGGCATCACGCAAAAAGATCGCCCAGCCGGCAGTCCCTTTGAGGTATTTGTTAAAATCTCTCTCTATGCCTTCCAAACCCACATTATCCATACCACTGAAACCAATGACATGGCTGGCTAAATAACTATTGGGATAGATACGTTTTGTCTCTTTCATAAATCCCAGGCCTTTAAGTTTAAGCGCTTTAATCGCCTCGGACTTCTCAGGCGGCAGCTTACGCGCCAGCCAAATAAATGATTTTTTGCGGTAAAGCCTGTCTCGTAGATAGGCCCGGTCAACCCCGAGTATAGGCAGGAGTTTCTCGATTATATTCTCCTTATCCCTGTCTTTGATAGTATTGGGCTCAGCATAAAGTGAATCCATAGACAGGTTGAATGCCTGCGCTTTAAGATTACAATCGTAAATTGTACCGCGGCGCGGCTCAAGTTCAACAA
This sequence comes from Candidatus Omnitrophota bacterium, assembly GCA_028712505.1. Lineage (GTDB taxonomy): Bacteria > Omnitrophota > Gorgyraeia > Gygaellales > Profunditerraquicolaceae > UBA6249. The sequence continues at coordinate 37,321 of JAQTQC010000002.1, forward strand.
ACTGGTTATGTTGTTTTTTGGCTATTGAAGTCAGGTAGCTTGAACGGAAGATCTGGATAAAGAGTAGGCGGCCGACACAAAGCAGGAGAGAAATAAAAAAAACTAGGAATACCGCCTTGCTTCTCCGGCGATAATTACTTATATACACTATTCTTTAAGGGGTAATAAATATTAGGGGTTAATTGTCTTTGCTTGAGCTTCACGCTTTAATCCAAAGATGCCCGCCAACAAGCCAACCCTCGCCTGATTCTGACTTACCGGCTTAAGCCCGTCGCTATAAGCTACAACCTTGACAAAACGATAATTATCCGGCATCTGAAATTCATCACTGCTGCCAAGCCTGCTGCCGATCTTTACCAAAGAAGAACTTTTCTTAATATTATAGCTTAATGCGGTATTCTTATCAAACAACTCGTTATAAACAATCTGTCTTTTTGAACCCAGGTAGGCCAACCGGAAAATTTCACTCTGCTGGTAAACATAAAGCACGCAACAAGAAGTAACAAAGACGGTCAGGGAAAGAAACTTGGTCATTTTCATAGATGCTAAATCCTTTCAGCAACCCTAAACTTGCTGCTGCGGCTGGAAGGGTTGGCCGACACTTCACTGGCAACAGGAGTCATGGGTTTAGCCGTAATAATATCGATTAATCCGTCAGCCTTAAGGGCCCGGAAGGTATGTTTGATTACCCTATCTTCTAAAGAATGGAACGAAATTACACATATCTTAGCCTTCTTTTTCAAAATTGCAATTGCTTTTCTGATGGAACTTTCCAGGATTTCTAATTCCCGGTTCACAGCGATACGCACCGCCTGAAAAGTACGCGTAGCCGGATGTATGCGGTAATAACCCTTTCGGTATCTATAAGGGATAGCCCGCATCACTAGATCCGCAAGCTGAACAGTCGTAGAAATCGGTTGGATTCTTCGTTCCTGGACTAACAAACGGGCAATACGGTTATGCCAACGCTCCTGACCGAAATTCCAAAGGATATCAGAAATCTCGCTCTCATTAAGGTTATTCACCAAATCATATGCCGATATGTAACTGCTTTGATCCATTCGCATATCCAGCGGGCCTTCCTGTTGGAAACTAAAACCTCTTTCCGTATCCTTAAGCTGATAAGTAGAAATCCCCAGATCAAAAACTATTCCGTCTATAGCCGTTATTCCCTGCTTTTCCAAAACCTGGTCCAAATCCACAAAATTTGCGTGCACCAATTCAAAACTACCGTTAAATTCGCTGAACCTTTGGCGGCAAACAGCCAATGAATTTTCGTCGCGGTCAAAGCCGATTAGCTTGCCTCCGGGAGTAATTCTCTTTAATATCTCGAGGCTGTGCCCGCCAGTCCCCAGAGTTGCATCCACAATTATCTGTCCGGGCCTTGGATCCAAATAATCTATAACTTCACGCAACATTACAGGTATATGCAACTTCTCTTCTACCACTTAAACATCCATCAGCTTCTCCGCAATCTCTTCGAAAGATTGACGGGTATTTGAATAAAAATCACGCCAGATATCTTTTGCCCAAATCTCTATACGATTGGAAACACCGACAATAACCACATCCTTTTTAATATCACCGAAATCTTTTAAGTATTGCGGAAGCAGGATCCTCCCCTGTTTATCAGGGCTAACCTCAACTGCGCCGCTAAAAAGCAGCCGGTTAAAAGTACGCGACTGCTGCTTGGTAAACGACATGCTCTTAAATTTATTTTCCTGCGAGCGCCATTCCTCCTCGGAAAACATAAAAAGGCATTTATCTAAACCCCGGGTAACAAAGAATTTTTCCACAAATTGATTCTTGGCAGTCTCACGAAATTTAGCAGGCAAAATCAAGCGGCCTTTACGGTCTATGGTATGCTCAAACTCACCGTAAAACATTTTTCCCTCTCTTCCACTTTACTCCACTTCTATCCACTCAGTATCCAAAGTATAGTCAAAATACCCCCTTTTGTCAAGAAGAAATTTACCTAACATATAGCAAATACAATAAATTGTGGATATTTTGCTGGCTGATCCCAGCCCTTGTGGTGTTTAAGAAGAGTGCTTGAGGATGTTACGGCAAGAAACTATATCTTTTTTGATTTGATTCGATAAATCTTTCAGGGAAACGAATTTTTTATCCGGGCGGATCAATTTTACGAATTGGATTTCCATAAACCGGCCATAGATATCCTTATGAAAATCGAATATATGCACTTCGATCTGAATGGGGTTTTTCTTAAATCCGACAGTCGGTCTCCTGCCGATATAACAGACCCCGGAGTATTCCTGGAACGCCAATGAAATCCGGACCGCATAAATCCCCGGCGGAGGGATAACTTCATGATGCGGATTGATGTTGGCTGTAGGGAACCCTAACCCCCGGGCAATCCTGCTACCCCTGATTACCGAACCTAAAACACTTACCCTGCGGCCAAGCAGTCTTTGAGCTTCCTTAATTCTCCCCTTTTTAATCAGGCTTCTTATGGCAGTGCTGCTGATCGGACGGCCAAGAGACTTAATCACCTTAAAGATCTTAAGGCTGAAATGACTCTCCTTAGCCCACCAAGAAAGCAACTTATAATCACCAGCAGCATCTTTTCCAAAATGGAAATTCTCGCCGATATAAACAAACCGGCAGCCAATTTTTCTGATCAGTATCTTAGCGATAAAATTACCGGCAGCCATCCTGGCAAATTGAGCATTAAAATTAATCACTATACAAACATCGATACCTAATTCGGAAATCAATCTCAAGCGGTGCTCCAGGGAATACAGGCTTTTTTCTTTCTGCGGATGAGGGGAAAAGGTCAAAACTATACTCGTACCTTTTATCTGCTTGGCCTTACTGACGGCAGACTTTAAAATATTACGGTGGCCACGGTGCAAACCGTCAAAGACCCCCAAAGCTACTACGGGGTTTTTAAACCTGGGAATCTTATTTATTTTCGTGATTATAACCATCTCTAATTACCTTAAGACCCGCTGGATACTAGCAATGACTTTTTTAACAACCTGGTTGATCTCCCCATGCACAGTACAGCCTGCCGCGGTTTTATGCCCGCCTCCACCAAAAATGGCGGCGATCTTATTTACATCAACCCTACCATGGCTCCTTAAATTGATACGCACCTGATTCTTAACTACCGGACTTTCTTTAAACAAAAGGACAACTTCCACGCCTTTAATTGAACGGCCGAAACTCAACAACTGGTCCCCCAGATCCATGGAAATAGCGCCATTCTTCAGCATGTTAGGCTTAAGCTTGAAATAAGCAATCCTACCCTCTCCGGAAAAACTTATCTGCGGCAGCAATTTGATCAATATCTTAGTTTCATCCAGGGCGAGGTTTTCGTAAACATAACGGTAAATAAGCGGAATATTAATATTGAATTTTAAAAGCTCGGCAACAGCCTGATGGGTAAAACTAGTGGTATTGGAATAACGGAAAGAACCGGTATCTGTCATCATCCCGGTATACAAACAGATAGCCTCCGGCCGGCTGATCGGAATGCGCATCTGTTTATAAATCCGGTAGATCATCTCAGAACATGAAGAGGCCTGCGCATCAACCCAATGCGTATCCCCGAACCCCTGGTTACTGATATGATGGTCGATATTCAAAACCGGCTTGTTATTTTTATTTATCCGGTATACGCCACCTGTACGTTTTAAATCAGCACAGTCCAAAACAACCAAACAGTCAAACTTGATAGCGGAAGATTTGTTATCCAGTTTGCGGATTCTTTTGATACCCGGGAGAAAATCATGGCCATAGGGTATACCGTCTTCATTTAAAATTATACCCTGCTTCCCTAACTTCCTGATTAAGAAATAAAATGAAAGTTCGGAACCTAAAGCATCACCTTCTAAATTGGTATGTGCAGTGATTAAAAAGTTATTATATCTCTTTATGCTTGCGCATATTCTTTTTAGGCCCACTTTTCCGTTCCTCCTTTGACGTATTTGTCCCGGCCGGTTTCTGGACAGCCGGCTCTTTATCAGAAGAATCCCGGGATTGATCCAATTCTTTTATCTTATTCAACACCTCTTCGATCCTTACGCTATACTCGGTTGAACGATCCTCCTGAAACATAAGTTCGGTGGCAAAACGCAGGTTAATCCTTTGGGCAACCAAGCTGCGGATAAAACCTAAAGCAGAATCCAGGGCTACCTTTGTCTTTCGATAATCCTCTTCTTTACCCAATACGCTGTAGAATATTTTAGCATTCCTTAAATCCTTGCTTAATTCCACCCGGGTTATGGTAACAAAACCTACGCGCGGGTCTTTAAGTTCATCATGGATAATCAAGCTGACTTCTTTCTTTATCGCTTCTTCAACACGCTCCTGTCTAGACATTTGCCTGCTCCCCTGTTGTATATTATTATTTTACTATCTTACCGATCAAGGCAAGCTCATCCTGGCGGTTCTTCACGCTACCGTTAAGCCTGGCAGCAAACACTTTATTCAAGATCTTCTGGTATTTAGGCCCCGGCAAAACTCCCAGGCGGTATAGATCATCCCCTGAAATAGAAAGCCGGACAGAATTATAAATATTCAGAAAATCCGCGATATGCTTTTTAGAAACACTGTCTCGAGAAATAGAACGCAACAGGATAATCGCCTCATAACTGAAAGGTTTAAGCAGATTAAAAACCTGCGCAGGCCTGATCTGTTTGCTTTCTAAGCGCCGGATAAACCGCTGGTTGATCTGCCGGCAGCTAAGTATCTTCTTTTCTTCCTGTTTCGACAACCCCAGCCTGCGGATAATCCTTTTACTCTGGACCAGGCTGAGTTGTCTTAAAAGAGCGGCGAAATAAACAAGCCAGACTTCGAAGCTTCCGTGAAAAGGAAAACTTCGCATAAACCAGGAAATTTCCTTGCTTATCGATCTGAATAAAACATACACCTGTCTATCGGGCTTTAAACTGTTACTTATGAAAGACAGCCCCCCTAAATCATAGAGTTGTTTAAGCTGCGCCGATGGATCTTTTTCCTTGAGCATTGACACCAGTTCATCGCGCATTCTATGCGGATGCACTTTATCCAATAAACCTGATTTTACCGCCGCTTTTAAAAGACACAGCGTTTTAGGCTCGATCTTAAAATTATAGCGTTGCTTAAAACGAATTGCCCTTAAGATACGCGTAGGATCATCTTTAAAACTTAAATCATGCAGGATGCGGATTTTACCTGCGGCCAAATCATCTTTGCCGCAGAAAACATCAATTAACTTCCGGGCTGCGCCTGCGGTAAGGTTTACTGCCATAGCATTAATCGTGAAATCCCGACGAAAAAGATCCTCTTTAAGCGTACCGGGGCTGACGACCGGAAGACAGGCGCAAGAAGGATAAACTTCTTTGCGGGTAGTAGCGATATCTACCTTTAAGCAATGGTTGATGATCAAAGTGGCAGTGCCAAACCTCTCATGCCTGACCAAAGAGACATTCAACTTCTTAGCCAGGTTTTCGGCAAATTTGATGCCGTTGCCTTCAACGGTTATATCTAAATCCCAATCTTTAGCCCCCAGGATAAGGTCACGGGGAAAACCTCCTACCAGATATGCCGGCATTTTAATTTCCCGGGAAACCTCTCCCGCCAAAACAATCAGATTCTTTATTTCCGGAGGTAAATTCTTCAAGTATTTTTCCATCTTTTTTATGTATCCTATATGTTAGATCTGCCCACTGCCTTCTTACGGCCGGGGGTGGAACATCTTGTGGATCGTCTTAAGCCTTTCTTTATCTATATGCGTATAAATTTGCGTAGTAGAAATATTAGAATGGCCAAGCATCTCCTGTACCGAACGTAAATCCGCGCCCCTCTCCAGCAAGTGCGTGGCAAATGAATGCCTCAAGGTATGCACCTTTATCGGCTTCTTGATCTTAGCTTCTTTGGCATACTGCTTGATCAACTTCCAGATCGATTGCCGGGATAATTTATTTCCCGAACGGTTCACAAAAAGAAACTCCGATGTTTTGTTTTTCAGGAAATAAGGACGGCTAAACTCCAGGTATTTATTGATACTGTTGATTGCCTTCTTCCCTAATGGGATAACCCGCTCTTTATTGCCTTTTCCGATACAACGCAAGAAACCGATATCTAAATTTACGTTATTGACCTTCAAATTGGTGGATTCGGATACACGCATACCCGTAGCATAAAGAGTCTCCAGAATTGCCTTATCCCGGGCTCCCTGTTTAAGCCGTACATCAGGCTGGCTGATTAACAGTTCCACCTCATTCAAAGAAAGTGTATCCGGGACCTTTTTCCATAGCCTCGGGGAATCGATTAAAGTTGTAGGATCATCTCTTAAAACCCTCTCCCTAACCAGAAAGCGGTGGAACATGCGGATGGCCGCCAGGCGCCGCGAGATACTGGTAGGCGAGATCCCCCCATCTTTCTCAAAGAGCATGAATTCGATAATATCGTTTTTAGAAACTTTGGAAAGAGCATTAATCCCGCGTTTGATCATGAAATCAAGATATATATTCAGATCTTCCCGGTAAGCAATGATAGTATTCTTCGCCAGGCCGCGTTCAACCGAAAGATAATCTAAAAATGAATCGATGAGTTCTTTCAATCTATCCGATGAAAATAGTTATTGTTCTTTTCTCTTCCTATAGTAGTTGCCGGCCCATGTCCGGGATAGACCTTTGTTTCAGCAGGCAGCGTGAAAAGTTTCTCGGCAATCGATTTCTGAAGCGATTGTTCACTGCCCCCCGGCAAATCATAACGACCCACCCCCTGGAAAAACAGCGTATCCCCCGTAAAAACGATCCCCTTTTCCGGTTTTTTCATTAAAAGACCGATGCCACCCTGGGTATGGCCGGGGAGATGCAGAACTTCCAATTCAAAACAATCCATTTTGATGATTTCTTTATCCTCTAAAAGATTGATTTGAGATGCAACTTTACAGGGCAGCGAGAACAAGGCAGAAAGATTCTTCTTGGCATCCTTAAGCATCTCCGAATCCTGCTTATGCACATGGACACTGATACCGAACTTATCATCACCGCCGATATGGTCATAATGGCCATGGGTATTGATCACCATCGCCGGAGTTAAATGGTATCTATCCAGGATAGCCTGTATCTTATCCACCTCTGCCCCGGGATCGATAATTATAGCCGATTTAGACTCGGCGCAGGCAAGGATATAACAATTAACCTGCATTGGTCCTACGATTACTGTCTCTAAGATCATTTTAGGTAATTCTTTATCTTTGGGTAAATAAACTCTTTATGGATATCCATTTTTATGCGTTCAGCAGCCTGAAGATTGCGGGAATCATTCGTGCCATAGATGTCACTCTTTATGGCAGCCAAAAGCTCGATGGTTTTGTTGACATACACATCGATATTTTTCTGCATACCATCTACCAACATAGTCTTCATGTTGATCAAATTCTTCAAAGCCTCCTGGGCACAATCTGTCTTCTTTTTCAGGCTCGATTTCTGGGTGAGGGCGTTTTCTAATTCTTCGTGCCAGGACTTCCAGAAAAGAAAATATTGCCGGTACAATTCTTCCTTGGTCAGATTCGACTTATACTCTTCAGGGACAAGGACCATCTGGACCGCCTGTTCGGATTTTTTCGATTTACGGGTAAATTTACGCGTAAAGGCTTCGCATCCGGCTGACCCCAACAATATGATAAAACACAATAGAAACAAAGAAATCTTCTTTAATCTCATTTGAGCATCTCCTTAAATTCATCTTCGCTGATGATCTTAACCCCTAATTGCCTGGCTTTATTAAATTTCGTGCCTGCATTACTACCGGCCACCAGAATATCCGTATTACTGCTTACACTGGAAGATGCTGCGCCTTTTGATTGACGCACCAGCTCCTCTGCTTCGGCACGCGAAAACCCGTCCAGCTCTCCGGTAAAAACCACGGTTTTACCGGTCAATTTATTAGTTCTGAAATCAACGGCCTGTCTTCGCATATTGACACCGGCATCCAATAAATCCTGGATCAGTCTTTTGGTCTGATTAAGGTTAAAGTAATCTACAATTGATCTTGCCATAACCTCTCCGATTTCCGGTATCCTATCCAAATCTTCAAGCTTTGCCTGCATCAGCTTCTGCATATCGGGAAATTCTCCAGCCAATGTATAAGCCGCTTTCTGGCCAACATGGCGGATACCCAGGGCAAAAAGTAAACGCTCCAAAGGCTGCTGCTTACTTTTCTCGATAGAAATCAATAAGTTGCTTGCTTTTTTTTCTTTAAATAATTCCAACTTTAATAAATCAGCAAGTTTAAGCTTGTAAACATCAGCTAAACTTTTCAACAGTTTTAAACCTACCAGTTGGTTAATTACCGCCTCCCCCATTCCCTCGATGTCTAAAGCATCCCGGCTGGAAAAATGCAGAAGCGCCCGCTCCAGCTGCGCAGGACAGTCAGAGTTAATGCAACGGTAAGCTACATCCTCTTCTTTCTCCTTAACAATCTTCTCGCCGCAGGCAGGACATCTTAGGGGAATATTATAAGGTTTCCTGCCTTTATGCTCCACCACTTTTACCACTTTTGGAATTACATCACCCGCCCGTTCGATAAGCACCCGGTCACCCTGGCGGATTTTAAGCCTTTTTATCTCATCAAAGTTGTGCAATGTAGCGTTGCTTATAATTACGCCGGAACACTCTACGGGCTTGAGTTCCGCCGTCGGAGTGATTACTCCGGTGCGGCCGACGTTAACTTTAATCGCCAGTACTTCCGTAGTTGCCTGCCGGGCAGCAAATTTATAAGCCACAGCCCAACGCGGGCTCTTGGCGGTAAAACCCAGCTTCTTCTGCTGAAACAGATTATTCAGCTTAACGACTACACCGTCAATTTCATAACTCAGCTCATCGCGTTTCTCCTGCCATTTACGACAATAATCAATTACCTCGTCGATGTTACGGCAAAGCGTAGAATGCGTATCTACACGCATCCCCCAATCTTTAAGCAAACCCAAGAACTCCCATTGGGTCTTAACCGACAGGTTTTGGTATGCGCCTAAAGAATGGGCAAAAAAATTAAGGTGCCTTTTGGCGACAATACTGCTATCCAGTAATTTTAGAGAACCGCTGGTAGCATTACGCGGATTAGCAAATAAACTCTCGCCTGAATCCAAGCGCTCTTGATTAAGCAGAGAGAAATCTGCTTTATCCATATATACTTCACCGCGGATCTCAATAAGATCCGGGATAGGCACTTTTGACAAAACCAAGGGGATAGCCCGGATTGTCTTTATATTCGGAGTCACATCTTCCCCCATCTGGCCATCGCCGCGGGTTGAACCTAAAGCTAGCTTGCCCTTCAGATAAGTTAAATTAGCGCTTACCCCGTCAATCTTGAGTTCAGCTACATATTCATAAGCACAATCAGCCTCTAATCCTCTACGCACCCGTTCATTCCAGCTGAGTAATTCATCGATAGAATATGTATTATCCAATGAAAACATACCTGTTCTATGCCTTACCGTCTCAAAACCCGGGCTTATTCCCGAACTCAAGCGCTGAGTAGGAGAATCATCAGTACGCAACTGTGGATATTTATCTTCGAGCAACTTTAGCTCTAACATTAAATCATCATATTCTTTATCGGAAACCCGGGGCTGGCTCAAAACATAATAAGAATAATCATGTTCCTTTATCTTCTTTCTTATCTGATTAATCTTATTCTTAATTTGGATAGACATTTTAACCGCTTAAAAAGGTTAGAATGAAACTTGAAAATCGTGGAGTTCTCCGGGCTGGCTGCCCGCTGGCTGCCATTCTGCATTTACTTCTTTAATATAACGGGAAAACCGCTGGTTGACTTGTTCAAGAAAACTACTCAAGGCAGACTCTTCTGCTTCAGCCAACACTTCTACGCGCCCGTCACTTAAATTCTTGACCCAGCCGCTCACCTTAAGAGAACCGGCAATCTCCTGGACGGCATAACGAAAACCTATGCCCTGCACCCGACCTGAGTAATAAACATGCAGCTGTTTTTTCATAGCATAAGCTATCTCCCGTTATCTAACCGCTTCGCGGATTACATTTCAATCCGCTCGCAGATAAGGGGATTAACTCGCAGACGCTTCGCTATGATTTACGTCACTATCGTTTCCGTAAATCATCTGCTCGTTAAATTTATTTCGGGGCGACAGGACTTGAACCTGTGACCTCAGCGTCCCGAACGCTGCGCTCTACCAAACTGAGCCACGCCCCG
>JAQTQC010000002.1:47608-109695 GCA_028712505.1 Candidatus Omnitrophota bacterium
CCACGCCCCGCGATACCTATCGCGCACCAACGCAACTCAGATTAGCGTTGGGTGCTGTAAGATACCTAATTAAAATAGTATACCAGAAATTTACAGATCCGCAATAACAGAAGATTATATGGCAGCTTTCTTAGCGAGGATATCAAATTCCACATTCAACTTATCAGACGGCCCCTTAAAACTTAAAGTTGTATTCTTAAAGGTATGCGGAATAATACAGACGCTGATAATATTGGCGCGCCTTCCCGCTAAAGTCAAACTTATCCCGTCCAAAGCTATCGACCCCTTAGGCAGGCAAAAAGGAATGAAATTCTCCGGAATGGCGATCTCAAAAGTCAGATTACCATTACGTATTACTCTGTTGCGTATCAGCCCCAAACAATCGACATGTCCGCTTACAAAATGACCGGACAGCCTATCCCCTAATTTCAGGCTACGCTCAAGATTCACCTGCTCTCCTGTATTTAAGAGCCCCAAGTTGGTTTTTTTGAATGTCTCGGCCATAACCTCAAAGCTAAACGAATTATTGCTTATAGAGGTTAACGTAAGACAGACACCGTTAAGTGAGATGCTATCCCCAATCTTAGCATCTGGCAAAGTTTTTTGCGCCAAGATATCCAGGATCATGAGCCTGCCTGAATGCGTCACTCTTTTTACCTTGCCTAATTCTTCAATTATGCCCGTGAACATTTCACTCGTCGCTTAGAAACCCAGCCTTTGCAAACCGGGACAAAAGCGCTCCCCAGCATCAATCTCCAGCAAACCCCGGACCTTAGCCCGGAGACATCAGGTTGATTTTACATTTGCCTCGATAAACAGATCTTCTGCGAATCGCCGGATCTTCATCTTGTCCAATTTTATCGCCTGATCCGGATGTTTTACCCCTCTACCCATTACCGATGAAACCGCATCCTTGCCCCCGATAATCTTAGGACTGATGAAGAACAATATCCTGTCTACCAGCCTTTCATCAAAAAGCGAGCCGATAAGCGTACCTCCGCCCTCAACGATGATATTGCTGATTTTTAACCTGGCCAACTTTTTGAATGCGTCACGTAAATTGATCTGTCCATCTTTTTCCTTAACCTCAAGGATCGTAGCTTTAGCGGACAGGCTCTTGCGGTTTTCCGTCTCCTGGCCCGGTCGGCTGGGCAAAGTAATGATAATCACCCTGCTTGCCCCCGAAAAAATATTGGAATTCTCAGGAGTACTTAAATTGCTATCGATAATTATCTTAACCAGCTGCTTCTGGGGAGACGCTGCGTTAAGGCGGGGATTATCCCTCAAAACAGTATTCACCCCGACCATAATCGCATCATAATCACCGCGGATCTTATGCGCGAACAACCGTGATTTATCCGAGGTAATCCATTTAGATTCGCCTGTAAAAGTAGCAATCCGGCCATCCAAAGACTCGGCAACTTTAACCGTTACAAAAGGAATCCCGGTAGAAATATATTTGATGAAACTCTCATTGATCTTTCTTAACTGTTCGCTTAAAACCCCCAGCCTTACTTTGATATTACTCTGTTTGAGCAGTAAAATCCCCTTGCCGTTATTTAACGGATTAGGGTCAATCATCCCGACCACCACTTCTTTTACACCACTCTGGATTATCCGGTTGACGCAAGGCGGGGTGCGCCCAGTATGGGCACATGGCTCAAGGGTAACATACAAAGTAGCGCCCCTTGCGTTTTTTCCAGCTTCATCCAAAGCGACAATCTCCGCATGCGCAAAACCTGCCCGAGCATGGAAACCCTTACCGACAATCTTTCCTTTCTTTACCACTAAGGCTCCTACCAAAGGATTGGGAGAAGTCTTACCTTTTGCCTTAAGGGCCAGTTTCAAAGCCAAACTCATATAATATTCATCAGTTTTCTTAATCATTTTCTAGCCTGGCGCAACTTATCAACCAGTTCAATGGGAATTTTTATCATGCCTAATTTTATATCGGGCTTTACGCTACCATGAAAATCCGAGCCCCCTGTAACTAAAAGATCCAACTTCTTGGCTAAATCCAGATAAAAGTTAATCATCGACTGAGAGTGTTCGGGATAATAAACCTCCAGGCCATCCAGACCGCAGGCGGCAAAATCACTGATCAGTTCATCATTATGCAATATATACGGATGCGCCAGGACAGCCACGCCGCCAGAATCCTTAATCAATTTTATCGCTTCAGCCGGAGAAAGATTAAAACCCAAGACATATGCCGGAGATTTATCCCCGATATATTTACGGAAGGCTTCGGCTGTTGTAGCAACCCAGCCACCTTTAACCAATGCCTTGGCAATATGCATCCTGCCCACGGTACCTTTACCGGAGATATTAAAAACATCCTGGACGTTGAGTTTTACCCCTTGCTCCTCTAGGTTATTTACAATTTTATGTACGCGCTCAATACGATTAAGCTGCATCAGACTTAATTTCTCAAGCAATGCCTCATTCTGGCAATCCAGAAAATACCCGAGTATATGCACTTCCTGTTTTTCGTATTGGGCAGTAAGCTCAACACCGGCAATAACCTCTAGATCCGTATCCTGCGCCGCAGTGTAAGCCTCAGGTATTCCTCCTACCGCATCATGGTCAACTATGGCAATAGTTGAAAGGCCACAGGAAAGCGCCGCTTTAACTAATTGTTTCGGCGTTAATGTTCCGTCGCTCTCAGATGTATGTACATGCAAATCAGCGCACTTCACCCGCACCTGCTTTCCTGTTCAATCAATAAAATTATAATTTAACTCGAATGGTTGAATTGATTACTTTTCTTTCTCGATTTTTATCTGATCCAGTATGGCATTAACGAATTTCCCGGATTCAGACCCGGAGTACTTCTTGGCCAGCTCCACTGCTTCATTTATTGTAACTTTCGGCGGGATATCTTCGCGGAAAATAAGTTCAAAACAACCCAGGCGCATAATATTACGATCTACAAATGCCATACGCTCAAGCTGCCAGTTTGCCGCATATTTACTGATCTTCTTATCTATCTCCTCGATATGCTGGATCACTCCGCCCAGAAGTTCGGCGGAGAAATCTTTAAGCTCAGCGGAAATATCCGCCTGTTCGCCGGATTCCCAGAAACTTTTTAAAACATCCTGCCAATCACCACGGGTGATATCCACCTGATAGAGCATTTGCAACACATATTCACGGGCCTTAGTTCGTTTTCTCATAGGTCTAAAGTTTAAGTTATTATTTCAACTGCCCGGTTAGGTTCACCATCTCGATGGCTGAAAGCGCTGCATCGCGGCCTTTATTGCCATCTTTAGAACCTGCGCGTTCCACTGCCTGTTCAATACTGTCGGCGGTAATCACGCCAAAGATAACCGGAATTCCGCTGTCCAATGAAACCTTAGCTACGCCTTTTGCCACTTCAGAAGCGATATAGTCAAAATGCGGCGTCGCCCCGCGGATAACCGTCCCTAGACAAATCAAGGCGTCAAATGATTTGCTTTTAGCCATCTTCTGGGCGATAACCGGTATTTCATAGGCTCCAGGAACCCAGGCCACGGTAATATCCTTACCATCAACACCATGCCTTGTTAATGTATCGATACATCCGCTTACCAGCTCTTTGGTCATAAAATCATTAAACCGTGAAGCCACCAAACCAAAAGACTTACCTTTTGCCAACAAATTACCCTCGATTACTTTTACCATTTTTTCTCCCTTCTATTTTTAAATGTCAAGATGATGCCCCATTTTTTCTTTTTTTGTCTTAAGGTACTTATAATTCTGGGCATTCGGCTCAATCTCTATAGGCAGACGCTCAGAGACCTTCAGGCCGTAACCTTCAAGCCCCACGATCTTACGCGGGTTATTGGTTAATAATCTGATCTGTTTAATTCCTAAATCCACCAAAATCTGCGCACCAATCCCGTAATCACGCAGATCAGCCTTATGCCCCAAGGCCTCATTTGCCTCAACCGTATCCATCCCTTCATCCTGGAGACTATAGGCACGCAACTTTTCTACCAATCCTATGCCCCGGCCTTCCTGATTCATGTAAAGGATTACGCCTTTTTTCTCAAGCGAGATGATCTGCATAGCCTTTTCCAATTGCCTGCCGCAATCACAACGCAAAGAACCAAAAACATCCCCCGTCAAACACTCCGAATGCACGCGCACCAATATCGCTTCATCTGACCAGCTACCCATACAAAGCGCAAGGTGCGTCTGCCCACAGGTTTTATCGCGGTAAACAATCAGCCTGAACTGGCCGAATTTAGTCGGTAATTTAGTCTCAACTATAGCCTCGACCAGTTTTTCCTTTTTGCGCCGGTATTCAATAAGGTTGGCAATAGTGCAAATCTTTAGAGAGTGTTTATTGGAAAACTCGAGAAGCTGAGGCAGGCGAGCCATCGAGCCATCGTCATTCATGATCTCACAAATCACTCCTGCCGGATAAAGTCCGGCCAGGTACATTAAATCCAAGCTTGCTTCAGTATGGCCTGCCCTAACCAGAACACCTCCCCGCCGCGAGCGCAAAGGAAAGATATGCCCTGGCCGCGCCAGGTCCTCCGGCCTGCTTTGAGCATCCACCAAAACTTCAATCGTCCTGGCCCGGTCATAAGCAGAGATACCTGTAGTAACACCTTTGGCCGCATCCACAGAAATCATCCAGGCGGTTTTAAAAGGATCCTCCTTGTTAGCCTGAAGGGTATTTTTAAGCATCGGGTCCAGCTCAAGCAAACGCAACCTTTCTTCTTCCATGGGCACACAAATAAGTCCGCGACCGTATTTCGCCATAAAATTTATGTCTGCAGGCTTAACGAATGAAGCAGGCATAACCAGATCACCTTCATTCTCACGGTCCTCATCATCAACCACGATGACCATCTTGCCCGCTTTTAAATCTTCAATAATCTCGGAAATTGAATTGAACATAATTTGACCTCAATAAAAAAACCCAAAGATAATCTTTGGGCGCACTGATTTTAATCTTCTTCCATCTGGACTTTCGACATACAGATAACTTACACCTTGCGCTAATTTGACTTGCGCAAGTGGCCATCTGTATGGCACCATCGGCCCTGGAATCTCACCAGATCTGCTGACGCTTGAATTCTTGTGCGTCAGCTCGCGGGCTTTTACACACAAACCAATTTGATGGTTTGGTGCGCGCTTTCGCACAGCACCCAAACTAATCGGATGGTTTGGTGCGCGCTTTCGCGCGACCGCCGGTAAGGACTTTCACCTTGCCCTAAAGATTAATTAGTTATTATAATAGCAAAAAAACCGGGCTTGTCAACACAATTAAAAACAGTTATAATAACAATCATGCGGAGCAAAATACTGATTAAAATCCATAACAAGCTACTTTCCCGAAAAAAAACTATCGCTGTAGCCGAATCCTGCAGCGGAGGAATGCTTTCTGCTGAATTGACTAAGAAAGCCGGAGCATCAAGCTACTTTCTTCTCGGAGTAGTTGCCTACAGTAATAAATCCAAGCAAAAAATACTAAAGATTCCGGCTCAACTTATTTCTGATTATGGAGCTGTTAGCCGCCAAGTCGCCATATCGATGGCCAAAAATATCCGTAAGGTATCCAAAGCAGATTTAGGTATCGGAATAACCGGGGTTGCCGGGCCAACCGGGGGAAGCGTAAATAAGCCAATCGGCACTGTTTTTATCTGTCTGGATTCCAAAAAAAGGAATACCTGCCGAAAATTCTCTTTTTCAGGCAACCGGGAAGAAATCCGCAAAGAAACTACCCGCGAAGCCTTACGTTTATTATGCGTGCATTTATAGCTATTGGATTACCCGCAAGAATTAAAAACACCCTTACCGAAATTCAACATAAATTAAATACAGGAGAATTCAAGGTCAACTGGGTCAAACCGCAAAACCTGCATCTAACGCTAAAGTTCCTCGGCGATATCTCTCCGGAACAATTAGAGCAAATAAAAACAACGGTTGAAAAGATTACAGATAATTCCGGGAGATTTAAAGTTAAGCTGGGAAAACTGGGAGTTTTTCCTGACCTGCGAACAGGCCGGATAATCTGGGCAGGTGCTGAGGAGGTCCCTTCCGGTTTAAAACAACTTGTAGAACGATTAGAAGCAGAGCTTATAGAATCCGGGATTCCCAAAGAACTACGCCCATTCTGCGCGCACATCACCATTGGCCGCATAAAGAGTTGTCCGCTTCCCTCTGTTTTACAAAAAACCCTGGATAGAATTGAAATGAATGTATCTGGCCCCGGAGAATTTAATTGCGAAAAGGTTATTTTATTTGAAAGCAGGCCTGGGCCGGGAGGTCCGGTTTATACAGCATTAAAAGAACTAAATCTTAAGATCAGCTGAAGTACGATATTGGCATAAATACCTGCGACCAAATCATCTCCCATTACCCCGATCGCCCCATGCATGTTTTGCAGCCTTGAAGCAGGAAAAGGCTTAAGCGTATCCAAGATCCGAAACATAATAAAAGCCAAGATAACTATTTTCGGCTCAAGCGGCAGGAAGCTAAGGGCAATGAGCATGCCCATCACCTCATCGATAACAATACATCCGGGATCTTTCCTGTTCAACAATTTCTCCGCCCTACCGCTGGTTAACAAACCTAAAACCATTATGCAGAAGATGAGAATAAAATAGCCTGGCTGGCGGCTGCTGGGGAATAAATAAAATATTCCTACTCCGGCGATACTACCGAATGTCCCCGGGATCAAAGGAAGATATCCGATAAAAAAGAAAGTGCTGATTAATTTAACCAGCCAATTACTCAATACGGCAGACTTCATAGACGGGTAATTATCTTGCGGTTTTCCCAAAGATATGACAGACCTGAATAAAGAGTTAGCCCCACGGTAAGAAGCATCAGGAAAAATATACCCTGGCGGAACATCTTTTCCCACGCGGGGTTCCAGGTTGAATATTTCAAGACTATCTCTTTAAGCAGGATAAAACCGAGGATAGTAAATATCACCCCCATTTGCACAACTGTCTTATGTTTTCCGGCTCGGGCAGCGGAAAGCACCTTACCTTTATTCAAAGCGAATAGACGCAAAGAAGTAATCATAATTTCACGCGCGATAATAATCACAAACATCCAGGCCTCAATCAATTGCAGCTGCACAAAAGCCGCAAAAGCAGCCAAAACCAGTATCTTATCGGCAATAGGATCCATCAGCCTGCCGAAATCCGTGATCATATTCCTGCGCTGGGCGATCATGCCGTCAAAATAATCTGATAAAGCAGCAAGGATAAATACCACCAGGCTCATGGCTTTAGCCCAAAGGCCGTTACAAAATAGAAAAAACATAAACACAAAAGTTAATAAGATTCTCGACATGGTTAAACGATTAGCAAGATTCATTCTATAACCTCCCCTACTAAATCATACTCTAAAGTATCCGTTATCCTCACCCTGACAAACTCACCTATTTTCAATATCCGCTTGGAATTTACATAAACCAGGCCGTCTACCTCCGGAGCATCGAACTGGCTGCGTCCGATATATGAGCCATCCTGCTTTTCTTCGATAAGTACGCTCAGCTGCTTATTCAAAAACTTTGCGTTTATAACAGCGGCTATCCTCTGCTGTAACGCCATTAGAGCATTAAGTCTATCCTGTTTTACTTTTTGGCTGATCTGTCCTTTAAGGCTATATGCACAAGTCCCCTCTTCCCGGGAATACATAAACACACCCAGCCTGTCAAAGTTCACCTGTTTGATAAAATCCAGCAATTCCTTAAACTCTTTATCTGTTTCTGAAGGAAAGCCCACAATAAGCGAAGTACGCAAACATACACCGGGGACAACCTTTCTGATCTTCCCGATCAGGGAAACGATTTCTTCCCTGGTAATCCGGCGGTTCATCAGCTTCAATATGCGGTTATTGATATGCTGTATGGGCAAATCAATATATTTGCATACCTGCTCATGCGAATTAATTATCCCCAGCAACTCATCATTTATGCGTTCGGGATTCAAGTATAAAAGCCTGATCCATCCAATATCCGGGGCATTGCGGATTATTTTCTTTAATATCCCGGCTAAACCGGATTTATCAGATGAATCTAACCCAAAACCGGTAATATCCTGGCCGATGATATTAAGTTCGGATATTCTCTCCCGGTTAAAGCTTTTAACCAGCCGGATTATTGATTTTTCATCCAGGCTTTTAAGTCTGCCCTTGATTTTAGGGATAATACAATAGCTGCAATTATTTACACAGCCTTCGCATATCTTCAAATAAGCATAATGCTTGGGAGTTAAAGCAAATCTTCTTGGTTCGTCACTAAGGCCAAGCGACCCTACAAAAGCATCTACTTCCGGTAACTCTATATTTAAATCTTTATAACGCTGCGCCAGACATCCATAAACAATTATCTTCTTGAGCTTGCCCTTCTTCTTAAGCTCTATCAAATCCAGGATAGCATCGATTGATTCACGCTTTGCCTCTTCAATAAAAGCGCAGGTATTCACTAAAGCCACTTCGGCTTCAGCCAAATCATCAACTATGGAATAACCTTTGGAATTAAGCCGGCTGGCAAGACTTTCGGCGTCCACCAAGTTCCTGGGACAACCTAAACTTAATATCCCCAATTTCTGTTTCATCGGGAAATCTTTAAGCCGTCCTTATTGATAACGATATTCTTCAGGGATTGCCCCCGCCGACCAAGTTTGGTAAAACGCTGGTCATTAACCTGTAATTCTACAGCCCCGGCATCACCCAGGGACAATTCGATCTTTTCTTTAGCCTGCCAGGTTTCTGTCCGGCCACGCGCAAGCACGCCATGGAAAACAACCTTTCCATCCACCTTAGCAGAGATCCAGGATTTATCACGCGCGGATATCCCGAGCATAAAACCCTGGGACATATCTTTTTGGACCTTAGGCTGTTTAGGGATATTTTTCGTTGAAGATTTATTTATTGTTTCTTTGGGCAAAAATTCAGGAGCATTCTTTGCCCTAGCAGAAACAGGCCCCGCAACCCTGGATTTTGCCAGCATGTTCTTAGACCACCCAGAGATAATCTTAAACAACTTAGAAACCAAAAATATAGAGATTACCGAAATCAGCGTAAATAAAATTATTTTCTTTAATCCCGGAGAATGCCTCATCGCACTTAATTTAACTGAGAAATCTTTAGCCAAGGCAGGTTTTTTCTCAAAACGCTCTCCGATATCCCTGCCAACAGCAGCATTCAATACCGGCTTGCTTGGCTGGCTATTCTGGCCCAAATATTCTTTAGGATCAAGCCCTAGGCTATTGCAATAAATTTTTATAAAACCTTTCAGGTAAATCGGGCTTAAATCCGTAAGGCTATCCCCTTCGATCGCGCGTAAAACATTAGGATGGATCTTGGTCTTCTTCTGGATCTCTTCAAGACTCAAGCCCCTTTCCTGACGGATTTTCTTTAGCCTGGCACCGGCTGTCTCGATGTTCATGCTTTCTCTGTCTCCTTAGCACCTGTCAGATCATTAAGCCAACTCTGGCGGTCAACCAGGATCCTGCGCGGTTTACTTCCCTCATACGGGCCGACTAAACCCTCTGATTCCATAATATCGATAATCCGCGCGGCCCGCGTATAACCTAAACGCATCCTTCTCTGTAAAATAGAAACCGAGGCCTGATTGCTTTCCATTATCACCCTGACAGCCTCATCATAAAGTTCGTCTTTTTCTCCACCGCCGGCTAAACTGCTTTTTTGCTGCTCCTTAAGGATCTGATCATCATAAGCCGGTTCGCCCTGAGCCTTAATAAATTCCACGACCTTCTCGATCTCAGCGTCTTTAACCAAAGCCCCCTGGATACGAATAAGATCTTCTTTTCCAGGCTGCAGGAATAACATATCCCCTTTGCCCAATAAGGTCTCTGCGCCATTTGCATCCAGAACCGTGCGCGAATCAACCTTAGAAGCAACCTTAAAAGATATACGTGCCGGTAAATTCGCCTTAATTACTCCGGTAATTACATCCACGCTCGGACGCTGCGTAGCTAAAATCAGGTGTATTCCCACAGCACGTGATAGCTGAGCCAGACGGGTAATCGCATTTTCAATCTGGTCGCGCGCCACAGTCATTAAATCCGCAAATTCATCCACGATAACTACAATATAGGGTATCTTATCTTGTGGCTGCTTATCGTTATATGCCTCGATATTCCTCACCCCTACTTTGGCTAAAAGCTGGTAACGATCCTCCATCTGTCCAACGACCCAATTAAGCGCAATTGCCGCCTTCTTGGCATCAGTAACTACCGGGCACAAAAGATGCGGCAGTCCGTTAAAAGGCATGAGTTCAACCATCTTCGGATCAATCATCAAAAACTTTAAATCATTCGGAGAACTTCTAAAAAGCAAGGATAAAATACAGGTATTTACGCAAACGGTTTTGCCTGAACCGGTAGTACCGGCGATCAAAAGATGCGGCATATCATCTAAATCACTAAACACGCTCTTGCCGGTAATATCTTTACCTAGACCTAAAGACAGGGAAGATTTCTGTTTGTGGTATTCCGCTGAAACAAGCAGATCCTTAATGCATACCAAAGCACTGTGTAAATTAGGAACCTCAACCCCGACCCTGCCCTTTCCGGGAATAGGAGCAATGATCCTTACTGACTGGGCTTTAATTGCCAAGGCGATATCGTCGCTTAAAGCCTCAATGCGGTTAATCTTTACCCCCGGGGCGGGCTCAAGCTCATAACGCGTGATTACCGGACCGCGGATAATATCCGTAACCTTAGCAACTATTCCAAAATCCGCCAAAGTGTCTTCAAGGATCCTGGCACTTGCCTCAAGATCCTCTTTCATCTGCTTGGTATCCGGGACCGGTGCATCATCCAACAGATCTACGGAAGGCAGATGATAATCGCCGATCTTCAATTCTTTAGGCTTGACCTTCACCTCTTCAGAAAGCGTTTTAGGCTTAATCTGGATCTTCGGTCTGCTGACCTCGGGCATGAATATCTTGGGTTTCGAAGGGATAGCAGCCTGCTCATCTTTCTTGGGAGAAAGATTATTCTTATTCAAAAGACTCTGTTTGACCTTGACTAAAGTAGCCTTTTGCTTATTGGATAGATTAAAAAAGCCCAGGAAGAATGATTTTGCTTTCTCAACTGTATTCAAAAAAAGCGATGAAATAAGGATTTCAGTAACTAAAGCCAGAGAAAGTATGATAAAAGTAAGGAAGATAATAAAACCGCCTAAGCGGCTGAAATACGTGGTTACAAAATTTGCGGTGAGCGACCCCAAAAAACCGGCAGTATGAAACCTTAAAGGATCATTGCTTAAATTAAACATACCGATAAGCGAGCTTAGGGATACCAATAATACAAACATACCCATAATCCGCGGTAAGCTTAAATAAGGCTTATCCTGGCGAAAATACTTTACGCCCAGGGTAATAACTAAAAACGGAATAATGAAACTTGAGATTTTACCGAAAAGGAATACCAGGAATCCACCCAGGTAGGCTCCAAAAAGTCCCAGCAGGTTTTTCGGAGGAAAATTCGGATGTGAGGTAAAAAAAATAAGGTCAGAGCGATCAAAGCGGATAAGGCTGGCCAAAACCATCAGCCCAACCGCTACTAAAATGACGCCTTTGACCTCATTTAATCTTCTTTCTCTCACTTCTTAAATTAACAGCTTTCACTCGGCCTGTTTTTTACTTAAATTTATCCGGCCCAGCTCATCTATGCCAATAACTTTAACTTTAAATTCATCGCCTACTTTTACTACATCTTCGACCTTTTTCACAAAAGTGCTGGATAATTCAGAAACATGCACCAGGCCTTCTTTGCGGGGGGCTATCTCCACAAACACGCCGAATTGCATAATCCGTTTTACCTTACCGAAATAAACCCTGCCTACCTCTACATCATCGGTAATTGCCCGGATCATTTTAATCGCAGCATCGGATTTTTCGGCATCGGTTGAACCAACCAAAACCGTACCATCATCTTTTATATCAATACTGGCGCCGGTTGCAGCAATTATCGCCTTGATCGTTTTTCCTCCCGGGCCAATAAGCTCGCCAATCTTTTCCGTGTTAATCTTTAAAACATCGATCCGCGGGGCAAAACTGGAAAGTTCCTGCCTGGGACTGCTTAATGCAGTGCTCATTTTATCAAGAATGAAAAATCTTGCTTCTTTGGATTGAGCAAGACAATCTTTAAGCAAATCCAGGGTAATCCCGTCAATCTTAAGGTCTAGTTGTACAGCGGTAACTCCCTGGCGGGTACCGGCGACTTTAAAGTCCATATCGCCGAAATGATCCTCTAATCCGGCGATATCCGTCAAGATCACCGCTTTATCGCCTTCTTTAACTAAACCTAAGGCGACTCCACCCACCGCTTCCTTAATTGGCACTCCGGCATCCATCAAGGATAAAGTAGCAGCGCACACGGAAGCCATACTGCTTGAACCGTTAGATTCCAGAATTTCAGAGACCACCCTTACAGTATAAGGGAATTTCTCTTTTGAAGGCAATACCGCAAGTAACGCCTTTTCTGCCAAAGCACCATGGCCGATCTCACGCCTGCCAGGGCTACGCATAGGTCTTGTCTCGCCTACGCTAAAAGAAGGAAAATTGTAGTGAAGCATAAAAGATTTCTTCTTTTCCCCTTCCAGCGACTCGATCAACTGCTCATCTTCACCTGTACCTAAAGTAGTTACAGCTAAACTCTGGGTTTGCCCACGGGTAAAAAGACTTGAACCATGAGTCCGCGGCAGGACAGACACCTCGCAGCTGATCGGACGAATCTCTTTAAAAGAACGTCCATCGATACGAAGATTTTCTTCGGTAATCATTTTACGCACTTGTTTCTTCTCTACTTCATGTAAACCAACAAGTATATCCGCCGCCAGGAATCCTTCGCTAGTCAATTGAGCTTCCAATTCTTTGGTCAATAAATCGACTGCCTCTTCACGCTCTTCCTTCTTGCTCAGCTTATATACTTTATTCAATTTCTCCTTAGAAAGCGACTCGATCTTCTGCATTAATGCCGGATCGATTAATTTAAGTTCAACTTTTGCTTTTTCTATGCCATAAAGACGGCAAAATTCCTCCTGCATGCTGATTATAGGCTTTAGGCTCTCCATGCCAAATTTTACGGCTTCAAGGTAAACTTCTTCAGAGACCTCCTTAGCTTTTGACTCCAGCATCACTACGCCATTTTTGTTTCCAGCCACAACTACTTCTAAATCGGCACTCTCCAGCTCGGCATAAGTAGGGTTCAAAACGAGTTCATTATTTATCCGGGCTACACGGCAGCTAGCCAAAGGTCCATTAAAAGGAATGTCCGAAATAGACAAAGCCGCGCTTGCTCCGATCAAGGCCAAGACATTCGGATCAGTTTCCCCGTCACTTGAAAGGACGATCGCGATAACCTGAACTTCATTTAAGAAGCCTTCGGGAAATAATGGTCGTATTGGACGGTCAATAAGACGTGAGCCTAAAATTTCATTCTCAGAAGGCCTGCCTTCACGCTTAAAAAAACCTCCGGGGAATCTACCGGCGGCATAAGTCTTTTCCTGGTATTCCACAGTCAAAGGGAAAAAATCCTGACCTTCTTTGACCCCCTTAGACATACAGGCAGTAACCAAAATCACAGTCGATCCATAAGTGACTGTAACCGAACCATTGGCTTGTTTAGCCAGTCTACCAGTCTCCAGGATAAGATCATTTTTACCGAATTTAATTTTTAAGCTTTTATTTTGCATTATTTTAGCTCTTTCTTTTATTTAACAGGTGAAATATTAAGGGGACTTACTTTCTCAAGTTAAGCTTTCCCAAGACTTCTTCGTACTTTTTTAAATCTTTGTCCTTGAGATATTTGAGTAGGCTGCGGCGTCTGCCTACTAATAAAAGCAGGCCACGGCGAGAATGTAGATCCTTCTTATGTGATTTAAAATGCTCCCCCAGGGAATTGATCCTCTCGGTCAAAATAGCAATTTGAACCTCGGCAGAGCCAGTATCCCGAGCATGCACCTTAAAATCATTAATCAATTTAGCTTTCTTTTCTTTTACCAAAACCAATTTTCTTCCCTCCCTTTCTAATTCAATTATTATACGATAACTCACTTAGCAAGTCAACGGATTTAATAAAAATACGCTAAGTTATTTTGATTTTTTAATATTGTACCACAAGAATCAAGTTATGCAACCTCAATTTCTCGGATTTTCCTGCGCAAAGACTTCTTTTCAGAATGCCGGCGTTTATGCTCAAGGATTCTTAGTTTTATTTTCTTCGGTTTCTTGCGCCTTGAGCGCATGATCTTTGCTTTAAGCGACTGCTTCTGCAAAAAATCATGTTTGATCTTATTTTCAATCTTGCTCAAAAGGATATGCCTTGCCAGATTACGGTTAAGCATCTGGTAACGCTGACTCTGGCATTTTACCTCCAGGCCTGTAGGCAGGTGTTTTAAATGCACACAGGTAGCTGTTTTATTAACATTCTGGCCACCTGGCCCGCTTGAACGGATAAAGTTTTCAACGATATCTTCTTCGCGCACCCCTAAAGCAAACATTTTCTTTTCTAAGGATGTCATCTCCTTAGCTATAATTGCCATAGGGCTTCTCCTTTTACCTGACTGATCAGGCAGTAAACTCAGCATCAACCTTCTTGATCAAGATATCGATCTCTTTAATTAAGGGGGCAGGAAGCATTTTTAGAATCTCTGCTTCTTGCTTCAAAGCACGCAGTTGGCCCAGAATCCTCCTGACAACAGCCTGTTTTCTTTTTTCCTGCGCCTCTTCAGGCTCCAACTCCTGGCGCTGCCGGATAATTACCCCCAGGTTTTTCTTTAACTCCTGCGCATCCCTGCCTTTTTCAAATATTTCTTTTTTAAGATTGCTATATTCGCGTTCATCCAGGACCTTTTTATTCTTCGCCTGACGCAGGATATCTACCGATTCATAGCTGGGGATAGTAGAAGCCTGGCTTGCCTCTGCATAATCACTTTTTAAATACTGCGGTTCTTCTTTTTCCAGGAAATAATATGATTTGAGCAATTTCATTGCCGTCTGCTTACGGATACCTATCTCGCGGCTGGCATAAACATCGAAATTTGCATAACCCCATTCTTTATACATCTTATCTTTCCAAACTGAATAAAGAGAACGCCCCAACTCTATCCATGAACACTTAAAATTCTTAGCGCTTTCTAGGATATGATAACGTAATGAACCGCTATCCAGACTGTCCATTTTTTCTTCGATATTCCTTAATGATTTTGTTTTTACCTCATCATCCATTGCTATCTCCCGAATATGTCCTGCAAATCCTTACTATAACCTTTGAATTTATCAATCACGTTGCTTACCTTGTCCACTATCTGTTCCGGCGACTGGCTGGCCAAATTCTTCATTGCCGCTTTTAAGATTATACTTTTTAATTTATCTTTGCCCAAAGCCGGGTTATCCAGCCGGGTATCAACATCAAAGACCAAATGCAAATTCCCCTTGCTGTCAATAAATAGGTCCAGGGCATCCTTCGCTAGATCAAAGCCCAACTCTTCTTCCGTTTGGTTGGCTTCGTAGATAAGGCCGGAAAGGTTGAGATCAGTATTAATCTTCAAAAGGTTATCCTTGGCTTTAAAAGTTGAATCCAGATCGAGCCTTGCCGAAAGAAGCTTCTTGTTGGAGATGAAATTACCGTAGTACGGAGAGAAATTAGTTATGTCCATGCCCTTGACCTCGAGTTTTGCGTCCATATCCCGAGCCGGATAATCAAGCCATCCGGAGAAGACAATACCTCCAAAGACTTTGCCTGCCGGGCTGGCCAACTGGCAGCTTAGGCTAAAGTCGGTAGCCAATGATGTCACAGGCAGAGCGACCTTAGCCACATTTATATTCAATTTATCAACAATAACCTGAAAGCCTGCGCTGTTTATCTTCTTATCTGTAAAAATTATTTTTCCGTCCTGGAGCTTCAGGCTAATCGGATAAATCTCCGGGGCCTTAGCCCCCGGCTTAGCCTCGATAACCGGCAGGTTTAATTTTCCGTCCGCGCCCTGTTCAAGGTTAATCACCGGCTCAGTAATAGTTAAACCGTGTATAACTACCTTGCCAAATAACAAAGCGATTAGATTCGGGGAGAAAGATATCTTCTTTATATTCGCCAGGTTCCCAATCTCCAGCTTCTCAAGGGTA
This sequence comes from Candidatus Omnitrophota bacterium, assembly GCA_028712505.1. Lineage (GTDB taxonomy): Bacteria > Omnitrophota > Gorgyraeia > Gygaellales > Profunditerraquicolaceae > UBA6249. The sequence continues at coordinate 63,717 of JAQTQC010000002.1, forward strand.
ATAGTAAAAGGCAGGCTTAAGCTTATTTTACCCAGGCTGGCCTTAACTTTTAAATTCTTTTCTATCTGGTCTTCAACAATCTTAGGCGCATAAACCCCCACCAGAACATTAGCAAGAAAGAATATAACCAATAAAATTACAAACAAAGAAATAATAAACTTATACCGTTTTTTCATTTATAACCCTATTCTTTAATTTTTGGTAACAGCTGACGACTGAACCTAAAAAGGCTGACCAGGCCAATACCTAAATACGACCACAGGATAAGCCAGAGTCCGGCAGTAATAACTACATGCATGACAAATTTGTCTAAATTTGTTTTCGCTATCTGATAGGTAGCCCCGGAAAAAATCGCCACTCCCAATATCCCTATCCCCAGATTGACCCATTTATTCTTACCCAGGGATAAAACTAACAATACCAAGGCAACCGCCAAACCGGGTATCCCCCAGATCAACCAGCTCTTCTTATCTGCATCGGTTACCCCGGGATTAAACAATTTGATGATACTGATCATTAATTTTGCGTCCGGGCCATTAGCTAATATAGGCACCTGGAATCCGCTAACCGTCTTAAAGCTCGATTGTCTTTCACCGGTAAAAAACTTGGATATCCCACCGGCTATGCGGGATTCTATGCTCACCCAGGGAAGAAAAAATGATATGCAAATTATAATTGCGAAAACCAGCACGACTAAATTACAGGTTTTATTCATTTTCCGCTCCTTTCTCTTTAGCTCCGCTTAGATCGAGGTTAAGAAACTCAGGGTTTGTCGGTAAGCTCACCTGAAAATCCGCGGTCTCGTCAATTTCAACCTTTGCTCCGGATACCCGGAGATCCAGGAGGTGTCCGCCACTTTTCCTATCTGCGCTGATAAAATGCAGGTGATAACCTCCAACGCTGAAGTTTTTGGAATATTCCGGAGAACGAAAACCGATCACAACCCCTTCGATATCGTTAAATTCAAACACTTTTTGCTCTTTAACTGCCTGATCAAGATCCGGATACGGCTTAGCCTGCTTAGGGACACTCCTGGTTTTCACATATTTAAAGCGGCCGCTGATTTTTACCGCATAAAAAATATTTTTCGAAGGTAATAAAGTATCCAAGTAGTGCTTTAAATCTGCATAATTTAATCCAGCATCAACAGCAGATACTTTATCGACATCAAAAAAGGTTACCTGGGCAAACGGGATTTGTGCAGCCTCATCTACCAGATAAGTTCGACCGTCAACCTTAACCTGATAGAAGTTTCCATCTAAAACTACCATCTCTCCTTCCAGGCCCTGGAAAGTTCCTATCCCAAAATCCCCATGTTGTTTAAGCGCGCGTAAACTTAACTGTCCATCATAATCACCGGCGGAGAGAGCCTGGATAGTCGAGGCCTGGTAAAAAACTTCTCTATCTGGAAAATGGCTGCATCCGAACAGAACAAAAACAAGAATTACCGAATATAAATATTTCTTATTTGTCAACATTACCCATAGCGGCACTCTCAATATTTGCGCGCACCGTATCTCTAAGCAAAGCAAAATCCCCAGGCCCGAATTTATCGGTTTCTATTTCCGGCAGCACAATAAGCTTGGCCGAAACCTTACCCTTAAAAATCCAACTTCCTTTAGGGATTGCTTCACGCGTACCGATTAAGCAAATAGGAAGAACCGGTTTCTTCTCTTTGATCGCCAGCTTAAAAGCCCCGTTTTGAAATTCATTCATCTTATCGCTTGAACTACGCGTACCTTCCGGGAAAAATAATACTGACATATCCTTTTGCAGCCACTGGCTTGCCTGATGATAAATCTCTTTAATACTGGCAAAATCTCCCCGCAGGAGCTTGATATGTTTGATCAGCCCAAGACACCAACCGATAAACGGCACCTTAAACAAACTTGCTTTAGCCACCCACTTAAACTGCATCTTGATCTGATAAAGCACCACGATATCAGCCATGCTCTGATGGTTAGAGATCACCACATAAGTTTTTTTGCGGTCAATATTCTCAAGCCCGCTTACTTTTACGCTCCAATAAGGATTCAAACCAATCACGGCATCCGACCACCAAAAACACTGCGCATGAGTGATTTTCTTCTTTTTATCGAAAGGAAAAAGCAGGATATTTAAGACAAAAACCACAAAAAAAAGCAGAATAGTCAATAACCCGCTGCCCAACCAAATTCCTATAGAAATAATCGCTTTCATATTATTAATCTGACTATAACCTAAATAGCGGAGGTTGTCAACGGATTACCGCATGGGGACAGATTTGATTGTAGGCGCAATAGGTACAAGCCTTATATTCGGGTTTAGCTGGATAACTCTGCTGGCGGATTCCCGCAGAAACCTCCAGGATATCTTCTTTTACATCGTCCAAGTCATCTTCAGCAAGCTCATATCTTCCAATAATCCCTGACTCCAGAAAATATAACTCCACCGCAATCGGCAAAACCCCAAAGATATGCTGATATGCCAGGGCATAAAGCGCCAATTGTTTACTTTCCTTAACCCGTTTATCCGCATCCTTCTGAGTCTTAATCGCTGAGGTCTTAAAATCCATGATTACCGCCCCGTCATTCTCCATATCTATACGGTCAAATCTTCCGGTAATCTTATTGTCCCCGATTATGAAAGAAAACTTTTCTTCAATAGATTTAGGGATTGACGAACGGCTTTCTTCATCCTTATAGAATCTGGCTAAGGCCTCCCTGCCAATACGAAAACGCTCTTCTTGATGGCTGACATCAAGAAATCCCTGGGGATCAAAATTAGCCTCAAAGCAATCCAAGAGTTCATCCACGGCAACTTTATCGCCGCTAAGCTTACGCATCAGGTACTGACTGACTGCTTCATGCATTGCCCGACCGTAGATAACCGTATGATGCTCCATGATCGGCACACGCAGGATATTTACATATTTGTATTTTAAAGGGCAGGTAAGATAATCATCGATCTGGTAGTAACTTAAACTGACCAGCTTATCCTCCGGGATCATTTGGGGGGCGGATTTAGGAAACTCTTTTGCCGGAGCAAAACGCTTAATACTCTCGATGGCGGCGGTTTTTTTCTTTTCAGCACCTTCTCCGGGTTCTTTACCCAAAGCCTCAAGAACAAACTGGCTTACCTTACGCAACCGCTTGCCTCCATAATCTTCGGCGCTGGTAAAATATAACTCTTCTTTGGCCCGGGTCATCCCTACATAAAAAAGCCGGCGTTCCTCCTGGACATGAAAATCTCCCGTAGGAAGGACCTCCTTGATCAAGGCATCGGGCAATTCAATTTGCTGGGAGCGCCTGGGAAGTGGAAACTTTCCCTGGACCAAACTGACCAAGAATACCACCCTGAATTCCAAACCCTTAGCCTTATGTATGGTTAAAATATTTACCGCATCCTGATCCAGGTCTGCCTCGACTGTCGGCGGATCATCCCCTGACTCAATAAGCAGGTTAAGATGCCGGATAAAACTGATTACCCTGTCCTCTTTAGCCACGAGTTCAAAATCGCGCACCTGGTTAAAAAACTTAGCGATATTCTGGATTTGAGCTTCTTTCTCCAGGCTGGGATTGTGTGTCAGATATTTCAGGTAACCTGTATCAGTAAGAAAGCTGTAAAGCAACCTGCCGGTTGTCTCATCACGAGAGACCTGTAAAAACTTTTGGATATCCGTAAGTACCCGGCTTATTTTCTCCCTTGTCTCATCCTTTAACTGGCTCAGCTCCGGGATCTTCCCCAGATCGCTGAATACATCATAAAGCGTACGGTTTCTCCGGCGGCTGAAGTGATTACACAAGGTCAAATCCGACAAATCAACTTTATAAATCTCAGAACTGACCAGGTAATACAAACTCAATGAATCCGCAAGATTAGCGATTACCCGCAAGAAGTTGATGCATAGTTTAACCTCTTCCCGGCTATATAACCCCTGGTTGCCGCTGAACTGCCAGGGGATATTCAACATATTCAATGACTGGATAAAGCCCTGAGCATCAGAATTAGAGCGCACAAGGATAGCAAAATCCCTGTATTTAAACTTACCTAAACTTACTTTTTCTTGTATAATCTTACCTACATTATCAGTTTCAGAAGAATGAGTATCAAAATGCAGATGTTCCGGTTTCAGACCTTCCTTAATCAAGCTAACAAGATGCTTATTAATCTTCGCTTTTATTTCAAAGCGCTCTGGATTATTATATTGGATTAACTGATAAGAACTATCAAGAATAGGCTGGGTAGAACGGTAATTCTTAATCAGGGTGATCTTTTCTGCCTTAGGATATTCTTCGATAAAATTCAACACATTGCTATAGGCAGCCCCGCGCCAGCGGTAAATACACTGGTCATCATCAGCAACTACGGTTATATTTTGAATCCCGCCGGCCAACAGTTTCACAATCTGGAACTGCGCAAAATTCGTATCCTGAAATTCATCAACCAGGATATATTTAAACTGCTTCTGGTAATTCTTAAGGATCAAAGGATGCTCGCGCAACAACTGTAAACCTAAATAAAATTGATTTCCAAAATCAACCAGCCCTTCGCGGGCAAGGAGCTCCTGGTATTTAACGTAAGCAGCTGCCACTTCCATCTGCTGTTCTGCCAACTCCAGGCCAGCCTCATCAAGCGGGTTAGCTTTAGCCTGAACCAGAAAATCCTGGGCATAGCTTAAATATTCCTTTGCCGAGATGTCCTCATCTTTTGCCCGGCTAAAAAAAGAAATTAGCGCCTCGATAAAACGCGTTGGTTCAGATAACGGCCGGTAATAATTAAGCGCAAACTCAAAAAGATGTTCCCGGAAGAATACCGCGGCCTCTGACTGGGCAAGCACTTTAAAATCCGGGTTTAACCCGGCAACTAGAGCATTCTCGCGCAACAGGCGGTCGCCAAAGGCATGAAAAGTAGAAATCCAAATATCCGTATAACCATACGGCATCAGGATATCCACCCTCTCCTGCATTTCCTTAGCCGCCTTATCCGTAAAGGTAAGTGCTAGGATCTCATCGGTCTTTGCCAAGCCCTGGTTGATCAACCAGGCAATACGCTGGGTAATCACCCGGGTTTTTCCTGTGCCCGCTCCGGCGATAATCAACAGCGGACCATCGCCATGTTTAACCGCCTGTATCTGCTCTTTATTCAACCCTTCTAAGACCTTATCCACGATAATTTAATCCTTATTGATCGCGCGAATCATTTCGCAGAGCCTGCCGTAACTACGCATATTGAAATTTAACGCCAGCCGCGGCAAATTCAGGAACTCCCCTTCCTGGATTTCTTTTACCGTAGGAGGAGAAATCGTTATTTGTCCGCTGACCAAGATATCCTTAAATCGATCATTCAAGAGTTTCAATGTTTTCTTAGAAATTTCCCTGTTCAACCTTAAAACAGCCATGCCGGAAACATATCTTATCGAATGATATACCTTATAAAAATCTTCTATATATTTAACTGCCGCATCAACAGATTTTACGATACGAATAAGGTTAAGATCGTCTTTATTGATAAACCCTTTTTTAACCAGCTGATTCTTCACAAAATGCATCCAGGTAGCCCAATAGCTTGAGCCTTTTGGCTCCATCAAGACTATCGGCCGGGGCCGGGATTTCCCGGTTTGGACCAGGGTGACCATCTCGAACCCTTCATCAAGAGTGCCAAAACCTCCAGGAAAAAGTGCAGTAGCGTCAGTCTCTTTTACAAAAACAAGCTTTCTGGTGAAAAAATATTTAAAGTTTATCAATTTTTCTTTTTCATCAATATACGGGTTTGGTTTCTGCTCAAAAGGCAGCCGGATATTTAAGGCAAAATCCTTACCAGCTCCGGCTCCCTTATTACCCGCCTCCATGACGCCCGGCCCGCCTCCAGTCACAATCATATAACCTTTTTCCGAGAGTCTGCGCGAAAAATCTTCAGCCATTTTATATTCAGCTGACTTAACCTTTGACCTGGCTGAGCCAAAGATAATCACCTTTTTGACACCCCTGTAGGGAGAAAATATCTTAAAAGAATAACGCAGTTCCTTAAGCGCATTATTCACGAGCTTAAGATCACCCTTGTCATCAGATTCTTTCCCTAACTTGACAGTAGTGGTAAGTATCTCACCCAGTAAGTTCTCGGTCTGCGCAGATCCGGTTTTTTTGACTAATTCACTTATCAGGTTATCTATGGCCGGATCACCAACTTCATAACTTCTTGTAGTCTTTTCCATCATTTAATAAACCCCAATTTACGCAGTTCCACTTCAGCCGGTTTCCGGAAATCCCCCTGCAATTCGATAGCATAATCTTTTACCGATCCGCCTGTACCAAAACGCTGTTTTAATCTTCTGGCTAGATCCAAGAGCCCGGATTCACTTAAAGCCAAACCGCAAATAACCGTCATCCCTTTACCTTTACGGCCTTTCTCATAAGACAAGCGCACAATTCCGTCAGTATCCGGAACAGCTGTTTTCTTCACATCAGCGCACACGCAACGATCTACCGCTTGAGCGCACCCGGGACAAACCGAACCTAATGAAGTTGAATAAATCAATTTAGAATCTGACATATCACATCCCCCTACCAGAAGCCTTCTTCAAATCATTAATCAAGTTGACGGGAACTTTATAACCTAATTCCTCCGCTTTATGCACATCTTTCCAACTTTTATCATAGTCTTTCTTCAAAAGATAAGTAACCCCCCGGTTGCAATAAGCCTTGGCATATTCAGGATTAATTTCTATAGCCTTGCTGAAATCGGCAATAGCCAAATCCGGTTCGTCTTTATCATAATAAACACTTCCCCGGTTATAATAGCCCCTGAAAGAGGCAGGATTAATTTCTATGGCCTTACTGAAGTCGGCAATAGCTAATTCCAGCTTGCCTTTGACATGATAAGCAACTCCCCGGCTATTATAAGCCTCAACGTCTTTGGTATTATATTCTATGGCCTTACTATAATTAGCAATAGCTAACGTGAGATCATCTTTATCATAGTAGGCACTTCCCCGGTTATAATAGGCCCGGGAATATGCAGGATTGATTTCTATAGCCTTACTGAAGTCGGCAATAGCTAATTCCAGTTTACCCCTGATACGATGGATGATCCCCCGGTTATTATAAGCCTCGGCATCTTTAGGGTTGATTTCAATTGCCTTGCTGAAATCAGGCAAAGCTTGTTCAAGATTACCTTTTTTATGGCAAGCGATCCCCCGATTGTTATAAGCCTCGGCATATTTAGGATTATTTTCAATAGCCTGGCTGTAGTCAGAGATAGCCTGCTCCAGGTTACCCTTTTTATAATAAGCGATCCCCCGATTGTTGTAAGCCTCGGCATATTTAGGATTATTTTCAATAGCCTGGCTGTAGTCAGAGATAGCCTGCTCCAGGTTACCCTTTTTATAATAAGCGATCCCCCGATTGTTGTAAGCCTCGGCATATTTAGGATCGATCTCAATAGACTTGCTGAAATCAGCAATGGCTAAACCAGACTCACCTTTATCATAATAGGCATTCCCCCGGTTGTTGTAAGCCTCGGCATATTCAGGGTCGATCTCGATAACCTTGCTGAAATCAGGAATAGCTGAATCCGGATTATCTTTATCATAATAGGCGATTCCCCGGTCGTAATATGCTTTAAGACACATAGGATCAATTTCGATAACCCGGCTGTAATCAGAAATAGCCTGTTCCAGATCACCTTTTACATAATAAGCATTACCCCGGTTGTAATATGCGCCAGAATGGGCCGGGTCCATTGATATAACCTTATTGTAATCAGAGATAGCCTGGATAAGATTACCCTTACCCTGATAAAAAACTCCCCGCTTATAATAAGCATTAATATATACAGGATTGATTTCAATGGCTTTGCTGTAATCAGAAATAGCCTGTTCAAGATTTCCTTTATCGTAATAGGCATTCCCCCGGTTGTAATATGCATCTGGATACTCCGGATTGATTGATATAGCCTTATCATAACAGGCAATCCCGCTTTCATGTTTACCAAAAGAATATAAAGCCAAACCCTTATTCAGGATTTCCGCAGCCTCTGATTTTAATCCTTCGAGCGGAATTATTTTCTTACCGGTTTCTTTTAAAGACAAGGCATCTAAATCTGATCTCATCGCCGCAAAACTCGCATATCTTTTAGCGGGATCTTTTTCTAAACATCTGGCAATAATAGCAGAAAATGGGGAATCAAGACTGGGAACCGCCCCCTCTTTATGCACCTTCTCGTATTCCAGCGGATCCCTGCCGGTAAAAGGCAATACCCCGGAAGATACCATTTGATAGAGGACAATCCCGAAAGAATAAATATCGCTTACCTGATCCATCTGGCCATCAAACTGCTCCGGAGCCATATAGGGCAGAGTTCCGCTGATTACCCCCCCTGCCTTGCCTTTAAAGATGCTCAAATCCGACTTTTCGTTTTCCGGAAGGCATTCCTTGAATTCAATTTTCTGCAACAATTGTGTTTCCCCAAAATCAGTTATCTTTACATTCTTATCCGGGGTAATCATAATATTGCCCGGTTTTATGTTACCATGGGCTTTAAAATCTTTGGCATAAACATACTCCATACCATAACAAAATTCTATGGAGTATTTGAGAATTTCCAAGGTAGTTAAATTATTCAGGTAATGGCTTAGGGCATTCTTTCCATTTTCATCCGGTGCTATATAATCAAAAACAAGAAAAGGATAATCTTCTATCCGGATAACTAGATAGGCACTGACAATATGAGGATGCTTGCCTAATCCTATCCAGGTAAGCGCTTCTTTTTCAAAAAAAGCCTGGCTTTGAGAAGAAGCCAAATATCCCCTCTGAAAAGTCTTTAATACACAAGGGGCCCTGGTTATATTATCATAACAGACACAGGCAACCCCTACACCTCCTTTTAGTATACGGAATACCTCATAACGCCCATATATGGAATCACCGGGTTTTATTGGTATAGTTGAATCCAAGACATTGGCTTCTTCCTGGACTGGACCGGCCAAAGGATCCTTGATTGAGATAAGCAGCTTCGTATTCCCTAACCCTAAGATATCCTTATCTTTTAGTTCTTTTTTACCGCGAAAAGGGAGATCATTTAAGAGTGTGCCATTTGTACTGTTTAAATCTTCGACAAAACAAAGATTGTCCTTACGGTAGATTGTCGCGTGCCTTCTCGAACAATAATCATCATATGTGATTTGGATAGCCGCCTCATCGCTCCTGCCTATCAACAAAGGCGGGAAACCCGCCTTAACAGGAAACTCCCGGCCTTTCAATGGCCCGGTTAATATTGCAACGCTGATAATCTTTACTGAGTTCATTTTATTCCTTTAAGAAGCTGTTCAACAGGCTCCAGATTATTGCGATCAAGGTTATAATTATCGGGATTAAACAAGTTCCCATATGTTTAACCGACGACTTTTTATTCAAAGTTATCTCTATAAGACGGCCTTTATGAATAGCATAAGCCCAGTGGATATAGAGAAGCAAAAATACAATCAGGACATTAAACTCAAAAAGGATCGCCGGAACAGAAAAATAAGGATGGTTCCCCAGAAGCATGGTTGAGAAAGGTATCAAGCAGAGGAACATAAGCCAGACAATGTTTATGGATACAAGCACCGGATCGATGTACTTTATAAAATGAAACTGCCAATGGTGCTCAAACCACAAAATTCCTAAAATTAAGAAACTCGCCATAAAAGCGATGAAATCCTCGCTAAGGACTGAAAAAAGTTTACAGAAATCACCGTTCTTTGCGGGATTCGAGAAGCTGAACACCTCGCTTAAACTGACTATCATAATAGTCATGACGATGGCAAAAATCCCGTCCACCAATGCTTCCATACGGCTGGCTTTTAATTTCATCCCGGGTTCCTTTCAAAAATAACCTCAATTCCCAGTTTTCATATCTATTTTATCACAAATTTCAAGATTATGGGTAAACAAAAAGGGCTGGACTTTAAAGAAAAGCCCAGCCCTTGTATTCTTAAAGATTTTACTACTTAGAGAACTTATTATATAGTTTAGCCAGGATAAACCCCCATATTCCGGCACTCACAAAACCCCAGATGCCCAAAATAATGCTGCCTAAAATTGTCGGGGTATACCCCAGATAAACGCTTGCCGCCACCTCTCCCCAGGCATCGCACCAGGTAGAAGCTGTGTCGATCAACCCCAAGATTAACATTGCACTACCCCAAAGAACGCCACAAGCCAACCCAAAAGCCCTTGCATTTATCTTACTCATTGTCACCTCCTGTATTCACAGTGTAGATATCTGTAAAAGCAGTCTATTGGTCTAAATGCTTAGACTGCTGGACTTCCTGCTTAAGATCCGGCTGGCTGATCTCTTCCATGACAGTTGTTTTCACTATTTTCCCTTCCCCGTCTTTTTCAACCGTCACCACCTTATGATACGCTGTCGGAGTAGAACAACCTGCAATAAAAATAACTCCGATCAATAATGCTATGAGTTTCTTCATCGCCACCTCCTTTTATGGATATATTATCTACTTTTCATTGTAGAATTGCAAGCAATTTATGCCCAGAGAAAACTCTCTTCTCCGGTTACAGCTGCTCGAAATACCTATAAGTATATAATGAAACCTTTCCGATAAACTTTTTGGAACGAAGGCTATTGGGATTTGAATGCCTGGTTAATACGCAAATAAGGAAATTTCCCTTACAGGTAAAAACTATTCCCGCATCATGGCAGACACCATTTTCAAGTCCGGTCTTATGAGCAACCATCACCTCAGCCGGCAAATATCTCGGGATCCGGTCATTGGTATGCGTTAACTTCATTATCCCGATACACTGGTCCGAAACACGCTTGCTCCCCAGCCTCCTTCTATATATCTGCTCCAACAATGAAGCCATATCTTCAGCTGTTGTATAATTTTCAATCCCTTTATCACGCAGACGATAATCAGCTATCTTCCTGGACAAATCCGTATTCTTCAACCCAAAGCTCTTAAATGCGCTATTCAAGTAGTCAATGCCGAGAAGATCCGTAATGATATTGGCAGCGGTATTGTCACTGTCATAGATCATCAGACCGACGAGTTTTTCTACGCTAAAAACAGAACCCGCGGGTAAATCTTTCAAAACCCCTGAACCACCAAGTTTATCGCTTGATTTAAGCGAAATATCCTGGTCAAGTTTAACTTTCCTCTGGTCTGCCGCAACAAAACATGCCGCCATAACCGGAATCTTCGCTAAACTTGCAGACGGAAATAACCTATCCTTTCCATGCGAGAATTCCAAACCGGTATCCAGATCTTTGATCACTATGCCTACTTCACCTTTGAACCGGCTTATCTCACTTTTAACAAGTTGTTCCAGCCTCTGCCAATCTGCCTCCCTCGCCTTGTACAGAATCCAACGCTGTTGGGCCCTCCATACTCCGGAGAAAGATTTCAGCCCGGCATACAAACCTAAACATAATATACAAATTACCAGAATAAATACGATTATCTTCTTTGTTTTCATTTTTCCTTTGCAACTCCTCCGGGTTCCTTTAGTTTTCCTATTAGAGATTAACAAAGATGCGCGACATCCTCAGAATGATACGGAAGGGAAAATCTCCATCGGTTATTTTTGTTTTAACAAAACAATACCGCTTGAGAGGAAGAATATTAACGTGGCATAATTATAAACGCTCCAATAAGTATCGTTGTCCAAAACCATGCCTAAGACCGTGCAAACCGCAAACATCAACGACAACTTTCCGATCATTTTATTTCTTTTCATCTTTACCCCCTTTTAGTGCCCGCTAACTTTTCAGAAATTGCTTAGTTTCGTGTTCTGATAACCGCGATAATTCCTGGCCGATCTCAATGCTTATCTTTGACAAAGCCGCATTCAAGGCCATTACCACACCGGAATAATGATGCGGCTTGACATCCTCCATCAACACCGATCTTTTACTGAAAGCCAGATTCTTATTCTTCAGATCCAATATAGACCACTGCGCCGTAAGAACCAGCTCTTTATTCATATTCACATCCAGCTCAACAACATCCAGGACTACCTGGAACCTTACCGGAATAAGTATGTTCCAAGGAAATATCTCTATATCCTTACATTCCATAAGCAACATAAGATTTTCATTTAAGATCCTGCCGATAGCAAAGTCCAGCGGCTCCCCCCAGCGGTCAAATTCCGCAAAAGTCATCAGCTGGTTATTGTTAACCGTTACTATCTGCGGACGGTTCAGATAATCCGGGATCTTTACCGGACCGACACCGATGATCTCATCGCCGGAAATCTTAAACTTCTCGCTTATCTGTTCCGGGGTTATTGAACCAAGCTTATAGAACCTCGGGGAAGGGCTTCTGGAAATAGATGCGCATCCGCTTAATACAAAGATAAAAACAGAAAAAACCAAGAATCTAAGAATCCCATTTTTCATTATCAGTCTCCTTTTAACTATTTTCCCTTGATCAACGCTTCCGGATGAATCTCTAAATATTCTACCAGCAATCTTATAGAACGCACTGCCTGAGCGAACTCCTTAAGCGTACTATTCAAACCATAAGGACCTTCTGAATTTATCAATTTGTTCAACCCCCCGACAGCCTCCTTTAAATCATCGGCTATTTCTTTTATCGGCAATTCATCCATAAGCTCAAAGATATCCGGGGATGTAGGAAGCGTAGGTATTTCGGGGTATTGCTTGGCGATATCGTGGATTTTTCCCGGCCTGTCTGTGTAAAAATCCAAAGCGATCATCAATTGGCCGGTAATAAAACTTTGGATATCCAGCTTTGCGCGTAAGCCGGATGCAAGCAATTCATTATAGTCATAAACACTTAACTTCTTAGGAAGATTCTTTATCCGGGATGATTCCACATCAATGATTACAGGAATGGCTAAATCCTCAATCTTACGGTCATAAACAAGATGGATATCTTTTACAGTACCAATTTTTACCCCCCGCAGGACAACCGGAGCCCCGACCGAAAGCCCTTTGATCGAGCCGTCGAAGAATAGGACATACCTGTTGGTACGCCTGAATAAAGTACCTGAACCAAAGACTACTGTTGCTACTATTAATAAAAACACCGCACCGATTACAAACGCGCCGATCAAAGTTTTGTTAGCTTTTTTGCTCATTCCCGCGCTCCTTATCTCCTGCCTCTGGTTAAGAACTGAATGACTTTAGGATCCCTGGAATTATCCAGTAAATATTTCGGGTCCCCGGATGCAGTCATCGTCTTGCTCTGATCATCAAGAAAGATGGCATTATTACCTACCGCAAAAATACTGGCCAATTCATGCGTGACCACAACAATGGTAGAACCGAGGTCTTCCCTTAATTGGATTATCAGATCATCAAGCATCTTAGCGCTTATCGGATCAAGCCCTGCCGATGGTTCGTCAAAAAATATTATATCCGGGTCAAGCGCAAGTGCCCGCGCAAGCCCTGCGCGCTTACGCATACCTCCGCTTAACTCCCCAGGATAAAGATCCGCGCAACCTTCCAGTCCGACTAATGAAAGTTTTAATTCCACTAAATCCCTTATTTGAGAAACGCCCAAACTTGAATAAAGCTGCAAAGGCAGAGCTACGTTCTCACCCACTGTCAGGGAACTCCACAAGGCCCCGCTTTGATAAAGCACCCCAAAACCCCTCATCATCTCCTGCTGCCGGCGATAATCTGCAGCCCAAAAATCCTCACCGTTATATAGTACCTGTCCATTTTTAGGTTCTTTAAGGCCTATAAGCACCTTGAGCAGGGTACTCTTGCCGCAACCGCTGCCACCCATAATTATGAAAGTCTCGCCTTTGTTGACAGTAAAATTTAAATTACGCATTACCATATAATCATCGTAATTTAAATCAAGGTTGCGTACTTCGATAAATGGCTTTACCGGCATATCCATAAGACTAAACCCCCAGGACCTGGCAGATAAATGTAATCACTGCCGTAGCAATAACAATAGAAGTAATAGCGGTAACTACTGCTGAAGTAGTTGCCTCTCCAACTCCAGAGGCGCTTCTTTCACACCTTATGCCGCGAAGGCATCCGGAGATTGCGATAATAATGCCAAAAACTACGCTATGCGCTAAACCTACCCATAAGTTACTCATTTTTACGGCAGCCTGGGTATGGTTAATATATTCTACGGGATTAAGGTTCAACATGCTGACGCTGATGGCAAAACCACCAAGTATACCCATAAGGTTTGCATAAAGTGTCAAAAGCGGCATCATTATCACCAATGCCAAAATCCGTGGCACCACCAGGAATTCAACCGGATCGACGCCCAGTGTCTTAAAGGCATCGATCTCCTCATTCGTCTGCATAATACCCAACTCTGCCGCGAAACTTGCGCCGGTACGGCCGGACATAAGTATACCGGTCATAACAGCTCCCATTACCCGAACCATGGCAATACCGACGATATCTGCGATATAGATCTGCGCACCGAATAATTTAAGCTGCATCGCGCCTACAAAAGCAAGGATCACGCCTACCAGCAAACTGATCAAAGACACTAACCCCAGGGCACTTACTCCACAACGCTGAAGAAGAAGCATAAATTCGTCTTTACGAAAATACGCTTTACCTATGATCAAGCGGCCGAAGGCCTGAACAATCTCACCTAAGAAATCCAACAGTATGAACAAGCCCTTCCCCATACCGATAAAACCCTCTCCAACCTTTTCCAAAAATGTGTCTGTCACATCTACTTTAGGAAGGACTTTTATATCAGTTCTTGTCAAGGTAAGGGCTATTATTTTCTCCATGCCTTCGGGAGGATTATTATATCTAACCTCAATGTTTCTCTCCTGGCATTGCTTAATCAGCTTATATAAGAAAACAACCAGGCTGCTATCCCAGGCGGACAACTCCGTGGTATCGAGGATGATGGTCTTAATATCGGGGTATGCTAAAAACTGCGAAGTGGCTTCAGATACCGGAGGGATTTTCGTAAAGATCTGCCAAACGCCATTAAACCTAACTGAAAGAGCGTTATCGCCCTGGGAGTAATTAAATGTAAGTTTTTCTAACGACATTTACTATTCTTTCCGGTTGCCCTACATATTAATTATCGACGTCATAAGTTATTATAAAACTAACACCTTTATTGTCAATGGATTATGCTGAAATACCCTAGCCTTTAATAATCAAAAAGATCCTTTAATACATATTGTTTACCTGTAGCCTTGTTTAAAGCATTGAGGATTCGATATTGGATCTTCAAATTCAAACGCCTGCCTTTGGCCGCACGGCTGACCATCTTATGTGTGATCTGTTCAGTTGAGTTATTTACCAAATCATTAGACTTGAAACCGTGTTCAGCCATGATCTTAGAAAGCGGCTGCTCCCCTAAATCCCGTTCAAATTCATTATTCATTCTTGACAATACCGTAATTTCAAGTATACTTAATAAACTTAAAGAAAAAACCTACAGGAGTTCTAAAAATGCTTAAAGAATGTGTAATCTGCAAAAAAGGCGCACTCAACGGTAAAGTATTATCCAGAAAAGGCCAATATAAGGCTAAAGGCGGAACCGGTTCAAAGATCGCCCGCTGGTCAAAACGCAAATTTCTTCCTAATCTTCAGAAAATGCGTATACTGGTTAAAGGTGTGCCTAAGAGTGTCTTTATCTGCGCCAAATGCATCAAAAAGGGCGATTTTAAAAAAGCTCTCCCCAGGACTAAAACTACTATTTAAAGAATATATCTTTGGCTTCCAGGATCAAAGATTCATCCTGTCGCCAGGAGTCTATCTTCGGGGTATAAATCAGATCAAATGACCCCGCCTGCATAAGGCTATTCAACAGACCAGCCATGCCAAAACCAATAACTTGGCAGGTAGTTATACCATCGGTTGCCCAGAATTTAAGCGTCTCACGGCTTAAACTTTGTACTTGGCCTTTTAGTTTAAGGCTACGTGTATAAAACAAGGGTTCCGGATTTGCCATTCCGAACGGCTCTAAAGACTCTAACTCCCTGACCATCGACTTATTCAAATCACTAAAAAGAAGCTCCGCGTCAACATCTATACTGGGCAGCAAATCTTCCAAGTTCAAACGATCATGGGCCAGCCTATTGATACTCTTCCGGAATTCATCGATATTATCCCTGGTAATCAATATCCCGGCAGCATGGGCATGCCCGCCAAAACTATCCAGGAGTTTCTTGCAATCCACCAAGGCGTCAAAAAGGTGAAAATTCTTGATTGAACGGGCAGAACCCTTGCATAAATTATCATTCAGCGAAATAACTATTGCCGGTCGGTAAAACCTGTCGGCAAGTTTTGAAGCAACAATCCCCAGAACGCCCTGATGCCAATCTTCTTTGGCAATCACAATCACCTTCTGCTCTTTAAAATTCACTTGTTGGTTTATCATCTCCTCTGCTTCTTCTAAAATCTTAGCCTCTACCTTCTGGCGCTGACGATTAAACTGCTCAAGTTCCCTGGCTAAGTTCTGAGCCTCTGCATAACTCTGGCTCATTAAAAGCCTTAAAGATAATTCAGCGCTCGCCATCCTGCCGGATGCATTCAGGCGCGGAGCAATAATAAAACTTACATAAGTGGAATTAAACTTTTTATTTTTAATCCCGGCATTATCAATGATCGCGCGTAAGCCTTCTCTCTTGGTATCCGGCAGATGCAATAATCCTTCCCTGGCAATAATCCGATTTTCTCCGTTTAAGGGGACACTGTCAGCAATTGTACCTAAAGTAACCAGATCCAGATCTGCGTTAAGCAAAGAGCCGCTGATTGCCTGGCAAAATTTATAAGCTACTCCTACCCCGGCTAAATCCCGGAAAGGATAACCCGAATTTCTTATTTTAGGGTTAATCAGGCTTGAGGCCGCAGGTAAACCTGCTTCCTGCGGCTCATGATGATCAGTGATAATCACATCAATATTTGCCTGTCTTAATCCTTCAATCTCCCGATGGTTAGCCGTGCCGCAATCAGCGGTAACCATAAGCTTTACTTTATTTTCTTTGGCAAAAGTAATTATTTCTTTGTTTAAACCATAACCTTCGGTAATCCGGTGAGGAATATGATGCAGGACATCCAGGCCCAATGCAGTAAGCGTATTCTTGACTAAGACCGTGCTGGTTATGCCATCTACATCATAATCTCCAAAAACCATAACCTTCTCTTTATTCTCCCTGGCTTTTTTGATCAAGGAAACTGCCTTAGGCATATCCGAAAACAACTGCGGGCTAAATAAATCATCCATACCAGCTTTAAGGAATTTCTCCCCTTCGGCAACGGATTTTACTTTACGGTTGAGCAGAATCTGGGCCAGGATTTTAGAGATACCTAATTCTTTGGATAGTTGATTTTGCAGATGGATGTGCGGGGTGGCTAAACTTAAAACTTTATGTGAGGACATATATATTAAACATTGCCCCGTTTACAATCGGGGGGATAGATCACATGCTTTCCGGCTGGTTTACACCCAACAATCCTAAACCGCAGGACAAAACAATCTTGACCCCCCTGATCAAGGCGAGCCTGGCGTTAGTAAGCGCCTCAGCCTGGCCCAGAACACGGTGGCGGTCATAGAATTTATGGAAAGCTTCGGATAACTCCTGTAAGTAAACCGTAACCATGTAGGGATCACAAGTAATCAAACAAATATTAAGGATCACCTTGAATTCAAGCATCTTCTTGATAAGATCCAGCTCTTCCTTCTCTTTAAGCACAGAAAGGTCTGATTCACCCCTGCTGGAGATAGTAACACTCCGTAATATGCTGCAAATCCTGGCGTGGGCGTACTGCACATAGTAAACCGGGTTTTCCGCGCTCTGCTTTTTCGCTACTTCCAGGTCAAAATCCAGATGGCTGGATGTCCGACGCATTAAAAAGAAAAACCTTGAAGCATCCGAACCTACCTCATCCAAGACTTCGCGTAAAGTTATATATTGTCCACGGCGGGTGGACATTTGAATAGGCTGGCCATTGCGGAAAATGGTTGCCAACTGGACAATAATCACCGACAAGCTATCCGGAGAATGTCCAAATGCCTGAATTGAAGCCTTGATCCGATTGATATAGCCATGATGATCCGGGCCCCAAAGATTGATCAACCAGTCAAAACCACGGCGGAATTTATCCTCGTGGTAGGCGATATCCGGAGCCAGGTATGTCTGGCTGCCATCGCTCTTGATGATGACCCTGTCTTTATCATCACCGAAAGCGGTAGACTTAAACCAGAGCGCGCCGTCCTGCTCGAACAAAAATCCTTTTTCCTTTAACCGGCTGAATGCCTGCTCTACTTTACCGCTCTTGGCCAGCTCTTTCTGGGAAAACCAGATATCAAAATTAACCTTGAAATCAATCAATTCCTTCCTGATAATCTTCAGGATGCAATCCGCAGCAAAATCACCCAAATCTGCATCACTGATCTTCTTTTTCTCCGCTTCCCTGGCAATATCGTAGATATAATCACCTTGATAATAATTCTCAGGGAATTCGATTATTTTCCCCGCCAGCTCTTCCCGGCGTAACTGGACTGATTTTCCCAAGATATTGATCTGGTTTCCCTCATCGTTGAGGTAATACTCGCGCTGCACATTGAAGTTAAGAAATTTCAAGATATTTGCCAGACAGTCACCTACCGCTGCCTGGCGGGCATGGGCAACCGATAAAGAACCGGTTGGATTAGCGCTGACAAACTCGATCAAAACTCTTTTACCTTTGCCTAAATCCTGTTTTAGGGCATCCTCACCCCGGGTGATTATTCCGGCTAACTGATTATAAAAATAATTCGGATCAAGATAGAAGTTTATAAAACCTGCACCTTCAACCTTCACCTGGGAGATTAAATCTTTTAATTCCGATTTGGGGATTTCTTTCTGGATCAATTCAACCAATATCCCGGCAATATGGCGGGGAGCATTCTTCAGAGTCTTGCTCAATCTTAAAGCGATATTAGTGGTAAAATCGCCAAAGCGGTTGTCAGTGGGAAAATCAAGGACGATCTCCTCCTGGACGAGCTTGTCTAACTCGCCTGCCAGCAACGCTCGTTTGACCAAGGCTGTAAGTTCTTCCTGAATGTTATTCTGCATCTTAGTTTTCTAGAAATGAAGGCTGTAAAAACGGTAAGTTATTTTCGCTTGGCGGCAACAACCCTGACCTTTTTGGCGTCAGACCAAAGGCTCTCTAAAGAATAAAACTCTCTCATAGGTTTATAAAAAGCATGGGCGATTACCGAAACATAGTCCAAAGCTAACCAACCGCTTTCATCGCCGCGAGGTACCTTTGAGAGAGATTTTATCCCGGCTTTTTCTAAATCATCACTGATCGCCTGAGCAATCGCCGCGGTCTGCCTTAAAGAGTTACCGCTGGCGATAACAAAATAATCGCAGAAACCGGCTATCTTAGAAACATCGAGGATAGTCACATCCTCTGCCTTTATTGATTTAGCAGCCCGGGCAATGGCTTGAGCCAACTGTTTTGAGTCTATCTTTAAACTCCTATTTCTGTATGATTCTTTATTTTTTACCCAAAATCTTGTACATTCCGGTCCCGCACTCAGGACATTTACCCTTCATCGCTGCGCGGCCGTTTTTCATAGTTACCTTCTGTTCATCTTTCATGGTTTTTTTACCCTTGCATTTTACGCAATATCCTGTTTCAGCCATTTGTTCCTCCTTGTTATGATGAATACATGCCCAACTATATGGTTAATATTATCACAGCAAAATTTTTATGTCAAACAATTCTTATTTTAGTGAGCACTTGACTTACGAATATTAAGCATGAGTAAGTCAATCTGCGAACTAATCCTGAGCCTGCAAAGCAGATTTCCTCACTTCACAACTTTCCTGCCTTTGGAATGTTTTTCTTCTATTTCGCCGACAATCTCTTCTAACAAATCCTCCAGGGTGACTAGCCCCAGAGACTTCTTATCCTTATCTACAATAATGGCAATCTGGATCTTTTCAGTCTGGAACTTTTTCAAAAGCTCGCTGACACGCATCGACTCCCGGACATAGCAGGCTTCGTGCAGCAAATCCTGCAGCAAAAACAGCCCTTTCTCTCTTAATATATAAAGTAAGTCGCGTGCATAAACTATGCCTACGATATTCTCGAGCGAACCGTTATAAACCGGAAGCCGGGCATGCCCCTCTTCCACAAACAGATTAAGCAGGTCTTCGGAATTAGTGTTGATATCAACCGCTACCATTTTATCTTTAGTGACCATTACATCGCTAAGTTTAGTATCACCAAATTCAAAGATACGGTGGAGCATCTTACGCTCTTCTTCGCTTAAAACCCCTTCTTCCTTACCCATCTCGATCATTGTACGTAACTCTTCTTCAGTAATCAAGGGAGAGCGCTTAGAAGCCCCTGCTCCAAAGATCTTAAGTATAAAATTGCTGATACTGATAAAAAATACAATCAGCGGTTTTAAAACCACAACCACGCCTTCCATTATCGGAGCAGTGATCAACGCTACCTTTTCCGCATGTTTTGCGGAAAGTATTTTCGGAGTCACTTCACAAAAGATAAGCAAAACAATCGTAGTTGCAAAGGTAGAAACAACTACTCCCCAGTGATAGCCATAGATCTGAACAAATATCCCGGTCACAATTGAAGAAATAGCGATATTCACCAGATTATTACCGATCAGGATTGCGGCAATTACCTTATCCAGCTTAGTTACCACCCGCTGGACACTTTGGGCCCGCTTGACTCCTTTATTCAACATATGGCGCAGGCGTATTTTACTTAAACCGATAATCGAGGTTTCTGCGGAGGAAAAGAAAAAAGAAACACCGACTAAAAGCAACAAGATCAAAAATATTATCATCTTTATCCTAAGTTAAGTTTGGAATAAATATTCTTCCTATCTTTTTCTAACGGGCCGATCAAGGCCAAATTTATCTTCTGGCGCTTAAATACCTGCTGCGCAACCAGACGTAAATCCTTAATATCGACTTTATTTACCTCTCTGATAACATCCTCCAACGTATATACTTTATCCAGACAGGCCATACTCTCACCCATCCAAAGCATGTACTCCATAGTATCCTCTAAAGCCAACATCAATTGGCCCAGATAAAACTCTTTTGCCCGTTTAAATTCGTCAACGGTTACCGGCTTATTTTTCACTTTTTCTAATTCTTTGAAGATTAATTCCAAACAAGGAGCAACCTTGCGGTTATCTATGCCAGCATGGACCAGGAATGCGCCAGTATCATGATAACGCTTAATTCCCGTGCCGATTTCATAAGCCAGGCCTCTTTTTTCCCTTACCTCATTAAAAAGACGGCTGGACATATTAGCACCCAAAATTATATGCAAAAGGGACTGGGCATGTCTCAGAGGATGATCGCGTTTTAAACCATGAAACCCCAAAGCCATATGCGTCTGCTCAGTGGCTTTATGAAAAATCTCAAGTTGTTTTTCGCTTTGGGATTCCTTAACAGCGGCAAAAGCGTTTACGCCTCCGGGATTCATATTGCCGAAGATATCCGAGACCTTTTTTACCAGCAAATCGTGATCGATTGATCCTGCAGCGCTAATTACAATATTAGCGGGAGTATAGTGCATACCCTGGAAACAACTTAAATTATCCCGGGTGATGCCCTTGACTGACTTAACCGTCCCGATTACCGGCGAGCCGAGCGCCTGTTTTGGCCAAAGGAGTGCATCCAAGAGTTCATAAACATAGCTCTGCGGAAGATCCCTGTACATTTTTAATTCTTCCAGGATAACTGTTCTTTCTTTCCGGATATCCTCCTGTTTTAATCGCGGAGCAACCACCATGTCGGATAAGATATCCAAAGCCTTGACTAAATAACGACTGGGAATTTTGACCAGATAACAGGTAAGTTCTTCGGAAGTAAAACCGTTTAAAGCTCCCCCCACTCCCTCAATCGATTCCTTGATTGCCCGGCAGGAGTATTTGTTACTGCCCTTAAAAAGCAAATGTTCCAGGTAATGCGAAATACCCTTACTGGCTTCCGGTTCATAACGGCCGCCGATATTGATCCAAATACCTAAAGAAAGACTGCTTACGCCGCTTAAGCGCTTAGTGATAATCCTTAAACCGTTGGCTAACTTACTTTTTCTGTACATTAAACCTTTCCACAAAGCTGCCCACTCTTTTGACTAAATCATTACGGGTGATATTCTGCCGGATATTATTTACAATAGCACTGCCGACAATCCCTCCGTCGCAGATTTTCTGCACCTCGTTTAACTGCTTGGCGTCAGATATACCAAAACCCGCACAAACAGGGATACGCGCTACTCTTTTAATCCTGGCCAGATTATTCTTTAAATCGGCTGCCAGGCTCTTGCGACTTCCGGTAACCCCGGTCAAAGCAACATAATAAATAAAACCTTTGGAGATTTTAGATATTGTTTTTATCCGGCTCAGCGAACTGGTGGGCGCAAGAAAACAAATATTAGCCAGCCCCTTCTTATTAGCATGCTTAATGAATTCCCTGGCTTCCTCAGGAGGCAGGTCGGGGATGATCACCCCGTCAACCCCAACCGCTACCGCTTCATCTATGAAATTCTTATCACCCAAACAGAATATGGGGTTGTAGTAACTCATCAGGCAAATCGGCAAGTCAGTAGATTTACGCAGGCATTTTACCAAATCCAGGATCTTCGGAAGGTTAGTTTTTTTCTTAAGCGAATATATGGATGCCTCCTGAATTACCGGACCATCGGCTAAAGGGTCAGAAAAAGGAACTCCCAACTCAATGATATCAACTCCCTTTTTCTCAAGCTCTAAGACAAGTTTGGCTGTTACAGCCAGGCTGGGATATCCAGCGGTAATAAAAGCGATAAAGGCCTTCTTATTTTTCTTCTTGAGCTCGATAAATTTTTTATTGATACGATTCATGTAGATCCTTATCCCCTCTTCCAGAAAGGCAAACAATGACCACTGAGTCTTTCTTGATATTCTTTCTTAATTTCTTCAAATAGGCAATGGCGTGGGCTGACTCTAACGCCGGGATAATCCCTTCAATCTCTGATAACAGCTTAAATCCTTCCAGTGCCTCTTTATCGTTAATCGCCACATAAACAGCTCTCTTAATCTCGTTATAATAAGCATGCTCCGGACCAACACCCGGATAATCCAGTCCGGCAGCCACAGAATGCGTATTATTGATCTGGCCGAATTTATCCTCCAGAACATCGGATTTGCAGCCATGCAGGACTCCGGGAAACCCGCCTAAGACGCTGGCGGAATGTTTTCCTGAAGATAGGCCTAAACCCGCGGCTTCCACACCGATCATCTTTACCGTTTTATCCTTAAAAAAAGGATAGAACAACCCCATAGCATTGCTGCCGCCGCCAACACAAGCTACCAGGTAATCCGGCAGCCGTTTTTCTTTTTTTAAAACCTGCTGTTTTGCCTCTTTGCCGATTATCGACTGGAAATCACGCACCATAGCCGGATACGGATGCGGACCGGCGACCGTGCCAATGATATAATAAGTGTTACGCACATTAGTTACCCAATCACGCAAGGCCTCGGTCATCGCGTCTTTTAAAGTCCTGGTTCCGCTTTCAACTGGAACTACCCTTGCACCCAATAGCTTCATCCGCAAAACATTTAAAGCCTGACGCTGGATATCCTCCGTACCCATATAGATATCGCATTCCAAACCGAATAATGCCGCAACCGTAGCTGTAGCTACTCCGTGCTGGCCGGCGCCTGTTTCAGCGATCACCCTCTTCTTCCCCATCCTCCTGGCTAGAATTACCTGGCCCAGGGTATTATTTATTTTATGGGCACCGGTATGTAAAAGATCTTCTCTTTTTAAGTAAACCTTTCTTATCCCGAGATATTTACTTAAATTCTCAGCCAGATATAAAGGGGTCGGCCGTCCGGCGTATTCACTAAGGTAGGAGGATAATTCTTTACGGAATGCTTTGTCTTTTTTAGCTGCCAGATATTCTTTTTCTAATGCATCCAAGGCAAAGATCAGCGTCTCAGGAACAAACCTGCCCCCGAAACTTCCGAAATGCCCGGTCCTATCTGGTACAATTTTATTAGAAAACACCTTGAACCCTCCCCTAACTTTCAAACTATCTGACAGCCTGAATGAATTTCTTAATCTTCTTGATATCCTTTTTCCCCGGCGCTCTTTCCAATGCGCTGGAAACATCGACCCAGTCGGGTTTTAATAATTTAATCGCCTTAGCTACATTAGCAGCAGTTAAGCCGCCGGAAAGAAAAACCGGTTTCTTTATTTTATCCAGTTTTTTTAATAAATGCCAGTTAAACTTTTTACCTGTGCCCCCGGGAAGCTTCTTTGAATAAGAGTCAAAAAGACAGCCGCAGCCCTTATACTCTGATATTTTAGCTAAATCCAACCCCTCCTTGACCGAAAAGGCTTTAATGATCTTGCAGCCTTTGAATTTACGACAATACCCGGAAGATTCATTTCCGTGAAACTGTAGCATATCCAAACTACAAAGCCTGGCGGTTTTCTTGACGGTTTTAATATCCTCATCAACAAAAACCCCCACGCGCATAATCTTTTTAGGCAGAATACGCGCGATGTTGCGGGCTTTGAGCGGACTGATATAGCGGGGGCTCTTTTTATAAAAAACAAAACCTATCGCATCTGCTCCACTGAATAAAGACGCCAGGGCATCCTCTAAATTAGTTATCCCGCAAATTTTTATTTTTACCAACCCATTACCTCTTCCACTTTCTTCTTCACATCTTCAACTTCCATAAAAGCTGTACCGATCAATACAGCGCTTGCTCCCAGGATTTTCAAGAACAGGATATCCTGGTAATTTTTAATCCCGCTTTCCACAACCACCACCTTATCCCTGGGGATCAAGGTGAATAACTTTTCCGTGGTTTTAAAATCAACTTCAAGGGTATGCAGATTGCGGTTATTTATCCCGATAATCGGGACTTTCAGATTAAGCACTTTTTTCAGCTCTTTCTCGTCATGCACTTCCACCAGATAATCCATGCCTAAGCTATCGGCAACCTGCATTAATTCAACCAGTTTATCTTTAGACAATAAATCTGCGATCAATAAAACCGCATCTGCGCCCAAATAACGCGACTCATATATCTGATAGCTTTCCAAAATAAAATCTTTTCTTAAAACCGGAACGGTAGTTATATTCTTTACCTCATTGATATAAAGCGGGTTCCCGGCGAAGAAATCCTCCTCAGTCAATACAGAAACTGCCTGTACCCCGGCTTCCTGATAACTCCGGGCTATCTCCGGCAAGTTAAAATTCTGACGGATCAACCCCTTGGAAGGCGAAGATTGTTTTATTTCAGCGATAAGCGAAATCTGCCTCGGCTTGCTGATTGCCTCCTTGAAAGGTCGACAGCCAGCCAACCCGGCAACCCTTGCCTTCAAGTCATCCTCGGGTAACTGTTGTTTAGATAAGACGATCCTCTCTCTTTTCTTTGCCACAATCTCTTTTAAGGTATCAACTTTAGCCATTTTGATGTGTATACTCCTTTAATAACTGCAGTTTATTCAAGGCCGCTTTCGAATCAATTGATTTTTCAGCCAGATTTATCCCTTCAGCAATACTATTAGTTTTATCGGCGGCATAAATTGCGCAAGCGGAATTCAATATGACGATATCCCTGGCTCTTCCCTTTTTACCATCCAATACATCTTGAACGATTTTAACATTCTCCGCGATAGAACCCCCGCTTAAATCACCTGACTTGGCCCTGGATATTCCAAACTCCTCCGGAGTTATTTCATAATCTTTCAATACTCCTGCCTTTATCTCTGAAACAAAGGTTTTATCGACAGTAGTTACCTCATCCAAACCATCCGCGCCATGCACCACTAAGACATGCTTAGAACCTAAATTATACAAAACCTGAGCCAGGGACCTGGTCCATTCCCGGGAGTACACCCCGATTAACTGGTTAGTTGCCCGCGCCGGGTTAATCAACGGCCCCAGGATATTAAACATGGTTTTACCGGCGATTTGCTTTCTTGCCGGCATCACATTTTTCATTGCCGGATGCAGATTCGGAGCAAATAAAAAAGCAATCCCAATCTCTTTAAGGCATTTCTTTATTTTCCCTTTATCCATATTGATATCTACGCCTAAAGCTTCTAAGATATCCGCGCTGCCGCATTTACTGGAAACTGAACGGTTGCCGTGCTTGGCAACAGTGATCCCGGCTCCGCTGGCAACCAAAGCAGTAACTGTTGAAATATTAAAGGTCCCCTTCTTATCCCCTCCGGTCCCGCAGGTATCTAAGATGTTCTGGCTATCCAGGACAATCGGCTCGACATATTTGAGCATTTCATTTACTGCCACAGTCAATTCCCCGACTGTTTCTCCTTTTTCATTCAAAGAAGTAAGGAAATTGATGATGTCGGCGGTTTCGGTTGCGCCACTTAAGATCTCCCGCATCACCTGCTGCATCTCTTGAGCAGTTAGATCTTTTTTACCAACCAGTTGTTTTATCAGGTCTTTGATCATTTCAGCTTGATAAAGTTATCCAGTATCTGTTTACCGCTTTTCGTAAGTATAGACTCCGGATGAAATTGCACCCCCCAAACAGGATAAGCCTTATGCTTTAACCCCATGATCTCATCTTCAGCAGTATGAGCGGTTATTTCCAGGGTATCAGGCAAACTCTTACCTTCAACCAATAAAGAGTGATAACGAGTAGCTAAGAATGGGTTGGGTATACCCTTAAAGATATCTTTTTTATTATGGTAGATCTTTGAAGTCTTGCCGTGCATCAGCCGCCTGGCTCCCACAACCTTAGCTCCAAAAACATAACCGATTGCCTGATGCCCAAGGCAAACTCCCAGGATAGGGATCTTACCGCTGAAAGCGCGGATAATCTCGCAGGAAATCCCTGCGTCCTCCGGTCTGCCCGGGCCGGGAGATATGACAATTTTCTCCGGATTAAGTTTTTTTATATCACTGATACTCAAGGCATCGTTGCGATAAACTAAAACCCGCGCCCCCAACTCACCTAGATATTGCACAAGGTTATAAGTAAAAGAATCATAATTATCAATCATCAAGATCATTCTTTTTCTCTCCAAACTTTTGCCCCCAGGTTAATCAATTTCTCCTCGATATTCTCATATCCGCGCTCCAGATGATAAATCCTGGAAATAGATGTCTTGCCGCGGGCAGCCAAGCCAGCCAGCACCAGACAGGCGGATGCGCGCAAATCAGAAGCCATAACCGGAGCCCCGGATAAAATCTTAACCCCTTCAACGATAGCATGCGGTCCTTCCCTTTGGATATGCGCGCCCATACGGTTGAGCTCTGATACATGCATAAACCTATCGGGATAAATCTTCTCGGTAATCACGCTTATTCCCGGAGTAACTGACATCAAGCTCATCATCTGAGCCTGCATATCAGTAGGGAAACCCGGATACGGAAGCGTAGTGATATTTACAGATTTCAATCGCTTATTCCCTTTGACCCGCAAGGAACCGTCGCCGCGTTCTATCTGCGCCCCTGCCTCATGCAATTTATCGAGCAAAGAACCCAAATGCTGATATTGCACATTTTTAATCAAGATATCTCCTCCGGTAACCAGGGAAGCTAAAATCAAGGTACCGGCTTCAATACGGTCGGGAATTATAGAATGGGTCGCCCCGTGTAAATGCTTAACCCCCTCTATTTCAATGACCGGAGTACCGTGTCCTTTAATCTTTGCACCCATTTTAATTAAAAACTCCGCCAAATCCGCTACCTCCGGCTCGCAGGCCGCGGATTCGATCACGGTCTTTCCGTTTGCCAAAACCGCAGCCATCATTACATTGTCGGTAGCTAAAACTGATGAACCATATACGCCGCCTAGATAAACATACGCTCCTTTTAATTTATTTGTCTTGGCAATGACATATCCTGAATCAATACTTATGTCAGCCCCTAAAGCCTTGATACCTTTAAGATGCAAGTCTACCGGCCGCACACCGATAACACAGCCTCCAGGAAGAGAAACCTTGGCCTTTTTAAGTTTCCCCAGCAGCGGCCCCAGGACACAGAAAGAAGCGCGCATAGTAGAAACTAGCTTATATTCAGCGATATAATTTCCGGTTTTTCCCGCGCAGATACTTACCCTGCCCTTATCGAGCTCGGCAACTTTTCCTAACGCCCGTAAAATCTTGAGCATGCTATTAGTATCACGCAGGTTCGGCACCCCCTTAATCACACAAGGCTCATCGGTAAGCAAGCTTGCCGCTAAAATCGGCAGCACCGCGTTTTTTGCCCCGGATATGGTAACCTCTCCTTTTAATCTAGCTCCACCTTCAATGACCAATTTATCCATTTTTTAATAATCCTTTTTTAGCCATAACTATACGTTCGATACTACTATAGTCCCTGGCCGAAGATAGATGATTAAAACCTTCCCTTTCAAGCAACCCTTTGACAAGATCAGCCTGACCCAACCCAACTTCGAAGATCAATAATCCTTCTCCCCTCAAATAAGATCCTGCCTGAGAAATTATGCGACGGTAGAAATCTAAACCATCCTTTCCTGCTTTTAAAGCCACTTGCGGTTCAAAAAATATCTCTTTAGCTAAAGAGCCGAAATCCCTGTCTGATATATAAGGTGGGTTGCTGATGATCAGGTCAAATTTCTCGCCCTTAAGCTCTAACGCAGAGAAAATATCACTCCGCAGGAATTTAACCTCCACCTTATTTAAATCGGCATTCTCCTGAGCTAGCTGCAAAGCCGCATCCGATACATCGCTTGCCCAAACATCGGCGGACTTAAGGTTTTTAGCCAGAGCTACGGCAATGCAGCCTGACCCTGTTCCAAGATCCAGTATCTTAGGCCAGACAATACCATCCTGCCTTAATTTTTCGATAGCCATCTCCACCAGGATTTCTGTTTCCGGGCGGGGAATCAAGGCACGATTATCCACTCTAAATTTAAATCCCATGAATTCGGTTTCGCCCAGTATATACTGCACCGGTTCGCCAAGCATCCTGCGTTTTAATATCGAAGACAACAGTGCAGATTTATCCCCGTTTAACTTTAGATCCTTATTTAAATACAAAGATAGACGGTCACAATTTAAGACATGGGTCAAAACTAATTCAGCTTCGTTCACTTTTCTTTTCTTCCTCTGCCTTGAGGAGGGCCTCAGTCAACTCATCCATCTGGCCTTCCAAAATAGCCTCTAATTGATGCGAAGTAAAATTAATCCTGTGGTCAGTAACCCGGCGGTCAGGGAAATTATAAGTACGGATTTTCTCGCTGCGGTCACCGGTACCTATCTGAGTTTTCCGGGCACTGGACAACCTCTTTGCCTCTGCCTCTATTTTAGTCTCTAAGATACGCGCGCGCAAGACTCTCATCGCCTTTGCTTTATTTTTTATCTGCGAACGCTCATCCTGGCAGGCAACCACAGTACCGGTCGGTATATGTGTAATCCTTACCGCTGAATCGGTCTTTTGCATATGCTGGCCGCCTGGCCCGCTTGAACGATATGTATCTATTCTTAGATCTTTGGGCTCAATCACTAAATCAACCTCTTCCGGTTCAACCAAGACCGCCACTGTAGCGGTAGAGGTATGAATGCGACCCTGCGCCTCAGTAGTCGGAACCCGCTGCACACGGTGAACTCCGCTCTCAAATTTCAAGCAACGAAAGGCATCTTTGCCTTTTACGCTAAAAGTAATTTCTTTGATCCCGCCGGCTTCATTGGTACTGGCAAGCATCGGCTCAAGGGTCCAGCCCTTGTTATCCGCATATTTAGAATACATCCGGTAAAGATCCGCCGCAAATAGCCCAGCCTCATCACCACCCGTACCCTGTCTGATTTCAATAATGCAGGCACGGCCGGCATCCTTATCCTCTCCGGCAAGCATTTTCTTCAGCTTGAGCTCTATATCTGCCTTTCTGGCATCCAAATCCTTGATCTCCTGCTGCACTAGCTCATGATAATCCTCATCATGCTTCTGAAGTAATACCTCTTCGAGATCCTGAGATTCCTTAAGCAGGCTTTTAAGCTCGCGATACAAGACTACCGCGGATTTTAAATCCGAAAGCTCTTTGGCCAATTTATTATATTGCTGCCTGTCGGCAATCAGTTCATGGCTGGCTAAAAGCTGCTCCAGCTCCTGATAGCGAGCCGACATCTTTTCTAGCTGTTCATTCATGGTTTAGACCTTGATGACAATATCTTTATAAGCCTATCCTTGCTGTACTGTTCCACAAAACAAGGCAGTACGACCGGCAAGAATAAATTATGGCTTCATTTACTTTTTACCATACTTCTTCATAAACTTATCTACGCGGCCGGCAGAATCCACTAACTTTTGTTTTCCGGTAAAGAACGGATGACACTTCGAGCAGATTTCGACACGGATACTCGGCTTTGTTGAACGGGTATGCACTGTCTCTCCGCAAGCACAGATGATGGTACTATCTTTGTAATTAGGATGTATCTTCTCTTTCATTTTGTTGCTCCTTTCGATAATTATTATTAACAATACCCTTGCTCGCACCTGCTCGCAAGGGTAAATTCAGCCAATAATTTATGTCGCGCTTTGCGCTCCATAAATTATGGCTTCATTTATTTTTGATTCATGCTGTTTAAAAACTCTTCGTTATTCTTGGTCTTACTTAATTTCTCGATCAACAATTCCATAGCTTCCACGTTATTCAGCTCATTCAATACTTTTCTTAATATCCAGGTTTTTTGCAGCACATCCGGTTTAACCAAAAGCTCCTCATGCCGTGTATTAGAACGCTTAATGTCAATTGCCGGATAAATCCTGCGCTGGAACAAGTTACGGTCAAGCTGAGTTTCCATATTACCCGTGCCTTTGAACTCTTCAAAAATAACCTCATCCATACGGCTTCCGGTATCAACCAGGGCAGTAGCGATAATCGTCAAACTTCCGCCTTCGTCTACCGCGCGGGCCGCGCCGAAGAATCTTTTGGGTTTTTGCAGGGCATTAGAATCAATACCTCCCGAAAGGACCTTGCCGCTATGGGGAACCACGGAGTTATAAGCGCGCGCCAGGCGGGTAATGCTATCCAAGAGGACTACTACATCGCGTTTATGCTCAACCAGACGTTTTGCTTTTTCCAATACAATCTCGGCAACCTGTACGTGGCGTTCCGGCGGCTCATCAAAGGTAGACGAAATTACTTCACCTTTGACATTGCGCTGCATGTCCGTAACCTCTTCCGGGCGCTCGTCGATCAAAAGAACGATCAAGACCACATCCGGATTATTGCTGGTAATCGCATTGGCGATCTTCTGCAGCAAAACAGTCTTACCGCTATACGGCTGGGCGACAATCAAACCACGCTGGCCCTTACCGATCGGAGTAAGCAGACTCATAATCCGCATGGATATTTCATCCGGCCGGGTCTCCATATTGAATGGCTGGCGCGGATAAACCGGGGTAAGGTTGTCAAAAAGTACCTTCTCCTTTACCTCCTCGGGATTCTCAAAATTTACCGCCTCAACCTTAAGCAGGGCAAAATATTTTTCCCCCTCTTTCGGCGGACGGATCTGTCCGCTTACGGTATCCCCGGTGCGTAGTTCGAATTTCCTGATCTGCGACGGAGAAATATAAATATCGTCCGGACAGGGAAGATAATTGTAATTCGGGCTTCTTAAAAAACCAAAACCCTCGGAAAGGATTTCTAATACACCTTCACCGAACATCAGCCCTTCCTTCTCCGCCTGGGCCTGAAGTATTTTAAAAATCAGGTCCTGTTTTTTTAAACCGCTGGTGCCATTGGCATTCAATTCTTTTGCCAGCTTATTTAATTCACCGATTTTCATATCTTTAAGATTCTTGATATCTAACTTTTCCACACCATCCTCCTTATTTCGGAAACCTGTTTCCGAGTTTCACTGATTAAACCACGGTTATCTATGATAAAATCCGCTAAGCGCAACTTTGCGGCTTGCGAAATCTGATATTCCATCCTCTGAAGGATTTCTTCCCTCTCTAGACCCAGCCTCTTCTGACTGCGGATAATCTGCTGTTCTCTGTCAGCTTTAACCACAAGAAGTTTATCAACCATCCCGGCTAATCCCGTCTCAATAATCAAGGCAGCATCCAAGATTATGAACTTCTTATCCGAAGCCTTAATCAGACGCCGGATATCGGCAATCACCGCATGATGAACGATATCGTTTAATTTAGCTAAAGCCGCCTTATTGATAAAAACTATTCTTCCCAGTTTAGAGCGGTCAATACGTTTATCGGCCTTAAGTATTCTTTCACCGAAATAAGCAACAACTTTTTTATAAACCGGGCTGCCGATTTTAAAAGAATCGTGCGCCAGCCTATCGGCATCGATCAACAAGGAATCTCTTGTCTTCAGCATCCTGGCTACAGTACTCTTACCGGAACCGATACCCCCGGTAATACCCAAAACTAATTTAGTTTTCTTTTGCTTTGGCATATAACTGGATATATTTTTTTGCGGAAGCCTCCCAGGAAAAATTACATTTCATAGCATTATTTACCAGATGCATCCACTTCTTTTTGTCCTTAAAAACCGCCGTTGCCTTTTTAAGAAGTTTGAGAAATTCTTCTTTATTATGAGTAGTCAGCAGAAAACCATTATTTTTATTTATCGTATCCGCCAACCCGCCGGTCTTAAAAACCAGGGGGATAGTCCCATAATGCAGGCTGATCAACTGTCCGAGCCCGCAAGGTTCGTATTTCGAAAGCATGAGAAAAATGTCGCTGCCGGCATAAATCTTATGCGCTAACGGATCGTCGAACTTTAAATTTAAAGAAATCTTCTTGGGATATTTTTTCTGCGCCGCAGATAAAATCTGATGGTATTGCAAATCGCCCATTCCTAAAATAACCAACTGCACATCCATCTTGCATAATTCATCCAACCCCTGAGTAAGGATATCCAGACCTTTTGCCTCGACCAGGCGCGAGACAATACCTAAAACCGGGATATCCTTATTTACCGGAAGGCCGCATATCGCCTGAAGATCCCCTTTATTAAAACTTTTGTCTTCTATTGTCTTGACCGAGAAATTATGCATGATGAAATTATCTGTGTTGGGATCCCAAACGTAATAATCCAGACCGTTGACTATCCCGCTTAGGACATCCTTACGCTCCCTTAATAAACCGTCCAGACCAAACCCCAGCTCTTCACTTTTGATCTCCTCAGCGTAAGTAGGGCTGACTGTATTGATAAAATCGGAGAAAACTATCCCACCTTTTAGCAGATTGATCCGGCCGTAGAATTCCAGACCCGAGACACTAAAAAGGCTGTTTTCTAAACCCAGTTTTCCGAATTCAGATCCGGCAAACAATCCCTGATAGCCAAGATTATGGATCGTCAGCACACTTTTCATTTTGCTATAAAAACGGTCTTCTGCGTATAAATTCTTCAGGTACACCGCAACCAGGCTAGACTGCCAATCGTGCAGGTGCAGGATATCAGCGGGAAAATCTATTTCTTTTAATAAATCCAGAGCCCGGCGGCAGAAAAAAGCAAACCTCTCCAGATTATCCTGGTAATCTCCGTTCTTATCCACATAAAGACCTTCCCGGTTAAAATATAAATCATTCTCTAAAAAGAAAACCTTTATGTTATTACCGATGACCGCGCAGGATACATCTTTAAAAACCCGGCTCGTCTTGAATTTTCCTTCTTTGATACACTTATACCTGGGCATAATAACAATCACCTCTTGCCCGCAATCCTCTAAGACTAACGGCAAGGCGCCAACCACGTCGGCAAGGCCGCCAGTCTTGGCAAAGGGGACAACCTCAGAAGCAATCATCGCTATCTTCATCAAACAGCCTCCATATCCAACCAGTTTTTTCCTTTTTTCATATCTATTTTTATCGGCACATCGAGTTTTTTCACTTGTTCCATTTCCTCTTTTACTATCCTAGCCAAAACATCAAGCTCCTTAACCGGCAGATCAAAAACCAGCTCGTCATGAATCTGCAGGATCATTTTACTTTTCAGGCCGCTTTTCTTGATCCGTTCGGATATCTTAACCATTGCCATCTTGATCAGATCACTGGCTGTACCTTGAATAGGGGTATTTACCGCCTGCCGTTCCGCAAACTGGCGGATACCCATATTCTTGCTGTTAATCTCCGGGATATATCTTCTTCTGCCCATAAGCGTGGTTACGAAACCCTCGCTCCTGGCTTTATGGATCTGGGCGTCAATAAACTCCCTTACTTTCGGATAACGCAAGAAGTAAGCGTCAATAAAATCCTGCGCCTGCATAACCGGTATGCCTAAATCTTTACTTAAGCCATAAGAACTCTGGCCATAAACAATACCAAAATTAACTCTTTTGGCCACCTCCCGCATATTATCAACGACTTCTGACTCGCTGATATTGTAAATCAATGAAGCAGTCAGGCGGTGTATATCCTGATTACTGTGGAATGCCTCGACTAAAGTCTTATCCCCGCAAAGATGGGCGAGCACCCTTAACTCAATCTGCGAATAATCACATGACAAAAGACAGTTGTCTTTCCCCGAAGCAATGATTGCCTGGCGGATCCTAGCCCCGATATCTGTCTTGATCGGGATATTCTGCAGGTTGGGATTACTTGAGCTGAGCCTGCCGGTTTCTGTCCCTGTCTGATTAAAAGACGTATGCACCCTGCCGGTTTCGGGGTTTACCAGCTTGGGGAGAGCATCAACATAGGTATTCTTTAACTTAGTCAGCTGCCGATACTCTAATAACAGCGCCGGAAGTGCATGTTTCTCGCCCAACCTCCTGAGCACCTCCTCGTCCGTAGAGGGACCGGTTTTAGTTTTTTTAATGATCGGGAGTTTAAGTTTTTCAAATAAAACCTGGCCCAGCTGTTTCGGAGAGTTTATATTAAACTGCGTTCCGCTTGAATCATAGATATCCGCGATCAATTTAATCAGTTTTTTCTCGATATCACGCGATAATTCTTCAAGTAACTGCAAATCCAGAGTTATCCCCTCCTGCTCCATCTCTGCCAAAACACTTACCAGGGGCATCTCAAGATCAGCAAACAACCCGGATAGCCCTTTTTCTTCTAAAGCCTTCTTGAGTACCGGTTTTAATTTAACTACCAAGCTCAAAGCATTTTTCTCTTCCAGCTTCTCTTCACGGAAAAACTCGCCCAGGTTTTCTAAGGCTAAATCGATAAGTGCATAACTTGAACGTGATGGATTCAGCAGATATGCGGCAATCATAACATCAAAATCCAAACCATTCAAAACCAGGCCCTGTCTAAAAAGAGCGACTTTAAGCTTTTTAAGATCAAAACCTGTTTTCTTTATCCGGCTATCGCTGATTAACGCATCCAATTCCCCTGCAGCAGATTCAGCGTTGAATATCTTATCCCCTACAGAAAAAAACAATCCTTCTTTGCTATCACCGGAAAGCGCAAGCTCTGACGAACTTTTCAATAAACTTTTCAATTCTCCGAAGCTTAAGTCATCTAATTTAATCTCAGGGGCATCTTCCCCTGTGTCAGGCAGTTCTTTAAGCAGGCTCTTAAACTCTAACTTTTTAAAAATTCCGCTCAACCGCTTATAGTCGGGAGTGCCAAACCTGACTTTTTTCAAATCCAAGGTTACACCTACTTTTTCATTCAACAAGATCAACTCTTTATTCAATTTTATACGCTCGATATTCTCTGAAATCGCGTTTTTAATCTTTTCAGGATTAACCTTGGCGATATTTTTAAGCAGTTTATCCAAAGAGCCAAACTCCAATATAAGTTTTTCCGCGGTCTTCTCGCCGATCCCCGGCACACCCGGTATGTTATCCGCATCATCGCCCATGAGCGCAATGACATCCGCCGTCAACTCCGGGCTGACCCCAAAGACCTCTACAACTTTCTTTTCATCATAAAGCACACCGCTATCTTTATAGGGGTTAAATACCGAAACACGGCTATTTACCAACTGCAGGATATCCTTATCGCTGCTTACGATTGTAACGTGCATTTTCTTTGCCGCAGCCTTTCGGGAAAGCTCAGCGATTATGTCATCCGCTTCAAAACCTTTTTTCTCGAAAATAGAAATGCCGTAAGCAGCAATAATCTCTTTAATTATCGGTATCTGGCTGCTTAGGCCGTCGGGCATTGGCGGCCTCTGCATCTTATACTGTGCGAACTTCTGCAAGCGGAATGTATCCCGGGATATATCAAAGCAACAGGCCAGGTAATCCGGCTTCTGCTCCTTCAATATCTTGTTCAGGATGTTTAAAAATCCATAAACCGCATTAGTAGGCTCGCCTGATACGGTACTCATACCGCTCAAGGCATAATAAGCCCGATAGCAAAATGCAGTCGCGTCAATCAAGAATAAGTTTTTATCAGCCATCAACTAAATATAAAAGGAATTCAATATAGGGAAAGAGTTTTTGCAGTTGCGCGACCCTAGCGCGACAGAGCTCTTAACTCTGCCTTTTCAATAAACGCTTCAATCTCTGGGTTATCCTGGTCTAAATACTGGGCATCCAAAGCCTCTTTGATTGCCGTAGCCAAATCTCCTTTGTTAAAACTCTGCTTGGCTTTCTCGAAATGATCCCGGGCAAGGGTCTGATCGTTTCTATTGACTGCAGATTTATACTTTGCGACATCTTTAATTAAACCCAAAACCTCGGCTTCCCGCGCATCGGCAACAGGGCTGCTGGATAAAACCGTACGGATATCTTTGACCCGGTCAGCCGCCTTCTGCTTCCAGGGATTCTCCGCTGAGCCTAACTCCGCGCGCTTAGCCCAATAAAATTCCGCCTTTTCTAAATCGCGTTTTTTCTCATAAAAAAGCGCGATATTAACATATGCGCTCAATAACGTGGGGTCGAACCTGATTGCCTTTAAATAACATTCTTCCGCCCGCTCAGGAGCATTGGCTGCTTCGTAGATAATCCCTAAATCATTATAAGCCGCAGCACTCGCCGGATCAGCGTCGATTCTTTGAATGAAATCTTTGATTTCCTGGCTAGCCCGATCTAGATCCTGGGCCTCATATGCCTCTTTGATTGCTGCGGTCATTTTTCCTTTACTATAATACTGGCCGGCCTTGCGCAAATGATTCTGGGCCTGCACCCGGTCGGCTTTGGTAAATGCGGATTTATAGGTTGAGACGTCTTTGATCAAACCTAATACGTCTTCTTCCCGCGCATCAGCTTCCGGACGCTTTGATAAAACTGCGCGGATATCTTTAAACCGTTTAGCTGCTTTCTGAGTCCAAGGATCCTCTACAGGGCCTAACTCTGCCCTTTTAGCCCAATAGAACGCAGCCCTATCTAAATCCCGTTGGTCTTCATAAAAAAGCGCTATATTGCTGTAAGAACTTAAATAGGAAGGATCAACCTTGATTGCCCTGAAATAACTCTCTTTTGCCCGGTCAGGAAAACCGGCAGCTTCATAGATAACCCCTAAATCATTATAAGCAACCGCATAAGTCGGATCCAGCGCAATCGCCTTTTGGTATAAAGTCATCGCCATAGGTATATTGCCCATGCGCTGATTTTCTAAACCTTCTTCACGATATTTTCTGGCCTGTTCCGGTAGCCCTCCGCTAACTTCCGTTGGTGAATTATCCTCGGCGTCATCCTGGGCAAAAAGCAAACCGCCAAAGCAAAAAAGGCATATCGCGGTAATCAGGGTAAATAAGAATTTAGGCAGGAAGTGAATTTTCATTTTAGTTTGACTAATTATATACATTTAATACACTTACGTCAAGAGGAAAGTTAAATAATCGCCTCCATGTTTAACACCGGATGCGCTACCCTTTGCAAGAAAACTAAAAGCTCTTCAGAACTTACCGCGACAGTTTCATCAGCAATCTTATCCAATAAATCAGGCTCCCCGATCTCTTCAGCCCGCTTCTTCAACTTATCTGCCAATACCTCTTTTAACTCTTTAGGCATCCAGACCACCCGTTTCAATCCTCCTTCGGCTGAGATAAATTTCTTACTTGTTATATATAATTTACCCACGCCCAGAAAACCCGGTGTTTGCACTCCTCCGCCGACCGAACCGGCTAAGGTGGTAAAACTCATCCCGGAAGGAGTAAGTCCGGAGTAATCTCGGTTAACAATCATCACCCCGTTTGCCTCAGGGACAATTGCCACGATGCATTCAAAACACCCGCAGGATGACTGCGGCCCTTCCATCAAAGAGTACATGCTCACCGTATCAACTGTTTTATTGGACTTTTCCCAGACGAACCGATTGATATTATCCCATTGGCCAAGCCGGGCATCTAAAAGATTGCCCTTTTCAACCGGCTGGTTAGGCCCGGTAGGGATTATCTCGAATGAGGCCTTGGCATCAAGCCAAGAATACGCCCCGCATAAACCCAAACGTTCCGGGGTAACAATACAAACATGATTAGGAGCAAAAGACTGGCACAATAAGCAGGAATAAAATGTATCGACACTCTCATCAGTCATCCCGGCCAGACGTTCATCGCGCTGATCAAAAACTTCCTGCGCGCTTTTAATTAAATTATCCACATCTACCTGCTTAGTATAAATCCTTACCTGCACCTTATCCACTATAGCGCTGTACTCCTGATGCAGCATAGCATGCAAGATAACCCCCAGGTGCTTAAGCCGGAAGCCCTTATTGAAGGCATCGTTAGAAATCCTTATCCAGACCATATCCCGCTGTCCCATATGCATCAACCCCATGGCATAATTCACAAAACGATGTATCTGGCGCTCCAGGATCGGCTCAAAATCTTTTTGCATTTTACGGCCAAAAACATCGACGACAATCGCCAAGGGCAGAGACTTTATTCCCAACCCAAGCTGGTCGATATCCGAACCGATCAATTCTATTTTGCCGTCTTCAACCCCAGCCTCATCTTTAATGCTTAAGAATTCCAGGGCTGCACCGGCCTTGCCTCCAAACTCAACTGCCAGCTGTTCCTTGCGCACACGTTCACCTTCAAAAGCAGCAGCATACGGCACAGGAACGGCAACTTCGGCAACTTTAACTTTTATGCCGCGGGTCAATATGCATTTCGACGGCAGTTTCTGATAATCCTTCTCAGTAACTAATGCTTCAAACAAAGTTGTATCAATTTTAGACAGTTGCGGGACCTCTAAATCAGTAATTATAGGCAAGCCAAAAGCCAAAGCCCCTAAACCGGTAGCCACCAAAACTTCATCAACATGGCTAAGCAGCAAAACAAATGCCGGAACGCGGTTACGTATATAATCCGCAACCTCCTGCCATTGGCCGGGTTTATTGCCACCATAAATCAAAGGCGCCCGGGATGCGAAATTTACCGCATAGATCGCGGATAAGTAATCCTCGCCCAATTCAACGATATAATTCTCCAGGCCGAGTTCAACCCCTTTTTTCTCAAGCTGCTGTTTAAAAGTCAAGCCGTTGACGTTTCCCGCAAGTAAAGAGACAATACTCTTGGATTGAAATTCGCGAATTAAATCTGCAGCAGACTGTTCATCTTTAGCCGGCCCCAGGATTACAGCAATCCCGGAAATCCTGCCATCCACCAATTGCAGGCCAAGCGACCTCAAGACTTTATCCGGGATAAAACCTATCCCCCCTTTAGGATGCTCCTGACTCTCTACCGCCAAAGCCGCTAAAATCTCTTCGCAAATTAAAGTGGCCACCCCTTTATTTAAAATTCCCCCCAGGCTCTTGATAATCAAGCCACTGGAAGTTGCCTCGTTTCTTGCCAGGTTTTCAGCCTGGGAAAAAGCAAGCTGGCAATCTGCAAGGGTCTTTACTTCTATATCCAACAAGGCGTTGATCAAAGGCAGATAATAATTTGTTTCAGGAAATCCGATTGCTCCACTTTCTCCTTTTTGCCCGATTGCTTTATCCAAAGCCTGGCGGGTAAGACCAAATACCGCATCTGCACCTTTTACGCCAAGCTGCACAAGCAAATCAGATGTATCAGGCGCCTTCTCCTCAATTTTATCAACCATTGTTTTATCTATAAATATAACCAAACATACGCCGACGGCTTTGCCGTCTTTAAATTTGACTGCTTCTGCCCTTCCCTCGCCGACAATCTCCTGTAACGGACTGCTGATTATCTCTATATCCGCAGGCAATTCCTTTGGATTCTGCAGGCTATCCTGGCTGACGAGTTTAACCCCAACTTTATATCTTTCACGGATTGACTCAGCCAGTCCGAGTGCTAGTCCGAACGGCCCATCAATACAGACAGTGTCATTGATATGATAATCATCCAACTTTTTAAAATCTTCTGCGGAGCTGAGTAAAACTACCCCTTTTTTCCTGGCTCCGGGTATCTGCGGTAAGTTTGCCATTATAATCCACTAGCCTCCAAAACAAGAGGCATAATTTTATTCCAGCCAATCGGCATAATATGGATGCCCTGGCACATGGGTTTTATTTTCTTGATCAGCCGGCTGGCAATCTCCACCGAAGCAGCTGTTCTGTCTTTAGCTTCTTCCATCTCCTTGATCAGATCATCCGGGACAAATACCCCGGCGACATGCTTATTCATATACCGGGCCATAGACGCTGATTTTAATAAGACAATCCCCGCCATAACCGGCACCTTTATATGTTTTATCCTGGAGATAAAATTCTCAAATGCTTTTAGATCAAAAACCGCCTGGGTCTGGAAGAATTCAGCCCCGGCGGAAATCTTCTTCTCCATTTTAATAATTTGAGGCTCTAAAGGATCCGCTCCAGGATTAACTACTGCCCCGAGGCAGAATTTCGGAGCAGCCCCTTCCAGCTTATTGCCTTTCATATCTTGCCCGGATTCCAATTTCTTAGCTGCTTGCAATAACTGAACTGAATCCAAATCAAAAACAGGCTTAGCTTCGGGATGATCACCTAAAGCCGGATGATCACCGGTTAAAATTGAAATATTTTCTATGCCCAAAGCAGCCGCGGATAATAAATCCGATTGCAGCGCCAGGCGGTTGCGGTCACGGCAGGTAAGTTGATAGACTGGCTCAAAACCTTTTTGCTTAAGCAGGAAACTTACGGTAAGCGAACCCAAGCGCATCACCGAACTCTGCAAGTCAGTCACGTTTATCGCATCTGACTTTGAGTGGTAAAGCTCGACTTCTTTGAGTAACTCATCGACATGGATACCTTTGGCAGGACCAACTTCCGAGGTAAGCAAGAATTTACCCGCCTGTATTTTTTCTTTAAATGTCATAACTTTCCAAGTTTTAGCGGGGCCTGTCGAGTCTTGTCTCTCGCATCACCGCTTGCTCGCCCCAGTCTGACGGATAAATTGACCTTGGAGCAAAATATTAAATAATATTTATTGCTGAAGCTTGGCTGCCTCGACTAAATTCCGCATCAGCATTGTCACGGTCAACGGCCCCACTCCTCCGGGAACAGGAGTAATATAAGCGGCGTGTTTTTGGGCTTTCTC
Source organism: Candidatus Omnitrophota bacterium (assembly GCA_028712505.1). Lineage (GTDB taxonomy): Bacteria > Omnitrophota > Gorgyraeia > Gygaellales > Profunditerraquicolaceae > UBA6249. The sequence goes on from JAQTQC010000002.1 coordinate 104,986, forward strand.
AAATTCCACATCACCGATGATCTTAGCGCCTATCCGGTTTATGCCGACATCGATAACAATCGCGCCTTCCTTAACCCAGTCGCCTTTTATTAAACCAGCCTTGCCGACTGCCACAATAAGCACCTCGGCCCTTCTTACATGCTCTTCAAGCTTACCCGCTTTACTAGTTCCGATATGGCAAACAGTTACGGTGGCAAATTTATCTAATAATAAAAAGGCCAGCGGTTTTCCTGCAATCTCGCTGTGGCCGACAACCACTGCCTCCTTGCCATATAAATCCACGCCGGTAGAATTTAATAACTCCATTACCGCGCTGGCCGTACAAGAAGCGAAACCTGAACGGCTCAAGAAAAGCTTACCGGTATTCTCCGGATGCAGACCCTCGACATCTTTAAAGGGTGCCAGACTCTCGCTTATTTTCCGGCAATCGATATGTTGAGGAAGAGGCATCTGCACGATAATACCATTAACTGTCTTATCCAGGTTGAGTTTAAGGATGAAATCGATTAAAGCCTGTTCAGTAGTATCTTTATCCAACTGAAAAAGCTTATAAATGATCCCCAGTTCAAGAGCGGTCTTAGCCTGGGATTTTACATAAGAAGCCGCGCCGGGATTATCACCAACCAGAACACTGGCTAAAACCGGCTGCTGCTTTAACTTCTGCGCCTGGCTTTTTATCTCCAGCTTGATTTTTTCAGCCACAGGCTTACCCTCTAATAACCTTGCCAACGCCATCCTCCGTATTTTTACGAATCTTCTGGATAATCTTGATTTTCTGGCCCAGTTCTTTTTTTATACCCTGGGATAACTTCTTTTGATCCAAACTCTTCAAATTGATCTCTACATTAAAACAAGCGGAGACAAAAGCCGATTCAAGAAATACCGCGGCTATCGCTACATCAGTAATCAGATTGGGGTTTCCTTTTTTTATCAATGGCGGACATAATCTCGCAGCCTCACAGCAGAGCCTTGCCAGCATCAGCGGCACATCCAGGGCCTTACGCAGGTCCTTGCTTTGATAAGCAACCACGTCTAAATCCACCAATTCCAGGAAATCATTCCTTAATTTTTCGGATTTGGATAATATCTGTTTTAACTCCGGCTCAAACGCGGCATATCTGGGTTTTCCCACAGTAAAATTAACCACCATGCTGATTAGACTTGCCCCCATAGCTGCATTTAAAGCTGCAGCCGAGCCCCCTCCGGGAGCAGCAAGTTTAGCCGAAAGGTCATCCAGATATTTGATTAAATTCTGTTTTTTATATTCCATAGTTTTAAACGCTAAAAGTAGCGCTCAGCTCAAATGCATCTTTGATTAAATTTATTCCCGGTAGATCTTCGTCATACAAAAGCGACACCACATCAAAACGCGCCGGATGATCCAGGAGATTATTTTCTTTTAAATAACAAATTGCCGCTTTAGAGATTTGCCTCTGCTTTAGCGCGCAAACCGCTTCCGCCGGTTCGCCGAACAATCTTGAATGCCGCGCCTTTACCTCCACAAAACAAATAACCCCTTTGTCTACGGCGATTATATCTATTTCGCCGGATTTGGTTCTATAATTACATTTAATAACTTTATACCCGCAGCCTTTTAGGAATTTCACTGCCGCCTTTTCAGATTGTTTACCGAATTCTAAGTTTTTTCCAGGCACTTTAGAAAAGTCTTGCGGTGGATTGCCGAGGGGCCTATTCTCCTTAAAACCTGACGGTGCTCGGCAGTAGGATAACCCTTGTGTTTATCAAAACCATACTTCGGATAAAGCTTATGGTATTTCTCCATAAGAGAATCCCTGTATACTTTAGCTAATATGGAAGAGGCGGCGATACTTAAGGATTTGGCATCCCCTTTGACGATACTCCGGTAAGGCAGACTTAGTTTCATCCGCAGGTTACCGTCTATGATTACGAATGCGCGTTTCAGCTCAGCAGGGGTTAATTGCCCGGCTAACCCGGAAACCGCCTTTTGCATAGCCAAAATAGTAGCCTGCAGGATATTTATCCGATCAATCTGAGCCTGACTTACCAAGGCGATCTTATATAAAGATTTATTTTTTATTTCAAAGAACGCCGCTTTTCTTTTTGCAGGGTTTAATTTCTTGGAATCGTCAATACGGTTACGAAAGCTATATTCCTTTAACAACACCGCGGCTGCCACTACCGGCCCGGCTAACGGCCCGCGGCCAACCTCATCTACGCCGATAATTAAATCAAACCCGCGTTTTTTTAAGTTTCTTTCGTAGCGCAGCACTAATTAGCTTTTGCTTCTTTGCTTTCTATCTTAGTAGCATGCTTGCCGATCTTGTTTCTTAAATAATAAAGTTTGGATCGTTTGACTTTTCCTGAACGAAGGATATCAATGCGCTCAATGCTCGGTGAATACAGCGGAAATACGCGCTCGATCCCCTCGCCGAATGAAACTTTTCTTACCGTAAAATTAAGCTTGATCCCGGAATTGCTTTTGGCAATTACCACACCCTCAAACGGGTGCAGGCGGAATTTACCGTCGGCTTCGGGTATCCTGGTAAAAACTTTCACCGTATCTCCCACGTTAAACTTCGGCATCTCTTTCTTCGCAAAACCTGCTTCGATTGTCTTGATGTCCATTGTTACTGCCTCCTTTAAATGAGCGCTTGACTTACGAACACGATAGTGCGAGTAAGTCAATGCGCGAATTTATCCTGAGCCTGCGAGAAAATTCCCTGGAATTTTCGAGTGATTAGGCGAAGGATCTTTGTTTATTCCCGATATTACTAACTTTGTACTTTTCCCTGTTTCTTCAGTAAATCCGGCCTTCTCTGCCTGGTCCGCTTTAACGCCTCAGACTTTCGCCAGGCGCTAATTTTATTATGGGCACCGGAAACCAGAACATCCGGGACTGGCCATTTTCTGAATTTAGCCGGCCGGCTGTATTGCGGATATTCTAATAGATTACCTTCGAATGACTCAAAATTCAAGGAATTTTTATCCCCCAAAACCCCGGGGATCAGCCTGACGATGCTATCCACCAAAACCATTGCCGGAAGCTCCCCTCCGGTTAGGACATAATCCCCGATTGAAATCTCATCATCGGCCAAATACTGCCTGACCCTTTCATCTATCCCCTCGTAATGGCCGCAAATCAATATCAAATTATCGCATTTAGAAAGTTTTTTGGCATAAGCCTGGTTAAAACTTTTTCCCTGGGGGCACAACAATATTACCTTAGGCTTACCTTTAATTTTTTTCTTAATCGCCTCTACGGCCCGGAAGATTGGTTCCGCCTGCAAAAGCATTCCCGAGCCTCCGCCAAACGGACGATCATCAACTTTATGATGCTTGTCCAAAGAGTAACGCCTCAAATCATGGACAAAGATCTTCACCTTGCCTTTTTGCTGGCCACGCTTAACAATCGACTCATCCAGCACAGCCGAAAACATATCCGGAAAAATAGTAATTATATCTATGCGCATATTTGATTATTATAATCGCTTAAAAACATCTGTTTGAACTGGCTGAACTTATCCTCTTTTATCGCCTGGCGGATCTGGCGGGCTAAATCCAAGAAGAAATAAACATTATGCAGGCTGAGTAAAATCAGCCCCAGCATTTCTTTAGCGTTAAATAAATGCCTGAGATACGCCCGGGTAAAATTCTTACAGACATAACAGCCGCATTTTGCATCCAGCGGACGGAAGTCCTCGGCGTAAGCAGTATTGCGGATAACCACTTTGCCGCAACTGGTAAAGGCTGTACCGTTCCTGCCGTAACGCGTGGGGATTACGCAATCGAACATATCCACCCCGCGGTCAACCGCCTCCACTATATCAAAAGGATAACCAATACCCATGGCATAGCGCGGTTTATCCTCCGGCAGGATCCCCGCGACTAACTCTAGAATATTATATATTAAATTACTGGACTCGCCAACCGAAACTCCGCCGATAGAATAACCGTCAAAATCCAGATCAACCATGATCCTGGCGCAATCCTTGCGCAAGTCTTCATAAGTAGCCCCCTGGACAATCCCAAATAAGGCCTGCTTATTTTTATCATACGCGTCTTTTGATCTCTTAGCCCAGGAAATCGTCCTGTCCATGGCTAACTTTGCCTGGTCGCGGGTGCAAGGATAATGAATGCATTCATCAAGCGGCATAATAATATCCGAACCTAAATCCTGTTCAATTTTAATTACATCTTCGGGAGTAAGGAAATGTTTCATTCCATCAATATGAGATTGAAACTCAACTCCCTGATCGTGCATCTTACGGAAAAGGGCCAGGCTAAAGATCTGATACCCTCCGCTATCTGTAAGTATAGGTTTATTCCAACCCATGAACTTATGCAGACCTCCGGCTTTCTTAATCGTCTCTATCCCCGGACGCAAAAATACATGGTAGGCATTCGAAAGGATTATCTGGGCTCCTGCCTCCTCCACATCCTTAAACATCAACCCTTTAATCGTCGCATGCGTGCCTACAGGCATAAATGCCGGCGTATCAATTTCGCCGTGCGGGGTAACCAACCTCCCCAACCTTGCCTTACTATTTTTATCTTTATGGATTACAGTAAACATAGCTGACATCACAGAACTTTTTCTATAGACGATATAATAAAATCAACATCCTTCATCCTGGCGTTAGGAATATTTATTTCGCTTATACTAGATACGCCTTTAGCGCGAAGGATATCCCCAATATATTTAAAGCAACTCTTAACTCCAGCGCCACT
>JAQTQC010000003.1:0-52955 GCA_028712505.1 Candidatus Omnitrophota bacterium
GGAAGTTTGCCTTCGTAAACATTGCCTTTAGTGCCGTTTAAGGTGATCCAATCGCCTTCTTTAAGCGTTTTATCCGCCACATGCACCAATTTCTTTTCAATTTCTACGTGCATCGCGCTGCATCCGACGATACAACATTTGCCCCAGCCGCGGGCAACTAATGCTGCATGGCTGGTCATTCCGCCGCGGGCAGTAAGGATTGCCTGGGCAGCACGCATACCTTCGACATCTTCAGGGTTAGTTTCTTCGCGTACCAGGATTACTTGTTTACCTGTCTTTGCCCATTCTACAGCATCGTTTGAAGAGAAGACAATCTGTCCACAAGCGCCGCCCGGGCCAGCCGGTAAGCCTTTTGCGAAGGGCTTTACACCCAGCTCTGTTTTCGGGTCAATAATCGGGTGGAGCAGTTCATCAAGCTGGGCCGGAGTGACTCGCGCTACCGCCTGTTCTTTCTTGATCATTTTCTCCTTAACCATATCTACGGCCATGCGGACTGCTGCCGGTCCGTTACGTTTACCTATCCTGCATTGCAACATAAAGAGTTTCCCTTTTTCAATGGTAAACTCGATATCCTGCATATCATGGTAATGTTTTTCCAGGCGGTTCTGGATAGAGTAAAGTTCTTTGTAGATCTTTGGCATTGCTTTCTCTAGAGTAAGCAATTCTTTGTTGTGGCTACTAGTGGAATATTCATTGATCGGAGCTGGCGTGCGTATACCGGCAACTACGTCTTCGCCCTGGGCATTGATCAGGTATTCGCCGTAGAAATTATTCTCACCATTTCCCGGATTGCGGGTAAAGGCTACGCCGGTTGCTGAATCATTGCCCATATTTCCAAAGACCATGGTCTGTACGTTGACTGCCGTGCCCCAGGCATCCGGAATATTCTCGATCCTGCGGTAGCTGATGGCGCGTTTTCCATTCCAGGAAGAAAATACTGCACCTATTCCGCCCCAGAGCTGCTCCATAGGTTCATCCGGGAACTCCTTGCCTAAAACTTCCTTAATTTTAATTTTAAATTGCGCGCAAAGCTTTTTTAAATCATCAACATCTAAATCTGTATCGCTGGTATAGTTCTTGGATTGTTTTAAATCCGCCATGACTTTTTCTAACTGTTTGCGGATCCCTTCCTCTCCTTTTGGTTCAATCCCCGCGGCCTTTTCCATGACTACGTCGGAATACATCATAATCAGCCTGCGGTAGGCATCGTAGACAAAACGGCTGTTGCCACCGCTTTGCTTAATTAAGCCAGGGATAGTTCTTTCGGTCAAACCTACGTTTAAAACGGTCTCCATCATCCCGGGCATGGATTTTCTGGCGCCGGATCTAACGGAAAATAATAATGGATTGTTGGCATCGCCGAATTTTCTGCCCATTAATTTCTCTACCCTTTCCAGGGCTTTCTCTACCTGATTTTTTAATTCTTTAGGGTATTTCTTTTTATTCTGGTAGTAGTATGTGCAGACCTCAGTGGTGCAGGTGAATCCCGGAGGTACCGGGAGCATTAAATTTTTGTTTCCGGCCATCTCAGCCAGGTTAGCCCCTTTTCCACCTAAGAGGTTCTTCATGCTCTCATTGCCGTCTGCTTTGCCGCCGCCGAAACTGTAAACATATTTCTTTGCCATTACTTTTTAAACCCTTCCTTTCTCAGTTTAACTGTTTGGTTAAATAATCTTTTAATCTATCTATCGAAATTCTTTCCTGCAGCATGGTGTCTCTGCTACGTACGGTTACCTGCTTGTCTTCTAGTGTTTGTACATCTACGGTTACGCAATAAAGCGTACCCACCTCATCCTGACGGCGGTAAAGTTTGCCGATAGAGCCGGTGTTGTCGTAAACTGTCACAAAAGATTTTTTCAGGTCTCGGGAGATCTGATTGGCAAGTTCAGTGATTTCTGGTCGGTTGCGTAAAAGCGGCAGTACTGCCACTTTTGTAGGCGCCAGGTCTTTGTGAATTCTCAAGACCACTCGTAAATCATCCTTAACTTTTTCTTCGTGATAGGCATCAACTAAAAATGCCAGCACTGCCCGGTCAACTCCGCCCGAAGGCTCGATAATATACGGATAAAACTTTTCCTTGGTGGTATCGTCAAAATATTGCAATTCCTTTCCGCTGTATTGAGAGTGTTGTTTTAAGTCAAAATCCGACCGGTTGGCGATCCCCTCTAATTCGCTCCAGCCAAAAGGGAAATTGTATTCTACGTCCATACAGGCGTGGGCATAGTGGGCTAATTCATCTTTGCCGTGTTGGCGTTTCCTCAAATTTTCACTTTTCATTCCTAAGGCCAGATACCAGTTGAACCGGTATTCGATCCATTCATTAAGCGCCCTGTCTGCATCGTCAGGTCTTATGAAATATTCGATTTCCATCTGTTCAAATTCTCGGGTGCGGAAAGTAAAGTTACCAGGAGTTATTTCATTCCGGAATGATTTTCCAATTTGAGCCAGGCCAAAAGGAAGCTTGGGGTGACGGGAATCAAGGATATTCAGGAAATTGACAAACATCCCTTGGGCTGTCTCCGGCCGGATATAAATTATGTTTGAGGTGTCCTCAACCGGGCCCTGGTGGGTTTTGAACATCAGGTTAAACGGACGTGATTCGGTAAGTTCTCCGGAGCATTCAGGACAATGAGATTTATCTTTTAAGTCCTCTGTCTTAAAGCGCCGTTTGCAGTTTTTGCAATCGCTTTTTAGGTCGAAGAAATTATGCACATGTCCGCTTGCCTCCCATGTGGTAGGATGCATAAGTATGGCTGAATCCATACCCAGGATGTCATTGCGTTCGTAGACGTTGGATTTCCACCAGGCACGCTTCAGGTTATTCTTAAGCTCGACTCCGTAAGGGCCGTAATCCCAGGTATTAGCCAGTCCTCCGTATATTTCGCTGCTTTGAAAAATAAATCCTCTGCGTTTACACAGGGAAACAACTTTGTCCATTAAATTTTCTATCATAGCTATAATATTCTTTCGTGTCTTTGGATTAAGAGTTTGAGCGGCCGCTCAGGTGTTTTATCTGAGCAGGGCCTAATCATTCATTTTTAGCACAATATAACTTAAAGAGCAAGAAGATTTTGAGCACCCATAATAATAGAGCGAAATTTGAATACTTTAATCACTTGTTTAGTGAAATACTTGCGCGTTGCGTAAGTGCCTGTCCCGAGTTTGCCAGCCGGGCATTGTGCTAGTCTATCGGTTCCAATGTTGATATAATGGCAAATACATTGTTTAGATCCAACCGGCCGTTGGCATCTTTAATATATACTTTAAAGAAATTGCCTTTAGGGTCAAGTACATTGCAATCAAAATAATTATTAGGTTTGGCCATAGTGTAGTTGATAAACCCCCTTTTATCTCCCATTTCAAAATTAACCATCTTGCAAAGGCATTGCTGACCCAGATCTGGGGTAAAGATACTTTTCATAATCACAAAGAAAGCGTCGGTAATATTATTGATTTTATTAAGGTTGGCATTCATCAACCGGCGGATAAATTCGTAGTTATCGTTTATCCCCTGTTTTTGTACGTCAGGATAAAGCTTTATAAAGGCATTCGGCTCCTGGCGGAGAAGATACATTATCGCTCCATCATCAAGCTGTCTCTTTTTGTAGTATTTCTTTTTGATCAATTCTTGTACCAGCCCGAATCCCTTAGGGGTAGAAATAGACATTTTCGGGAATTTATGCGGCACCAGGGTATCGATGTATTCTTTATCCAATTCCGGGGTGAGCGTTTTCTCCTCCGGTTGGAGGCAAAGAATAGGGATAGTTTTGCAATCTCCGATACCGTAAGATATATATTGCCTGAGGATATTCGGGCCGGCGAATTTGATTATGAATAATAGGCAAAGGATCAGCAAAATAGCGCCGGTTAAGAATTTAAAGGTTCGTTTAGTTGTCATGGATTTTTTTGAACTCCTCATCTTTTATCCCGAAGGAATGTTGTTCGTCAGGGAATTTTTCCTGGATGACCTCATCTTTAAAATCTTTAACGGCCTTAGAGATCAGGGCTGAAAGGTCAACGTATTTTTTAACAAATTTCGGAGTGTAGCGGGTGAAAAGCCCGAGCATATCACTGATAACTAATACTTGGCCGTCGCAATTGACTCCTGCGCCTATGCCTATAGTAGGGATCTTTATTTTTCTACTGATCAGCCCGGCGATTTTATCCGGCACGCATTCTAAGACTATTGAGAAACAGCCCCGTTTTTCCAACTCGCCTGCCTGCTGAATAAGGCGTTGGGCAGCTTCTGCATCTTTCCCCTGGACTTTGAATCCCCCTATTTTGTCTACGGTCTGGGGGGTTAAGCCGATATGTCCCATTACCGGAATATCTGCCTGAATGATCTTTTCGGTCACCTCCAGGCAATTTTCAAACCATTCCAGTTTTACCGCCGCAGCCCCTGCTTCATTGATAAATCTTTGCGCGTTTTTGACACATTCCTCAGGATGCAGCTGATAAGAATTATACGGCATATCCGCGATAAGCAGGGAATTCTTGACCGCCCTGCTTACAGCTTTGGTATGGTGAAGCATCTCCGGCATATCTACCTTGGTAGTTGAATCAAGTCCCAGAACTACATTTGCCAGGGAATCTCCGACCAGGATCATATCTATTCCCGCTTTATCCACTAATTCTGCCACAGGATAATCATAGGCGGTTAGCATGGTGATCTTGCGTTTACCCTTTAAATCTTTTATTCCGTTTATGTCCATCGTACAACCTATTGAATAAATGCTGTAAAAAATAAAATCAGCGACAGGATGATCATTACTAAAATTATTATGATGGTGCAGAAATTATAGAATCGGGAGTTAGTGTATTTGCCCATCAGCCTTTTGTTATTTACCAAAAGCAACATGAATATCAATACAAAAGGGAGTAAAATCCCGTTTGTGGCTTGAGAGACAAGCATAATTGGCACGAGCTTTACGCCTGGAATTAATATGATTGCTGCTCCGATGGCAATGATGATGGTGTATAAGCTGTAGAATTGCGGTGCTTCTTTGAAGGTACGGTTTACTCCTATTTCCCATCCCATGCCCTCGCATACTGAATATGCTGTTGAAAGAGGCAAAATACAGGCGGAAAAAACTGAGGCATTTAAGAGGCCAAAAGCAAAAAGGTAGAAACAATATTGCCCGGCCAGAGGCTTTAAGGCAAGAGCAGCGTCTTTTGCCGTTTCAATCCTGATTCCGTGGGCAAAAAGGGTGTTAGCACAGACTATGATAATAAAGATGGCGATAATATTGACTACAAAGGCCCCGATAATTACGTCCAGGCGGCTGTATTTATAGTTTTCCAGGCGGATACCCTTTTCTACTACTGAAGATTGTTGGTAAAACTGCATCCAGGGTGCAATTGTGGTCCCGACAACCCCGATGAGCATAAAAATATAGGCTTTATCAAAATGAAAACTTGGGGAGATTGAGCTTGAGGCAATTGTTTTCCAGTCGGGTTTAGATAAGAATCCGGAAACTATATAGCAAACATAAAATAAACAGGCGACCAGGAATACCTTCTCGACCGATTTATAGGTTCCTTTTACAATCAACCACCAAACAAATAATGCGCAGATTGGAACTAAGAGATATTTACTGATGCCGAAAAGTTCGGCACTGGCGGCAATCCCGGCAAATTCTGAAATAGTGTTAAAGATATTCGATAAGATCAGGACCAACATGGCGTAAAAAGTTACCCTGACACCAAACTCCTCGCGGATTAAATCCGCCAAGCCTTTGCCGGTAACTACCGCCATGCGGCTGCACATCTCCTGAATAATTACCAAGGCGATGATAATCGGAATGAACGACCAGATCAGGGCATAGCCAAAATGTGCTCCGGCAACTGAATAAGTGGTGATGCCTCCGGCGTCATTATCTACATTGGCGGTGATGATTCCCGGTCCCATCACAGAAAGGAAAATCAATGTTTTTGCCCAGAAACTTTTTAGGTTTTTCATGTTTTCTGAATAATTTTAATCTTCTTTAACCTGCGCCAGGCAAAGGCAATCAGCTGACTCAGGATATCATCAACGGTTATAATCCCCTGCAAAACATTATCTTCGTTTACCACCGGTATAACAAAATATTTGTATTTCTCCATCAAGTAAGCAACTTCTTTAACGCTGGAATCCAAATGAACAAAATATGTTTTCGGGAAGGCGGAATTTGAAATAGGCTCCTGGGGATTAGCCAGGATAAGCCTGCGGAAATTAGTTGCACCAATAAAGTGGTTTGTTTCATCGATGATATAGACAAATTGCGCGGGCTCGGATTTAAATTTAAACTCCCTTATCTGATTGAGCGCGGATTGTACGGTTGTTTCTTTTGCAAAGGCGATATATTCGGTAGTCATCAATCCTCCGGCAGAATCCTCGGAATACCCTAAAAGTTGAGAAAGCCGTTTGGAATATTTGTTTTCAATCAGGCTTAGGATGTGTTTTGTTTTTTCGCTGGGTAATTTTTCCAGGAAGTCCGTAGCTTCATCCGCCGGGATATTATTAAGCAGCTCGGATAGTTCGTGGTCATCCATCTCATCCAGGATCGACCGCTGGGTCTTAAAATCAATATTGGTGAATATCTTGGTTTTGTTTGCTAGGTTTAAAGATTTAAAAAGCGCAATTTGATGGTTGATGTTCAAATCCAGGAAGATGTCTCCTAAGTCTGCAGCCGGTATATTTGCCAGGTTTTTTTGCGGCACATCGATTTTAATAGTCATACTTACCGGGTTAATGGTGAGGGGCTGGATATATTTCCAGGAGATCAAGCGTTCATCGGAGAGATATTTTGCTTTAGGATTAAACAGTCTTACTACCAGGTCAACGCTTTTTTCAAAACCCAGCCTCCTGAAAAGTCCGCGGGTACTGATATCGACGTGAGCGATCATCAATGCCTGCTCGACTGTTAGAAGCTGGATATCATTTACGCGGATAACTTTATGATTATAAGTATCTACTACCTGCTGATCCAGCACATCCCGCCTTAAGGTAAGCTCTTTTTTTTCGTCATGAATCTGGTTAAAAACTAGCTGCGATTTGCTTATCTTCAGTTTTGCCCCGTTTTTATCCAATCTTTCGATGTCTTGCCAGGCTATCGTGGCGTATCTACGGTTAGGGAAGCCTTTGCGGATAATCAAACCGTCTGAGATCGGGTATACCTGGGAAGGTTTTACTATGATATCGTAAATCTCGCCAACCTCTCGAGCCTCTTTATCAAAAACCGGCCTGTCCATCAGCCGGGAGAAGAAGATGAACATCTTGGCGGCAGAGATATTTTTTTGGAATGCTTGGCTGAATAAATTCATTGGTATATTTTTATTTTTGTCCCAGGGAATCTTTTTGACAGTTCTTCTCCCTTTCCTTTGCCCAGCACAAATATTGCCGTAGATAAAGCGTCGGCTTCTAGTGCTGAACCGGCAATCACTGTTACGGAAGAAATATCGTTGGTAGCAGGATAACCTGTCTTAGGGTTGATAATATGGGAGTAGCGTTTTCCCTTATCAAAGAAGAACTGCTCGTAATCCCCGCTTGTAGATATGGATTCCTCTTTCTCCAGTTCGATGATTCCTGAGACCTGGCGTTTCCGCGGATTTTGAATAACGATTCTCCAGTTGCCTTTCGGCCCCTTACCTAATGCATAAACCTGTCCGCCGGCATTGATCAGACAGTTAGAGATACCTTTTTCTTTTAGTCTGACAGCTGCGCAATCTAAAGCATACCCCTTAGCGATTGCCCCCAGGTCGATTTTCATTCCGGAAAGTTTAAATTCTACCACATTATCATTTTCATGCAAAATAATTTTATCGCTCCCGACAAGCCCTAGGGTATCTTGTATTAAGTCTATGCTGGGTACTTTATGCTTTTGATCGCTAAATCCCCAGATGTCAACCAAAGGCGCTACGCTAATGTCAAATGCCCCTGCAGTTTCCTGCCAGAACTCCTTCGACCTTTTTATGATATAAAAAGTGTCTGGGCTTACCTTTAGCCTACCGATTCTGTTGAGCTGTGAGATTTCGCTTTCCGGGATATATTTACTCAATAGGCCTTCAATCCGCTTTGTTTCGCTAAAGACTATTTCGCCTGCTCTTTTGTCCGGTGAAACTACTTCCCAAAATGTGCCCATGAGCAGGCGGTTATCCCGGTAAAATCGGGTAGTTTTCTGGTTATGGCGGCTAGGTTTGTTGGAGCGTAAGAAAAAATAGCTCAAACTGATTGCCCAGCCGGCAATCAAGAAAATAATAAGATATCTACGAACCCTGGGATTAAAAGCCATTGATTAAATTCTAGGCCTCCAGCCTTTGCTTATAACTTGATTCGATTGTTTTGACCAGGTCAACCAATAATTTATTAGTCGGTACGGCAATGCCTAATTCCTGCCCGAGGCGTACGATCACTCCGTTAATAAAATCGATCTCGGTGCGTTTATTTTTTAATACATCCTGGAGCATGGAAGAAATGTTGCCGCTGGTTCCTTCGCAAACCGCTTCAACTTTCGCCAAGGGGTCATCGTAAATGAGTTTAATACGTTTTCTTTTGGCAATCCGGGTAGCTTCGGTCACTGCTTCTCTTAATATCCTTTTGGTACCTTCAAATTCCGTAAGCCTGCCGTTAGGTAGCCGGGTAATGGCAGTCAGGGCATTGATCCCCGCGTTTATAATCAATTTTGACCAGATTAATCCTTTTATATCCCGGGAGAGTTTGGTTTGCAGGCCAACCTTGTTGAATATTTCACGTATGCTGCGTATCTCTACTGGTACTTTGCCGTCAATGGTTCCGATAAGGGTTTCTCCTCGTCCGGCGTGGCGGATCTTTCCTGTTTCAACTAGAGTTGCGCCCTCATTGGTTACCCCGCCGATTACTCTTTCCTCTCCGGTCAGTTCAGAGATGATTTCAATATTTCCTACTCCGTTTTGCAGGGTCATGATCTTGGTATTTTGTTGCAAGAGCGGTTTGATCTGCTCAAGTGCCTGTTTAGTATGGAATGATTTTACGCAGATAATTATGAGGTCGGCTTTAGCGATATCCTGGATATTGGTTGTAGTTTTTGGTTTTGCCTGCCAGCTACCAGATACTCCCTCTATAGAGATTCCTAGTTCGTGTATTTTAGCGGCATTTTCCTTATTTTTATCCAATAGCCAAACCTCTTCCCTTGATTTAGATAAAAAAGCGGCAAAAAGACAACCCATTGCTCCCGGACCGACAATGACTATTTTCATACAGCCACCTCCAGTTTATTCATCAAGCGTTGGCTTTTTAGTTCTTTGCCCAAGTGGAAACTTAAAAAAGCGTTCAGGATCAGATCCAATTCTTTTTTTATCTGGGGGTTCATTCCCAGGTTAAGGCTGGCGCCAAATGCGTTTCTTTCGATGTGCAGTACAGTAGCAATTGTTCCGCGAAAGATCGCTCGGCTGGCCGGGTCTTTCTGCATACAGCGCGGGCAGAGTAATCCGCCTAAAGAGAGGCTAAAACGGGCCTGTCCGTTGATTATATCACCGCAGGAAACACAGGAATCAAAATGCGGTTTAAATCCTGAAAGGCTGAGTATCTTTATTTTAAATATCGTTGCAATCTTAGCTGGGTTATAATTGGTTTCCAGCTCTTTAAGGCTTTTTAGGGCAAGCTCAAAGATCTCTTCGTTTTTGTCTTCCGGCTGCATCAGGGAATTGATCAGCTCCATCATAAATACTGCCTGGGTAGTTTTTTCGATACTCGAACGTATCTGGGTAAAATTATCCAATTTATCTGCCTGGGTTACTAGATGTATATTTGAGTGAGTTTTTCTATAGAAGATGATCTCGTTCAGCGAAAATGGCTCGATGTTTGAGGCGAATTTTCCCGGTTCAGTGCGTATGCCTTTAAGTAACCCGCTGAATTTTCCGAACTCCCTGCTATAGAAATCCGCAATTATTGAAGTTTCGCGGATATCCCGTTTATTCAAAACTAGCGCCTCAGCTTTATCTATCGACATATTCCCTTTCTTTTTTACGCATTAGCCGGGTTTGGGTAATGGTATGGTCATCAAAGCCCAGTACATGTAATATTCCATGGGCGACATAAAGCAGTAGTTCTTTGGCAGGAGAGGTTTTAAAACTCCGGGAATTACTGATCGCGCTTTCAGTGGAAATCGCAATATCCGCCAGGAGCGCTGCAGAGGTCCTGCTGCTTAGGTTGAAGGCGATCACATCAGTAGTCCCGGGGGTATTTAGAAATCTGGCATTAAGTTTCTTGATCAGCTTATTATCTGTAAAACAGATATTTATATAGCTTGTTCTTTTAACCTTTTCTCCCTTAAGAATCCTATGGACCAGGCTTTTTATGCCTGCTTCAGGTATGGGCAGCTTGTTTTGCAGGTTGTTAATGGTTATTCTTACCATCTTGAAAAGGTTGACTAAAAATGTTTTAAATTATTCTTAGGAGTAATTTACCCGGCTATGGTATATTCCGCTTAGCATTTTGGTAAAAACGCTGGAGATCCTCTCGATATCTTTTAAGGTGAGTTCGCATTCATCGAGCTGGCCGTCGATGAACTTATTGTTTATTATCTTGTGTACTACCTCTTCGATTTTTGCCGGTGTAGGGTCTTTTAAGGTGCGCGTGGCTGCTTCAACAGAGTCTGCCAGTAGGACAATGGCTGTTTCTTTACTATTTGGTTTTGGGCCGGGATAACGAAATCCCTCCTCCGTTACTTCTTGGTCTTCTTCTTTGCCTTCCAGGGCGCGGCGGTAGAAATAATAAACCAGACTGTTTCCGTGGTGCTGCTGGATGAAATCCCAAAGCACCGGGCTCAAAGAATATTTTTTAGCCAGATCTAACCCTTCTTTTATATGGTTCATGATAATCAGTTTACTCATCGTAGGGGAAAGCTCGTCGTGTAAGTTCTTTTTTATCTGTTGGTTTTCAATAAAATACTCCGGTTTTTGCAGCTTGCCGATATCGTGATAATATGCCCCTACTCTGGCTAAGAGGCCGTTTGCCCCTATGGTAGTGCAGGCTGTGTCTGAGAGGTTGCCGACAATAAGGCTGTGGTGGTATGTGCCCGGGGCTTCGAGGATCATCCGCTGTAAGAGCGGATGATGGGAGTCTGCCAATTCCAGCAGGCTGATATTAGTTACAGTCTGCAGGAGGTATTCGAATATAGGAAGAATTCCCAGGACAATTATTCCCGAGACCAAGCTGGTTAGCAGGATCATCAAATATCGATGCGGTTGATTAATCCAAAAATGCTCAAAGAAAATAAGGCTGACTACTTGTACCAAGCCACAGATAAACCCTGCCTGGATGACTATGGTGCGTTTTTGGGTTTTATTCACCAAGAGGATTGCGCAGGAGCATCCTACCATGAAAATGAACCAGATTTTAAAAGGTTCTGTGCAAAGAGAAGCTAGCGATAAAGATGTTGTTAACGAGAGAAAATAAGCCGCCTCAGGAGTACTGAATAATAATACGCTGAGCATAGGTATGATCAGGATGGGCGTAAAATAGAAAGGTAACCCTTCTCTGAGTAAGGCATGGCCGATAGCAAAAGAAATCAGGAAAAGGAAACTCAAATTAGTAAGGTTAGCGTTTTTCAGCTTTAGGAATTTATTATAAAAGCAAAAATATAGGATGATCAAGAATAGTGGGATGGCCGGATTCATGTGGATGATCTGGCTAAAGAGGAAAATAAAAACGCATAAGCCTGAAAAAAATAAGTTTTTCTTATTTAATAGTTTTTTCATAAGCTTCAATTATTCTTTGCACTAGAGCGTGTCTGACTACATCGGAACCGCTGAAATAAATGAATTTTATCCCTTCGATATTTTTCAGTATATCTTGAGCCTGTAACAGGCCGATGGGTCTGGCATTGGGAAGGTCGCTTTGGGTCATATCTCCTGTGATCACCGCTTTGGAGTCGAAACCCAGGCGGGTTAAAAACATTTTCATCTGTTCGGCAGTGCAATTTTGCGCTTCATCCAGGATGATAAAAGCGTCATTAAGGGTCCTGCCTCTCATATAGGCAAGCGGAGCAACTTCGATTATCCCGGTTTCGATATATTTTTCAATACGTTCGGCCTCCATCATATCGTAGAGGGCATCGTAAAGCGGTCTCAGGTATGGAGAAATCTTGGCCTGCATATCTCCGGGGAGAAATCCCAGGGATTCCCCTGCTTCAATCGCCGGCCGGGTCAAGATGATTCTGCGCACTTCCTGTTTTTTTAGAGCTTCCACCGCGCAAGCCATAGCCAGGTAAGTTTTTCCGGTGCCCGCAGGTCCGATGCCGAAAACTATATCGTGTTTTTTTATTGCTTCAACGTATTCATTCTGACCAGCAGTCTTTGGCCCGATTCGTTTTCCTGCCGAGGATTGTGTGATTCCTGTATCTAATCCTGTAAGTTGC
This sequence comes from Candidatus Omnitrophota bacterium, assembly GCA_028712505.1. Taxonomy (GTDB): domain Bacteria; phylum Omnitrophota; class Gorgyraeia; order Gygaellales; family Profunditerraquicolaceae; genus UBA6249. The sequence continues at coordinate 12,375 of JAQTQC010000003.1, forward strand.
TGTTTTTTTCCGCCTCTTTTGAAATTAGATATTAAATAAGAAAGATCGTTCTTGCCTACCTCATCGTTTCCCGAACGCAGGCCTTCCAGCAAGTATTCTACCAATTGCCCGGCCTTTTCAATATTACCGGCGGTTCCGCTTATTTTAAGGTAATCGCCCCGCAAAGTAAGCTTGACCTTGAGTTCTTTCTCAATGCTTTTGGTATTTGAATCCTGTGCTCCAAAGAATCCCTGCGCCTCTTTTTGTGATTCAAACTTTATTATCTTATCCACTATTTAAGATTTTCTTTTGTTTCTATCAGTTCTACGGTTTCAGTTTTCAGTTCACCGGTTGAAGGTATTCTCAGATTTTGACCGGCATAAAGTTTATCCGGTGAGCGTAAAACATCTTTATTGGCTTCGTAAATCTTCGGCCAGTTTTTAGTGGTGCCATAGAATTTCTTGGAAATCTTCTGTAAGGTATCATTTTTTTCTACAGTATAGTTTTCGAAATTCTGAACCACTGTATCATCGATTTGAGTTTCCTGAATCATTACTGGTTCATCCGTGCTGCTGACTATCGGCATGGTAGACGGGCATTTTGCCTGCGTCGGTTTGGTAAAACCCAACTCTACCTCGAAGACCCTGGTGGTGCGGGTAGTCTTTCTTTCTGCCGGCTCAGAAGGCGCTGAACCCATAATATAACCGCGGTTGCCCGATGTCGAAGAAAGATCTTGGTCGAGTCTGTCGCGGGTCAGGTTATATGTCCTGGCTACGCATCCCGATAGAGCCAAGGTTGATGTTAATATACAAATTCCGGCTAACTTTATTTTGTTCATTTTACTTCCTCCTCTTGATAGTTATACCTAGTTCGGTTAATTGTTTTTCTCCCACATCTGAAGGTGCGCTGGTCAACGGACAGAAAGCAGCGGAATTCTTCGGGAAAGTGATAACTTCGCGTATACTGCTTTCTCCGGAAAGGATTGCCAGCAACCTGTCTAAACCAAAAGCAACTCCCCCATGCGGAGGCGCTCCATATTGAAATGCCTCAAGCAGGAAGCCAAAACGCTTAGCCGCTTCCTCTTCGCTTATCCCGATGATGTCAAAAATCTTTTGCTGTAATTCTCTGCGGTGGATCCTTACTGAGCCGCTGCCCAATTCCATACCATTCAAGACTAAATCGTATGAGCGGGATTTGACTTTTCCGGGGTCTTTTTCCAGATTTTCCAGATCCTCTGTTGCCGGTGCGGTAAAGGGGTGATGTTCGCTATCCCAGCGCTTTTCCTCTTCATTATATTTAAAAAGAGGAAAATCTACCACCCAGCAAAAGGCGAAATCGTTTTTTGACTCTGGCCTTAAATCTGGTTTGTCTGATTTATATTTTTCCATCGCTTCTTGATAACTTATACGCGGGAAAGGGGTTTTTATATCAATGTTTTTTAGTTCCTTAAGGATCAATTGCATTAATCCCTCGGTAAGGCTGAAGATATCTTCTTCTTCGATAAAAGACATCTCGATATCCAGCTGGGTAAATTCCGGCTGGCGGTCGGCGCGCAGGTCTTCATCGCGGAAACATTTGGCAATCTGGTAATATCTTTCTATTCCAGCAACCATCAGTATCTGCTTAAATAATTGCGGAGATTGGGGAAGGGCAAAGAATTGTCCGGGATTTAGCCGTGAAGGAACTAGGTAATCTCTGGCGCCCTCAGGGGTAGATTTTGTGAGTATCGGAGTTTCGCATTCGATAAACTTATTTTCTCCTAAATAAGTCCGGATAACCTTGTACAGGTTGCTCCTTAAGGCCAAATTGTTAAAAACTTTTTTGCGCCGTAAATCCAAGTAACGGTATCTAAGGCGCATCTCTTCGGTTATTTCAGTCTCTTCTTCGATTTCGAATGGAGGGTTCAGGCTGGGATTCAATATCTCCAATTCCTTTGCTAGAACCTCGATTTCCCCGGTTGCCAATTTTTCATTAATCGTTCCCTTAGGTCGCTTATTTACTATTCCGCTTATTTTAATCACAAATTCGTTTCTTAAATCTTGTGCTATTTTGTACGCTTCCCCAGATTCCTTGGGGATGAAAACTATCTGGGTGAAACCGCTACGGTCGCGGATATCGATAAAGATTAATTTTCCGTGGTCTCTTCTTCGAGCAACCCAGCCGCAGAGGATTACCTGTTTTGCGTTATCTGTTGCGTTGAGTTCTCCACAAGCATGTGTCCTTAGCATTTTAGTTCCTTGGTTAAGTCTTCCAGATTAACTTCTTTTTGGGTACCGTTTGACATATCTTTAAGTGAGATTACATTTTTATTCAGTTCATCTTCGCCTAAGATTAAGACGAACCTTGCGGATGCGTCATTGGCGGCACGCATCGCTGCTTTTAATGATTTGTTCAAATAATCTGTTTCGCAGGGTATTCCACAGGAACGCAGCTGATTTAATAGCTTTATCCCTGCGTTTTTTGCGGTCTCACCCAAGGTGATCAGGTAAACTAGATTGTTGGCAATTTTTCTTTCAGGCATCCCGGATGCCAAAAGCAACCTTTCTACTCCAAAGGCAAATCCAATTCCCCCGATATCCGGTCCGCCTAATTCTTTAATCAGGTTATTGTAACGTCCGCCTGCTCCGATAGCGTCCTGACTACCAAGATTGGAATGGGTGAATTCGAATACTGTGCGGTTATAATAATCCAGTCCGCGTACCAGTTGGGGTTCTACGTTAAAAGCGATTCCCAGGCTGTTTAGGCCGTTTTTTACTTCTTCAAAATGGGATGAACAATCCTGACAGAGATGGTTGTCTTTAAGTTCAAGTGTTTTGATTATACTGCGGCATTCCTCGTTTTTGCAATCCAATACCCGCAGGATATTATTTTCGAGCCTTAACTGACAATCAGGGCAGAGTTTTTGTTTTTCTTTCTGCAATCCCTGTTTTAAATTCAAACTGAGCGTCTGTTTGTCTTTAGGGCAGCCCAGGCTATTGATTTTTATTTTATAATCTTTAATAGCGAATCCTTCAAGCAGCCGACTGGCCAGGCTGATTACTTCTACATCAAGAATTGCTTCTGTTGAGCCGATTGCCTCGCAGCCGATATGGTGAAATTGACGCAGTCTGCCTTTTTGCGGACGCTCCAGGCGGAACATCGGACCGATATAATACAGTTTTATGAATGCGTTGGTTTTATCCAGGTTATTTTCCAGGTAACTACGGCAAATTGATGCAGTTCCTTCCGGTCTCAAGGCGTACAAGTCTTCCTGGTTATGGATAAGGAACATCTGCTTTTGGACTATTTCAGTGGTAGTTCCGAGCGTACGGTTAAAGAGGGATGCTTCTTCAATTACCGGAGTACGGATTTCACGGTAGTTATAGAGTGAGAATATATTGCGTGCTGCTTCTTCAATAGCCTGCCAATGACTAGTTTCATCAGGCAAAACGTCTTTAGTGCCGGGGACCCTTTTGAACATGAGTTATATTGGATTATTTAATTTTTTGTTTCATTTCCAAGCCAGCTTTAAAGACCACTACCTTTCTGGGGGGGACAGGAATAACCTGGTTAGTTCGCGGGTTTCTGCCTGTGCGGCTTTTTCTCTGTTTTATCTTAAAGACGCCGAAGTTGCGTAATTCAATTCGCTCTCCTCTAACCAGGGCGTCAACAATGCAATCGAATGTCCTTTGTACAACTTCTTTGACATCTATTTGCTTTAAGTTTGTTTCGTCGGATACTTTTAAAACAATGTCTTTCTTGGTCATCTTCTCTCCTCCTTACCCAGGAAAAGTGCATTGCGTATTCTTTAAACACAAATGTTGCCCGTAAAGGCGCATCACACTTGTGTTACTAACGTAAATTAGCCTAATATCTTATTAGCACTGATGTGCTATAACCTGGGGTGTATATGCTAAATATAATAACAACAAAAAGTTACGGTGTCAAGTAATATGAGTATCCTTCTTTTACAATACCAGGGAAAGTCTGTCTTCTCCCAGCAGTTCATCAAGTTCCTGAATTAATCTTTCCGAAGGCAAAACATAAAGATTCTCACCCACTACTAACTGTACCCGGGATTTTATCGATGCCTGTTTGCCGGATGGGTTGGTATCCAGGCGTAAATATATAGGTACGTTGCCCTTGTGTTCTGAAAGCAGGGTTTTTAAGGTTTCAAATATATTTTCTTTGATCCCTGAGAGGTTGATGTTCATAGCTGTAATCAGCTTATAGATCTCTTCGAACGGGAAGAGATCCTCTACGATTATCTTAGGGGTATCTTCTGTCAGATTCAAGGTACCGCGGATATGGGCGATTGTATTAGGTAGAATATACCTGCTTATCTTAGAGAAAGCCCGGGGGAAGACCAGGGCTTCTACGGAACCATCCAGGTCTTCTAATTTCAGTATCGCCATTTTTTCTTGTTTTGCGCGGGTAAGAGTCTGTTTTATCTTAGCGATCAATCCGACAATTTTTATCGTATCCTGGTCTTTATGTTCATGCAAGCTGGCAGTGGAGCAGGAGACAAAACGCTTTAGCTGTTTTGCGTAACGCGCTAAAGGATGTCCGCTAACGTAAAAACCCAACATGTCTTTTTCAAATGACAGTAATTGCGGTTCCGGCCATTCTTTGCAGTCGGCCAGGCTTTCAGCAGTTTTGCCAAAACCGTTGCCGGAAATTGTCTGATCGAAAAAAGAAAGCTGTCCGCTGGATTTTTCTTTTTGTATTTTTTGTGATCTTTCCAGGATTGTATCCAGGCTGGTAAACATCCTAGCCCTAAGAAACCCGAAACTGTCCAAGGCTCCGCATTTGATCAGGCTTTCCAAGACTTTACGGTTTGCTAGTCTTAAATCTATACGGCTACAGAGGTCTTCGAGGGATTTGTATTTTTCCGCGGGCCGCGCGTTTACAATTGATTCGCTCGCCCCCTTGCCCACATTCTTTATCGCTAATAAGCCAAAACGGATACTGGATTCGTTTTCAACTTTAAAAAGGACTTCGCTTTCGTTTATATCTGGTGGAAGAACCTTTAGCCCCATTTGCTGGGCTTCGTTGACGTAGGTTACTATTTTATCAGTATTGTCGCGTTCCGAGGTAAGTAGCGCGGTCATAAACTCAACCGGGTAATTTGCTTTTAAATATGCGGTGCGGTAGGAAATCAGGGCATAGGCAGTTGAATGCGATTTATTAAAACCGTATCCGGAGAAGTACTCTATTAAATCAAATATTTTAGTCGCGGTGGATTCTTTTATTCCGTTTTTCAGGCACCCGTGGGTAAAGTTATTCCTCTGTTTTTCCATGACTTCCGGTATTTTCTTGCCCATGGCCTTGCGTAAGATATCCGCTTGAGCAAGCGAAAATCCTGCTAGGGCGGATGCAATCTGCATGATCTGCTCCTGATAGACCATGATCCCGTATGTTTCTTTGAGTATCGGCTCTAACTTGGAGTGTTCATATTTTATAGGAGTCAACCCGTGTTTACGCTTCATGAAATCGTCAAGCATGCCTGAACCGATCGGGCCCGGTCGGTAAAGGGCTAAAAGGGCGATTAAGTCTTCAAAGCGTTCAGGCATGAGTTTTTTAAGCAAATCACGCATCCCTGAACTTTCAACCTGGAACACCCCGATAGTGTGACTTGAGGCAAGCAATTTGTAGGTGTTTGGATCATCTAGCGGAAGGGTTTCGATATCGATTTCTATTCCGCGGGTTTTTTTGACAAGCTTTAGGGTTTCGTCGATAACTGTAAGGGTCTTCAATCCAAGAAAATCTACCTTAAGTAAGCCAATTTTTTCCAGCGTCTCCATGCTGTAACCGGTGGTGACCTGATCATCACCGGTTTTGAACAAGGGCATATAGGTGTTTAATGGCTTATCCGTAATAATTACTCCTGCGGCGTGTACGGAGGCATGCCGGTTTAGGCCCTCCAGGGATAAAGCTGTATTGATCAGTTTGGTTATCTGCGGGTCGTTTTTATAAAGGTTATTTAATTCCGGCTCGCTCTCCATAGCTTTTTTAAGAGTCATATCAAGTTCAGCCGGGATCAGTTTGGCTATGCGGTCTACATCTGCATAGGGAATGGCCATGACCCTGCCAACGTCTCTGATTACTCCTCGCGCCTGCATGGTTCCAAAAGTGATGATTTGAGCGACGTTCTCCCGTCCGTATTTCTTGGTTACGTAATCAATAACTTCTTGCCTGCGTTCATAGCAGAAATCAATATCGATATCCGGCATTCCTAATCGGTCGGGGTTTAGGAACCTTTCAAAAAGCAATCCGTATTTTAACGGGTTGAGGTCGGTAATCCCTAAAAGAAAACTCACCAGGCTGCCTGCGGCTGAGCCTCTTCCCGGTCCAACCGGTATCCCTTGATCTTTTGCGTAAGAGATGAAATCGCAGACAATCAGGAAGTAACTGATAAAACCCATATGTTTGATGATCTTTAGCTCATGTTCAAGCCGTGCTTGGGCTTCTGAGTCGCCTTTAAGACCCTTTTCTGCCAGTCCTTTTTCGCAGAGTTCAAGCAGGTAAGCTTCCTTGTTTTTACCATCCGGCGGAGTGTATTTAGGCAAGTGCATTTGAGTGAAGTCCAGTTCCAGGTTGCAGCGTTCGGCTATTTCCGCAGAATTCTTTATTGCTTCGGGGTAATCTTTGAATACCTCTTTCATTTCTTCCGGGGGTCGGAAGTAAAATTCATTTGTCTGAAAACGCATGTGTTTGGGGTCATCAAGGGTTGCCTGCGTCTGGATGCATAAGAGTGCTTCATGAGCTTCGGCTTTATCTTTGGTGGGGTAATGCACGTCATTAGTCGCGACTATCGGCAGGGAGAGTTCTCTGGCAATTTTAATCAGGCCGTCATTTACAATTTTCTGTTCCGGGATAGAGTTGGCTTGTAATTCCAGGTAGAAATTTTCCTTACCGAATATATTTTGGTAGTCCTCAGCGGCTTTTAGGGCGTCATTAAAACGTTTCTGCAGGATAAGCCAGGAGACTTCTCCTTTCAGGCAGGCGGATAAACCGATTAAGCCTTGAGCGTGTTGTGAAAGCACCTCTTTGTCGATACGGGGCCGGTAATAAAATCCTTCGAGGTATCCGATTGAGACCAGTTTGATTAAATTTTGGTAGCCTGTTTCATCGCGGGCCAGGAGGATTAGGTGGTTTGCGGCATCTTCAATACCGCTGCCTCCTCTGTCCAGCCTGCTTTTCGGGGCGACATAAACCTCGCAGCCGATTATAGGTTTGATCCCGGCTTTTCTGGCTTCCAGGTAGAATTCAATTGCCCCAAACATGTTGCCATGGTCGGTTATGGCCAATGAATCCATCTTGTGACCTTTGGCTATAGCAAGTATTTCCGGGATACGACAGGCTCCGTCAAGAAGGCTATACTGCGTGTGCAGGTGAAGATGGACAAATTCACTTCGAGGCATTTTAAGCTCTGGTTTTGGACAGATTTATTCCCACTCAATGGTTGCTGGAGGCTTGGAACTGATATCGTAAACTACGCGGTTGATGCCCTTAACTTCATTGATGATACGATTGGAGATCTTTTCCATAACTTCGTAAGGCAACTTTACCCAGTCGGCGGTCATGCCGTCAAAGCTGGATACGCAGCGTAAGGCCACGACATTCTCATAGGTTCTTTCATCGCCCATGATTCCTACGCTTTTTATGGGTAGTAAGATTGCAAACGACTGCCATATTTGTTCATAAAGACCGGCTTTGGATATTTCCTCAATAACCCGTTTATCCGCTTCCCGCAAAAGTTCCAGACGTTCCAGGGTAATTTCTCCGATAATCCTTACTGCTAGGCCTGGGCCGGGGAAAGGCTGGCGTTGGATAATGTTTTCAGGAAGACTAAGCTGTCTGCCGATTTCCCGCGCCTCGTCTTTAAATAATTCCCTGAGAGGTTCGATCAATTTAAGATTCATATGTGCGGGCAAGCCTCCGACATTATGATGGCTTTTTATTTTTCTGCTTGGTCCACCGGTGGGAGAAATTGATTCGATAACATCAGGATAAAGTGTTCCTTGACCAAGGAATTTTGCCCCCTTTGTTTTCTTTGCCTCTTCCTCGAATACCTTTACAAACTCGTCACCGATAATTTTGCGTTTTTCTTCAGGGTCAATGACTCCTTTTAAGCGTTCCAGAAATCTTTTGCTTCTGTCCACATAACTTAGATTTAAATGGTACATATCTTTAAAAACGCTTTTAACCTGCTCAGCTTCTCCTTTTCTCAACAGTCCGTTGTCAATAAAAATGCAACGCAGGTTTTTCCCGATTGATTTGTGGATAAGTAAGGCTGCTACGGAAGAATCTACTCCTCCGCTTAATCCTAATACTACCTTGTCTTTACCGATAGCCTTTTTGATGTTTTCAACGGATTCTTTAATAAATGACTGCATGGTCCATCTGCTTAAAGAGCCGCATATTTTGAAGAGGAAATTACTTAAGATCTGGTTCCCTTTTTCGGTATGGGTTACTTCCGGATGGAACTGTACGGCAAATATTTTTCTTTTTTGGTTGGATATAGCGGCAATCGGGGTATTAGCGGTATGTGCGCTGGTATGGAAACCCGCCGGTATCTTGGTTACATAATCCCCATGGCTGGCCCAGCAGGTAAAATTACCGGGCATGTGGCTGAAAAGGTCGCGGTTATCATCAATGAATAATTCGGTTTTGCCGAATTCCCTCTCCCGGGTATGTTTTACCTTACCTCCAAGCATCTCGCAGATAACCTGCATTCCGTAGCAGACACCAAGTATCGGTATTCCTAATTTAAATATACCTTTATCAGGGTAGGGGGATTTTTTATCAACTACTGAGGCAGGGCCTCCGGAAAGTATCAGGCCTTTGGGGTTTAGTGCGGCAATCTCTTTAGCCGTTGTATTATAAGGGATTATCTTTGAGAAGACTTTATTTTCTCTTACCCTGCGGGCGATCAACTGTGTATATTGAGATCCAAAATCCAGAATTAATATTGTCTGCCTTGTCATTTCCCCTTCTTTCTAGATGCTAGATTATACCCCTTGATTTATTTACCCATACCTACTCTTTGGCCTACTTGAAAGATCTTTCCTTCGGTTTGGATCGAAGGAGCGATAATAATTTCTACATCGTGCATTTCTCTTATAGCGGATGCGCCCAATGAACCCATTGAGGTTTTTAATGCGCCTAAGAGGTTCTGTGAGCCGTCATCTACTTTTGCCGGACCAAGTAAGATATCTTTTAATGTCCCGGTTGAACCGACCTGAATACGTGTGCCACGAGGCAGATTGACATGTGAAGTTGCCATTCCCCAATGGAATCCTCTTCCCGGAGCTTCTTTTGCCCGGGCAAAACTTGATCCGATCATAACTGCGTCTGCCCCGCAGGCAAAAGCCTTGCAGATATCTCCTCCGCGGTTCATTCCACCGTCAGTGATGATGGAGACGTATTTTCCGGTGCGCTTGAAGTGAAAATCCCGCGCTCCGGCAGCGTCGACTGTTGCAGTTACCTGAGGTACGCCGATACCTAAAACTCCTCTTGTAGTACATGCGGCTCCCGGCCCAACCCCGATAAGTAAACCGCTTGCCCCAGTCTCCATGAGCTCCAAGGTGGTTTCATAGGTTACGCAATTACCTAGGATAACCGGGATTTTTAAGGATTTGCAGAATTTTACCAGGTCGAGCGTTTTATATTGGGTAGATAAATGTTTGATCGTGGTTACTGTGGATTGAATGACAAATATATCGGCGCCAGCGGCAATGGCCAGCTTTGAGAATTTCTCGGCGTTGGCTGGGATACAACTGACTACTGCTATGGCTTTAGCTTTTTTAATTTCAGCGACTCTTTTAGTGATTAGTTTTTCTTTTATCGGGGTGGTGTAAACCGTCTGGATAAGTTCAGTAGCTTTTTGCGGGGTGGCTTTAGCGATATCCTCCAAGACTTCATCGGGATTTTCATAACGGGTTTGAATTCCGTCCAGGTTTAAAACTGCCAGTCCCCCTAAACGTGACATCTCTATGGCAAATTTAACGTCTACAACTCCGTCCATGGCTGCGGCCAGAATAGGTATTTTGTATTTTTTACCCATGAATTCAAAGCTGGTATCAACTTCGTTTGGGTTTACGGTCTGAGCTCCAGGTACCAAAGCGATTTCATCAAAACCGTAGCATCTTCTTGCCCGCCTGCCTATACCTATCCATTCTGCCATTTTGAAAATCTCCTCAAATTAACTCATTGGTTTATAATAGTTTACGAAAATTTGGTCCCTGGTTTGGAAATTAACCGTTAAACCAGATTATAACCAAATTTGGGAAAAACTTGATTAGAATATAAAATTTTACCCCAAGGAGGTTGGTTTGTCAATATTTATTTTAGCCTAGGTTTCATAAAAAGAAAGGGCATAGAAATAAATCTATGCCCTTTCTTTTACTACAGTTTCTATCTGTCAGCTACTGTTTTTTAATACATTCCTCCACCCATGCCACCCATGCCGCCCATTCCAGCGGGCATTGGAGGCATCTTCTCATCTTTTTCAGGTTTATCCGTGATCAAGGTTTCAGTTGTAAGCAACAGCGCGGCAATGCTGGAAGCATTCTGAAGCGCTGAGCGGGTTACTTTTGTAGGATCGATTACGCCTGCTTCTAACATATCAACGTAAGAATCCTGGCTTACATCATAACCGATGTTGGTCTTCTCCTGTTTGATCCTTTGTACGACTACTGAGCCTTCAAGGCCTGCGTTCTGGACTATTTGTCTTAAAGGTTCCTCAATAGCTCTTTTAACTATATTAGCGCCAATCTTCTCATCACCTTCAAGCTTTAGTTTTTCTAAAGCAGCAATTGTACGGATTAACGCTACCCCGCCACCTGGAACAATACCTTCCTGAGTGGCTGCGCGGGTTGCATGTAATGCATCTTCTACGCGTGCCTTTTTCTCTTTCATCTCTGACTCTGTAGCTGCGCCTACGTTAATTACGGCAACGCCACCGGCTAATTTGGCCAGACGTTCCTGCAGTTTCTCTTTATCATAATCTGAGTCAGTATCTTCGATCTGTTTTTTAAGCTGGGCGATCCGGGCGTTAATTGCCTGGTTTTTTCCCGCTCCTTCGACAATCGTAGAATTTTCTTTGTCGATCTTTACTTTCTTTGCCCTGCCCAAATCTTCAATATCGACATTCTCAAGCTTTATACCTAAATCTTCGGTTAAAGCTTTGCCGCCGGTAAGAATAGCGATATCCTCAAGCATGGCCTTGCGTCTATCTCCATAACCCGGGGCTTTTACAGCGCAGGCAACAAAGGTACCGCGGATCTTATTGACTACCAGGGTAGCTAAAGCCTCCCCGTCAACCTCTTCGGCAATGATCAATAAGGGCTTGCCTACGCGGGCAATCTTCTCTAATAGAGGAAGAATATCTTTGATTGAAGATATTTTTTTCTCATAGATAAGAATGTAGGGGTCCTCTAAAAGTACTTCCATTCTTTCGGTATCAGTTACAAAGTAGGGTGATAAGTATCCTTGGTCAAACTGCATGCCTTCGACAACATCAAGGGTGGTAGCTGTGGATTTCGCTTCCTCAACAGTAATTACCCCGTCTTTGCCTACTTTATCCATTGCTTCGGCAATCAACTCTCCGATGTTCGTATCGGAATTTGCTGCGATGCTAGCTACCTGGGCAATTTCCTTTTTATCTTTAATCGGAGTAGAAAGTTTTCCTAATTCTTCAACTACTTTTACCACTGCTTTTTCAATCCCGCGTTTCAATTCCATCGGGTTGGAACCGGCAGTGACATTCTTTAGGCCTTCACGGTAAATTGCTTCCGCTAAGACTGTGGCGGTGGTTGTTCCGTCGCCGGCGATCTCGGAAGTCTTTTCCGCGACCTCTTTGACCATCTGTGCGCCCATATTCTCAAAGGCATCTTCTAAATCAACTTCTTTGGCTACTGTTACCCCGTCTTTAGTTATGGTGGGTGAGCCGAATTTTTTATCAATAACCACATTGCGACCTTTAGGTCCCAGGGTTACTTTTACCGCAGCAGCCAGCTGTTCTACGCCGCTTAAAATCTTGCGACGGGCATCATCACTATACAACAATTGCTTTGCCATAGTTCCTCCTTAATTACTTAATTATCGCTAAAATATCCTCTTCGCGTAGGATGAGTAATTCTTCGCCTTCCTTAGTGGTGATTTCATTTCCGGAATATTTTCCGTATAATACCTTATCTCCGACTTTTACCTCCGGAGCTTGCACTGTTCCATTTTCCAATATCTTGCCTTTTCCTACTGCGACAACTTTGGCTTCTTGTGGTTTTTCTTTAGCTGTATCCGGCAGAACAATCCCGCCTTTAGTTTTGTTCTCTGCTTCTAAGGGCTTGACTACTATGCGGTCTCCTAATGGTTTAATCTCCATCTTGTCACCTCCTTAAAAATTGTTAATAGTTTAGCACTCGTTTCCCTAGAGTGCTAATTATAAACAAAAAAAATTTCTTGTCAAGACTTTTTTACCTATTTAATCCATTGCCTGCGCGCCTGGCTGGAGATTTCGTTAACAATGCCATCCATCTTATTATCGCTGTTGACCAGGTAGAATTCTCCGTCCCTATAGGAAAAATCAAGGGTGTAGGTATTGGTAACTGTGTAGAAAAATAGTTTTGTATCGCTGGTATTTGGATGGTGGTATTTTTCGGCGTAAAGCTCTTCTTTTACGATTACAATGGCTTTGTAAGGAGTGGTTACGGAATCGGTTTTAATTACATCACTGTCGCTGACGGTATATTTGTATCCCCGCAGGTAATACTCATATCGGATTGGCGGCAGGATTATGGCAGTCCGTGGTTGTTTATCCCAATCTTGTTCGATAAAGGTGCCTAGCTGTTTGTCTCTTTGTTTTTCTTCTGAAGTTATCCAGTTTTCGGTTGCCTGTCCCAGGCGAAAGTTGAGCTGGGCAGCTATTTCATCCTGCTCATTTTGTTTTTGTTTCTCATAACTTTTAAGAGCCTGTTCAATAATCGTCTTTGTCCCGTTGCCTTCTTTGGGCGGATCCTGGTCATCTTGAGCATAAGAGGTTCCTGCGGGTATGACGATAAGATAAGCAGCTATAGCAGCAGTTATAGGGTTAAAAGTGTTTTTTGCTCGCATATTCATAGATAAGGTTAATCCCTTTTAAAGTCAAATCTTTATCGACCTTCATATCTAGATTGGAGTATTTCTGGATCAGGTCAATATTTCCGCCTGTTCCGATGATTGTGGTATTTTTTCCAATATACCGTTTGATCCTTCTGACTATCCCGCTGGATAGGTCTGCTGCACCAAAAACAATACCGCTTAAAATGCTGCTCTTAGTGTCTTTCCCGATAAGTGTTTTTGGCCTGGATAATTTTATTTCCGGCAGCAAAGCGGTTTTTTCTTTCAAGGCCTTGAGCGAGATTCCCATTCCCGGGGTAATTAAACCTCCCAGATATTCTTTTCTTCTTGAAATTATATCAAAGGTAACTGCTGTTCCGGAATCAATAACAATTGATGGCGTATGGTAAAAGATGCTTGCTGCATAGGAATTCACCAAGCGGTCCTGCCCTGCTTGTTTTGGTTTGCGGTAGAGATTTTTTATGGGAACAGAAAAGTCTTTACCTATTATATATACTGTTCTGCCGGTCAAAGATGCCAGGCTGTCTGAGATAAGCGAGGTTTGTTTTGGCACAACACTGCAGATGACGCTGGCTGATATTTTAGGAAGATATTTAAGTTTTTTAATCAGATGGGTTTTAAAACATTTTTCTGCGGAAATATCAAACTGCCTGATTAATTTTGGCCCTTTAAATATACCGCAGGATATATTAGTATTGCCAATATCAACCGCCAGTAGCATGTTTTAGCTCCTTGATCTTATCTCTTAGCCCGGCTGCCTTTTCAAATAACAGGTTGCGAGCAGCCAGCTCCATCTCATATTCTAACTCAGAAATATATTTATGCAATTGATATTGCTCTTTGGGTTCTCCGGTTAGCTCGCGGACGAATTCGTCAGCCTCCTCAAATATTTCAATTCCTTCTTTAATGGATTTTTGGATTGAGTGCGGGGTAATTGCATTTTTTTGATTGTACTCCAACTGGAGTTTTCTCCTGCGCCGGCTTTCGTTGATCGCCTTTTTCATCGAACCGGTAATGGTGTCGGCATACATGATTACCGTTCCGTGGATGTTGCGGGCTGCACGCCCGCCTACCTGGATGAGGCTTGTAGCTGAACGCAGGAATCCTTCTTTATCCGCATCCAGGATTGCTACTAACGAGACTTCCGGTAAATCCAGGCCTTCCCGGAGCAGGTTGATCCCGACCAAGCAGTCAAATTTATTTTCTCTTAATTCCTTTAATATTTTGGAGCGTTCAATGGTTTTTATTTCCGAGTGCAGGTATTTTACCTTTATCCCGTTTTCTGCCAGGTAATTAGCCAAGTCTTCAGACATTCTTTTGGTCAGCGTGGTTACCAGTACTCTTTCTTTGTTTTTTGCACGGAGTTTGATCTGGGTGATTAAATCTTCGATCTGTCCGGCTGTGGGTTTGATTATTATTTCCGGGTCCACCAGGCCGGTAGGCCGGATAATCTGTTCAGCAACTTTATGGTTACTTAATTTTAACTCATATTCATCAGGTGTGGCTGAGACAAAGATTGTGCTGCCGGTAAGCTGGTTAAATTCATCGAATTTCAACGGTCGGTTGTCCAGGCAGGACGGGAGCCGGAAACCGTATTCGACAAGAGTTTCCTTTCTTGCCTTGTCTCCGGCATACATCCCTCTTATCTGGGGTATGGTTGCGTGAGATTCATCGATTATGGTTAAAAAGTCCCCTCTAAAATAATCAATCATTGAATACGGCCGACTGCCGGCCGGTCTGCCGCTTAAATGCCAGGAATAATTCTCTATTCCGTGGCAGTACCCTATTTCTTTAAGCATCTCTAAATCATAGTTTGTGCGTGATTCCAGGCGCTGGGCTTCTAACAGTTTATTTCTTTGTTTCAAGATTTTAAGCTGGTTAGTTAATTCTTCCCTGATTGAGGCGACTGATCCGTCAACCTTGTCTCCAGAGACAATAAAATGTTTTGCCGGATAGATAGCGACCCTGTCGATATTGCTTAAAACTTCCGCAGATACCGGTTCAAATACAGAAATCTTATTTATAAGGTCTCCGTTTAATTCTATACGTATTGCCTTTTCGCTGTATGAGGGGAATATCTCGACGATCTCTCCGCGCACCCGGAACTTAGCGCGTTTAAATTCATAATCATTTCGATCATATTGGATCTGGATTAGTCTGGATATTAAGTCTTCGCGCTCCAGTTTTTCGCCTTTATTGAGAATCAACAGATGCCCCTGGTATTCTTCAGGAGAGCCCAGGTTGTAAATGCAGGAAACTGAAGCGACAACAATTACGTCCTGCCGGCTCATTAATGAAGTTGTCGCAGAAAGCCTCAAGCGGTCCAGGCGTTCGTTTATCGATGAGTCTTTCTCAATATAGGTGTCCGTAGATGGGATATATGCCTCCGGCTGGTAGTAGTCATAATAACTTACAAAGTATTCAACTGCGTTATGCGGAAAGAATTCTTTAAATTCAGAGTATAACTGGGCGGCCAATGTTTTATTATGAGAGATGATTAAGGTTGGTTTGTTCAGCTTGGTGATTAGATTAGCCAGGGTAAAGGTTTTTCCGCTTCCGGTGACCCCTAAGAGCGTGGTATAACGGTTTTTGGCGAGTACGGACTTACTGAGATCTTGAATCGCCTTGGGTTGGTCGCCGCAGGGCTTGAAATTAGCAACAAGTTTAAATCTCATAAATCATCAAATAACATCCAGACTGATATCTGCGGATTTCACGGAATCAGTCAGTTCTCCGATTGAGATTATATCTACGCCTGTTGAGGCGTAATCTTTTATATTGGCAAGGTATATACCTCCGCTGGCCTCAAGCTTGCTGGGCGAGTGGTGGCTCTTAAACTTTGTGTTATTTCTAATCTTTACTGCCTCTCGGATATCTTCAATCTTCATATTATCGAGCATGATCACATCTGGTTTAAAGTAAAGCGCATGTTTAAATTCTTCCAGGTTTTGTGTTTCTATTTCAATTTTATAGCCCTTTGGCACACTGGGCAGTTTAATGTAGCCGTCTGTAACCTTGATATGATTATCTTTGATCAGGATCATTTCATCCAAGCGGATCCGATGATTATGTCCGCCTCCGATCCTGACGGCGTATTTCTGCAATTCCCTTAATCCGGGTATGGTTTTGCGGGTATCGGTAATCTTTGTTTTGTATGGTCGGATTTCTTTGACAAATTCGCGGGTTTTAGTGGCAATACCGGAAAGCAATGATAATAAATTCAAAGCCACGCGTTCTGCGGTAAGTATGCTGCTGGCCTTACCGGAAATGATCGCGATAGTCTTTTTGGCTTTGATCATCCTGCCTTCTTTTGTCTTTTGAATAAAGTTGATCGAAGGATCCACGGATTTAAATACTTTTTCTGCCACAGTTATCCCGCAGACCAGGAAATCCTCTTTGGCGATGATCTTGGCTTTGATGATCTTATTTTTTGGGATAGTCAACTGGGTGGTGATATCTCCGCGGCCGATATCTTCGATCAGGGCGTGTCTGACTATTGCTTTAAGTTTTTCCGGGTTAATTTCAGGTTTTTTCTCCGACAGGAAGTATTTATCGTAAGCCATTTTTTATCACCTCTAGCTTGGTTACTTGCTCGCGCATATCTTTTAATTTGGCCTTTTCCGTATCGATGATCTCTTTGGGGGCGCGGCCGAGGAAGTTCTTATTGGCAAGCATGGTCTCCTTGTTCTTAATTTCAGATTCTAACCTATCGATTTTTAGCTGGTTTTTCTTGATTTGTTCCGCCACGTTTACTATTCCCTTAAGTGGCATCACGATGTGCATATCTTTGAGTACGCAGGCAAATTCGTTTTCTTGGGGAAGGTATTTTTCGGTTATCTTCAAAGTTTCTACCTTGGCCAGGTTCTTTATATAATTTATTAACGGCGCGATTATCTTTTCCCGGGATCTATCCGAGAAGGTTAGTTTGATTTCGATGCGATTGTTTAAACCTACTTCCATTTCCGCGCGCATGTTTCTTACAGTATTGATGATATCAAAGGCTACCTGCATTTGTTTTTCATCATCGTCGCTGATTAAATCCGGCTGCAGGTGCGGCCATTTTTGCTGCATAATTGAATCTTTTGCTCCTGGCAGTCGCTGCCATATCTCCTCGGATATAAAAGGCATAAAAGGATGGATCAGCCGGAGATATTTTTCCAGGATTTTATACATAATCAGCTGGGTTTGTTTTTCTCCTATCTGCGGCTTGATTAATTCCAGGTACCAGTCGCAAAACTCATGCCAGAAAAATGAGTACAAGCCGTTAGCTGCTTCGTTGAACCTGTAGGCAGCCAGGTCTTCGTCAGTTTTCTTTAGAGTGGAATAAAAACGGCTGATTATCCAACGGTTGAGAATATCCATTTTTTCATTCTTAAAGAAGACGCATAGGTCTGCGTTTATATTTTCTGGTTTAAGGTTCATCAAGATAAACCTTGAGGCATTCCAGATCTTATTGGCAAAGTTCCTGCCTTGTTCAAATCTTTCTTTAGATAAGTAAACATCCTGGCCTTGGGTAGTTATGGAAATCAGGCTGAAACGCAGGGCATCTGTGCCGTATTCGGCAATAACCTCCAGGGGGTCGATAACATTGCCTAGGGATTTAGACATTTTCTTGCCCTCTATGTCGCGTACAGTCCCGTGAATATAAACATCTTTAAAAGGGATATTCTTCCTAAATTCCAGCCCGGACATGATCATGCGAGCTACCCAGAAAAAAATAATTTCCGGGGCAGTGACCAGGGCTGCGGTAGGATAGAAATATTTCAGGTCGGCGTTTTCTTTCGGCCAGTAAAATGTGGCAAATGGCCATAGCCAACTGGAAAACCAGGTATCCAAAACATCTTTTTCCTGGGATATGTCGGTTGAGGCGCACTTTGGACATTTTTCCGGTTTTGTTTTAGATACGATAATGCCTTTGTCCGGATTTTTTGATTGGCAATTTTTACAGTAATAAACCGGGATGCGGTGTCCCCACCAGATCTGCCGGGATATGCACCAATCTTGGATATTTTCCATCCAATTAAGATAAACTTTTGTCCAGCGTTGGGGGTAAAATTTAATTTTTCCATTTTTTACTACTTTGATTGCCGGCTTGGCCAAGGGGCGCATCTTAACAAACCATTGCTTTGACAGGTATGGTTCGACAATTGTGTGGCAGCGGTAGCAATGTCCGACAGAAAGCTTATGTTCCTGGATTTTTTCTAATAAACCGATTGTTCTTAATTCTTCCAGTACTACCTCTCTTGCTTTAAAACGGTCAAGCCCGGAGAATTTTCCGGCCAGGGCATTCATTTTTCCGTCCGGGGACATTACATTGATGAATTCCAGATTGTGTTTTTTACCCATGCGGTAATCATTGGGGTCATGCGCCGGGGTAACTTTTACCGCACCAGTTCCGAATTGCGTATCCACCGTGCTGTCAGCGATGATCTTGATTTGGCGATTTACCAGGGGGAGAATTAAAATTTTTCCTACGTATTCTTTATAGCGGATATCTTTGGGGTTTACGGCTACGGCCGTATCTCCCAGCATGGTTTCCGGCCGGGTGGTGGCAACGCTGATAAATTTATCCGGGTTATCTTTCAACGGGTACTTAAGGTAATAAAGGCTCCCTTGTAATTCTACATGGCTGGCCTCTTCGTCGCTTAATGCTGTTTGACAGCGGGGGCACCAGTTTATAATGTAGTAGCCTTGATAGATCAGTTTTCTCTTGTAAAGCCAGATAAAGGCCTCAGCTACGCTTTCTGAATAGGCTGCATCCATTGTAAATCGGGTGCGCGACCAGTCGCAGGAAGCGCCCAATTTTTTCAGTTGGGCAATGATAGTTGAACCGTTGCGTTCTTTCCATTCCCAGACTTTAGAAATAAATTTATCGACACCTAAATCCTGGCGTTTTAATCCTTCTTTTGCCAGGGATCTTTCGACCACGTTTTGAGTGGCAATTCCTGCATGGTCGGTTCCTGGCATCCATAAGCTGTTAAATCCCTTCATCCGGTGATAACGGATCAGGATGTCTTGGATAGTATTGTTCAGAGCGTGTCCCATATGCAGTATCCCGGTGACATTTGGCGGAGGGATGACTATGCAATAGGGTTTCTTTTGAGAGGGTATTTTGGCGGAAAAAAGATTGCTATCTTCCCAAATTTTATACCACTTTTCTTCTGTTTCTCTAGGATCGTATTGCTTGGATAATTCTTCAGGCATTGATTGTTTGGATTATTGATCGTCCTTATAAACGATTATTGGTTATCTTTAAGGAGTTTGTATTCTACGCTATCAACCAGTGCTTGCCAGCTAGCTTCGATTATGTTCTCATGCACCCCAATGGTGTTCCAGATATCTTTTTCATCCTGAGACTGGATCAATACGCGTACTTTTGCGGCAGTACCTGCTTTCTCTTCCAGAACACGGACTTTAAAATCAGAAAGATGCATTTTAGCTAAAGTGGGATAGAAATCTTTTAAGGCCTTGCGCAAGGCATTATCCAGCGCGTTTACCGGGCCATCCCCTTCAGCGGCAGTATGTTCTTTAACACCTTTCACTTTTAGTTTGATCACGGCTTCAGAAGTAATCTTATCGCTTGAGCGTTTTTCGATAACTACTTTAAATCCCTCCAGGTCAAAGAATTTTTTATATTTTCTTAACGCCTTTTTCATCAGTATCTGAAACGAAGCTTCGGCAGCCTCAAATTGGTATCCTTTATGTTCCAGGGATTGGACTAATTTCAGGATTTTCTTAGTCTGAGGGTCCTCTTTGCTTAGGTCATAGCTTAGATCTTTGGCCCGCAACAGGATTCCGGTTTTACCTCCCAATTCGGAAACCAGGATTCGGCGGTGATTGCCTACCAATAACGGATCGATATGCTCATAAGTCAGAGGGTTCTTCATTATGGCATTGATGTGCATACCTCCTTTATGGGCGAATGCCGAGTCTCCTACAAAAGGCTGCTCGCTTTTTACGCGCATGTTGCTGATTTCGCTGACAAAATGCGAAAGGTGGGTAAGTTGTTTTAAATTTTCACCCGAAATACAGTTAGTTTTTAATTTAATTTTTAAGTTGGCGATAATCGGGATCAGATCGGCGTTTCCGCAGCGTTCGCCATAGCCGTTAATTGTTCCCTGAACAATATTTGCCCCTGCTTCTACGGCGGCCAGGGAATTAGCAATCGCAATTCCTGCGTCGTTGTGGCAATGGATGCCCAGATCTATTTCGGTGTCAGCGATTTTATTCTTGATCTCTTTTGTCATGCTGTATATCTGGCTGGTTAAAAACCCGCCGTTTGTATCGCATAGGCAAATTGCTTTTGCTCCTCCGGAACATGCGGCATCTAAGGTTTTTAAGGCATAATCTTTATTTGCCTGGTAGGCATCAAAAAAATGCTCAGCGTCGTAGAAGACAAGAAAACCTTTTTTAGTCAGGAAACTGATTGTATCTTCGATCATCGAAAGGTTTTCATCCAGCGATGATTTTAAAACCTCAGTTACATGAAAGTCCCAGGTTTTTCCCACGATAGTAATTACCTGGGCGTTGGATTTTAAAAGCGCTTTCAAGTTAGAGTCTTCCGAGGCCGAAATATTCGGCCGGCGGGTCATACTAAAGGCGGCAATCTGGGAATTCTTAAGTTTGCTGCGGCTGATTTTCAAGAAAAACTCCCGGTCTTTCGGGTTTGAACCCGGCCAGCCGCCTTCAATGAAATGGATACCGACTTTGTCCAGCTCCTCCGCAATGCGGATTTTATCCATTACTGAGTAAGATACACCCTCTGCCTGCGAGCCGTCGCGTAACGTGGTATCATATAGTTTTACATTTTTCATGCTTAGCCTCGTTTATGTAACCCAAATTCTTCGTGTAATTTCTTAACCGCGGTTTCAGCGAACTTTTTCTTTATGATACAGGATATGCTGATATCAGAAGTTGAGATCATTTCAATATTGATATTGTTATCGGCCATGATCCCGAACATCTTTGCCGCAACCCCGTGATGAGATTTCATCCCTACTCCTACGATAGAGACGCGGGCAATATCTTCATCAAGCAGGATATCGCTTGAGCCTATTTTTTTGGCTACTGCTTTGGTAATTTTACTGGCTTTGGCGCTATCGGCCTTGGCAATAGTAAAAGATATGTCGGTCAAACGGGTATGACTTACATTCTGCACGATCATATCTACGCTTACCCCGGCAACAGCCAGATCCTGGAATAACCTGACTGCTACCCCTGGTTTATCGGGAACTCCGCAGAGGGTAATTTTAGCCTGGTTCTTATTTAAAGTTATGCCGCTGACGACTACCTCTTCCATCATCTTTACCTCCTTAATAATCATTGTTCCGGTCTTAGTTGAGAATGATGAACGCACATGCAAGGGTACATTAAATTTTTTGGCAACCTCAATAGAGCGCGCCTGCATAACCTGAGCGCCAAGGGAGGCCATTTCGAGCATCTCATCATAAGTAATCTCTTTGATTTTTTTGGCTTTTGGCTCAATACGTGGGTCAGTGGTGTAAATACCTTCAACATCGGTATAAATCTCACAGGAGGCGGCAGCAAGTTCTTTTGCCAGGGCAACTGCGGTTAAATCTGAGCCACCTCTGCCCAAGGTAGTGATATCCTGGTTTAAAGTTACGCCTTGAAAACCGGCGACTATGACTATTTTTCCCTTTTTTAACTCCTCTTTAATTTTATCCGCGTTTATTTTTATGATCCTGGCCCGGGTATGACTGGTATCGGTAATAATTCCGACTTGGGCTCCTGTAAATGAAATCGCCTGTGCCCCTAATTTATGGATAGCCATTGCCAAGAGGGCTACGGAAATCTGTTCTCCGGTTGAAAGCAACATGTCCATTTCTCTCTCTGAAGGATCAGAATTAATTTTATCCGCTAATTCGACTAATTCGTCAGTCGTGTCTCCTAATGCTGAAACTACGACAACTAATCCATAGCCTTTTTTCTGATAGCTGACTACTCTTTGAGCTACCTTTTGAATACGTTCTACGTTGGCAACGGAAGAACCTCCATATTTTTGGACAACTAAACCTTTGCTCATTATTTATTCTCCTTGCCCAGAAGGGCAGATCCGCGCAATTACGCTACAAAATCGTACGCCGACGCAAGAGATGCTAGCGTCGGGTGGTTGTTAACGCGGGGTATTCAGTATAAGATATTCCATAAGTTGGTATCCATTTTCGAAATATAAATCGGATTTCTGCGCTTCCTTCTCGTTATAAGCCAGGAACCCCTTTTTTTCTATATCTTTTCCGTAAATTGCAAACGGGATTGAATCGGAAGTATGGGTTTTCAGGGAAACCGGAGTTGCATGATCCGGTAATACCAGAATGCGAAAATCTTTTTTCTCCCCACAGTATCTTAAGAATGGCCCCACGATTAGCTGGTCAAAACGCTCGATTGCCGTAAGTTTTTCGCGCAAGTCTCCGTTGTGTCCGGCTTCGTCAGGGGCTTCCACATGGACAAAAACAAAATCATTTTTATCCAAAGATTTAATCCCTGCCTTAGCTTTACCTGCATAATCAGTATCATAGTAACCTGTAGCGCCGGGAACATCGATGACATTTAAACCCAGTATGCGACCTAATCCTTTAATCAAGTCAACTGCAGAGATCACGCTTCCGGTAAGACCGAATTTGTCAATAAATCTGGGTATGTTCGGTTTTTTACCCTGTCCCCAAAGCCAGATCATATTCGCCGGGTTTTCTTTTAAATCCAAACGCACCTGGTTGATTTCATGTCCAGCCAGGATTTCCTGTGAATCCTGCATAAGCTTGATGATCAGGTCGGAATTTTCTCCTTTGGGCAGGTTTTTATTTATCTTCTGGCCGGTAATATCATGCGGTGCCTGGCATTTCAAGTTTTCGAGTTTTAATTCTGCCCCCCGCTTGATTAAAAGCAGATGCCTGTAGCTTACTCCCGGGAAGAAACGTATTTTATTTGTCCCCAGTTTCTGATCAAGGAACTTAATCAATTTCTCAGCTTCCTTAGTTTTTATATGTCCTGCGCTATAATCAAGCAGAGAATTGTTTCCCGCGGTAATTAAGTTGCAGCGGAAAGCAACATCATCTTCTTCTAATTCGACTCCTAGGTTGGCGGCCTCTAAAGGAGCCCTGCCGGAATAATATTTTTTTGGATCATATCCTAAAATAGAAAGATTGGCTACGTCGGATGCCGGGGTCATCTTATCGGGAATAGTTTTTGCCTGGCCAAGTAAGCCGTTTTTGGCAATAAAATCCATATTCGGTGTGCGTGCTGCCTCCAAGGGTGTGCGCATCCCCAGCTCTTCAACTGGATAATCCGCCATTCCGTCTCCTACCAAAACAATGAATTTTGTCATATTGGAATTCTGTTTTATCTTAATCTGTCTTTAAGTATTTTTGATAAATAAGCTGCCATTTTAAATTTATTTAAAAAAGGCCCATATCCGTTTGTTTTATCCAGTATATATGCCTGATAAGTCTTATTCCTACAGGCATTGGCGACCACTATATCCAAGTCCGCCTCTTTCAGCAACTGTCTGCCTTTTTCAAACAACCTGTTTTTACCCGCGTCGGGTTCAAATTTAAACCCCACCAGAACCAATCCGGGAGCAATTCTTTTTACACCATTGATCAATTTTTCCGTAGGCACGAGGCTGATTTTCCAATTACTAAGGCTTGAGCTGATTTTACGGTTAAATGCTTTCTCAGGTCTGTAATCTGCTACGGCTGCGGCATGTATAAGCGCCGAGTACTTCTGTTTTTTTAATTCACTGCTCAAAAGTTTCTTCAGTTCTCTAAAGTACTTGAAATTTACCACTCTTATTCCAGGGATCCTTGAATTTGAGAAATCACCCGGACCAAGCAATAGCGTAATTTTTGCTCCGCTTTTCTTGAGTTGTTTTGCCAGCAGTAAACCGGTCTTGCCGGAAGCAGTATTGCTGATTATCCTGACTTTATCAATAGCAACCCAGGTAGATCCGGCAGTAATCAGGATGTTTTTATTAGTAACCAATTTCTTTAATTATTGATTTTAAATTTGCAGCCATAATTTTAGGTGTCTTAACTGTTTTAATCGCCCTTTCCGGATCTTTTAATCCATGTCCGGTTAATATGCAGGTGATCTTACCTTTCTTATTTTTGAAATAACCTTTTTTGACCAGTTTTAATAGGCCGGCTACGGAAGCTGCTGATGCAGGTTCTGCGAAAACGCCTTCTTTAGCCGCCAATATTTTGTATGCCTGCAGGATTTCTGCATCTGAAACCAAGTCGATTAAGCCCTTTGATTCATCCCGGGCCTCTACCGCTGTTTTCCAACTTGCCGGATTTCCGATGCGTATAGCAGTGGCAATGGTCTCAGGGGCTTTGATTGGTTTATTTCTTACGATCGGAGCGGCCCCTTGTGCTTGAAAACCCAGCATAACCGGAAGTTTTCTGCTTAGACCCAGGTTTTGGTATTCTTTGTACCCTTTCCAATAAGCAGTAATATTCCCTGCGTTGCCTACCGGCATACACTGAAAATCCGGGGCATCTCCAAAATAGTCGCAGATCTCGAAACTTGCTGTTTTTTGGCCTTCAATCCGATAAGGGTTCAGGGAATTCACTAATTTTATAGGGTAATCTCGAGTGATCTCTTTAACTAAATCCAGGGCAGCGTCAAAGTTACCTCTGATTGCCAATACTTTTGCGCCATGAATTAATGCCTGGCTGAGTTTTCCCAGGGCAATTGCTCCGCTAGGTATAAGTACAATGCATTTTATTCCTGCGCGTGCCGCATAAGCAGCAGCAGATGCGGATGTATTTCCGGTGGAGGCGCACATAACCGCTTTTGCATTTTCTTCGCAAGCTTTGGATATGGCCAAGGTCATCCCCCTGTCTTTAAAGGATCCAGTGGGGTTAAGCCCTTCGTATTTCAAGTAAACTTCCATATCCTTTCCAGCCAGCCTGCTTAAATAACCGGCATAAATTAAAGGAGTGTTGCCTTCGTTTAGAGTTATCACCGGTGTTTTACTGCTTACCGGCAAGAACTTTTTATATTTTTTAATTATCCCTTGGTATCTATTCTCGTCCACTAAACTCCCTCTATTCTTATAGCCACTGATTTTTCTTTAATATCGGTTAACTTGTCGATCATCTTCAAGGCTCCACGCAGATTTTTTTCTTTTACTTCATGGGTCACCATGACAACCGGAACGACTTGGGACTTCAACCTTTCCTTTTGGGTAACTGAAGCGATGCTTATGCCGAATTTTGCCAGAATTCCAGATATTTTTGCCAGAACTCCGGGTTTATCCACAGCCATAATCCGGATATAATATTTGTTTTCAAATTCGCTGATTTGACGTAATCCCTTGATTGAAGTGTCTTCAATGGAGTTTAACGTCGGCCTGAACAACCCTGCTTTGATATCTTGAGTCAGGTCTACTATATCCGATACAACCGCTGAAGCAGCGGATAACTGTCCTGCTCCCGGGCCGTAAAACATCAAATCTCCGGCTAAATCGCTTGAGACATAAATGGCGTTAAAAACACCGTCTACTGATGAAAGCAGATGCTCTGAAGGTAGTAAGGTCGGATGAACGCGTACCTCTAATTCATCAGCTTCTTTTTTAACAATAGCCAGTAATTTTATTTCATATCCCAGGTCTTTAGCGTAGGCAATATCGGAAGCCGAAATTTGCGATATCCCCTCGATAAAAATATCCTTTAAGCTGACTATTCTGCCAAATGCTAAATAGGTAAGCAAGGTTAGTTTGTGGGCGGAATCAATACCTTCGATATCCAGGGTTGGGTCTTTTTCGGCGAACCCCTTATCTTTTGCGGATTTTATCGCGGAAGATAGAGAACAACCCTCCTTGGACATCTGGGTAAGCACATAATTGGAGGTTCCATTGACAATTCCAAAGATAGCGCTGAATTTATTGGCGACCAGCCCTTCCTTGATTGATTTTATAATCGGGATACCCGCACCTACTGAAGCTTCGAAATAAATATTCTTGCCCCGTTCATTGGCAACCGCGAATAATTCGTTTCCGTGTTCAGCCAGAAGGGCCTTGTTGGCGGTAACCACGTGTTTGCCTTTCTTTAAAGCCGCTAAGATAAATTCTCTCGCCGGATTGATTCCTCCGACTAACTCCACAAT
This sequence comes from Candidatus Omnitrophota bacterium, assembly GCA_028712505.1. Lineage (GTDB taxonomy): Bacteria > Omnitrophota > Gorgyraeia > Gygaellales > Profunditerraquicolaceae > UBA6249. The sequence continues at coordinate 38,580 of JAQTQC010000003.1, forward strand.
TATGTCAATTTGAGGGTCATCGATAATATCATTAACATCCCGACTAAGGCAATTTTTATCTACGGATACATCCCTTTTCAAGGTTAAATCTTTGTCGCATATTCTTTTGATGATAATTTCAATTCCAATCTTCTGGGCAAGCAGGGATTTTCTCTGTTGTAGTATTTTTACCACTCCGCAACCGATATTCCCAAATCCTATAAGCCCGATATTAATCTTTCTCATAATCAACCTTTCTTGTTCTTGATATAATAACCTACTGTTTCGCCGATTGTCATACGGTGTTTCTCGTCTATTGCCAGAAAAACCAACCGGGTATCATAAATCACATCTTTGGTGATTTCCTTTGATTCCAGAACCTTGCCGATAAGCATGATTGAGTTGGGATCAAAAGGCAGGCGTATCTCCAGAGCTAAATTTGTCCCTGGGGTAAAAGGGCAGTTAGTGGTGAGTAGCATTCCGCCTAAACTTAAATTCTTAGTTTGGGTTATGTCGTTGTTGCCGTTATTTTCCATCACCCTATAAGAGACAATAAAACGGCCATCCGCACGGGGATTCCTCCTCTTTTCCGGACCTGAGTAGCTCATTTACTCATCCTCCTTTTTAGGTCTATCTGGATCATTTTTAATCAACCAGTCAATGTAATCAAAAAGCAGTTTTTTATATTCATCCTTCAGATAAACAAACTCTACCCGGGTGAGGAATGTACCCTTTAGGGTTGCGGAATCGGATAGCTTTAATTCATCTGAAGCTATGACCTTGCCCCGGATATGGAATGGCTCATAAGGATGTGAAGGCAGCTTAATCATGAAATCAACCGTATCTTTGCAGATATAGCTGCTGGTAAAACCCATGCCGGTTTTGCTGAAATTCATGACCGTTGTAACATCCCATTTTTCTACAACACCCAAATGATTCTGTACGCCATAGCTGACTACAAGGTTCTTATATATCCGAGGTGCCTTTCTTTTGTCATTTTCTGAACTTATCTGTTTTCCCGGGTTTTGACTTAGGACCAGGTTAACGTAATCCTTGATCAGGGTTTTTTGGGCATTATCAATAGAGGTAAATTTAAGCCGGGTTAAAAAGAATTTACCCATAAAGGGGAGTGATTCAACTACACAACCCCTGGTCTTCATCCAGCTGTCCGGGGCAATTGGGATCTTAAACATTATCAGTATATTTTCCCCTGCCTGAAATTGTTTATTTGTATCAAATAATACGCCTGTCTCGCTTAGATTCTTAATATAAGCAATATCCCAATTGTTCCTCTCGCCGGTTTCTGGCGAATATTTAATCATTAAAGGTTTTTCTATGCGTACCGATTGTCTTTTTTCTTGCATGGATGGCCTTCCCGATTTTTAATCCTTCAGACAGCCTTACCGACTATAATTCATGTCGCCTCCGGCTCCATAAATTATCTGTTTATTTAAATCGGGGCGACAGGACTTGAACCTGTGACCTCTTGAACCCCATTCAAGCGCTCTAGCCAAACTGAGCCACGCCCCGTATTGCATTAATATTTTATATAAGAGCTATTCTTCTTTACTTCTTCTCGTCATTAAATCTTTTACCACCTGACGGGGGTTTTTGTTTAAATAAAGAAGGCGGTATACTTCTTTGGTTATCGGCATATCCACCTTATATTTTAAGCTTAAGGCATAGGCAGATTTTGCGGTGGCTACGCCTTCAGCGACCATCTGCATATGGGTGCAAATTTGTTTCAAGGTTTTTCCTTTACCTATCTGTTCGCCTACGAAACGATTACGGCTTTGATTGCTTATACAGGTTGTAACCAAGTCGCCTAAACCGCTGATTCCGCTGAAGGTTCCTAGTTTTGCCCCCATTGCCTTTCCTAATCTGGATATTTCTGCAAGCCCTCTGGCCAGGATAGCCGCTTTAGTGTTAGTTCCGAATCCCAGGCCGTCAGATACGCCACAGGCGATGGCAATGACATTTTTTAGACTGCCGCCTAACTCTACCCCTATGACATCGGGATTGGTATATACCCTGAATCTGTCGGTACTAAATACCTTTTGAATTGTTTTGCGTATTCTCTTATCATAAGAGGCGGTTACAATTGTAGTAGGTATTCCCTTGGCTACTTCCTGGGCAATGGTTGGGCCGGATAATACAGCAAATCTTACCGGCCCCAGCGTTGCGTGAACAACTTCGGACATTCTTTTGGAAGAGCTGATTTCTATTCCTTTGGTAGCGCTCAGGAAAATTGTTCCCTTGTTAAATTTACCCCTGATTTTATTCAATACTCCTCTGCTATATTGAGAAGGAACAGCTAAAACTATTATATCCTTATCGGAAATAGCAAACTCGATATCGTTAGTTATGCAGACATCTTGCGGGATCTTTATACCGGGAAGAAACTTAGGATTAAACCGGGTCTTTTCCATGATCTCGGTATAGTCTTTAAAGGCACCCCAAAGCGTAACCGGATAACCTTTAGCGGAAAGCAATACCGCCAAAGTCGTGCCCCATCCTCCGTCACCTAGTATTGCTATGCGTAGCTTACTCATATTTTTCCCTAAAACTTTTCTCAAAGAAGTATGTTTGAGGATGGATATTATCTGTATTCTTTTCTTCCAGTGTAATAAACCTGATTCCAATACTGTAGGTTCCGGGTTCTTCGGGTTCAACTCTGGTGACATTGCCGATTATTCCGTTTTGGTAAATGAGCACGCGTTTTTCCAGGTCGCGGCAAAAATCCAGCGTAGCTCGGTCAAAACAAAGCCATAATATGTCGTTAGGATTTACCTTTTCGCGTATGCTGCAAGATATCCCTGATTGGCTGATATTTACGGAATAACCAGCGCAAAGCTTGGAAATAGTGTCTTTATTACAAATTTTAAACCCCAATGGTACGGAATATTCTAATCTGGTAAAATAACGCCGTTCATTTTCTACAAAATCATCGTTCATTGCTTATTGGTCCTCAATTTAGCCAGATCCCAGGCATAATCATAAAGATGCAGCCCCTTGCTTACCGCTATGATCTCTCCGTCTTCAACGCCGATCTCTCCTGCCATATATTGCTTTACCAGTTGCAATCCTCCCAGATTCGAGGGAAATCCTCCCCAAAGATCCCAGGAGCGGAAATAAAGAATGAAATGCAGTTTTCCGTAACGCAGCCGCGTGTCAATCAGCCTTAAACAAGGCGGATCAACCAGCTTAATGTCGGATGGCATCCCGATTTCCATAACTGCCTGATTTGTCCCTGGCCCTTTTTCCTTATATATCTTAATCACTTCCTCTATCTGGTTGACGTTTAAGGGCAAATCGCAGATTAAATCTTTGCCGTCTAAAGTTTGCCTGACTTTAACTTTTGGATCAACTAACCTTTCTCCATAAGTATAATCTTCGGTTTCAGTCTTTGCGCCAGTAAGCAGGTAACTTAAATAACCCTGGATATAATCCATATCTGTAGGAGCCGGTATACTCATCCCCTCCGGGATAATCGGTATTATTTGATGAGCCGGCTTACGGACTCTTACAGTAACAAAATCAAATTCCAGACGTTTCTGTCCTTCGTAGCTGCCGCGGGTAATCGTATATGTATGCCCTCTATCCAATATTGCCGATAGGCATTGGAACCAGGCGTCATCCAAATCAAACGCATCAATATGCACAGGTTTTAAAAACTCTTCACTCATTTCGCAGGCTCTTCACCAACTTTGGCGTTTTTAGCAAACTGTTTAAAGGTAGTAATGATTTGAGCCACGGGCATATTCTTTCCGATGTATCCGGAACAGCCGAATTCCTTTGATTTAGAGATCAGGTCTTCATTGTAACCAAAGCCGGTAATCATGATCACCGGAAGATTCTTATCGGTGTCCCTTATGTTTTTAAGCACTTCTAATCCACTCATCCCCGGGAGCTTGATATCTAAGAGCACAACATCAAAAGAATCTTTTTTAAGTATCTCCAGGGCGTCTTCTCCTGAGCCGCAAGTCGATACACCGCAATCTTCTCTTCTGAGCAAGTCATTTAAAAGGTCTCTAACCGGAACCTCATCATCAACTACCAGGACTTTATAAAGCATATGCGCTCCTTTTTAGATAAAGGGAAGTTTAATGGTAAAGGTTGAACCCTGCCCTAATTGACTGTCCAGTTCTATTGAACCATTATGATTTTTGATGATATTATGGCAAATTGATAGTCCGAGCCCTTTGCCGTCGTTTTTCGTCGTGTAGAATGGCATAAAAACATCCTTCAGATTTTCTGCGGGAATACCTATCCCGGTGTCTTTAATCTGGATAAGGGCAAAAAGATTATTCAAGCTACCCGTGGTAATTTTAATTATCCCCCCTTTGGGCATAGATTGATAAGCATTGATGATCAAGTTAAGGAAAACTTCCTGTAATTGGTGCATATCACCCTTAACCATGGGTATATCTTTAGCTAAATCTTTTATGATTTCAACCTTGATATCTGGCAAATTACTGTATTGGGCAAAGGGCAGGATAAATTCAATAGCTTCGTTTACGTCTACCGGCTCAAAAGACGGTTTTGTTTTCTGGGCGAACTTTAAGATCCTATCTACCATTTTTTGGATCCGCTCAGCCTGCGAACCAATCAAGTCGAGGTCGTTTATTATCTTCTGATCCAGTTTTTCTTTCATCAATAAAGCTGAACGTCCAGAAATAACCAGAAGAGGGTTATTGATTTCATGAGCTATGCCTGCTGAAAGAAGTCCAAGTGCTGCCAGTTTTTCGGATTGGAAAGCCTGGTATTCAAGCTTTCTCCTTTCACTTATATCCTTGGCGATAAAAATATAACCCAGATGTTTTCCCTCTGAATCCAGGAATTTATTCGCGGTCAAAATAACAGAAACAGCATCCCCGGATTTGGTAATTAAACTTGTTTCTTTCTCATATTTTCCCAATGACCTCACCTGTTCTAGGATAAAGTCTAGTTTGTTTTCAATAGAGTCATTATTATGCAGGATATCGGCGTGCTTAAAGACAATTTCTTTTTTATTCCAGCCAAGCATGATTTCAGAACCCATGCCAAAATAAGTTATATTGCCTTCCAGGTTTGTGACATACAGGGCGTATTCTTTAAGGCTGGAGAGAATATCCTTGAGTGTTTGGTCGATATTTTTCGCAGAATTTCCCGCCTCCCTGATTTTAGTGATATCGTGTCCGATGAGTATATTTGCCTCAACCTGGCTATTGGCGGTCAATACAGGCGTAAGGTTCCAGGAGATAATCCGTTCATTTCTATCGCTATCCAGGATTATCCCTTCAAAATCCTTCTCCCTTTTATTTTTCACACATTCGTCTAAAACAGCCCTAAACATATCTTGTTTAATAATACTATTATCCCCGCGGTATAAAACCTTAAGCCAATTGGCTCCAATAATATCCTCATGTCCGAGCCCGGTTAATTTCTCGGTCTTTTTGTTACAAAAAATGATATTCCCGCTGATGTCTAAATAAATTACTATTACTCCGGTATTATCCAGAAGTCCGTATAACATTCCTTTAGCTTCATTAATGGCTGGACACATAGAGTAAGTGTTTAAGCGGGAGAGGGGAATCGAACCCCCATATATAGCTTGGAAGGCTATTGTTCTACCACTGAACTACTCCCGCAGTATGATTTAATCCTCAATATTTCCGCGGGGGTATCCCGCGTTACATAGCACACGCCGACGCAATCACCGCAAAAAACGGCGTACCTGCTTTTCTATTATACAGGGTAACACTGATGCTATAAAATAGTGGGCAGGAGAGGATTCGAACCTCTGAAGCACAGGTGCAACAGATTTACAGTCTGTCCCCTTTGGCCACTTGGGTACCTGCCCATATGTAGATATAACTTATTATGTAAAAGCCGGCGAGAGGAATCGAACCCCCGACCCATTGTTTACAAAACAATTGCTCTACCAACTGAGCTACGCCGGCATCAGCTACTTTTTTTTAACGCATCCGGAATCCGGTGAATTATATCGGAGGCGATTAATCCCATCTGGGTTTTTTCTTTTGCTGCTAAGTCACCGGCTAAACCGTGAATATATGTTCCATATTTGGCAGCTTCAAAACCATCCAGACCCTGAGCCAGAAATGCGCCGATAATTCCACTAAGCACATCACCGCTGCCGGCAGTTGCCATCCCCGGATTTCCTGAACGGTTCATATAATATCTTTTTAAACCATCAGTTACAATGCTGTGATGCCCTTTGAGCACAATTATACTATTATAATATTTTGCGAGCCTTTTCGCAACCAATTTCCTTTTATTTTTTATAGCATCTATACTTATATCAAAGAGCCGTGACATTTCCATTTGATGCGGAGTCAGTATGAGCTGACCCTTGTGAGATTTAAGTATTTCCCGGCATTTGCTAAGAGCATTAAGCGCATCGGCATCCACAACTTTCGCTTGAATTGTTCTGCGGATGATCTTTTTTACTAACGCGTAGGTCGATTTATTGCTGTCTAGCCCCGGGCCGATTATCAAAACATCGATTTTCTTAAGCAAAGAAGATATTTTACTAAATCCTGTTAAGCTTAAAGTCCCTTCTTTTGTTTCCGGCAAAGGAAAGGTAATCAGCTCTTTGGGCTTGGTTCTTATCAGCGCTAAATTAATACTTTTAGGTATGCCTAAGGTTACTAATCCGGCCCCCGCACGTAAAGCTGCTTCTGCGCAAAGCAGGGCTGCTCCGGAAAATCTGGCTGAGCCGGCCAAAATCAATATATGCCCGTAATCTCCTTTGTGAGAATTAAATTTTCTTTGTAGCAACCGCACTGGCAACCGCATAAGTTTTAACATGGGAGATTGAAATGCATACGTTAATGTGTTCACCTCTGCCGTTTAAAAACAGGCAAACAGGTTTGCCTGTTTCGTCGTTACTTATCTGGATATCCTGCCAGGAAAGCGAGCTATCTCCTGCTGCCTTGAAAATTGCTTCTTTAGCAGCGAATCTTCCTGCCAAATGCTGATAAAAAGAACTTTTACTCTTTGCTTGCTTGAGTTCATATTCGGTAAAAATACGGCGTAAGAAATCATTTCCCCATTTTTCTATTGCTGCACGTATCCGTCTTACCTCGGTTATATCTACCCCGGTTCCGATAATCATTATTTAATCAGTTGCCGCATTTCTTTAACTGCGTTGTATAATCCGGTATAAAGCGCCTTACAGATGATCGCATAACCGATATTAAGTTCCTCTATGCCATTCAATTCCGCAATCCGCCTAACATTGTTATAATTAAGTCCGTGGCCGGCATTAACTCTTAACTTTCTTAATTTGGCGTAATCTACAGCCTGACATATCTGGTTAAAGGATTTTTCTATCTGTCCGGTTTTTTTAGCCTCAGCGTAGCGACCGGTATGTAGCTCGATGATTTCCGCGCCTGCCTTGGTTGCTGCATCAATTTGTTTCTTCACCGGATCGATAAACAGGCTTACCTGGATACCGGATTTTTTTAACCGATTGATAGCGGAAGAGATTGTTCTTAAATTACCCGCTACATCCAAACCGCCTTCGGTGGTTAGCTCGCGTCTGCGTTCAGGTACCAGTGTAGACTGATAAGGTTTAACTTTGCAGGCGATTTCTATAATCTCAGGAGAAACAGACATCTCCAGGTTAAGTCTGGTTTTTATATGTTTACGCAAGAGTTTTATATCAGTATCTTGAATATGCCTACGGTCTTCTCTTAAATGCACCACTATGCTCTCTGCCCCTGCCTCTTCGCATAAGAACGCCGCATAAACAGGATCCGGCAGGTTTCCTCTGCGTTGCTGGCGTAATGTCGCTACGTGATCAATATTCACACCTAGTTTAGGCATTTTTAGACCTTTTCACCTTTTACGTAAAACCAAAGCACAATTGCCAGAGCCAATGCGATAAGTTTTAACCAGGGGTGTACGGTAAACAAAAGCTTAAAACGCAAGAAAATATTTATTTTGTTTTTATTCATCTTTCCTCGTTTTTAGCAGTTCTTTAATTTTTGATTCTAATTCCACCGCACCTAAATCCCGGTAAAATTTCTTGTGGTGGATGACAGATACATCATGCCTTTCTTCAGAAATAACAATCAGTATGGCATCTGTTTCTTCGCTTAGGCTTAAAGCCGCGCGATGGCGAGTGCCGAAGACACGGTTTAGATCCTGATTTATGGCTAGAGGGAAAATACATCCGGCAGCGGCAATCTTTCCATGCTGGATAATCAAGCCACCGTCATGTAAAGGATTATTTGGCGTAAAGATAGCCTGGATTAAATCCCCTGAAACACGCGAGTCAATAATTTCGCCGCTTTGGATATACGCTGCCAGAGAGTCATTCTTTTCGATGGCGATTAATCCGCCGAGTTTATCCGCCGCCAGGCTTTCGCAGGCCTCGGCGATTTGTTTTACGAATAAATGCGGGTCTTCTTCCTTAAGCATGTTCTTGAATATGTTGCGTTTGCCTAATTGGGCTAACCCTTGTCTGATTTCCGGATGAAAAATAATCAATATCGCGATAACCGATATCCCAAAAAGTTTCTTCAATAGCCAATCTAAGACAATAAAGTCAAATTTTTGGGAAATGAAGAAAACCAGCAGGAGCATGATTATCCCGCGCAAAACCTGCAGACTTCTGGTCCCTTCAAAGAAGAGTATGATATGGTAAATAAAAAACCAGAGGATAATTACTTCAGTCGCCGGTTTCCAGTATAAAAATAGGTTAGGCATTAGCACTCCTTATGGCAGTAGCCATCTTCAAGGCCTGGTTCACCTGTTGTACATCATGAACGCGGACTATATTTGCTCCTCGTTCAACAGCCATTACGCAAGCGGTAGCTGTGCCGATAGATCTTTCACAAAGGTCCAGGTTTAAAACTTTACCGATAAAGGATTTTCTGCACGGTCCGACCATTATTGGTTTGCCTAAAATCTTAAGTTCCGCCAGCTTTTTTATGATCTCAAGGTTTTGTCCGGGTTTTTTACCAAACCCCAGTCCGGGGTCCACGATTATCTTGTCTGGGTTTACACCCGCATATTCAGCAGTATCAACAGCATTTTTAAGCCAGGAGGTGATATCCCCGATTAGGGATTTATAAGTAATCATTTTCTGCATATTTAAAGGATTGCCTAACATATGCATAATAACGACTGCGGCTTTATATTTTGCGGCTATTTTTACCATTTGTTTATCCCTTAAGCCAGAGATGTCATTGACTATCTGGGCTCCGGAATCAAGACTGGCTTTAGCTACCTCTGCCTTTCTTGTATCAATAGAAATAGGCGCGGAGATATTCTTTGCTAATTTTCTAAGTACCGGTAAGACGCGCTGCAATTCTTCTTTACGACTGATGCTCTTTGCTCCCGGCCGGCTGGATTCACCGCCTAAGTCGATAATATCAGCCCCGTCTTTTAACATCTGTTTTGCTTTTAATAAAGCCAGTTCCGGGTAATCTCTGGTTTTAGTACTGTATAAACCGTCTCCACTGAATGAATCCGGGGTCAAATTAATTACCCCCATAATATAAGTTTTAGCGTTAAAATTCAAAATCCTCCTCTTTAAAGGAAGAATAAGGTTGCTGTCGGTGTATTTGTTGAGATTTTCTTCTAATTCATTCGCCAGCTTGTCCAGCCCGAACGGCTGAAGCCTTAATTTACGGGTGAGAGAGTAAAGCTGATTCAATTGACCGATAATCAGACAGTCGCCTTTTTTGATTTTACCGGTAAGCGCCCCCCGGGCAACCGCAACATCTCCTCCCAAGGAAAGCATTTCTTGCTTTAAGATATTGGCGGTAATATTAGAAATGGCGTTCAGATGTATTAGAAAGGTGGTGGTTTTCGGCAGCATAATCTTGATCCCGTAGGGATCAACCCCGATATCACACATCACCTTTTTTACTTCATCTTTATCGCTAAAACTGGAGATACGCATTAACTTTTATGCCAAATCGCTTTTTTCTATTCCTAATATCCGTTTAACCTCATTCCCGCTTAAAACCTCTTTTTCCAGTAGGGTATCGGCAAGAAGCTTGAGTTTATCCTTGCTGTTTTTTAGCAAATTCAAGGCTTTATCGTAGGCGTCATCGGTGATCTTCTTTACTTCTTCGTCAATGATCCTGGCGGTCTGCTCGCTATAGTTTCTTTCTTCCATGAGATCCCGGCCAAGAAATACAAGTCCTTCTCTTTTTCCTAAAGTCATGTTACCTAATTTCTCAGACATTCCAAATTGGGTAACCATGCGTCTGGCCATGGCCGTAGCTACTTCTAAGTCATTTTGAGCCCCGGTAGTTACCTCATTCAAGTTAATCTCTTCTGAGGCCCTGCCCCCCAGCATCATGGTAATCTCTGCTAACAGTTCTTTCTTAGTCCAATAATGCCTGTCTTCTAAGGGCGGGGTAAAGGTGTAGCCTCCGGCAAGCCCCCGGGGTATGATTGAGACCTTTTTTAAAGGGTTAACTTCTGGCAAAAGCAAAGACAGTAGGGCATGGCCTGATTCGTGTAAGGCAGTAATCTCCTTTTCTTTCTTGGAAATAATATGGCTTTTCTTTTCCGGCCCCATCAAAACTCTCTCTACGGATTTATCCAGATCAATCTCTTCCACAGCTTCTTTATTATTCCGTGCTGCCATAAGTGCCGCTTCATTACAAAGATTAGCCAGGTCAGCTCCGGAAAACCCGGGAGTCTGGCTGGCTACGGATTTTAAATCAACTGATGGGGCAAGCTTGATTTTACGAGTATGCACTTTGAGTATTTCTTCGCGGCCCTGGATATCCGGAAGATTGACGATGATAGTGCGGTCAAATCTTCCCGGTCGCATAAGAGCAGGGTCTAGCGTATCCGGCCGGTTAGTGGCAGCGATAAGTATTAAACCTTGCTGAGCGTCAAAACCGTCCATCTCAACTAGCAGTTGGTTCAATGTTTGTTCCCGCTCATCATTGCCTCCGCCAATCCCGGAAAAACGCAGACGACCTACTGCATCAATTTCATCAATAAAGATTATCGCTCCCTTACCTTCAACCTTTCCGGCTTTACGGCCCTGTTCAAATAGATCCCTGACCCTGCTTGCTCCCACGCCGACGAACATCTCCACAAAATCAGACCCTGAGATGCTGAAAAAAGGTACACCGGCTTCACCAGCAACCGCTCGGGCAATCAATGTCTTACCGCAGCCGGGAGGTCCGATCAAAAGCACTCCCTTGGGAATTTTTCCTCCCAATCTTTGGAACTTTTTAGGATCTTTAAGAAATTCGATCACCTCTTTTAATTCTTCTTTAGCTTCATTCACTCCGGCTACATCATTAAAGGTCGCTTTTTCAGTTTCGCTTTGAATCTTAGATTTAACTTTGCCAAAGCTCATGATCCTACTCCCTAACTGTTCCCCTCTGGCAGCCATCATCCACCAGAAGAAAATCAGCAAAAGTATCGGTCCGAGATTAAAAAGCAGGGAAACCCAAAATGTACGCGCGGGTTTGACTTCAAAATTTTTCAGGTTCTGACGCATTAACGAAAGCAATTCCGGGTCATTTTCTGCAAGATTAACAAAAAATTTCGAATTATCCGTAAATTCTCCCTGAAGGATAGTTTCAGTCTTGGTAGCCTGTTTTATAGTCTCAGGATTATCTCTTATGGTCCGGAAGAACTGGCTATAAGTGATCTCTTTGGGAATCCCGGTTATGGACATATTATTGATGCTGTTGACCAGCATGATAAACAGGAAAATTATTAACAGCCAACCCAAGGGGGAGCGTTTGAATATATTGTTTTTATTTGGTTTAGGTTTGTTTTGCATAAGTATCTAATTCTCCATTTTCAATCAGTTTACTATTGATAAAATCATAACCAGCATAATACAGATTTTTTATTATATACTCATAGTGATGTAAAATCAAGTATTTTATGGATTTAGCGCTTGTAAAACTTGAGTGTGGTGCGGGTTTTTTGCACTGCTACGCCTTTAGGCAGATCAACAATCGAACCGGCGGGTCGGTTAACCAGTAGATCTTCCAATTCCTTGATATGCTGAAAACTTATCCTGCGCGTATCTCCCTGAACACATGCGATAGACTGTCTGATTTTCAGCCTTAGGATTGCCGGATGCAACCGTGAAAGTCTTAACAGGTTCAAGCGTAAGTTGGAGCCCTTAATCGCTTTTTTCGCAGCTTGGTCAAGATACTCATAGTCGTAGGAAATGCTTTCAGCTAAATTAGCCAGGACCTCGACGATGTTTTGATTATATTCTTTTTTAAGCAAAGGCATAAGCCTGTTTCGGATCTTATTACGGAAAAAAACATCCTCTTTGTTGGTTGAATCAATACGCGGTTTTACCCTCCTTTGTTTTAGAAAATATTCGATTTCTTTACGTCTGGTTTCTAAAAGCGGCCGGATAAAGGTTACTCCTCCGATCTTGCGTTTTATGGATATTCCGGATAATCCGGATAATCCCGTCCCTCGCAGCAGACGCATAAATACGGTTTCAGCCTGGTCATCAAGATTATGACCTAAAGCAACCTTATCTGCTTTGATTTTTCTGGCAGTTTGAATAAAGAAATCCAATCTCGCCTGCCTGTAGATTTCTTCAAGAGAGCCTTTCTTTTTCTGTAGCTGTGGATCGAATCTTACCGAGCTTACCGGGATATCGAGTTTTTTGGCCCAAGCTTGAACAAAAAGCGCATCTTCCCGGGAATCTTTCCGCAAGCCATGATCTACATGGGCGATATGCAAGCTTAAAGCTGATTTGAACCTCAGGTTGAAGAGTTGCAAAAGCAGGGCCAACGAATCTGGTCCTCCGGAAACACCAACCAAGATTTTGTCCCCTTTTTGGATCAGCCGGTATTTTTTAATCGTTTCATCGATTTTCTTCATCGTAATTCATTTTATCACAATACTCATGAAATTTATAGCCCGATTTAAGGATTTAAATTGACTTTATTCTCACAAAAGTGTAAATTAAGCATGATGAACCGAAAGCGGATTGTTACCCATCGAGAAAGAAAAATAGTTCTGGGGAATTTTATTTCCCTTACTACTCTTCAAAGTATTAGTTATATCCTACCCCTAGTTGTACTTCCCTATCTTATTAGAGCAATTGGGATGGAGAAATTTGGCCTGATTGCTTTTGCCTCCAGTCTTGTGCAATATTTTATGATTTTAACGGATTACGGATTCAGCATCTCAGCAACAAAAACAATCTCGCTTATTGGAGAGCATAAACAAAAGGTAAGCGCAGTATTTTCCTCGGTTATGACGGTAAAGCTTATGTTTGCAGCATTGAGCTTCCTTATGCTCAGCGTTATCATATATATAGTCCCGAAATTTAAGGCGGATTGGCTGGTTTATATTCTCAGTTTCGGATCAGTGATCGGTAACACGTTATTTCCGGTCTGGTTCTTTCAGGGAAAAGAAAAGATGAGCTATATTTCGATAGTTAATGTAGCCGGAGGATTGATTTACGCAGTCTCCATCTTTATTTTTATTAAAAGCCCTCAGGACTTCTTATTAGTGCCTCTTCTAAATTCGCTTCTTTCGATAATCAGCGGGATACTCGGTCTCTATATTGTTTTTAAAAAATTCCAGGTTCAATTTATTTTGCAGAAATATGCGACTATAAAACAAGAGCTTCGGACAGGATGGGATATTTTTATTTCCATAGTGGCGATTAATGCCTATACCGCTAGCCGGGTCTTTGCCATTGGGCTTTTAACCAATAATATCATCACCGGTTACTATTCTTTAGCCGAGAAAATTGCTAACTATATTCAAACATTCCCTATGGATTCTTTTACCAGGGCGGTATTTCCCCGGATCAGCAATGTCTTTGCAAAGAATAAACAGCGGGCGGTAGCCATTATGTACCGGATCCAAGATGGTATTACCTTGGGTTTTGTAATCAGCCTTCCTATTGCTTTTTTCCTAGCCCCGTGGATTATTCAGCTTGTCTGCGGGGTTGCCTATAAAGAAGTAATTGTCACCTTACGGCTTTTACTTGCCGCAGTATTCTTTGTGGGAGCGAATAATTTCAAGGTCCAATTCTTGCTTGTCTGCGGAAAACAGGATCTCTATGCAAAGATTCACATTACCGCTGCGCTTATCGGTTTACCGCTGATATTCATATCAATCTATCAATTTTCCTACATCGGAGCGGCTTTTTCTACGGTACTGATTGAGGCGGGGGTATTTATTACTACTTCGTTGATTCTTGAAAAGCTGGCCAAGAAATTCTCGGGGAGATAAGTATTATTTTATATGACAAGAGAGGCAGTCCTGCGTTCGCAGGACTGCCTCTCTTCTATCTGGTGGCGGAGAGTGGCCCTGCTCCGCTTTCGCTTCGCAGGACTGCCTCTCTTGTATCTGGTGGCGGAGAGTGGATTTAAACCACCGACCAAGCGGGTATGAGCCGCGTGCTCTATCAGGCTG
>JAQTQC010000003.1:53055-105396 GCA_028712505.1 Candidatus Omnitrophota bacterium
TATCTGGTGGCGGAGAGTGGCCCTGCTCCGCTTTCGCTTCGCAGGACTGCCTCTCTTGTATCTGGTGGCGGAGAGTGGATTTAAACCACCGACCAAGCGGGTATGAGCCGCGTGCTCTATCAGGCTGAGCTACTCCGCCAAAATCAATTTTTATTTTTTTCTATAAGCCTCTAAATACGAATCGCAATAAATATTTTTATTTAAAATTAATTCTGCGGTTATTAGCGTATCCATCAGCTCTTTATCTTTAGGATCAAGTATAGCAGAATCTAAGCCATATGCAACTGCCATAGTTAAAAAAGTTCGGTTGATCAGGCTACGTAAAAAAACCCCCTGAGAAACATTGCTTAAGCCAAGAATAGTTTTTGGTCCGGGTTCGGAGATGATCTTAAATTCGGCGATAGATTCCAGTATATCTTTCATTTGCGCCTGGGCTACGTTAACCGGTAAAACAATAGGATCCAGGTATAAGTCTTCAACAGGGAAACCTTTTTCCTGACATTCGGCTATAATAGATGCCGCTAGATCCAATCGCTGGTCTTTATTCTGCGGGATCCCTTTTGCACTGATGGTAATTCCGATTAATTGAGATTTATATTTTTTTGCTAAAGGCAAAAGTATATCCAACTTTTCTTTATCAGCCGTAGTGGAATTGATGATTGTTTTGTTTTTAGCTACCCTTAACCCCTCTTCGATTACCGCGGGCTTACTCGAATCCAGACAAAGCGGTTTGTCGGTTACCTCCTGGATTACCTCTACAAGCCAGGCCATATCAATTAACGGTTGTTTTGATGCCGGGCCGCAATTTACATCTAAAGCATCCGCACCGCAAGTAATCTGCTCTAATGCGCAAATCTGTATCGCCTTTTTATTGCGCTCCTTGATTGCTGAGCCTATCTTAGAATACATACCGTTGATTAATTCCCCGATAACAAACATAATCATTCTCCTAAACTACTATGATTTATTTTTAAAAAGTATATCTATATGTTCGCTTACTTTCTTAGCTGCCTCTGGATGGCGCAAGATTAAAAGATCGGCCCCTGCCTGCATAAGACTGGTGGCTGTGATTATCTCCCAGATAATTCCTTGTTCAGGGCTAATCCTGGCTTCTTTTGCTCTCCAGGATTCCTGTCCGGCAAAACAAATAAACGGAGAAGCCAAGGTTTTATCTCCCGATAAGCCTGCCAGCCTGGCTCTTTCCATAATAGAATAAGCGTATTCTAAGCCGTAACCTAAAGCCCCGATGGTAGGATTGATAGCAATCCTTTCGAGGTTTAAGCCCATATCCGAAATTAATATATTCAATTGTTTGGCGATATTGATATCTATAGGGCTTTCAGCGATAATATTATGCCCATCCGCCATAATACTGGCAACCAGAGTTTTGTAATTTTCCTGAACAGCACAGCCAATCAGGCAGCGTTCATTTCTGGCCGACTCAGAGCAAGCAGGTAAAATCTGGTTATCTTTGGCATCGTCACCGCAGCCGATAATTATTAACGGTACTTTTACCCTACTTAGGAGAATAGAGATAAATTCCGCAGCTTCCTTGGGGCCTTTATTTCCAAAATCAGGATGCGCACCCTGCATTCTTACGCAAAGCAGCTTTGCCTTAAATTCATTTATGCATTTATCAGCCCAGTCAAACGGATTGTCCAAAGCTTTTCCATAAGCAGCAACCAATTCTTCAGGCCAATCAAGCGGTGAAACATCCCAGATTTCAAAAGCAATCGCAGTAGGATTGGGGATATCCCCCTCTTTAAACAACAAGGGTAAACTTTTCTGACCACCTATTTTTACGGTATTGGCTCGGGTTCCTCCTTCTTTTGCATCCGCTCCGATAGTCAGGGTAGAAATTACACCCGCCCATTTCTCAAGCACTAATTGCGTTTCCATATTTTTTCCCCCAGGGTATTCAGCGCTATCAGTATTGCTGCCTTATTTCTTAAGCTAAAGATCGACTCTCCTCTTAAGCTTAATTTCTCAATTAAGGGATCTGGCGGCAGGCAGCCAAGATAATCCAGACCGGTTTCTTCTATCGCCGCCTTTTTTATATTACCTTTAAAACGGTTTATCAGGATGAAACGTTTTTTTACCTCAAATTTTAATTGTAATGCCAGCTGATTAATTCTTTGAGCTGACCTCAAGCCTATTTTTGAAGCATCTGAGACAACCACAAGCATATCAGCATAACGGCTAGTGCGTCTAGACAAATGCTCCAGGCCTGCCTCGTTATCAATAATTATATAATCATAATCCTTGATTAGCCCGGACATCACCGACCTCAGGACATTATTCACGTAACAATAACATCCCGGGCCCTCCGGCTTACCCATACTTAGAATATCAAATCCCTCTTCTTCTTGAATTGCCGATTGCACCTGGTATTCTATAAATCGTTCTTTAGTCATTCCCGAAGGAACTATTTCAGGGTTTAAGGATATCTCATCTAAAATAGTCCCGATATTACGACCGGGTTTTAAACCAAGAACTTCACCTAAATTACTGTTTGGGTCTGCATCGATAGCCAAGATCGAACCTGCTTTAGCTTCTTTAATTCCGCGAATAATTAAAGAAGCCACGGTAGTCTTGCCGGTCCCGCCTTTTCCGGCCATTGCGATAATGCAGCCCATTAGAACCTCACGCTGGGAAACTTTGCCAAATCAGTATGCGGAAAAAACAACGCCTGGCCGTATTCATCCATATACCTTGAATCAACAGATAATTCAAAATAAGTGATCTTGGAAGCCAGGGTGTTGGCCATAGCCATAGCCTGGCTTGATAAAAGGATCTGGTTTGCTCCAGCCAGAGAGCTGTTGCCGATAAAGGCAAATTTTGAACGCGGAAGATCCGGTAATAACCCGATTTCAATCGCCCTTTCGATATCCAAATATGTGCCAAACCCGCCGGCGATAAATATCTTATGAACTTCAGAAAAAGATAAATCCAGATGTTTAACCAAAATCGCTGTAGCTGAGAAGATTGCCGCTTTTGACCGCTTCAGGTTTTCAATATCCGCTTCAGTAATTACTATATCCGATAAAGCGTCGGATTCATGTTTAAAACAAACTATAAACTCTTTGCCGGTAGCTGTCTGACGGATACGTTTTCCCTCAACTTTGATCTTACCGCTTCGATCAATGATCCCGGCCTCCAACATAGAACTAAGCAGATCAATATAGCCTGAGCCGCAGATTCCCCTCGGTTTTTTATCACCGATAGTAGCATATTTAACCTCAAAGTCAGTTTTATTTATGCTTACCTTTTGAATCGCTCCATTGCTTGCGCGCATACCGCTGGTAATGCCGCTTCCTTCAAAAGCCGGACCGGCGGAGGCAGCGCAGGCTACCAAGAAATCCTTGCTTCCCAAGACAATCTCCCCGTTTGTGCCGATATCGATGAGCATGCAAAGCTTATCATTTTGATATATGCCGCTTGAGAGAACTCCGGCAGTAGTATCTCCCCCGACATAGCTGGAAACTCCCGGTACACAGGAGAGCAGGCCTCGAGGGTTGATATTTATTCCGGCTTCTGCAGCCCGTAAAACAGGCAAAAAGTTTGCCGTAGGGACATATGGTTCTTTGCGGATATGTCCAGGGTCTACGCTTAAAAGCAAATGAATCATGGTGGTGTTTCCCGAACAAACAATGCAATTAACATCGTTTAAATCTATATTATTTTCCTGGACCAGCTCACGGATTATCTGGTTCATCGTATTGCAAACAGCCTGATGCAGTTTTTCAAGACCGTCGCTTTGCCCGGCATAAACTATCCGAGTGATCACATCATTACCAAAAGTAGTCTGTTGATTATAAGTTGCTTTTGTGCCAAGTACTTTTTTTGAATTTAAATCTACCAATTGTCCGGAGATTGTAGTTGTGCCGATATCAAAACAAAAACCAAAATTCTTATCGGTAGTATTTCCCGGCTCAACCAAAACAATTTCGACAGTATCATTACGCTTCCCTAGGGTAAGCGTGACCTTCCAATCAGAATCACGCAACAACTCTCCTAATTGGCGGATATTAAATAGGCCTGTTTGGATTACGGGAAAATCTTCATAAGTCCGTAGAGCCCGGTAGATCCTTTCTAAATCACTTATACTATCGTTTAGCGTCGGCGCAGGCAATTCCAAATAGATCTTTGTGGCAAACGGAGAATGTTTGAAAAGGCCTTCTTTTAGCTTGGGCTCAACCGGATGTATATCTTCTGTTTTTGAATAGAGATTTCCTAAGCCTTCCCCGATTCTTGCAGAGTTCGGATTATCAAAGATAAGCCGCGAGCTTTCAGGGATCTCAACCTCCAGGTCGCTGTGGATATTTGTAAGACAGGCAAGGTAGATGTTATTTTTCCTTTCCTCTTCGCTAATTATCCCGTTAAGTTGCTCGCTGACCTGTCCTTTTTTAAGAACTACTTTGCATCTTCCGCAAACTCCGTCACCGCCGCAAACAGAATTAATATAGACTCCTGCGGATATAGCCGCGGAAAGAATAGTTTTATCCTTTTCAGCAAGGACTGTCTTATTATCGGGTAAAAAGGTGACTTTAAATTTCTGCATAGGTCAGGACTAGTTTAAGTTTTTTAAAAACGCGGGGATTCCTGCAGCTTCCTTGGGGCCGACAATCACCTTAAACCCGGATTGTTCTTCAAGGTCGCCGCTTAAAATAGCTACATATCCTGGAATAATTAAATTTTTATGATCCACGATGTCTTTAATCCCGCATCTATCCAGTGATTTAGTAATAGATTCAGCGTTAAATTTCTCCGCGGCCCAGGCAGTTAATACCGACATACCTTCGGTATCTACGCTCAAGATATAAGAAGGAATCTTGCTCGCCTCTACTTCCCCTAATACGGTATAGTAACTTAAAGAAAAATTGGTGGTTATTAAAACCGGGGATTCTTTAGTAGCCTTGCCAATCGGATAAAGCTTGGGTTCAATCTGCAATGGTTTTTGTGGGTCAGTATAGATATTTTGTCTTAGGGTTAATATAGATAATACTGCCCAGGATTCAATACCCTTGATTAAGACAATCCCGGCGTATTTAGCTATACAAGCAGCTGCTTCTACGGCTTCGTCATAAGGATTAGTTTTATCTACGATAACTAAGCTGGGGTAGCCTAAGGCACGATTTGATTTTTTGAGCGCCTGACGGCGAAGCTGGGTTAAATCCCATATTTTATCGCCAATATCCTTCACCCCGGTATCCAGGATTATATCTTTAATCCCCAAAGAGCTGAGCTCTTTGGTTAAATGCGCTAATTCGTTGATATCCTGGCTAGCGACAACCACCGGCAATTGGAATTCTTTCGCTATAGGAGCTATCTGATTCAAATTATCTTTTGTCGCGCAATAAAGCAATGGCCGGCGTGCTGCAGTAACAGCTGCCGCTTGTCTTAAAGCCGCAGGGTCATCAGATATCAACATAATCGGAAGCGTCGTATTATTCAAAACTAACTCGCTTGCCTCCAGGAATCTTTTTGTGTTGCTATTTTGTTTTACAGCAATCAAGTTCACTTCCAGCAATTGGCCTACACGTTCAAAACTAAACTGTTTTATCTTCTCTATCCGTTTCTTGATTTGTATATCAGCCAGGCTGTCATCGATAATAAAGCCCAGGCCCGCAGGATTGCGGAATTTCTCCTCATGTCTGAAGAGAACTGTTTCGTTGCCAACCTCAAACTTTGATTGGTTAGCACCTAAAGTTATAAGCTTGATTGCAGGAAGCGACTGTTCTTCTAAAGTGTTTTTGGCTTCCGGGGAGACAAAAGGACATTTCTCGATCGTCAGCGTTTTCTTAGCCAATTGCATAGCAAAAGCAAGGCAGGTAGCAAACCCACACTGCTTGCAATTTGTTTTAGGCAGCAGCTTATAGATATCCAAACCAGAAAGCGCCATAATTATCTCCTTACACAGAAAATGCACACTCGCGCAATTACGCTGTATAGCGCATACCAAGACAATACTCCGCCATTCGGCGGATGCCAACCCAGAACCTCTTAAGCGTTGGGTGCCTATTAACGCCGGGTTATTGTCAACGCGGTGTGTTATTGATCAGGCTGGCGAAATAACCCGCTCCAAAACCATTATCAATATTCACTACTGTTACCCCCGGAGAACAACCGTTTAACATAGATAAAAGCGCGGCTAACCCGGAAAAACTTGATCCATACCCGCAGCTGGTGGGGACAGCAATAACTGGCGATTTGGCCAATCCACTGACCAGGCTGGCTAAAGCGCCTTCCATTCCGGCTACGACAATAATTACTTTAGCCTTTTTTATTTTGTTGACATTACTCATCAACCGATGAACTCCTGCAACACCGACATCGTAAAGTTTATCTACCCGGTTCCCCATCACCTCTAATGTTTGTGATGCCTCTTCAGCTATCGCGATATCGCTGGTGCCTGCAGAAATGACCAGAACCCGTCCCTTAAAAGATTTCTTGGGTTTAGCCAAAAAATAACCGATTTTCGCCAGGGGGTTATACCTTAGGACAGGAATGGATTTATTTAAGAAGGAGAATGTTTCCTTATCTAGTTTAGTTAATAAGAGGTCTTCTTTTAAGTTGATTATCTTTTGAGCTATCTTTTTTAGGTGTTTTTTATCCTTGCCTGGAGAATAAACTACCTCCGCAAACCCTTTTCGCCTTTTTCTGTCTGTGTCCAACTTGGCAAACCCCAGATCGCAGAAACCTTTTCTTACGGACATCTATTTATAAACCCCGGTAAACAAGAAAACCAAGAAGGGCGATTAAAAATGCTGCAAGGATATAAAAATCATTGAAATAAAGAAAATCATATAAACTATCCTGCAGAGCCTTCTCTTCTTTTATCTGGCATTCTGGATGTTCATTAAGGTGAGCTTTTTTATATTGCTCCACCTGTTCTTTCTTAAACCTTAAATAAAGTCCCCCTATTTTATAGGCTGGGATTATTCCCTTTTCCGCTAGGTCTAAAACATCTTTTTCAAACACACCCAGAATAACTGATACATCTCTAACTGTAAGTAGTTTTTCTTCAGCCATAGCTTATTATTTCCCTATTTTGCCCTCAGCAACCCAGCTATCAATCGCCTTACGTTCAAACTTCCAATCGTTACCATCTTTATTTCCTGGCACCTTTCCTGAATTAGCCCATTCCATGATCGAATTCAACTCTACCTCCAAATACTTGGCCAACTGTTCAGGATTAAGAAAATCATGCAACATTGAACACTGCCCCTCAAGAATCGCTCCTTCGGCAATATTGAGTTTAGCTGGATAGATATGACCCTCTACGATTGCTTGTGGTAAAAGCGTAAGTCTTTCTTTAGCAGTGATCCTTCCTTTAACCCGACCTCCAACAATTATGTTATCCCCGACAATATCAGCGTTGATTACGGCTGTAGCCCCTATAGTAAGATTGCCCCGGGTATCCAAGTTACCCTCAAACTTCCCGTTAATCCGCAGATTAACCGGATCTTTAAAAGTTAAAGTACCCTGCATTGCCGCATCAACATCTAAGGTTTTCTCTTCCAATTTCTTTTTAAACGCCATGAGTGCCCTCCTTGTTTTCAAGTTTAAGGTTATCTATAAGGCGGTCCTCTATGAAACGTAATAAATACAATACAAGCAAAACCAATACTGTGGTATAAACCGCTACCCTGATAAAACCACATCCTACTGCCAGGCCTATTCCTGCAACTACCCATAAACTGGCAGCAGTAGTCAATCCTCTTACCCTTTCGGGCTCACGAATAATTGTGCCTGCGCCTAAAAAGCCAATCCCGGTGATCACGCCGGCGGCGATACGCGCTGGGTCTAATGCAACTCTATCCTTATATATATCAAAAACATATAGAGATGTCAACATGATAAGACAAGAACCCAAGGCTACTAATATATGCGTACGTAAGCCGGCATCTCTGCGGTGTACCTGACGCTCAAGTCCGATCAATCCGCTTAAAACCAGGGTTAATAATAAACGCATAATCATTTGAAAATCAGAAGACATCTAATCCTCCTTTTAATTATTAAGCTGAGTATTTAAATAAAGCGTGTCGCGCGCCCCTTGTTTATAAAGAAAATAAGCCAAACCGCTAACCATGGCCGCATTATCCATACATAAACTTATATCCGGGAAAAAACAATCAACTCCTGCATTGTTTGATGCTTCCAGTAACTTTTTGCGCAAACAATTATTTGCAGCTACTCCCCCTCCGATTAAAAGCTGTTTTACATCTTTACGTTTACAGGCAAGCAGAGATTTATTTACCAATACATTTATCGCGCTCTCTTGAAAAGAAGCGGCTATGTTGGAATTTTTTATCCCAGGTTTTGAACGGTTATCCTTTAAGCAATACAGGACGGCAGTTTTTATGCCGCTAAAACTGAAGTCTAATTCTCCTTTTGTACCTGAGCAGGAAAACTTAATCCTATGCTTATCACTTTTTTTAGCTAATTTTTCAATTAAAGGTCCGCCGGGATAACCCAAACCCATGATCTTCGCAACTTTGTCAAACGCCTCTCCGCAAGCATCATCCTGAGTTTGTCCTAGTAGCCGGATATCGGAAAAATCTTTTAGATAAAAAAGGCTGGTATGTCCTCCGGAAACTACCAGAGCTACGCAGGGTAATTTTATATTCTTGTGGCAAAGAATACTGGCATAGATATGACTATATACATGATTAACCCCTAACACCGGTTTACCTAAGCTTAATGCCAGGGCTTTGGCAAAAGAAACTCCCACTAAAAGCGAACCCGGCAACCCTGGACCGGTAGTAACCGCGATCAAGTCAATATCCTTTTCTTTGATCTTGGCTGTTTTAACTGCCTCTTTGTACACCTCGGCGATGCTTTCTAACTGCAAACGCGAAGCTATCTCTGGAATTACTCCTCCGTATTTACTATGTAGCCTTAAACTTGACTCAACTACATTAGCCAGGATCTTTTTCCCATCCCTAACTATGCCGACCCCGGTTTCATCACAGGAAGTTTCAATTCCTAAAACAATCATTTGGCTATCTCCGAAACAAAAACAAATCTATAACCTGATTTTACCAATTCTGGGATGAGTTCTCTCAACACCTGAAGCGTATTTCTGCGGTCATGACCTATACCTATTGCATAGCCTTTTCTCCTGGCCAGATCCCTTAACTTAAATACCTGTCCTTTTATATAACTTGGATCATCGCGATTATCAAGGAAGATGTCTCTTTTTGCAAAACGTACCTTTATTTTTGATGACAGCGAGGGACAAATAGACTGCGCAGTTACGAAACTATCCAAAAAATATAATTTTCGTCTTTTTGTCTCGGCCATGATCAAAGCGCTTGCCTGGGCATCTTCGGTAATCCGTGACCCCATATGGTTGGATATGCCCTTTGCAAATAAAACCGACGCTAAATCCTTGTCAATAATGTTATAAATCTGAGTCGCATTCATGGATGTGGTAATGGTGTCCTTTTCTAATCCGTATTTTTCCTTAGGTTCCATCGGCAGATGCAGGATTATTTCAAATCCAAGATCATTCAGTTTTTCCGCAATCAAACCGGAGTTTTTTAAGTTTGGCAGGATCGCACAAGTCAGGGGTTGTTTTATTTCTTCAGCAATCCCGAGATTGTTGGAATTATATCCCCAGTCGTCAATTACAATAGCAATTTTACCTTTTATTATAGGAGGAGCAACAAGTCGTTTTCGCGCCAGCTTCTTATCCACAGGAGTCAAAATAACTGCAATGAATGCAAGAAAGGATAGGATTAAAAGAACGATAATTACCAGCCTCTTATTCATTTCTCAGCCTGCTTATAAAGCTCAATGGCTTTCAGGGTATTTAAAGCGCGCATTATTTGAGGATCATTCTTGTAATCAAAAGAATCTGCGCGAACCGGACTACTCTTTTCAGCCGATTCAATTTCCTTGAATATCTCGGCGCCTTTATTTAATTCTTTCGGTTCATTGTCCGGACTATTTTCTTTTGCTGCCTCAACCAGGATATCGGGAGTGATTCCCTTGCCATGAATTATCTTACCGGAAGGAGTAAAATAGTGACTGGTGGTTAAGCGTAACGCCGAACCATCGCCTAGCGGAATAACTGTCTGTACTGAACCCTTGCCAAAAGAAGTTTTTCCGATAACTATGGCGCGTTTATAATCCTGCAGAACCCCGGCGACAATCTCACTGCCTGAAGCAGAACCTTCATTGATTAAGACCACCATTGGTAGATCCAGGATTGCACTTTTGCTATCAGAATAAAATTCGAGATTCTGCTCTTCTTTTCTTCCCTTGGTGTAAGCGATCATCTTATCGGTAGGCACAAACCTGCCGGCAATCTTTACGGCGACATCCAGCAATCCTCCGGGGTTATTGCGTAGATCTAAAATCAACGAGTTCATCTTCTGTTTGGATAAATTGCTCAGGGCATTGTTAAAATCTTTTAAGGTGTTTTCCCGAAATTCGGACAGGCGGATGTAAGCGATACCATCTTCTAGGATTCGGGCTTGTTTGATATCCTTGATCTTGATAATATCCCGGATGATCTTAAAGTCTATAAGCTTGTTTTCAGAATCCCTCAATACAGTAAGGTTAACCACCTCGCCTGGCTTACCGCGCATTTTCTTAACTGCGTCAGTAAGCGATAGCTCGCGCGTCAATTCGCCGTTGATCTTTACAATGTGATCGTTTGCTTTTATGCCTGCTTTCCAGGCGGGGGTATCTTCAATAGGGGTGATTACCGTTAATAACCCGTCTTTAATAGTGATCTCTATACCTAGACCGCCGAATCTGCCTTCTGTGTCTACCTTTAGCTCATTATATGTTTCTGGGTCCATAAATTGACTATGCGGATCAAGAGAAGCAAGCATGCCTTTTAAAGAACCGTAGATTAAATCCTTGGGTTTTGTATCTTCTACGTATTCACTTTGGATAATTGCCAGGGAATCAGAAAATAATTCTACCTGCCGGTATAGATCGTCGTGATTTTTATTTTTGTTGGCAGAAAACGCGCCGGTTACCCCGGCAAACAAAAGCACGGCTAACAAAAAACCGATCAGCACATTCTTACGCATCCGTTAACCTCCGCCTTATCAATTCTCCGACTATCTTGGGATTAGCCTTGCCGCCACTTTTTTTCATCACCTGACCTACTAAGAACATAAGCGCATTTGTCTTTCCTGCCTTGAAACTGATTACGGATTTTTCATTTTCCTGCACAACATCGCAGATAATCTGTTCAAGCGCAGCTGTATCGGATATCTGCAACATATTATTTTCTTTAATTATCAGGGATGCTGGTTTCTGAGAGTCGATCATCTGAGTCAAAACAAGCTTGGCCGAAAGATGTGAAATCGACTGATTCTCTACGAAACCAATCAGGCTAATTAATTCCTCCTGGTTGACGTTTAGTTCATATAGATTTAATTTCCGACTATTAGCTTCCGATAGTAAGGGGCCAATCAACCAGTTTACAACGGTCTTTTTATCTTTTTCAGGGTATTTCTGAATACAGTCTTCGGAAAATTGCGCATTTTTCTTAGAGCTGACCAAGATTTTGGCATCATACTCAGACAGACCGTAATCTCGCATGAAACGCTGCATCTTTTCCTGGGGTAATTCCGGCAATTGAGTTTTTATCCTAGAAACCATCTCTTGATCAATTACAAAGACCGTCAGGTCGGGATCGGGAAAATACCGGTAATCCTTAGCCCCTTCTTTACTGCGCATGGAAACAGTTTCGTTTTTTTGCGCATCCCAGAGCCGGGTTTCCTGCGACATCGCCTGTCCAGCTTCAAGCAATTCAGTCTGACGGCCTATCTCAAAAGTTAGAGCATCTTTTACCCCTTTAAAAGAATTCATATTTTTTAACTCTGTTTTAACCCCTAGTTCTTTAGCGCCTTCAGGCCGCAGAGAGATATTGGCGTCGCAACGTAAAGAACCCTTTTCCATATCGCAATCAGAAACATCCAGATATTCAATGACATTTTTTAAACTGGTCAAATAATCAAAAGCCTCTTGCGGGCTGGATAAATCCGGCTCACTGACAATTTCCAGCAAAGGAACCCCGGTGCGGTTAAAATCCACTAGGCTAGAACTAGTTTCATGGATGAGCTTGCCCGCATCTTCCTCTAAGTGCACCCGGGTAATCCCGATACGTTTTATTTTACCATCACTGGATATATCTAAATAACCATTACGGGATAACGGTAGATCAAATTGAGAGATCTGGTAATTTTTTGGCAAATCCGGATAGAAGTAGTTCTTGCGGTCAAACTTGGTATGTTCCTGGATTTGACAGGAAAAAGCCAATGCCAGCTTAATCGCCGAATTAAGCGCTTCTTTATTGTAAACCGGAAGCGTCCCGGGAAACCCCAGGCAAACCGGACAAACAGAAGAATTAGGTGTCTTGCCAAAATCAATAGGGCAACCGCAAAATGCCTTGGTTTTAGTATTTAACTGTAGATGTACCTCTAAGCCAATAACTGTCTGATATTTCATAGCCGTGGTTTGACTTTATGCCATTCTGTATTTTGCTCAAAAGCATGGGCCACCCTAAAGAGCATCTCTTCATTAAATGGTTTAGCCATAATTTGTAAACCCACAGGAAGCCCATTTTTAGTAAACCCGCAGGGTATGGATATTGCCGGGATTCCCGCCAGGTTCACTGATATAGTATAGATATCCGAAAGGTACATTTTTAAAGGATCCTGAGTCCTCTCGCCTATTTTAAAAGCAGGGGTAGGAGAAGTAGGGGCAACAATACAATCAAAATCTTTAAATACCGCATCAAAGTCATTCTTTATCAAGGTACGCACCTTTAAAGCACGTAAATAGTAAGCATCATAATACCCATGCGACAAAGCAAAAGTCCCCAAGATTATCCTGCGTTTTGCTTCTTCTCCAAACCCCTCCGCCCGGGTCTTTTTATACATATCAATAAGACTGGTTGATTTAGCCCGGTAACCGTATTGCACTCCATCAAACCTGGCCAAATTCGAGCTGGCTTCGGCGGTTGCAATAATGTAATAAACCGGGACAGCATATTGAGTATGCGGCAAGCTCACCTGGTTTATTGCTCCGCCCAAAGATTTAAGCCTGTTGACCGCTTCTTCAATAACAGATTTAACCTGGGCATCCATGCCTTCAATAAAATATTCCTTAGGGGTGCCGATCTTTAAACCCTTGATTTCATTACCTAAGCTTTTAGTATAATCAGGCACTTCTTGATTCACTGAAGTTGAATCATTGGGATCGTAACCTGAAATAATCCGAGTTAATATTGCCGCATCTTCCACATCTTTTGTGATCGGTCCGATTTGATCGAGACTGGAAGCAAAAGCAATCAGTCCAAAACGCGAAACCCGCCCATAAGTGGGTTTTAACCCTACTACCCCGCAAAAAGACGCGGGTTGGCGTATCGAACCTCCGGTATCTGAACCTAATGCCCAGATTGCTTCATCGCTGGCAACCGCAGCAGCCGAACCTCCGGAAGAACCACCGGGAACAGATCCTAAATCCCAGGGGTTATGCGTTGTGCCAAAATATGAGTTTTCTGTGGATGAACCAAAAGCAAACTCGTCCATATTTGACTTTAAGGGGAAAATACTGCTGCCAGCTGCTTTTAATTTACTGATAACCGTTGCATCATATGGCGGTTGGAAATCAGCGAGGATCTTAGAACAACATTCGGTATTTAACCCTTCGGTACAAATGTTATCTTTTATAGTTATAGGCAATCCGGCTGATAAAGCAGAGGCCTGCAGATTCAAACTGAGTTTATCTCCAGGTTTAAACCTGGCATAAGCCTTAACCTTAGGTTCAACTGCTTGGATACGTGCATACAGAGAATCTAATATGCTTTTAGAAACAACTTGGCCTTTTTTAAGCCTATCCAGCAATTCGTGAGCGGTAAGTTGATTTAAGTCCATAGTTATTCTATTATTTTCGGAACGCTGAAGAAATTCCCGATCTTACTAGGGGCGTTTTCCAAAGCCTTATCCGGAGTCAAGCAGACATGAGGTTTATCTTCCCGCAAAACATTGCTTATGGGCAGGATATGGCTGGCAGGTTTAACCTGTTCAACATCCAGCGCACTTAATTGATCGATAAAGCCGATTATGTCATGCAATTGCCGAGAGAGTCTTTCCAACTCTTCAGGCTTGAGCTCGATACGCGCTAAATGCGCAACATACTCAACTGTTTCTTTGTCGATTGCCATATTCTCCTCATTTTAAAAAATTATTTTAACATTCTTTATCTCAAAAGTCAATGAGCACTTGATTTATGAAGCAGGGCGGCAAAAGTCAATATGCGAATCAAGCACCT
This sequence comes from Candidatus Omnitrophota bacterium, assembly GCA_028712505.1. Classification (GTDB taxonomy): domain Bacteria; phylum Omnitrophota; class Gorgyraeia; order Gygaellales; family Profunditerraquicolaceae; genus UBA6249. The sequence continues at coordinate 67,360 of JAQTQC010000003.1, forward strand.
TATAGAATTTATCCAGCGCAGTCCTTGTTTGAGCAATAGCGAAAACAAGGATGATCCCCTTTTAAGTTGACAAAGCAAATAAAACCTGTAAAATACTACTAATTAACTTTTACTCAAAATGAACAAAAAAACCCCAAAATTTAAATCAAAATATTATCTAAACGGACAGGATCAGTTTGTCATTGAAAATTACAACTACTCCAAACCGTTTGCTAATTTCTTTCCTGGAATTGCCGGAAAATACGGCGTCCCGATGTGGGTTTTCTACGTCAATCGCGGACAATGTATCTCCAGCTTCGGAATTAAAGATAAAGACCAGGCTATTCTGGAATTTTTTCCGGCAAATAAATCCTGGCAGTTTGTTTCTGCTCAAGGTTTCCGTACTTTTATTAAGATCAAAACCGCGAAAGAACCGCTTTACTACGAACCTTTCCACAACGGATATGCAAACCTTAAATACCAGATAACCAACTCTATGCGGATAGGTTCAAGCCAGCTTATCATTGAGGAAGAGAACATGACTTTGGGTATTAAAACCCGGGTAGAATATTTTAATATCCCCAATGATACCTATGCTGGATTGAGCCGGATTGTAAGCGTTGAAAACACGGGTGGTAAACTTAAATCTATACAGCTTATTGATGGACTGCCTCAAGTCGTTCCTTACGGTACCCACAATTTCTTCTTAAAAAAGATGGGCCGCACTATTGAGGCCTGGATGAATATCGATAACTTGGAAAACGATATCCCTTTTTATAAACTTGCGGTTGATCCAGCCGATCGACCGGAAGTAGTGCATATTGACGGTGGAAACTTCTATCTTGGTTTTCATTTTAAGGGGGCTAAGGCGGAAATCATCCGTCCGATCGTTGATCCTGAAGCTGTCTTTGGGTCAATTACTGATTTCTCCTACCCCGCTCAATTCTTAAACAACACCAAATTCACATATCCTGCAAAACAGATGCCTAAAAGCAAGACTCCTTGTGCTTTGCTTTTAATGAACCTGGAATTGAGGCCCAAGGAACAAAAAACTTTTTACTCGATTATCGGTCAGGCTCGTAATGTTAAAACTTTAAATACCTCAGTTCCCAAAATCACGAAATTCGGTTACATCGAGAGAAAATTAAATGAAAACCTTGAGCTTATCCAGAGATTAAAAAATGACGTCTTGACTAACAGCAGCTCTAAAGAGTTCAATTTATACTCCGGGCAGACTTACCTTGATAACATCATGCGCGGAGGATATCCTGAGATTTTTAAATCCGGACTGATATTTTATCTTTATTCGCGCAAACACGGCGATTTAGAAAGAGACTATAACAAGTTTCAGCTACAGCCTACCTATCTATCTCAAGGTAATGGCAACTACCGGGATGTAAATCAAAACCGGCGGAATGATTGCTGGTTTAATCCTGAGGTGAAAGACGAGAATATAATCTTTTTCATGAATTTGCTTCAGGTTGACGGTTTTAACCCCTTGGTGGTAAAACCTGATAGTTTTCTGCTCAAAGAAAACCTCGATCTATATGAATTGCTCGAGACTATAGTTGACAAAGACGGCATAAGGAAACTTGAGCCATATTTAAAGAAACCTTTTACCCCGGGAGAATTAATCTTTTTTGTCGAAGAAAACAAGATAAAGCTTAACCTGTCCTATGATGATTTTCTGGATGCTGTTCTTTCCGCTTCTTTAAAAACCCAGGAAGCAGAACACGGAGAAGGATTCTGGACTGATCACTGGACTTACAACCTAGACTTGATCGAAAGTTATCTGGGGATATACCCGGAAAGATTTAATGAATTATTCTTTGAAAAGAAAGTTTTTACTTTTTACGATAACGCTGAAGTGGTTAGACCCCGCAGCGAAAGATATATCCTGTATAACGGCAAGCCCCGGCAATTACACTGCCTTACTCTTAACAGCGCGAAGAAAGAGATGCTCTATAACCGCCAACATAACCCGCATCTTTTAAGAACGCAGCATGGAAACGGCGAGATTTATTATACCACGCTTATTGCTAAACTTTTGAATCTTGCGGTTAACAAATTAGCTTCTTTGGATCCTTTTGGCATCGGTATTGAAATGGAAGCCGGCAAACCCAACTGGTTTGATTCTCTTAATGGCCTACCTGCCCTCTTTGGTTCATCTACCTGTGAAACCTTTGAACTTAAGCGTTTGCTAAAAATGATAAAATTAGCATTGGAGCAGTCTAAAGAGAAGGCAGTAGAACTCGCTGAAGAAACCCGGGATTTCATCAAACAACTTTACCTAATTTTAAACGAAGACAGCTTCTCTTATTGGGATAAAAGCAACACCTTAAAAGAGACTTATCGCCATAATAATCAAATGGGGTTCTCTGGTAATTTAGCATACGCGGATACCAATGAGTTGCTCTTATTCATCAATTCTGCCTTAGTAAAAGTTGAAACCGGATTAAATAAAGCATTTAACAAATCAAAAGGCACTTATGATTCATATTTTATCAATGAAGTAACCGAATTTGATCTGCTTAAAGACCATTACCTAAAACCTAAAAAGTTCAGGCAAACACCTGCTCCCTTGTTTTTAGAAGGACAAATGCATGCGCTGAGATTATGCCAGGAGCCCAGAGAAGCTTTGGCTATTTATAAAGCAACCCAAAAAAGCCCCCTCTTTGATAAAAAGTTAAAGATGTATAAGGTAACGGCCGCGCTTAAAAGTATGCCCGAGGAGATTGGGAGGTGTCGGATATTTACTCCCGGATGGCTGGAAAATGAGTCTGTCTGGCTGCATATGGAATATAAATATATCCTGGAAATGCTTAAAACCGGATTAACTAAGGAATTCTACGCTGAATTCAAGAATGTACTCATCCCTTTTCTTAACCCTGAGAAATATGGCCGTAGCATCTTGGAAAATTCATCTTTTCTGGCAAGCAGCGCTTTCCCTGATAAGAAATTGCATGGAAATGGCTTTGTAGCCAGGCTTTCAGGTTCGACTGCGGAATTCCTGCAAATTTGGCTGACTATGAATGCCGGCAATAACCCGTTCTACCTGGATCACAACAAGCAACTCAACCTGACATTTAAACCATCCCTGCCAGGTTGGTTATTTAGCCGCAAAGGAGAATATTCTTTTAACTTCTTGAGTTCGGTAAAGGTAACTTACCACAACCCGAAAAGAAAAGATACCTTTGGCAAAAACAGCGTCAAGGTATCTAAAGTAATCCTTTCTGAAGACGACAACTCTATAGAGATAGATTCTGCGAACATCCCTTCAGTCTACGCTCAGAAAATCAGGTCCCGGCAAATTAATAAAATCGATATCTACCTGATATAAAATATAAACTAACCGAACAATCTGTTGTAATCTAGGAGGCTTCCCTGTCTTGGTAAGCTTAATGGGGTATATTGGTTAAAATTTGCGGCGGTAATAAACGCGGATAATATGCTGAGTATCTAAAGTGAGCATGCTGCCGCCATAGGGATCCAGAGAAGATATATTACCGATAGAACTGGTATCTCCTACTCCATACTCCAGGCTAAATTCATCATCCTTAGACGGCATGTATCTGAATTCGCTGAAAAAGTTATGGTGGCCTACGACGCCATCCGTAAGGACATAGTCTGTACCGTTATAAACAAGATCTTTGCACCGGGAATAGATATATTTAAATGACATACCGATTTTCTCGGTTGGCATATAAGTAACTTCCATTCCCATATGGTTCATATTGTCATTGATTAAAGAAGCAGTTTCATATTCATTGCGCGTATAATCCAAATAAATCTCCATATTTTTCATCGGAACAATCCGTAAACCTGTCTTGAAAACATTATAAAAATCATATGGAGCCTGGGGAAAAATCCCCTGACCGTAAAGAAATGGGTTGACCGAACTATAATAATTTCCGTTTTGGTAATAACGTCCGTATAAAGATGTATCATCCCTGAGGACATTTTGAGGGAAATTTCCGTAGGCCAATGTATAATCATTTGTACGCTCATATATACCATTTAAACTCAACCAATCGAAGAAATCGTAATTTAATCCCAAAGACCCTGTTTTAATCGATGGGTCCTCGCCGTCAGGAACAGCGGCATTTGTGTAAAACTCTCCGGTTGAGCCATCATAAATATACGGATCTATTCCGCCTACAGTATCAGGCATTTTCTGGTAGATACCTAAAACCTTAGCGGTTAATTTATCGGTTAATTTTAATGTCGCTTCATCGCGTACGGTATTTTCCACAAATTTACCGCTGGTATTATGCACGTTATGCATATCAAAAAGGTTGTAAAACCTATCCTCTAGGAAAGTCTCGATACGAAAACCAAATGTATTCCTGCCAGCATCAATTCCATCACCAATACGCGAAGAATTAAGTTCATCCCAATTAGTTTTAGATCCGTTCAAACCCTGAGAATAATAATCCATCGGCTTGCGAAAATGGATGTGTCTTGACCAAAAGACATCCTGGCGGGTATTATGAAAATCCGAAAGAGCGGAATCAAACCCTTTATCCATCCGGCTGGCGTAAAACTTGCTCTTAACCAAAAATGTTTCATCTTTAGCCAACGCTATTTCGTCATAACCGTACTTTAAATCCATGATGCTTTGCTGAGGATAGCGTGTAATAAAAGAAAAATAATACGCATTGCCACGGGCCTCTGTTTCATAAGTCGAATCGGTCATATCATAATTTGACTTAGAAGTAAGGAATTCGGCTTGGGCCTTTAGACCATCAACAATTTCATATCCTAAATCAACACCACCCACAAAATTCTGGCTGTCCAATTTCTGCGGGTCAGTCTTATAGCCTAAACGAGAGGTAAATGTACCCCCTAGCATGAAATTATCCGAAAAATGGTGTTTAAGGCGGCTGGCGGTAATCAGGTTATCCATTTGATCGTAATCCTGCCAGAGATGTTTTGGGGTAGCCACCGTAGTATCAAAGGTGGTGGTCTCTTCCGGTTGGAAATTAAAAGAAAACCCCCGCAAAGCAGTCAAATATTTACCAGTACTGTCTTTAGATATAAAAGAAAGCGAATCATCCCAGGAGCCTTTTGTGAAACTGCCGGGCGAGGTACCGGAATGATATACTCCCGGAGTATACATACGCAACCATTTGCTATCTTTCCACCATATTCCATGATTACTTATGTTTAAGGGATCGTCAGAAGAATAAGCCTGATCCTGATACCCCATCGGGAAAGCCCGCAGCTTGACTGTATCATTGGTATAATCCAGCCACAATTCGCGTATAGGTTGGAAAGTAGTGTTTAATTTTGATTCAGGAATAGTATAGCCTGAAATTGTAGCGGCAGTGGTCTTGCCGTCTTTTAATTTCAATTCAGGGATATTAAGAGCAGTGCCATTATTAAGACTATAAAAAGTATGGTTGAGGACATAACCTGTGTTCGCCCAGGAATACAGCTGGATATCTGCGGTATCAGAACCATTACTGACTGTCATCTTGCTGCTCTTACCCGTGAAACTCCACGGGTCTATAGTAAGATTGGTATGAAAATTAAACCCTTGCTCATTTTCAGTATCTAAATTAACACTAAGTGAATCGTAAATAGCAGGATCATAAGTATTAAAGCCGCGGTTAAACCCATCATACGAAGTCATGCGCCAACTGAAAAATTTTTCATTTAGATCAAAATTGGCACGTTTCCAGATGAAATCATCGGGAGTAGCGCCGAAACTCACCTGCATCTCTCCGCTTATTCTTAATGGCCCGGCTTTGATTCCCCTTTTCTTCTCGTCCTTCTTGATATCTTTATCTGACGAATCCTTAGAAGCAGTATAGGGAGTAATCCAGGTTGGTTCTGCGCTTTTTAAGTTATTAAGCGCCTGGTCCATGGCTTCTTCTTTTGATAACTCTGAACTTTTTTGCTGCACAACAACCTGTTCGACAGGTTTAACAGGTGCAGGAGGCTCAATCGCGGGTAGGTCAAGAGATGTCGAGGGTTTAACCGATACAGGGGGCTCAACAACAACAGGCTCCTCTTTATAAAGCATCTCACTATTAAATATCTTATTTATATAATCTTTGGCTTGCCGGTTATCCGGGTCGATCGAAAGGACTTTGGTGAATTCCGAAAGGGCTTCATCTACTTTTCCTTGGATATAATAAGTCTTGCCTATTTCGCAAAGATAATCTACTTCTATGCTACTTTGGCCAAAAGCTGGAGTAAAATTTAAAAAAATAAGCGCTAAAGAAACTAGCGCCATAGTTTTATATAAAAAAGGCTGTTTAATCATAGTTGTAAATATTATATATAAAACTTAATTCATGTCAATAAAAAAACCAGGTAATTTTTATTACCTGGTTTAAAGTCTTAAACCTTGATTTGACTATTAATTAGCCGATCTGTTCACCTATTTTCTCAATAGCGGTAAGACGTATGCTTAATGTATGCACGAAAAGAATAAGGAAAAGCCTGCCCTTATTTACCGCAAGCATGCTTCCCTTGATTTTACAGAAAAAATGTTCACATTTCTGCTGGGTATTTCTTTCTTTTAGTATATAAAGGTAAGGGGCAGGTTTCTCGGCATCAGGTTTCTCAACCTGACGCACCACGTAGGCAAAATGCCGACGGACTACACTATGCACGCCCTCCTTATCTGCTATCTCAGAGCTGGCGATCACTCTTCGGCTTCTGTCAGCTGATGTTAAATTTTTATAAAGCAAGTCTCTCATCCTAATCCAGCTGGGTTGCTATCCAGCAACCCAGCTCCCTCTTATTGGCTAGTGGGGTTATTAAACCTCCACACAAGTTAATTATGCAACCAAACGAGAGCTGTTTCAATAGGAAACCGCCTTAAAAAGAAAGCGCTTGCTTATTCATCCGACGAGAAACTATTTTTTGGATTTGTTGAAATAAAGACGGGGTTCTTTACCTTGAAATATTCTCAAAAGATTGGATTTATGGCGGATGGTCACAAAAACGCAAAGAATGAGACTAACCGTCGCTAAAATAGCCGATTGCTTCAATATTACGACGGAAAGCGGAAGAACTATCGCCGCCACGATGGAAGCTAAAGATACCATTCTCCAGATCAAAAATACAACTAACCAGGTTACTACTAATATCCCGATTACTATGCCTAATCCGGGTAGTTTTAGCGCCAAGCCAAGCAATACGCCAAAGCTGGTCGCAATACCTTTTCCACCTTTAAATTTAAGAAATATAGTCCAAATATGCCCACAGATGGAACATAAACCCATGATAATACGTAAGTTATACTCCTGCCATAAAACAGGTTTACTGCTGAAGTAATCACCCAAGAAAACAACTACGATAAGACCTTTCAGGATATCTAACAATAAAACCGTAATCCCCAGCCTTTTTCCCAAAGCGCGCATTGCATTAGTTGCTCCGATGTTGCCGGATCCAACCTTACGGATATCAATTCCTTTGATCTTCGCAAAAAGATAAGCTGTGGGAATTGAACCTAATAAATAACTAGCTATTAACGCGACGACTGTCCAGAGCATATAAAATCTTAAATCCTCTCTTCACGTAGTCAATTCCGGAAACAACAGTAAATATTACCGCAACCCACCAGATAAAAGCAGCCTGTTTGTATTGCAATAAAACGCAAAGCACTGAAAGCATCTGGAATGTGGTTGTAAGTTTGCCCCACTTAGTAGGATACACATCCAACGACTGTTTAACCATATATATAACCACCGCCCCTATGATGATAATCACATCGCGGGATATCACGATAAAGGTTACCCAGAGAGGAAATTCTAATTCTAGCCTGCTTATAGGGGATAGAAATATGAAAGCACTCATCAGTAAAAGCTTATCCCCCAGGGGATCCAGGATTAATCCTGCTTTTGATTGCAGCTTAGCCCTTCTGGCGATAAAACCATCCAGGCCATCAGAGATTGCACCAAGGATAAATATAACCAAAGCCAGGATCCTCAAGAATTGCCTCTCCGGGGTATAATATACTAGGCAGGCAATAAAAAACGGGACACTTAGAATACGAAAGGTGGAAATCTTATTCGCTATATTCATTTTATCAACTTTATACGATGTAGCGGCCAATAAACAATCAAGGCTTTACCGAGCACACTCTTTTTTGGGACAAACCCCCAATAACGGCTATCCTTAGAAGTAATTGAATTATCTCCTAAGACAAAATAGCTATCCGGAGGAACCACTATTTTCTGTCCCTCAGCAGAGAATTCCCCCCGGTTATAATAATAGATCTGCTTAAAAATAGGATCGTTGGCCGGTTGATCATTGATGTAAATTGACCCCCCTTTGATCTCAACTGTTTCACCAGGCAGGCCAACCAACCTCTTGATGAAATCCTTTTTCTTATCCTCAGGGTAAACAAAAACTATCACATCCCCTCTTTTGGGTTCTCTTAATGCAGGTAGACAAAAATCAGTCAGTGGCACCTTGGCTCCGTAAATGAATTTATTTACGAATATCAGATCACCTTCCTGCAAAGTCATGCGCATGGAACCGGTGGGTATCTTATATGCCTGGATAAAGAACATCCGGATAACCAAAGACAGCAGGAAAGCTATAATGATTGATTCTGTCCAATCGCGCAATACAGATTTCTTTACTGGTTTCTTTTGAGAACTCATATCTTTAATACCTCCAGAAATGCCTCTTGAGGAATCTCTACCTTACCAAATTGCTTAAGTCTCTTTTTTCCTTTTCGTTGTGTTTCCCAAAGCTTGCGTTTGCGGGTAATATCTCCTCCCGAACATTTGCTTGTGGCATGCTTACCAACCGGACGCACTTTCTCAGAAGCTAAGATCTGGCTACCTATAGCTGCCTGGATAACCACTTCAAACAGCTGGCGAGGAATCAACTCCTTCAATTTGCCGACTAAAAGATGAGCCCTTGAAGTAGCCTTGTCTTTAAACATCAGCGATGAGAAGGCATCGCAAACCTGCCCGTTTAAGAGTATATCCAATTTTACCAATTTTGTAGCTAAGTACTCTTTAAACTCATAGTCCATTGAGCCATAACCACGGGTGATTGATTTAATCCGGTCATAGAAATCAACGATTATCTCAGATAAGGGAATCTGAAAAATCACCTTTACCCTGTCTTCGCTCAGGTATTCGTTAGAAACAAATATCCCTCTGCGGGATTTAGTAAAATCACAAACGGCTTCGATAGATTCCACGGGCACAATCATCAAAAGGCTGGCATACGGTTCCTGAGCTTCAGCTATATCCTGGGAAGCTGAAAGCTTAGCCGGAGTGTCAACCTCGATAAGCTGCCCGTCCTTTGTTTTTATGCGATAAACTACATTCGGAACGGTAAGTATAAGATTTAAATTATATTCCCGCTCTAAACGCTCCTGAATAATCTCCATATGTAAAAGCCCCAGAAAGCCGCAACGAAAACCCGTGCCAAACGACTGGGAATTCTCCGGCTCAAACACAAAAGAGGCATCGGATAATTTTAATTTATCCATGGCATCGCGTAATTCAGGAAAATCAGCTGGATTAACCGGGTAAATACCGCAAAAAACCAGGGGTTTGACTGTACGGTAACCGGGCAAGGCCTCAGAACAGGGATTTTTAGGATCGGTGATTGTATCCCCGATAATTACCTCCCGGGGATCGCGCATATTGGCAGTGAAATAACCAACCTCTCCGCAGCTTAAAGAATCTACAGCAGAATATTTTAAATCTTTAAAAACACCCAGTTCCTCGATTTTGTATACCTTGCCAGTATGAAACATCTTCAGGCTGGTTTTCGGGGTAATCAAACCATCTATAACCTTGACAAAAACAACTACTCCTTTAAAAGAATCAAAACGGCAATCAAAAATCAGGGCTTTAAGCGCCCCATCAGATTGACCGCCGGGACAAGGAATGGTCTCGACTATTTTATCCAGTATTTCAATGACCCCTTTGCCTTCTTTGGCCGAGGCCAGGATAATTTCCTCTTCTTTAAAACCTAAAACAGTTTCTACCTGTGCTTTAACCCGTTCCACATCAGCAGAAATCAAATCAACCTTATTAATCACCGGAATAACCTGGAGATTGTTTTCCAGAGCCAAATAGTAATTACCTACAGTTTGCGCTTCAATGCCTTGGCCAGCATCCACCACCAGTATTGCGCCTTCGCAAGCAGCCAAAGATTTAGATACCTCGTACGTAAAATCAACATGTCCTGGAGTATCGATCAGGTTTAAAATATATTCTTTATTAAACTTTTTGGAAAAATAATTCAACCTGACCATGGAAGCTTTTATGGTAATACCGCGTTCCTTTTCCAGCTCCATATCATCGAGAAGCTGATCTCCTCTATGTCGAATATCCACGGCTCCGGTTAACTCCAGTATCCGGTCAGCCAAAGTAGATTTACCGTGATCAATATGGGCGATAATAGAAAAATTCCTCAGAAGCGATCTATCCATTTATTTACACAACTCCAACATCTTATCTACCACTCCCCCTATGGAAAGTTCTGTGGTATCGATATAAATTGCATCTTCCGCTTTGCGTAAGGGGGAAACCTCCCGGGTTGAATCAATCTTATCGCGGTTAGAAAGATCTTTAGCCACATCAACTTCCGCCACATTCTGGTTCAGCCCTTTTAATTCTTTAAAACGCCGATTTACGCGTACTTCAGCAGAAGCATCGATAAAAAACTTCTTTTCGGCGCCAGGAAAGACTACCGTACCTATATCTCTACCCTCTAAAACGCAATCCCCTTTTCTTCCCAGCTCTCTTTGCATTTTAACCAATACCTGCCTTACCCCTTTGATCTTAGAAACATCGGAGACATACTGCGTGATCCTCGGCCGACGTATCTCTAAAGAGACATCTTTCCCGTCAAGAAGAACGCTCAATGAACCATCGGGATTGCTGCGCAAATCTATAACGGTCTCTAAAGCAAGAGCATTGATTTTATGCTCATCATAGATATCAACATTATTATCCAGGGCCTTCAAGGTTAAAGCCCTGTACATTGCCCCAGTATCAATATAAAGAAAACCCAGCCTTTTGGCTAAGATCTTGGCTACGGTACTTTTTCCAGCCCCAGCCGGGCCATCGATAGCGACAATCATCCCAATCTCTCTCTCTTTTTCTTAGCAGTTAAAAGTATATTTGTTAGAAATTTCTTGTTTTTTCTTTCCAAGGCAAGTTTCAAAAAGGCAAGCTTTTTTTGGAAGACAGCTAAACAGGACAGGATATTTTCCCGGTTGCTCAAAAATACCTCGCTCCAGAGATTTGCGTCCGAGGCTGAAATCCGCGTAGTATCCCTAAGGCCACCGGAACTTAAAGTTAAGAATCGATCCGGGATAGAGTTGACCAAAGAAAAGGCAACGATATGCGGTAAATGGCTGGTAAAAGCCAAGACCTGATCGTGTTTTTCCGGAGTCAAAATAACTACTTTACTGCCTAGTCTGCGCCATAGACGGCAAACTTTGTTCAGGGCTTTCTTATTAACCCGGGCCGAAGGGGTAATAATGCAGATGGAATCCTGAAAGATCCCTGCAGAAATATTGGCAGCCCCCCTTTTTTCTGAACCTGATAACGGATGGCATCCAATAAAACCAGGGATGATCCGATTAATCTTGGAGACTATATCCCTTTTGGTGCTACCCACATCAATAACTATGCAATTGTCTTTTATCTTCTTCGCGATCTTGAGAGCAAAATTAATATTTGCTTCCGGAGGCATCGCCAAAATAATTAAGTCGGCGTCTTTTATGACATCCAGAGATGACCCGATACAATCAATAGCTCCGAGCTTTTTAGCTAGTTCTACATTACTTTTATGCCGGCTAAAACCGGTAACTAGAGAAACCAGGTGTTTTGCCTTTAAATCCAAACCCAGGGAGCCACCAATCAAACCCGTGCCGATAATTACTGTTTTATTGAATAGTTTCATAAGATTTCTCTTCCCACGGAACCGGCAACCTTTTTAAGTTCGGTCATAAGACCGGAAAATTTTTCCGGAATAAGCGACTGTTCACCGTCAGAAACAGCCTCCTCTGGATGATTATGCACCTCAATAATCAAACCATCGCATCCTGCGGCAACAGCTGCCTTTGCCAAGGATGGGACCAACCCCCATTTACCGGCGGCATGAGAGGGGTCAACAATGATTGGCAAATGAGATAGTTGTTTGGTTACCGCAACTGCGCTTATATCCAAAGTGTTACGGGTAGAATCTTCAAAAGTTCGAATGCCTCGTTCGCAAAGGATCACCGAAAAATTACCTTCACTTAAAATATACTCGGCGGACATAAGCATATCTTTAACAGTGGAAGCCATCCCCCGCTTTAAAAGCACCGGCTTCTTGGTTGCCCCCACCTCTTTCAATAAATTAAAATTTTGCATATTACGGCAGCCTATCTGCAGGACATCCGCATAATCAGCAACCAGGCCAACATCCCGGGCATCCATTACCTCGGTTACAGTAACCAAACCTAACTCATTACCTACTTCCCTGAGCATCTGCAGTCCGGCTTTTCCCAACCCCTGAAAACTATACGGGGATGTCCTGGGCTTAAAAGCCCCGCCGCGTAAAACAGTCGCTCCGGCTTCTTTTACCTGCCTGCCTATCTCGTATAAACGGTCGATATTCTCAATTGAACACGGCCCGGCCATGATCACTAAAGGCTTACCGCCAATCTTTACACCCTTGCCGAGCTCGATTATAGAATCCTCTTTTTTAAACTCTCGAGAGACCAGACGGTATGGCGAAAGCACAGGGATAACTTTCTCGACTCCCGGGAAAACCTCAAGCGGAGTAACCCGTAAAATATCCTCCGGGCCGATAACCCCGATAATCGTCCTCTCCGCCCCCTTGGAAACATGCGGGTTTAACCCTAGAACCTTAACTTTCTCAATAATGTGGTTGACCTGCGTTTCAGTCGCTTCAGGTTTCAAAACGATAATCATTAAGATTTCTCCTTGAGCACTTTTCTTAAAACACGGATAAATCTTTCGTTTTCTTTTTGAGTACCGATGGTTACGCGGATAAAATCTTTTAGACCATATTGCTCCATGTCCCGGACGATCACCCCAAACTTCAACATAGCTTTAAAAACCTCCAAGCCATCTCTTCCGGTATCAATAAGGATAAAATTAGAAACTGACGACAAAAAACCCAGCCCCATTTTAGAGAGCTCTTTGTAAATAAAGTTCTTTCCCTCTAAGACCAGTCGACGGGTCCTCTTAAGGAATTCCTTATCGTCTAAAGCCGCCAATCCGCCTTCTTGCGCCAGGTTATTAACATTGAATGGCTGTCTGACTCTTTCCATATAAGAGATAAGCTCGCTATCAGCCATAGCATAACCCAAACGCAGACCCGCTAAACCAAAACTCTTGGAAAAAGTCTTAAGAATAATCACCTTCTTTTTTCTTCTTAAATAGCTGATCGAATCCGGGTAATCATCGACATCGACAAAATTATCATATGCTTCGTCAAAAACAACCAGGACTGATTCAGGCAGGGCATTTAAGAAATCCGCCATTTCATATTTAGTTACGTATGTGCCGGTTGGGTTATTCGGATTAGCTATAAAAACCAACTTGGTCTTTCTGTCCACCAGCTTGAGTATCGCGTCTAAATCGTATTTAAAATAACGCAGCGGAGCTTTTTTAATCTTACGGTCATTAACCTGGGCGATAATCTCATATTCCAGGAAAGTGGTTTCCGATGTAACAATGTTCTCATCTGGTTCAACAAAAGTTTTGATTACTACGTCAATAAGTTCATCGGAACCATTGCCGAGAATAAAATTTTCTTTCTCCAGAGAGAAATATTTAGCCAGACGCTTTTTAAGATAAAATCCCTGCGAATCCGGGTAACGATTAACCCGCAAAAGGCATTTTTTTATAGCGCTGATTGCCTTAGGAGACGCCCCAAAGGGATTCTCATTAGAAGCAAGCTTGATCACATCTTTTAAGCCTAATTGCCTCTTGGTCTCTTCAATCGGTTTTCCACCAATATAAGGTTTTATATTCAACACGCTTTCACGCACTAATTCCTTCACTTTATTTATCATTCTCCTACAGGATAAGATCCCAATATTTTCAAATATATACACCTACGTTCTAATTCATCCAACGCCTTTTTAATCTTATAATCATCCTGATGCCCTAAAATATCGACAAAGAAATAATATTCCCATGCCTTCCTCTTTGACGGCCTCGACTCAATCTTTGTAAGATTAACCCCGTACTTGCGAAAAGGCAAAAGCATATCATATAAAGCACCCACCCTATCTTTGATTGAAAAAAGCAACGAGGTCTTATCTTGCCCTGTGCGCGCCGCCACGTTCTTCCCGATCACCAGAAAACGGGTCGCGTTCTTCAATGAATCTTGAATACCGCTTGCCAACACCTTGAGCCCATACACCTTAGAGGCTAAAAGAGAGGCGATTGCCGCACTATTCCTTTCCTTCTTTGCCAATTCCGCCGCCCGGGTAGTGCTAGATACATCCACTAATTCAGCAGCGGGTAAATTCTTTTGCAGCCAGATACGACATTGACCAAAAACCTGCGGATTTGAATATACCTTTTTGATCTTATTCTTCGCACAATTCGCTAATAAATTATGCGATACATTCAAGATCACCTGGGAGCAAATTTTTAAATCTGAATCCACCAACATATCCAAGGTATGGGTTACCGCACCCTCTACGGAATTCTCAACAGGAACCACGCCGTAATCTGCAGCTCCTCTTTCAACCTCAAGGAATACTTCCGGAATACTTCCACAGGCAACAAATTTAACCTGAGAACCAAATCTTTTCAGGGCTGCCAGATTGCTAAAGGAAGCCTCTGGCCCCATATAAGCAATCTTTAAAAGTTTTTCTAGGGCCAAACTGGCAGACATAATCTCACGATATATCGCCTCAAGCGCCTTCTTGTTCAAAGGCCCCTTATTTAGAAAAGAGGCCTTACGCAAAACCTGCATCTCTCTTTCGGGTGAATAAATACTCATGCCGTTATTAATCTTTTCGTTGCCGATTTCCTTTGTGACCTTGGCGCGTAAATTCAGCAAGTTGATCAATTTGCGGTCGAGTATATCAATTTTCCTGCGCATCTTTTCCAGAGTCATTTTTAACCTCCAAATTCGCCTCAGGTATCTCTTCTATATCATCAGCCTTGTTTTCTGCTTCTTTGGCCAGGGCATTAAACTCATCCATCTTAGGAAGATCATCCAAAGACTTCAAACCAAAGTGCTCCAAGAATTGACGGGTAGTCCCAAAAACAAAAGGTCTACCGGCTATCTTCTTCCTGCCGCAGATACGGATCAAATTCTTATCCAAAAGGCTTTTCATCACACCGTCAACATTTACATTACGCAGAGATTCAATCTCTGATTTAGTCAACGGTTGTTTATAAGCGATAATCGCCAGGCTTTCCAGGGCGGGTTTGGATAACTTATCGCTAAAGCGATACTTAAAAAGTTTTTTTAAAAAAGGCGAAAAAACAGTTGCGGCAATCATTTGAAAGCCACCGGCGATCTCGACTATACGCAAACCCCGGTTCTGTATTTCGTATTCGGACTTTAATTCATCGATAACTTTGCGCACGCTTGGTGCATCCGGAATGCCCAATACCTTTTTTATCTGCTCGATAGTCACCGGTTTTTCCGAAACAAAGATCAAAGCTTCAATTGCTGATTTTAAATTATTCTCTTCCATTATTCCCTTTAACTTAGGCGTGATTGTTTATAAACTAAATTGAGCAACTCTTCTGTTGTATCCACCCGGTGGTTTGAATCCAGGACCTTCTTGATCATAGCAATGGCTTCAGCCCGTTTATATTGCAATTGCAAAAGGACATCTAAAGCCTCTTCGGATATACCTTTTGCTGAAGCCTTTACCTGTAGATTGTGATCTCGGATTAAGCCAAATTTTCCAACTTTATTTTGCAGCTTGGCTACGATTTCTTTGGCTCTCTGCTCTCCTATTCCAGGAAGTGACTTAAGAAAACCCAGGTCACCCTCATCAATCGCCCGGGCGATTGATGAAATGGGTTTATTCAATGCTTTAAGTGCCGCGCGCGGCCCAATACCAGAAACAGTGATAAAAACTTCAAAGAAATCTTTTTCCACCTGGCTAAGGAATCCAATCAATATCGGTACACTTTTAGACTGCTCGACTTGATGGTAATGATAGGTCAACATGGCAATCTTGCCGTCTGTACTACAAGATTCATCGATGCGTTGCATAACACAGGCCGGGACAAAAACGTTATAACCAATCCCGTCCAAATCCAGGATAAGATAATTATCTCCTTTTTCCGAAATTTTCCCTGAAATCCTAGAAATCATATCTTTGACTTTATAATATAGCTATGTGCTATAGCCAAGGCTAAAGCATCGGTAACATCCATGTAGCGTGGTAAAGTTTCTAAACCCAGGGAATTGGCAACCATCCTCTGTACCTGAGCTTTAGATGCCAACCCCTTTCCTACAATCGCTTTTTTTATGCGGGTAGCGCTGTATTCAAAAAAAGGGATACCCTTGCTAGCCGCTGCCAAACAGATAACCCCTCTTGCCTGCCCTAAAATATAGGAAGTCGTGGGATGGCGGTAATGTGAATATATTTTCTCAAGCACCAGGCAATGAGGATGTGTATCCTCGATTAATTTAATGACTCCCCGGTATATTTTATCTAACCGTTTCGAAGTATCTTCTTTTGCCCGAGTCTGGATTATTCCTGCTTCATGCAAAAATAAGCGGCCCCGGCTAACCTGGATAACGCCATAGCCGGTAATAGCCAGAGCAGGATCAATCCCCAGGATAATCATTCCTCAGAAGCAACCTCGTTCATAATTTCATCCGGAATATCGAAGTTGGCATAAACCTGCTGCACGTCATCGTGATCTTCCAGGGCTTCTATTAAACCTAAGACCTGTTTTGCTTCATTACCGGAAACTTTTACAGTAGAAGACGGAATCATGGTTAATTCGGCATCTTCCCATTTAATTCCTTTATCCTGCAACGCCTGCTTAACCTTTTCCAGGTCCTGAACAGAAGTATAAATTTCATACATATTATCTTCATGTTTCATATCTTCAGCCCCGGCATCCAAAACTATATTCATAAGCTCATCTTCTTTAATCGTTTCCTTTGGAACCGAGACATATCCTTTTTGGGTAAACATCCAGCTTACCGAACCGGCACCAGCCATGTTCCCACCCCTTTTTGACACAATATTGCGTAACTCCGCAGTAGAACGGTTTTTATTATCAGTGAGTGAATCGATTAGAATAGCAACACCGCCCGGGCCATAAGCTTCATACATCACCGCCTCATATACTACGCCAGGCAACTCTCCGGTTCCCCGCTTAATTGCCATCTTCACGTTATCCGAAGGCATATTCGCTTCTTTAGCTTTCTGCATTATCGCACGCAGACGAGGATTACTATCCGGGTTGCCTCCTCCATCCCTGGCAACTACGGTAAGCTCTTTAATGATTTTCGTAAAAGTTGCGCCACGTTTTGCGTCAGCAATACCTTTTTTACCTTTATTTGTCTTCCATTTAGAATGACCTGACATAACTTCCTCCTTAATTGTCTATCCTGTTTTTGTTCTTAATAAAATTACAGCAGGCAGAATAAGCCGGGTTCTGTCTTGATGCGAATTTGCGCATCGATTAGTGGCTATTCCTCTCAATCAGCGCGTTACCACGCCAACTTTAGCAGCTTACCCGAGATTTTCTTTTCGCCCAAAAGCGAAAAATCGCGCCGGATGAGCGCTTATCTCCTATTCTACATTGCTCCACGCAGAGATTGCCGCGTTTCACCTCGCTAGCCTTTCGGCTGCTACTCGTCTCTGTGGCTCTAATCCGCATGTCTATTCAACATGGGCGGGAATTACCCACTGCGTTATCCTCTGGAGCCCGGACTTTCCTCCCTATTCACATAGGGCAGCCACATCCTGCCTGCTTATTTCTTCAATGCTTCCTTGATCGCTGCTGTTGCCAATCTGTCCGCGCAAGCATTCTCTTCCCGCGGAATATGATTAACCAAAACTTTTTTAAAACCGTTCAAAAGACGCACAGCTCGTTCATAAAGACCTATCAAACCTTCATGCCTGACCTTATAAACCCTGTTGATTTGTCTGGCCAGGAGCTGGCTATCGGTATTAATCTTTAAAGTCTCAGCTTTTAATAATAAAGCCTCTTCCAACGCATATATGAGAGCGGTATATTCTGCTATATTATTCGTAGCTTGACCAATATAATTAGAAATCTCTTTGATTAAGCGGCCATCTTCATAGATTACAATCCCCACTCCGCTATGCCCCGGATTACCCTTTGAGGCACCATCAATATAGATATCTAGACAATTCATTCTGCGATATAGAAAATACGGTTACACACTTCACAGGTAACAATATGTTCGTACATTTTGATCAAATTAATCACTTGGGGAGGCACTAACATATGACATCCGCCACAGGAATTGTCCAAAACCGTAACAATCGCCAGTCCTCCGCGGCTTGAGAGTATCTTATCGTATTCGGCCAGCATTTTAGGGTCAACCCCTGGCGTGATCTGTTTTCTTTGAGCCTGCAGCTGATTTAAACGTTCGTCAATCTCCTTTACGCGTAATTCGACCTTTTTTTTCTCATCCAGGAAAATCTTCTCTTCTGCCTTTAATTTAATATTTTCCTGTTCAATTTTTTCTTTTATCTTATCCGAATCCTCGAATGATATGAGTATTTTCTCCTCAATCAAAGAACCATCGGCTTTAGTATCAGCAATCTGCTGTAGCATAGTTTGGAATTCTTTATTGGTCTTTAAAGAATACAGCTGACCTTGAAGCTTTTTCACTGCTTCGGCATTAGCCGCCAATTCCAGTTCCTTTTCCTTGCGTTGTTTTTGCAGTTCCAGGGATTCTTTTTCAAGAGACATCAAATTCTGCTTCTTAGCCTCGAAGGATTCCTCTATCGCCTTTATCTCTAAAGGCTTAGCTTCTTTTTCGTTTTTCAAAGCGTAAATCTCGCTATCTAACTCCTGCAGCTTTACTAAACCCATAATTTGCGCTTTCAAATCGACAGTGGCCAATTTTTCTCCTGGTTATAAATTATTTGGGCGATAGAGGACTCGAACCTCTGACATCTACAATGTGAATGTAGCGCTCTAACCAACTGAGCCAATCGCCCATAGAAAATCTACTATGGGCCCACAGGGACTCGAACCCCGGACCAATTGATTATGAGTCAACTGCTCTAACCGACTGAGCTATGGGCCCTAAAATAATACTATATAATACTATTTTTAGCGGTTTTTAGCAAGTTAAAAAGGAATTATTTTTCTTTCTTGATAACGGTGAGGAAGTTGTTTACAATTCGGGGGTCAAATTGAGTTCCGGATGCCTTTTTGATCATTTCCAGCGCCTTGGCCTTAGTAAAAGCCTTATGGTACGGCCGGTCACTGATCAAGGCCTGGTAAACATCCGCAATGGCGATAACCCTAGCCCCAACTGGTATATCTTCTCCCCTGATACCGCTGGGATATCCTTTACCATCCCATCTTTCATGATGATAAAAGATAAAGGGGATCAAAGCATGTAAAAACTGAATCGGACGGATTATATCTGCCCCGATCTGCGGATGTTTTTTAATCTCCTCAAATTCTTTCTTATTAAGTTTACCTTTTTTAAGCAGTATGTTCTCGCTTATACCGATCTTGCCTAAATCATGCAGCATAGCCGCCTGTTTTATCAATTCAATATCTTCCCTGGGGAGGCTCAGGCTTTTGGCAATTTCTGTAGCATAATGCACTGTGCTCTCTACATGTTCCCCGGTATAGTGATCTTTTAATTCAATGGTCTTGGCAAACGCAAAAATTGATTCTGTAAGCCCTTGTTTTGATTTCATAGTGAGCTTATCGATTGTCTTCTTTAGCGTCTTTACCCCTCCCCCTGCTTTAGCAATCTTTCTTTTTCCAGAAAAGTTATTCATATCCAGAGTAGAATAAGCACGGTTACCACCCTGCTCTTTAGCTTTATTAAGCACCGTATTGGCTAAATTGACTAGGTCTGTCCCGCTCTTAGCCCTATCTTCCGGAAATGATACAGCTGATAAACTCAATTTTAATCTTACACTTTGTTTTTGGTTTCCGAAATTGATAAAGTTCAACGATTCCAGCAACCTCTGGGCCATACTAAAAGCCGCATCCCTGCCTAATCTCGGTGAAATGATCAGGAATTCTTCCCCGGCATAACGTATTAGGGTATCGTACCTGCGCACCATCCGCTTGAGCTGCCGGGATAATTGTTTTAAAACTAAATCTCCGAAAGCGATGCCATAAACATCATTTATGGATTTAAAATAATCTATATCCAGCATGATAATCGCTAGACTATGCGCAAACCTGCGTGTACGATGGAATTCTACCTCCACCACATCTTGCAGGTAACGACGGTTATAAAGCCCGGTCTGTGAATCAACCAGTGAGATACCTTTTAACTTTTCATATGATTTAAGCAGTTCTTGATGTAGTTTACTTTTTTCTAATTCCGCCTTTTTATGCAAAGAAACCTCCTGCAAAAGGTCAGCAGTGCGCTCCTCCACGATTTCTTCCAAGTGCTCGCGGTAACGTCTTAAACCCTCCTCAATCTTTTTCCTCTCGCTGATATCGCTATTTACCTCAGCGACTAACCATTCACCGTTTTCATCCTGAAAAGGAATAGTCGTCACTGAAATCGGACGGTTATTTTCTTTAGGCAGAACCTCCTGGCTGATCACGGTTTTCTTGGTCTTGAAAGACTTCTCGAGAGCACAATCGGAGCAAGGAGTTTTACGGTCCATAAAATAATCAAAGCACTGTCTACCTTCCCATGGTCCATATACTTTTGCCCATTCCGGATCTATATAGCGGATGTAATAATTCTTATCTATAATATCCAGCCCGGTCTTAGTCGAACCTAAAATAAACTCTATCTGCTGGCGTAATCTTTTTGCCTGTAATTCCGCCGCCTCTTTCGATTTGACTTCGGATTCTAATTCTTTTGTCCGATGTTCAACTAAAAGCTCGAGTTTTTCACGATACACCCGCAGCTCAGACTCATTTTCTTTATTCCGGGTGATGTCGCGATTACTAGCCCTGCGGCCGAGAAGCTTGCCTTCTTTATTATAAATTGGGACGCAGACATGGCTAACCCATACAATCTTGCCGCTGCGGTTGACTATACGAAAATCGATTTCCAATTTCGTACACTTCTCAGTAGCTTCTTTTACCTGCTTGTGCAATTTTTCAACGTCATCTTTATATATGATCTTCTCGATTAAGGCTGGATCCTGCATAAAATCATCCGGCGTAAAACCCGTAATCCGTTCGCAGGAAGGGGATACATAAATCATCCGATTATCCATGCCCTGCCAATATTCCCAGCCATAGGTAAAATCGGCAATAGTACGGAATCTCTCCTCACTTACACGCAAGGCTTCTTCGGTCTCCATACGTTTCGATATATCGCGCGCATACTCTATTACTCCAACGAGCTTCTTGTTTTTATCATCGAACATCGGAAAACTATAAAGATCGAGATAGCCGTTGTTGCCATTCCCGTCTACAAACGAGATAACCCTGGAGGCTGGTTTTAAAGTTTCCAGAGTCTCCCTGACAGGACAGATCTTGCAAGGTTTATCTGCTCCATGAAAGGCCTTATAACATTTTTTACCGACCAGGGGCATATTATGCGCATGCCATTTCTCCTTAGTGGGGTTGGCTCTCAAAACGTTTAAATCAGTATCCAAAACACTGATTCCATCCTGGATGCTGCTGATCACGCAATTCAAGAAACTGCCGGTGGCAAGCAGTTCTTCTTCCGCTTTAGCGCGGTCACGTATTTCTTTACGCAGACTCTCGTTAAGGCTGGTCAGCTCTGCTGTCCTGACCTTAACCCTGATTTCAAGCTCAGAACGGATATCTCTTTGTTTTTCCTCCTCTTCTCTACGCTCGGAGATATCCCTGGCAATACCGATTGTCCCGATTACTTTACCTTGATCATCAAAAATCGGAGTTTTAACAGTCTCTATCCAGGTGTCTTCATTTTCCTTACTAACCAGCCTCTCTTCAATACACTTGCACTTCTTGTTGTTTATTACTTCAAGATCATCCGAACGATAACTCTCCGCTAGATCTCTTGGCCAAACGTCTAAATCAGTCTTACCCACAATTTCATCGGCCTTAAAGCCACAAGCCTTAGCAAAAGCTTCGTTGACTACGATAAACCTGCTATTGATATCTTTGAGCCAAGCCATATCCGGAATATTATTCAAGATAGCCTTCTGCTGAAGCTCGGTATTGCGTAGCTTCATGATTGTTGATTCCGGACTATTCTTAAGATTATCAAACTTGGCCAGGGCATCTTGACCTGACTTAGTTTGATTTTTTTCCTTTTGATTTTCCATATTGAAATAAATAATAGATCAATACTCTCTCTGATGCGCCAAAGTCATATCCATAAAAGTACGCAACCTGCGTGAGCGCGAAGGATGACGAAGTTTTTTCAAGGCCTTAGCTTCAATCTGTCTGACTCTCTCGCGGGTAACTCTAAAAACATTGCCCACTTCTTCCAGGGTACGCGAAGATCCATCATTGATACCGAAACGCAAGATTAAAATCTTCTTTTCTCTTTCCGTCAAAGTGCTTAAAGCGGAATTCATCTCGTCTTTTAACATTGAACGCACAGTTTCATTCGCCGGAGAGACTGCTTTCTTATCCTGGATAAAATCCCCGAAATGAGTATCTCCTTCATCGCCGATAGGCATCTGCAATGAAATGGGCTCCTGGGCAATCTTCAGTATAGATTTTATTTTACCTTGAGGAAAACGCATTTTATGAGCGATCTCTTCAGGTGTAGGCTCACGTCCGTTCTTCTGGACAAAGACCCTTGAAAAACGAATTATTTTATTTATTGTCTCGGTCATATGCACAGGGATCCGGATCGTCCGCGCCTGATCGGCAATCGAACGGGTAATTGCCTGACGGATCCACCAGGTAGCATAAGTTGAGAATTTATAGCCCCGCTTATACTCAAATTTTTCCACCGCACGCATCAAACCGATATTACCCTCCTGGATCAAATCCAGAAAAGAAAGCCCCCGATTAGTATACTTTTTAGCAATACTTACGACTAACCGCAAGTTAGCTTCTACTAATTTCTTTTTTGTACGACTGAATCTAAGGTGCGCAGACTTTATCAATTTCATCTGCTCCTTAATCTTGTTATAGGGCTCCGCGATCTCTTTTAAAATCTGGGATTTGCGCTCCCGGTTAGTTTTACCTGAACGCTGCAGATGCTCAAGCTCCTTAAGTAAAGCGCTTAAATTACGCACTGCCGCTTCGATTACAGAAGTAGTAAAATTAAGCTGTAAAATAAGGCTGATCGTATTATTTTCGCTGCGAGAATGTTTGGCCTTTGCTACAAAACGCTTAAACCTTCCGATTACGTTATTTTTCTTTATCTTGATATCCTCTTTAACCACCTCTTCCATATTGATCTTATCTTCCAGGATATCATTGGCAACCGCCAGGACTTCATTCCTAGCAAACTTGGTTACCAGAACCACGCGTTTAAACCTGTCCTCCGCCTCTTCGATCTTTTTAGCCAATTCAATTTCGTTTTCACGGCTTAGGAGCGAAATAGACCCCATCTGCTTCAAATACATCTTTACCGGATCATCCAAAGGCATAAAACGTTCTTCACTCTTGAGTTGTTCACTGAGCAATTCATCTCTTGCCTGCGCCAAATCCTGTTTATCCTGCTGCGCCCTATTTACAGATAAAGCCGCATCTGCCTCGCCTTCAACCACCTGGATATCCTCATTTCCTAATAGCTCAAAAAGATGATCTATTGCTACAGTGCTTGAGAGATCCTCAGGCAACAGGTCATTTACCTCATCATAAGTAAGAAACCCTTTACGCTTACCCAGGGCGATTAATTTTTCCATATCCTTGCTAGGTTGCTCTCTTTTTTTCATTCTCTAGTCGCCTTTCTTGATTAAATTATGGAACTCTTTAATAAGACTATTCAATTTTTGCTCATCTCCCAAGGATTGAGCGCTTTTTATTTGTATATGCAGATGCTCTCTTTGGGATTTTAACCTTTGCACTTTAATCCGCGCAATACAATCATTGACTGCCTTTTCCCTGTCCTGACCGGCAAGCTCGGGCATGAACATCGACTCACAAACAAGCTGACTGACATCATCTTCACTAAGATAATTCATCAGGATACTGGGCTCAATATTTTTCCCCTGGGTAAACAAATCATGCATTACCGAAACAATCTTGGCAGTGCGCATATCGGAAAAATCAGCGGGCGAAAGCTCCTGCATTATTTTCTCGATCAAATCTCTTTCTTCGAGCATAAACTTGATTAAAAGCTTCTCTGCAGGATTAATCCCGGTGGATATCTTCCCCGGACGCACTGTTTCATTCCGGGGCTCCATCGAAGATGGCTTTAATTTATTTAATTCCTCAATTATATAGTGTTCCGAAATCTTGATCTCCTCCGAAAGGCGTTTCACATATTCACCCCTGAGGATAGCATTATCAAACTTATTGATAGTCGAGAGCATTTCTGAAGCAATTTTGCTTTTACCATGCGCCTCTTTGATATTATGGCGGGATTTTAATATTTCCAGTTTATAATCAAAAAGGTTTTTAGCATCTTTGATTTTAGCTTTCAAGACATCAATACCTTCCCGGCGCACCAGAACATCAGGATCCAGGCCTTTTGACAGAGGAACAATTTTAACCTGAATTCCTTCTTCGATCAGCATATCCAGGCTTCTTAAAGTAGCAACCTCTCCGGCAGTATCACCATCATAGATCATTACCACGTTATGCGTATAACGCTTAAGCAGTCTGATCTGTTCCAGGGTAAGCGCGGTACCCTGAGAAGCAACTACATTATTCAACCCCTCTTGATACGGAATCATAAAGTCCAGATAACCTTCTACGATAACTACAAAATCGTTATCCCGTATATAATCTTTTGACAAATTCAAGCCAAAAAGGTTCTTCCCCTTGATATAAACCGGAGTTTCCGGAGAATTTATATATTTGGGCAGAGTCTTATCCATTACCCGTGCGCCGAAACCAATTACCCTGCTGCGGACATCAAAGATAGGAAAAATAATTCGATTGCGAAAACGGTCATAATAGCCTCCGGAGTCCTTAGGTAAGATCAAGCCCGCCTTTTCCATCAGAGAGATGCTGATGCCTTTTGACCTTAGATAATTGATCAAACCGTCCCATCCGGAGGTTGCTAACCCCAAATGGAATTCTTTGATTGTTTGAAGTTTGATCCCCCGGTTTAGAAGATAATCACGCCAGGCTGTTGCGCCTGAAGCAGCAAGATTATTTTCATAGAAATTTACAGCCAATTCATTTACTCTATAAATCTGGGTGCTTAAGCTGACTGCCCTGGCTATTTCCGGCTTGTCCTGTTCCGGCAGGGTAATTCCGGCTTTTTTTGCCAATATCTCAACAGCCTCGGGAAACTCCATCCGCTCATGTCGCATCAGGAACCTAAAAGCATTCCCTGACTCACCGCAGCCAAAACAATGGTAAATCTGGCGTTCCGGAGAAACTGTAAATGACGGTGTTTTTTCGTGATGAAACGGACAATTGGCCTTGAAGTTACGCCCGGCCTTTTTAAGGGGTATGTAACCAGAGATGATTTCAACGATGTCTACCCTGCTAAGTATGTCTTCCAAGAGGCTTTCTGGTATACGCCCGGACATTATCAGCCCCTCCTGATTCTGGTGAAGCCGGAACAGGAAACTACCTGAAATTCTTGTCTTGCGGATTTCTCAATGTTGTCCAGAAGTAAATTCAACCCCAAGGTATCGCTAGATATGTGCCCGGCGATAACTACATTTAGATTAACTTCTTTTGCCTTTTTAAGGTAATCCTCGCTTAGATGCATTGAAACCAGAGTCCTTACACCGGCTTTATATAGCTTGCTGAAAACATCCTTGGACCCTTCGGTTCCACCTGTCATCTCAAGTAATATTTTGCCTGTCGGCCTTTTTAAATTACCAAGTATCATCCTGGGCCCGGTATTAAACTTTTCGGCAATCTGATATTCAGGGATATCCTTTAGCAGCTTAACTATATCTCCTACCGAACGAAGGACATTTCGTTTACGCTCGAAAATAACTCTGAGAAATTTATGTACATGATTATCGGCAGGAGTATGCAGATTTACAAAAGGCAGATTAAGAAGTCTGGCGGCATCAACCGGACGGGTATGATTTTGCGGTAATACCCTGCGCTCCACCTCCAGCATCCTTTCATCAACCAACCTGAGCGCTGTTTTATAGGCTACTCCGGCCTGCTGCAATAAATCCACCTGCAACCGCATAACTTCATGCAAACCGACATAGGATTTACCCTCGGGGTGATGGGCAACTACCAAATCCAAACCTTCCTTTTCGCGGATACGCTCAGCCAGCAGAAGTTCAGCTACCTCAATATCAATACCAACCATAATTTTATTTACTTCAGCATTGGGCCTGCCGAAAAGAATTCCCGAATCGGGAAAAGAAACAATCTTTTTCTTATCTCCGCGCGGGTCGGCAAGACGGCCGAAGCGGATCGCCTGGTTGAAAAAATCGATTAATTTCATTTTTTTGTAAAATTACCCCTGACTTCGTTTACGACAATGTTGGATTTTTCCTGCGGAAAGAATTTAGAAAAAACACTATCCCAGATCCAATTGTATGCTTGAGCGGAAACCGAAGAAAACCTGCTACCAAGATAAGAATGTTTTACTGAACCGCTAAGATAGCTTACACTTGAAATCATCAATAAATAAACTAATAATCCAACGCTAAAATACCATCTTACCAACCCCAGGATGAGTCCTCCGTATTTATTCAAATTGGGGGCAGCCTCCATTTTCATAAAGCGATAGAAGGTGATACGCAAGAGTACAAAAAATAAATAAGCCAGTAAAGCCAAAAGACAAAAAACCAGGAAATCCGCAAATTCCAAAGGAACAGCTTGGTGAAGATAGCGCTCCCGGATCATATCTGCGATAGAAACATAATAATGCGAAGCAATATATATGGCAAATACAACACCAGAAAGCTTGAAAAATTCTATAGCTAATCCGGTTCTAATAGCGATGTAACATATTCTGAATAATAGAATTAAGATAAGTAAGTCAAGAAAATTAAGCTGTTGAAAGATATCAATGAACATTATATCCTCCTAATTAATGAAATATTTGAAAGTATAACATATATTCGACTGGCTTGTCAAGGAAAGGGGCTGCAAATTACCCTTTAAACCAGGATATGGTCCGCTCAAGACCCTCTTGCAGACAAACAGAAGGCTGCCAGGAAAGCATTTCTCTAGCCCTGTCAATATCCGGCTGGCGTTGTCGGGGATCATCCAACGGTAGCTGTTTGTAAACTATCTTACTTCTAGACTTGGTTATCTTTAAAATCAACCTAGCTAACTGCATTATCGTAAACTCATTAGGATTTCCTAAATTCACCGGTTCGTTGAGCCTAGAAAACATCAGGCGGAGCAGTCCTTCGACTAAATCGTCGATATAACAGAAACTCCGGGTCTGTTGGCCTTTTCCGTAAACAGTTAAAGGCTGATTTCTTAACGCTGAAAATATAAAATTAGGCACTACCCTACCGTCATTATGGCGCATTTTTGGGCCGTAAGTATTAAAAATGCGCACAATTTTAGTATCAAGCTTGTGCACGCGGTGATAGGCCATGGTAAGTGCCTCGGAAAAACGTTTGGATTCATCGTAACAACTGCGCACACCTATTGAATTAACATGCCCCCAATAACTTTCTTTTTGCGGATGGACCAACGGATCTCCGTAGACCTCCGAAGTGGAAAATAAAAGAAAGGCAGCCTTTTTCTTTTTGGCCAAGCCTAAAGCATTATGAGTCCCTAAAGAACCGACTTTTAAGGTTTCTATTGGAAAATCCAGGTAGTCTTTTGGGGAAGCAAAAGAAGCGCAATGCAAGACATAATCTATCCTTCCCGGGATATTTATATAATTCGAAACATTACACTTATTAAAACGAAAATCCTTATATCTAAACAACTCTTTAATATTGTCCGGGGAACCTGTGGCAAAATTATCCAGACAAATGACTCTATAACTATCAGTAAGCAGCCTTTCGCACATATGCGAGCCGATAAAACCCGCTCCGCCGGTAATCAATACTGTCTTTTTACGCATTTTTCTTCCAATAATCCACCGTAATCTTTAATCCATTCTCAAAATCAACAACCGGCTTGAATTTAAGAATTCTGGCTGCCTGCCTTATATCTGCTAAAGACCGGAAGATATCCCCTGGCCGGCTCTTTAACAATATCGGGGAGACATCCTTGCCTAAGATCTTATTTAGCTGTTTAACCAGATCCAGTATGGTAATATCTTTGCCTCCGGCGATATTAAAAACCCCGTATTCCAATGCACTAGCCTCGGCCGCCAAGATGTTAGCCTCTACCACATTTCTTACAAAAGTAAAATCCCGTGACTGCCGGCCATTGCCAAAAACCGGAGGCTTCTTATTTTTAATTAGGTATTTAATGAATTTCGGGATAACCGCCGCGTATTCATCGTTAAACGCCTGGCGCGGACCAAAAACATTAAAATAACGCAAAACAACTGTGGATAAACCAAAGTGCCGACTGAATATCCGGCAATAACACTCTCCCGCTAATTTACTCAAAGCATACGGCGAAATAGGTTCAGGGATAAGAGTTTCTTTTTCGGGAAAAACCCTTACCTGGCCATAAACCGAACTTGATGAGGCAAAAACAAAACGCCGGACCTTGTTCTTTCTTGCCGCCTCAAGCATATTCAAAGTCCCGTCGATATTAACCCGGTTATAGGTATGCGGATCGCACATCGACCTTGAAACGTTTCCTAAGGCTGCCTGGTGTAATACGAAATCCATCCCTTGGGTGGCCTTAAGACATATATTTAAAGAACAGATATCTCCTTTGATTAAATCAATCTTCTTCTCTAAACATCCTAGATTAGAGATTCTGCCGTTTGAGAAATTATCCAAGACGCGCACCTGATGCTTTTTCCCGACCAAGGCCTCAACAATATGTGAGCCGATGAAACCAGCGCCTCCGGTTACCAGATATCTACTCATAAACGCTCAACTTTATTTTTGTGCCCGCCTTTATAAACATTCCGAGAATCAAATATTAACTTTGCGTTTTTCAATAGCTTGGAGTAATCCACACCCGAGTGATCAGTGGCAATCAAAATACAATCAAATCCCCTTATTTTTGCATCAGTTAAGGCTACAGATCTTAGGTCAATATCCTTTAGTTTGAGAAAAGGAATAAGCGGATCTGAATAGGAAACTTTTGCGCCATGCCGGTTTAAACTGCTGATCACATCAACACTAGGAGATTTACGCAAATCTTTAACATCTTTCTTGTAAGTAACTCCGATTACCAGTATTCTTGAATTCTTTATATCCTTATTTCTCCGGATCAAACACTCCTCAATCCTTTTTACAATATACTCGGGCATACAATTTATTATATTTGAAGCCAGACTGATAAAACGAGAATGAAAACCAAAGCTTTTGGCCTTCCAATGCAGATACAGAGGATCTTTAGGGATACAATGCCCCCCTACTCCCGGCCCCGGATAAAAAGGCATAAACCCAAAAGGCTTTGTACTGGCGGCCTGAATTACCTCCCAGATATCGATATTCATTTTATGCGCCATCATTGATAATTCATCAACCAAGCCGATATTAATCAAGCGATAAGTATTCTCCAGGAGCTTTACTGTCTCGGCGCAACGGCTGCTGCTTACCGGAACTACCTTTTTAATAATAATACCATAAACTAAGGCAGCCAGCCGGCCGGCTAAAGGATTGATCCCTCCGACAACCTTGGGTATTTTATGCACGGGGAATCTTTTATTGCCCGGATCGATCCTTTCGGGGGAAAAACAAAGGTAGAAATCCCGGCCATGGACAAGACCCTTTGCCTGAAAAATAGGCAAGATCTCTTCCTCCGTAGTCCCAGGATAAGTGGTACTTTCTAAGATTATCAGCGCGCCTTTCTTTATATGCAGCGCAGCTTCTTTTACCGCGTTCTTGATAAAAGATATATCCGGAAGGTTCTTTCCTTTAAGTGGAGTAGGTACGCAAACCAGGACTACATCTGCCTCTTGAATATCCGAGAAATCATGGCTGGCTTTAAAATAACCGCTTTTTAAGCTATTTATTAATTCCTGGTTGCTGATATCGCTAATATAAGAAATCTTCTTAACAATAGATTTAAGGCGATCCCGATCAATTTCAATACCAGTTACCGACACGTGCTTTCTGACAAACTCTAAAGCCAGAGGAAACCCCACATAGCCTAAGCCAATTACCGCTATCTTTAACTTACCATTTTTTATTTTTTCTCTAAATTCAGAAATAATCTTATTCATTTCCCCTACCCACGCCGATATAAGTGAAACCCTTGGCCTTAAGAAATTTAGGGTCGTATATATTCCTTGCATCGACAATCAGCGGCCGTTTAAGTGATTTCTTTAATTTAGCAAAATCCATCTCTTTAAATTCATTCCATTCCGTAGCTACAATCAGGCAATCAGCGGAACTGCCAGCCTGATAAAGGTCTTTACAAAAAACAGCATCCTTCAGGAATTCTTTCGCCTTATCCATCGCCTTGGGATCGTAAACCTTCACCTTTGCGCCCTCCTGGATTAAAGAGCGGATCAAATCAATGCTTGGCGCATTCCTAAGGTCGTCGGTATTGGGCTTAAAGGCAAGCCCCAAAACCGCTATAGTCTTGTCTTTTATAATCCACAGCTCATCTTTTATCTTCTGCAAAACAAATTTCTTCTGCTCTTCATTGGCATCTCTGACTGCTTTAAGGATCTCGAAATCATAACCTAATTTTTCCGCAATACTTATAAATGCCTCAAGGTCTTTGGGAAAACAGGAACCACCGTATCCGATTCCCGCATGCAAGAAATGGCGACCAATCCGACTGTCCAAACCCATGCCTTCGGCAACCTCTTTCACATCCGCGCCAACTTTATCGCAAATACGCGAAATAGCGTTAATAAATGATATTTTAGTAGCCAGGAAGGCATTGGAGGCGTGTTTAATTAATTCCGCTGATTTTATGTTAGTGACCAGGATCGGCCGGTTTAAGGGTTGATATAAACTGCTCATAATCTGTTTTGCCTTAGCGCTTTCTACTCCCAAGATAATCCGGTCAGGATGGGTAAAGTCATTTATCGCCGAACCCTCTCTCAGGAATTCCGGGTTGGAGACTACATCAAACTTGTGCCCTTTCTTGATATAGGTTGAAATTGTTTTTTTCACCCAGGCGCAAGTCTCAACCGGCACAGTGGATTTTTCGACAATTACCCGATAACCGTCCATATTCTGGGCGATAGTCCGGGCAACATTTTCGATTCCGGTTAAATCCGCTTCCCCGTTTTCAAGCGCCGGAGTCCCCACCGCGATAAAAATCACTTCACTCGACTTAACCGCAGACTTAATGCTCGAGGTAAATTTAAGTCTTTTATTCTTCAGATTAAGCTTAATCACCTCCTCCAACCCAGGCTCATATATCGGAACAATCCCTTTTGTGAGATTGGCGATCTTTTTAACATCATTATCAGCGCAAATAACCTTATTGCCCAATTCCGCGAAACATGCGCCGGTGACTAAACCTACGTAGCCTGAACCGATTATCGATATATTCATTTATCCGCCTTTTATAAGATGTTTAGGATTTTATTGCGCGCCGGATTTCTGTTCACTGACAGACTGGTCAAAACCAAATTCATTCTCAGGAAAAGCCTTAAGCCTAAATACAAAATAAACTGTAGTACCTGTATCTTCTTTTTTATTCAGCGTAAGATCCATTTCCCAACAGTGCAAATCCCGGGTAAAGGTATATTCCTGCTCCTGTGAACCGCTGTCAAGCGTACTCGTCTGTTTAAAGTTATAACGTTGGTACATCTTGAATTTCCACTTCGGGTTCAGGCGCCAGTTAAAACCAAAGGTAACTTCATTTTTACCTTTTCTTTCATAACGCTGACCAAGACTAAAAGACCGCTCTTTTCCTAGATCAAAAATTAAATCATAATTAGCTAACGAAAACTTATTATAGTTTACGTTTGTATGATCTGAGTGCTCATAAGTTACCTCAGATTCTACCCTCATCCAGGAATACGGCAATATCTTAAGTTTAAAAAGAATATCCGAAAAGTTGTCCTTAAGATTCTCTCCGGTGCGCGGAGTAAGTATCGCATTATCTCCTGTCTTAGGGTCGAGCACATAGTCAGTAGTAATCAACAAATCCACTAAATCGACACTCTGCCCCTTACGTTTGGTTTGTATCTTATTAGACAAACTTAAGGTAGCAGTATTACCTCGGTGTATATCATCAACATCATCGATCTGTTTTATATTGCTGATCGGTATAGTCGGCACATGAGTATATAGATATCCCACGCTCGGAGTAATGATGTGGCGCAGTCCATTGATGTCTAGGCCGAGAAAATTGGTTTTGGCTTTATAGGTGCGGAAAAACTTGGTACTCACATCCATGCCGCTATAAAAAACAGTCCGGATTATTCCGTGCTGACCGTTTTCGCCTTTATCATACAGGGTTTGACGACTGGCGACAAATGGCTTTAACCGGATAAAACTTATTCTCGTAGGCAAAGAAAGTGTGTTTGTTGTATCAAGGCGGGTTGAGGAAACATCGTTAGCTGTTACAGGTTCTGTAGTCGCCTTTTTATTATAGGAACCGAATTGAGTTGAATCTTCAAAATATAACGGAGTATTTCCTAGCTGCAAACTTGGCAGGTTATAATTTATTTCCGGCATCTTATCCAATTGATCAAACCAGTGGTTAGTGCGTTTTTGCAAGAGTATATCCAAGCTGGAATAATCAAAAGCGTGATGGAAAAGACCGTAGCTTAAAGGTTCAGAATCTTTTTCGTATTCACGGAAAAAATAATCCTTAAAAATATTATGGTTTGCGTCATACTTCCTTCGCTCATCCACGATTTTATAATATTCCGCGGTAAAATTAGTACGCTCATCGATATCCCACCTGTGCCGCCAACGCATAAAATAACGCTGGAACTCCGTAGGCGCGCCTGCCGGCTGGTTATCAGGTTTTTCATTGGTATAATAAAACTTGAAATCACCTTTACCTAAGAAAGTCTTGAAATAATTTACCTCAAAACCTTCACCCCAACCCAGCTTACTGCGGTAATCAAGAAAAACAAGGGCATTTGCCTTCTCTGTAAGGTTATAGCGCCAGGCGCTTAAAAGATACGGGCCCCAATCCTTACGCTTGCCCGGCTCAACCTGCACATGCATAATCGGTTCTTTCATTGAATAGTTAAATTGAGGCAGATAGAGAACTGGTACTGTACCCAGATAAAGAGTGGTTTGTCTGGAACGCACCTTATCTCCAGGAGACATGCTGATCCTTTTAGACGCCATGCGGAAATGCGGATGGTCCATGTTACAAGTAGTAAAATAACCTCCTTTTGCTACAAATTCGCTGTCACTTACCTTCTCCACTTTTTTGGCCTTGCCAAAATAAGGATTAGCCCGGAAATCAGCATTATAAATTACGCCGGTCTTATTCGTAAAATCATAGACTATTTTTTCCCCGGTAATCACCCCATTTACATCCTCAAGGCGGGCATTACCTTCAGCCACGCCCTCTTTTGACTGCATATTAACCTTCATTTTGCTGCAGGTCAATTTCGAGCCTTTATAGATAACTTCGATATTACCGGTAGCAACAACCTCTTTATTATCGGCAGAATATTCTACATTATCACCGTTAATGATTATCGGGGATTCTTTACTGTCCGCAGCAGATGCCAAATCAACAGAAGAAATAAAAACAACCAGCATAACTCCGGAGAAAAACAGCCTATTTAATTTTAAGAACCTATTTAGCATTATTCGTTTGGGGGATTTTCTTATAGTCTTCCAGGAACCGGTTTATTCCAATATCGGTCAACGGATGTTTGATCAGTTGCTCAATCACTGAATAAGGTATAGTGGCAATATCTGCCCCGATTAAAGCCGCGTTAACCACATGCATCGGATTACGCACAGAGGCAACAATGATCTGGGTTTTAAAACCGTAATTTTCATATATCTTTTTTATATCCTTTATTAAATTGATCCCCTCCTGGGCAATATCGTCAAGCCTGCCGATAAAGGGCGAGATATAAGTCGCTCCGGCCTTAGCTGCCAACAATGCCTGGGTGGGTGAAAAACAAAGCGTAACATTTGTCATAATCCCTTCAGCAGTTAAGATCTTTACTGCTTTCAACCCTTCTTTTATAAGGGGAATTTTAACTACGATATTCTTAGCCAGCTTGACTAATTCATGGGCTTCAGCAACCATTCCGGCACATTCAAGACTAATAACCTCAGCACTAACCGGACCGCTAACCAAAGCACAAATCTCTTTTAATACCTGCTCCGGGTTGCGCGCCTCCTTGGCCATAAGCGTAGGATTGGTAGTTACTCCATCAATAAGACCAAGGCTGGTTGCTTCTTTTATCTCTTTAACACTTGCGGTATCAATAAAAATTTTCATTTGTTCAGCCTCTCCCTGACTAAATATCCTGCTCCAATTATTCCAGCATTATTGCCTAGTTTTGCCTTAAGTATCTTAACCCTTTTTGCCTGCACGCTCATTGCGCGCATAAAAATAGTAGCTCTAACACTTGCAAACAAAACACTGCCAGCGTTGGATACCCCTCCGCCGATTACAATCACGTCAAGATTAAGCAAATTCACAATCCCGCTTAAAGCCAGGCCCAGTTTTTTACCGACTTCGCCCCAAAATGCCAAAGCCTTACGGTTATTAGCTTGTGCCAAACAGCTTACTTCTTCAAGGGTAACTCTAGGACCAAATAGTTTACGTGCCTGTTTGATGATCCTGCCATTACCGATATAGGCCTCAAGGCAAGCCTCTGAGCCGCAGCCACAAACAGGCCCATGCTCATTAAGCGGAAAATGTCCTATCTCTCCGGCAGCATTATCAATACCGCGATAGAGGGAATTATCAATAATCAATCCACCTCCAACCCCTGTTCCCAAAGTCAGGCATAAAGCATTTGGATACCCCTTAGCCGAACCAGCCATATGCTCTGCTAAGGCCATTAATTTAGCGTCATTGTCAATAAAAACCGGTAGGCCGGTTTTCTGTTCCAGGATCTTCTTTAAGCCTACTTCTTTCCATCCCGGAATATTCGGCAAGAAATGCACTATACCTTGACGGGTATCTACCGGCCCAGGTAAACCGATACCTATACCCAAAACAGAATCTTTAGATATCCCTAATTTTAGAAGAAAACTGTTTACAGAATCAATCAGCCCGCTAATAAGTTTTTGCTTATTATCAAAACTCTTTGTGCCAAATATGCTTTTGGCTTTGATTTTCAAAGCATTGTCGAGCAAGGCACATTTCAGATTGGTCCCGCCTAGATCTATAGCAATAATAAAACGTTTAGCCATGGGTGGTATTTTATATTAAAACTAAAGATTTTTCAAGGAATAAGTCTCTTATTTAGGCAGGGCAGAAACAAACCTTATTCTTTCCCGTTTCCTTTGCCAGATATAAAGCCTGATCAGCCATCTCAATCAAATCTTTCATATGCTCAGTATGATCGGGATAAGTGGAAACACCGATACTGACCGTAACTTTTAATTCTTCATCATAAGCCTTAATTGTCGAAGCCTCGATTGCCTGACGGATACGTTCGGCGGCAAAAGAAGCCTGCTCCTTATCTGTTTCCGCCAATACTATAGCCAACTCCTCACCGCCGTATCGTCCGATAAAATCTATCTGCCTGACCATATCGCCTATAGTCTTGGAAACTTGCCGCAGTATCGCATCACCAACCAGATGCCCATAACGATCATTGAATTGCTTGAAATTATCCAGGTCGATCATCAGAAAACAAAGGTGCAGCTTATTCTTTCTGGAACGTTTAAGCTCTTCACTGAAACGTTCCAGAAAATACCTGCGGCAATAAACCTGGGTCAACGCATCAGTAATCGCCATCCCCTGGACCTTCTGATAAAGATGTGCCCTTCTGAGCCCGATCAAAAGTTGTTGCACCAGAATCCCGAATTTTTCCTTATCCTCCTCAGAAATCCCGTCCACTGCCAGATACCCCGCAGTCTGGTTCTCTTCGGTATTTAAAGGAAATACGGTATAATCTTTATATTTGCCTAAGTTGGCACTGTCTTTTATATACTGGCATTCTTTAAAGCCGATATGCTTCCTAAGATTTTCATAAAAAATAGTAAAAATCTTTTCTTCATCCAGCCCTTTGCATATATCTTTAGTCAGTTCATAAAGCGCGAGTGTTTCCATAAAGATTTTATTCAAACGTAGATTCTCGGAATCTAAAGCAAGCTTGTTTTCTTTTAGACTATCCAACTCATTAAGCAAAGAGGTTTTTTTAGCTTCTCTGCGCTTGAAACGGACGGACAGAATGTCGAATAAAAAAATATTCCAGCTAACGGCGAAAATCAAAAATAATATCAGATAAAGCATACCCGGTTTCTTCCCTTTCGCTTAGCATCATACATGGATTTATCCGCTTTCTGGATCAGCTCATCGTCATCTTTTGTATCCAGCGGCAGACAGGCCAGCCCAATCGATACCGTAACCGATGTATTCTGACGGCGCAGCAAGATCTTCTCTCTTCCAATCTTCTGGCGTAATTCCTCTGCCACCTCCAAAGCCCTCTGCTTATCTATCTCCGGAAGCATAACTAAGAATTCCTCGCCGCCAAAACGGCATAACAAAGGATTTAAAAGGCTCAAAGATTCTTTTAATAAGGAACTAACTTTCTTCAAGACGATGTCCCCAGCAGTATGTCCGAATTTATCATTGTATTGCTTGAAAAAATCAATATCGATCATCATTAACGCCAGGCGCTGATCCAGGCGCAGGCAGCGCTTTGCCTCATCCTTTAGCCTGCTGATAAAATACTGTTTAGTGTAAAGTCCAGTCAAATCATCATGGATAGCCAGATCCTGGGTTTTTTGAAAAAGCAGACTGTTTTCCAGGGCTACCGCACCTAACCCTGAGACTAGGGAAAGGAAACGTAAATCGTCCTGGTTAAAGGATCCCCTTTTATCACTCTCCAGGCGCAAAAGTCCAAGCAAAGAATGGTGGCTGATCAACGGCGAGCTAATCAGCGATAAAATCGGACGCATCTCCTGGCTACGCAAGACATCCAGATCGAAACGAAAATCATTCTTTAGGTCTTCAATAAGAAGTTCCCGGGAATGCCTTAATACCCAATAATCGAAGATATCCCCTTCTTTAGAAAGGATGACCATCTGGCGGTCTTCTTTGATAGAATGGATAAGGCTTAATTTCTGAGTATGGTTGTCCAGCAGGTAGAAAAGCGCCGAACCACAAGAATTTGAAATCAGGGAATAAACCGTAGAGCTTAAGACATTAACAACTACCTCCAGCCTCAGACTCCTGTTTAATTCCTCAATTACCTTTTTCAGGTTATTATAACGGGTAATCCTGAATTTAAGCGCCGCGCCAAACTCCCGGGCCTTGAGATTTTCGGAATTGGTAATGTTTATCTGTTCTTTGATATTCTCAAGCTGGGATTCAACCAAAGAATTCTTTTCGGAAAAGAATTTCAATAGATAGAAAAAGATGGAGATATTGGACAGGAGGAAAAAAATGAATACGAATGGATTAATTCGTTGATGAAGAATAAATAAGTTAATTGCAGTAGCGACAATGACGGAAAGCGACAAAAGTAGGCAAAGCTTCTTCCGGGAGATTTTCTGGTGCATAAAAACCTTCCAACTAAACCAGGGTTTAAATCTTAAACAATAGTCTCTTCGGTGTTTTTATCGAAGAAGTGGACTTTGCTCATATCAAAGACTACGTCCATCTCCTGGTTTACCTTCGGCCGGTCATGCGCGCCGACGCGGGCAATAAAGGTGTGCCTGCCCGTATTAAGATAAAGATAGACCTCTGAACCCAT
>JAQTQC010000020.1:0-4173 GCA_028712505.1 Candidatus Omnitrophota bacterium
TTGTAGCCTCAAAATCGTCCGTTTTAATGATTTGGTGCAATATAGAATTGTCTTTTTCATAACCAAACCCAGCACTGCTAAATTCATTTATCCCCATGTACACATATTTATTCTCACCATTCTCAAGTGTTATATGTGGCTGGATATATTTATTCCCAATATTGGTTTTAAATATTACTTTTTGTTCAATCCATTTTTTACACTCTTTGGCAATGGCTTTCCCTTTAAGTTCATTCTTTAAGTTAATTTCAAACTCTGAACCACTAATGGCCTTTTGCCGAAAATCAGCTTTAATTTGAAATTGTTTTTTTTCTCGTCTATTCTTATCAACCTCAATAAAAGTAGGATCTGTAAATATAAAACTTAATTTATTAATCTTTTTTAATTCGGCGTTGAGACATTCAAAACCGTATATAGTAAAAATACCGGCCGCAACTTGCAGTCGGCTGTCTTTACCGATATTCTTTTTAAGATCATCACCAACTTTCTCACTTTTGTTATTAAAACTTTCTATCATTTATTCTATTACTCCCTAAGTTTCTTATTTCCGTAGAGCTGTCAAACAAAAAACCTCCGCCCCTATTCAGAGCGAAGGCTTAGTGTTTATATATAGTAACGCAGAACCATTTTCTGCTTAACTTATTGCGCTTTAGTTTGTTACCATAAATTATCATGACGATAAATTAATAAATTAAAGATGACTTTGTAATCAATAAAGATTTATTGTATACCCCAAAGCTCGCTTCGTCAATTAAAGATCTCCCTTCACCCAGACGGTAAAAGTTTATGAGCCGGAGCGAATAACAACCCCCTCCGCCTGAATCCTGGCGTAATTCTTTTTCCAATACCATGCGGGGAATTTAAGGGTAAAGATAAACAGAATAACGGTCAGCGGCCAGCCGGCAAACATATCAATCAAGCCGACGATCTTGATGTTAGCAGCTTTCATGAGGACCAGGGCAAAGGAAAACAGGATCATCACTATCCCCCAGACAAAGGTAACTATCCTCCAACTTTTACCGTAATAGGATGAACGGATAATCTCCTGCGGTATGCGGCTTGAGGCAGAATCGGCGAAGAACTCCATCAGTGAACGCTTAAACAGAAGCGAAACCATAAAAGCCGCGCCGACCACGAAATTATCCAGCGCCAGAACATACAAATACATCCGCGGGCTCTTCTCAGAGATCACCACCACGATACGCGCGGCGATCATGATCACGGCAAAGATGGCAAAAAAATTCACCTTGCGCGCCCTTAGATGGCTTAAGTAAAATATTCCCAGGCACCAGGCCAAAGCCACCACTCCCCCGAGAAACGACAGATGGCGATGCATACCGTAAAGAAAGAATGCCTTCGGGATCAAAAATCCCAGGATCATATCTTTCCAGGGAAAACTCTCCTTAAAACTTCCCAATGCAGATCCGGTTTTATCGACCATTCTTAACAGCAGTAATCCTTGCCCCTCCGAGGTTGCCTTGACAAAAAAGCTGCAATATCTTTTTATAGAAATCTTCCATGCCGTCAGCGACCTCATTGCCGTGCAGCTTGGCGTAACGATCACGGTTCTCGATGAACTTCTCTACGCGCCCCCTGACAAAATCGCTCCAGCATACTGTCTTATCTTCAAACTTAACATCCGTAAATCCGTTTTCGATAAGCTGATACTTATATTCCTCTGCCGCGGGCAGATACGGGCACTGGACATCCCCGCATAATATCTTTTCCTCTTCCGAGCTGAATGCTCCCAGTTTGTAGTAATCCTCGAAGAAAATCTTGCCTGCTGGTTTTAGGATATTAAAACATTTCTTGAAAAGAGCCTGGCGATTCGGAATATGCAGGACAGCCAACCAGCTTACCGCGGCATCAAAATTACCGCCATCCTCCGGAAATTCCAGGATATCCCCGCAGAAATGCTCAACACGGCCGGATAAGCCGCAGCGATTAGTCAAAGAGGAAGCGATCTGGTTTAAATCTGATTGGATCTCAACGGCAGTCACATGGCAGCCTGCCTTCTCTGCCAGATACCTTGCCGGGCCGCCTAAACCTGAACCGATCTCGATCAGCCTGCTTTGCGAATCGACCTGAAGGAAATCAATGGCATCATCAACCGCATCAGTGCCCAGGTAATGATACTGGTCAAAAAACCTGATATCTTTTTCTCTAAGCAAGGCGTCTTTTCCATATCCTGCGGCATTGATTTCATTATAAACGCGCTCAGGATGACAATACAGCTTCATGCGCTTGATATCGCTCATGATGTTCCCGTCTTAACACCGGCTAAAGGAAAATCCCGGTTGAGCAAATCGTAAGTCTCGATCTTAGACCTGATGAAATATGGATAGTCCAAGAACAACTTCTCCAACAAGGTTCCGCGCTTGTATCCGGAGACTCCTCTTTTGGATGCAGAGACGAAATCGATAATCTCCTGGGCGTGCCGGGAATCTATTTCTTTTATCTGGTCAAGTGCCTTCTTCATCGGCAATTTGCTGGCGTAAAGGATCTTAAAAACCTTTTTTACTTTCAAGACGTCTTCGTTGCTGAAACCTGCCCTCTTCAACCCCACCAGGTTGACGCTCCAAACCTTGGAATCACCCACGACCATCATGAAAGGCGGGATATCCTGGTTTACCCGGGAGAGGCCTCCGACCATTGCGATCCTGCCGATCCTCACAAACTGATGCACCACCACATTACCGGAGATAAAAGCTTTGTCCTGGATCTCGACGTGGCCGGCAACAAGAGAACCGTTACAGATAACCACATTATTGCCCAGCCGGCAATCGTGGGCAATGTGGGCAAAAGCCATAAGCAGATTATTCTCGCCGATAACGGTTTCCTTATCCGGGGAGCTGGAGGAATTCACTGTAACGTATTCCCTCAAAACATTGTTCCTGCCGATACGAATCTTGCCATTCGGCTTTTTAGAGCCTAACATCTGCGCGTATCCGCCGATCACCGCACCGCTGCCGATAGAAACATTCTCTCCTATGTCCGTATCGCCTTTTATATGCACATAAGGAGAGATTGCCGCGTTATCCCCGATCCGGACACCTTTTCCTATCACGGCATAAGCGCCGATATCAGCATTTCTTCCCAGAACCGCTTCTTTGTCGATTACCGCTGTCGGATGGATCATATCAAGCCCTCCTGAAAATAAATAAAACCCAACCGTTTAATTGTTCACCCTATTTTACCCCGCCGTAAACCGAAAAATAATACCACTTACAGACTACGTCGATATTCCTAAACCCTGCCGCGCGAAACAACTCCAGCTCATTCATCAGGTTTGCCGGACGATCCTCCCGCTTGTGGTTTTTAAGCGTACGCCTGATCTCAGCGGAAGAACAACCCTTGCGCAGGAACTTCAACCAGTCTTCCATAGATATATCCTGCAGGTGCCTGCTTGAACCGATGATTATATCCGAATTGTAAAATACCCCGCCTTTTTTAAGGCTGTTGTAGATTTTCCGGTAGAATACTTTTTTATCCGCTGGCTCCAGGTGGTGCATAACCAGCGACGAAACAACCGCATCATATCTGTTAAATTTAAAATCCCGCAGGTCGGCAACGCAAAACTCAACGTTTTTATAAGCTTTCAGCTTAGCCTTAGACATAGCGATCATCTGTTGGCTTAAGTCAACGCAGGTAACCCTGGCATGCGGGTATTTCTCTAAGACTGCCCTTGTTATATTGCCGGTGCCGCAGCCAAGGTCTGCTACACTGATCTTCTTGCCCCGGGCAAAAGGTAAAGCCAAAACCAATGCCTCTATCGCTTCCTTATAATGCGGAGCGAACCTGACAAAATTCTGATCAAACAACACGGCTTCACGTTCAAAATGCTCTTTTATGGAATTGAATCTATCTTTCATCGGCTTTCCCTAAACTGACGTTGAATATAAAGTAAGATCTCAAAATCAATAATCTGTTTCTTTACAACAAAACCCAGCTTTTTCGGCCGGGTTAATTTAACTATAAATGCATGCTAATAGTCAGCTTAGACAAATACATCATTTCTCCTGAATTAAATAGATTATAACACTTTCAGGAGGAAATTACAGAAAAAACGTAGCTTTAGATACCGGGATAAGCAGATGTTTAAAAGATTATTGTTTGACAGTCAATTCGGTTAAGTGTATAAATAATCCTTATGCCTGAGCAAAACAAACATCA
>JAQTQC010000020.1:4273-24341 GCA_028712505.1 Candidatus Omnitrophota bacterium
CCGGATTCGGAATGAGCATCATTATTTTTGCTTTCTCCAAGAATTTCCTATTATCCATGTCTGCTTTATTTTTTAGCGGAGTTTTTGACGGAATAAGCATGGTGATCCGGCGTTCGATGGTAAGGTTGCTCTCTCCGGATGCGCTGCGCGGACGGATTGCTTCGGCAAACTGGATCTTTGTCTGCGCCTCCAATGAATTAGGCGCTTTTGAAAGCGGCATGGTAGCTGCCTGGATCGGAACAATCCCCTGCGTAGCCGCAGGAGGAGTAATTACTCTTGGGATAGTCGCCTTAACCGCGGCGATTGCCAAACAATTGCGGAATTTAAGTTTTGATATTCATACGCTTGAGCAGAAGAAATCAACCCCGCCGCCTTTTCCTTATTAAATAACAGGAAATAAAAAATAGAGCCGCCCCCTTTATTTCCCCTTTATTTCTATTATCAGAAAACCCAGACAAAGTTCAGGGACTCAAAAAGCCCCTCGAGCCGGTCTTTCCCGGCATACTCCTGGCTCACCTTTGCGGTAAGAGAACATTTATCTTTAATCGCCCAGTAAACAATCTGCGCCCCAACGCCGCTAATAGTATTCTTGGTCTTATTCGTAGCCGAGCTTCCGGAATCATCAGTAATCTGCCACTGGTTATACCCGGTAAGCCCGATTTCAACACGCGGATGCACATACTGGCTTACGCCATATTCGATTGTCAAGGTTTGGCCCGGCTGAACATCCGTATCGATTTTCTTGCTGTTCCATTCATAGGTAGGAGTAAACATCAAAGCCATGGTTTTGTCTTCAAGGGGATAGAAATAAGTAGCTGCCTGCAGGCGCTGCGAAAAAAATCCCATACCAACGTTAGCGACTTTGTCTTTATCGTAGGCCCCGGTCGGAAGCGTTACGGCATAGCTAAAAGCTACATCGTGCCTC
This sequence comes from Candidatus Omnitrophota bacterium, assembly GCA_028712505.1. Lineage (GTDB taxonomy): Bacteria > Omnitrophota > Gorgyraeia > Gygaellales > Profunditerraquicolaceae > UBA6249. The sequence goes on from JAQTQC010000020.1 coordinate 5,199, forward strand.
TTACCTCGCCAGTCCAGCCACAGAGGCTGAACAATTAAATCCCCGAGCCCCCACTGCTGGCCCTTAATTTTAACCTCTTCTCCCTTGGAAAAATCCCGGGAATGCGATCCTACCTTAATCGTACCTGATGCTGTCCCCTGGACAGCGACATTGACGCTCGTATAGCCCCAGGACGGTATTACCATAAATCCATAATCAGCTCCCAGAATCTTTTTATCGGTAGCCCAGGCAAAGGCAAGGGTCTGCATCGCGCTATGTATATTAAAATCCAGGTTCGCGTTAAGAGTACCAGTGATTGTAATCGGTACTGATTTAACCGTCCCTTTCCATGAACCTGGAACACTCACTGAGTCAAAGGTGTTACCGCTTGAATCTTTCATTTTGTCTGCATGATAATAGGTATCATAGCCGATCAGATAAAAACCCTCTGACGGCATAACATAATCTCTCAACGCCATAGGCGCAGGAGCATAATGCCCTGGCTCGCCGGCAAATGCAGAACCAATAAATATTAAATTCAGAATTGATAAAACCAGATAGAAAAATAAATGCGTCCTTCTACGCATTATTTCCCTCTTTGCTGATCGCCCGCGTAGATAGTCTTCCAATCATCCTTCATGCTGGCGACTGTCCAGCCTTTGGCCAAAGCTTCATCCAGGCCTTTATCAAAAGGATCGCTAGATTTACGGTCATAAGCCCACTCTCGCTTGTCATCGGTATGATGGACATAAAGACAAAAACGCGCTCCGATGCCTGCGGCAGTCCATTGCATCATTGCCAGGTCATTATCGGAATTGCCGAAAGAGGCAATCGGACGGCGGCCGATGTGAGATTGAATGCCAACAGGTTTGCCGTTTCCGGCGTTGATAAAGTCCAACTCCGGAATACCCATAAGCACTGGAATACCGTTACGAAGTTCAAACTTAGTTTTTATACTGCTTCCGATGACTTGTTCAGGCACAACACCATAAACTTTTTCCGCCCAGGGGCGCATAAAATCCATACTGCCGCCTGAAACAATGTAGGTTTTGAAACCGTTGGCGCGCAAATAAGCAAGCAATTCCAGCATCGGTTGATAGACCATCTCTGTATATAGCCGCTTGGTCTGCGGATGCCTGGCGGTAGCAATCCAGTCTGTAACGTATTTTTCAAATTCATCCGAGGTTACTCCAGACTGTGTGGCGATAATCATTTCCGAAAGTTCATTAATCCCGTTAGATAATGCAGAGTTCTGATCACCTTTAAGTATAGAAGCAAAAGGCTCTTTACTCATCCACTCCGGATGCTCTTGAGCAAGGGCTTTAATGCGATCAGAAATAAAATAACCCTGGAAAGCCATCGGCTGTTCACTCCAAAGCGTACCGTCATTGTCAAAAGTTGCAATACGTTCCTCAACCGGCACAAAATTAGGAGAACCAGGACTGGTCACCTCTTCAACAAAAGCGACAATTGCCTTCTTTGGCGCGGTATCATTCCAGGATGGCAAGGGATCATCAATGCGCAGCAAATCTAATTTTGACAATTTTTCCTGCATTGCCGGGCTCAATTGTTTTACCAGCTCGGCGTTGTATGATCCATTAGGCCTTGGCTTTACAGTTGGATCATTTGTAGGATTATAATCATATATATTTGCATTAGTTATCTGCCCTGCAGCAATGGCGTATGTTCGCGATGCCGCAGCCAGTGATCCTTCCTTGACTGCCGGATCAACGTTAGTCGTAACGATTGAAATTGTATTATCGCTATTAAGATATATCTGGAAAGTGCGCAGCTGCTGTGGGAAATCTCTTAACGACGAAGTCTCAACCTGCCAGAATCCTTTTTCAGGGGCATTTAGCGGATCAGGAGAAATAAACGCTTTAACCGTATTCAAATGACGGTGCCCGGCAATCCACATAATCAAATTCGGATGGCTTTGCAGTTCAGTAATTAAATCCGGAAAGGTTACCGCGTTTTGAGGGTCAGTCCACCAACCCATCTCAGAATTAGGCGCGGTCACTTCTACGCCTATCGGTACGTGCGCGGCGATAATCATCAATTGTCCGCTAGCATCACCGTCGGCAAGTTCTTTCTTTAGCCACTCCCAACGCGCTGAATCAAGAAAACCGTGCCCATGGATGTCGGAAGAACCATCGTCTTCCTTTTGGGTATCATCAAGTACGATAACCTTAAGCGGTATATTCGACTTCGGCACGAAGCTATAACAGGCAAAACCCTTGTTGGCATCGGCCAGGTTAAAACCATGGCCTGCCGGATTTGTTGTGGTTATAAAGAATTCCTTCATCCACTCATCTCTCTTAAGTGAACGGCGATCCGCATCAGCGGCAACTTTTGGCGGGCTTTTGAAGTCTGCTGCAGGCCCCGCGTATTTTACGTCACCATAAGGAGTGGAGCCATCAAGCACGCCCATATAGTAATCATGGTTGTTTATTATTGCGGGGTTTGTAAGGATATCTCCCGTGGCAAAAACTTCATCGCTGATATATGACTGACGAAGATCCTTTCGCGGACTATAATCCACAGGAATGGAGCCAATCCAGAAATGGTCATGATTGCCGATAGCCTGATACCAGGGAATTGTTTTATCCAGCCCTGAGGCCTGAAAAGGTTTTTGATAATCGATAGTGTCAGCTCCAAGATGAGCTCCGGAGCTTGGGGTGATCACCTTACCGTCTAAAACATCAATATACCACCTGAGCTCGTTGTACTGCGTGCTGTTGCAGGTATCTCCCAGGGAAATTCCAAAATCAAACGGGCTCTGTTTATGAAGAGCATTTATCGTCTGAACAGCGGCATCTAAAACTTGAGTTGTATACAACATAATCCCTGAATGCAGTGAAGCGCCAATTGGCAATGTTGGATGCAACTTTTGAAGATAGATCAATTGATTGGGGGCTTCTTTGTCAGTGATATGGATATCGGTTATGGTAAAGAAATTCAAGAGTTTTGCTTTTTTATTAACTGCTGTGGCATCGTAAAGAGCCGGCATGATATCGGTCCGGGTTTCGGATTTGAGAGGATCGCCAAAGCTCCAATTGCCATAGCCGTATTGCTTGTATTTTGGAATCTCATCAAGGCCAATCGCCTCCGCAGGTTTTGGCCCAGGCACGACTGTCCTCTGGAGAGTCGTAAAGACATCAGTAGTAATCGGGTATTCCTGAAGCTGGCTTTGATTTTTGACGGCGGCTTTTGAACATGTCGAGCATCCCGCTAAAGAGAAAATCAGCGCACCTATTAAAAAGGTTAAACAGAACTTATTGAATTTATAAGATGGTTTCATAAGACCCCCTTTTTCTGCGTCAATCATGCACAATGAAAACTATTCTTATAGGTTATACCTCTTCCCAGGAAAGTCAACCTTAAATAAAAAGCCCTGACAAAATTTCAGGGCTAATTTGAAGCAAATGTATTTGTTTTATAACAATATTATCTACAACAAGTTACATAGACTGTCTACAACTGGAGGGTTTCCAGGTATTCCCAACGCTGGTTGGCTTTGTCCAATTCCACAGAGAGTTCCTCAGAGCGCGCCTCGGCTTGAGCTCTCTCCTCGGGACTTTTCTGGTAAAAATTCAAATCCGCAAATAACGCATAGAGGGATTTTTGCTCCTCTTCCATTTTCTCTATTTTTAAGGGCAGCGCATCCAATTCTTTCTGTTCTTTATAGGTAAGTTTGCGCGGGACAATCGGCTTTTCTTTTTTTATCGGCTCTTTTTTAATCTTAATCTTTGGCGGTTCAGGCGCTGTTTCAAAATGGCGCTGGCTTAACCAGTCATCATATCCTCCGGGATATTCATTAACCACTCCTCCACCCTCTAAAACAATGGTCGAAGTAACTACATTGTTCAGGAATTGCCGGTCATGACTGACTAAAAGCAAAGTCCCGTCATACTCCGAAAGTAATTCTTCCAAAAGTTCTAAAGTCTCAATATCCAAATCATTGGTCGGCTCATCCATCACCAATACATTAGACGGCTTGGAAAAAAGCCGGGCAAGCAGCAGACGGTTGCGCTCCCCTCCGGAAAGAACCTTGACCTTGGTCCGGCTGCGATCCGGGGAGAAAAGGAAATCCTGCAAGTATCCCAGGATATGCCGAGGTTTTCCATTAATGGTTATAGTATCGCCTGAATCATTGACATTCTCAGCCACAGTTCTTTCTTCATCCAACTGCCCGCGCAGTTGGTCGTAATAAGCGATCTCTAAGTTAGAGCCCAGGGTAACTTTGCCTCTCTGCGGCTCAAGTTTACCCAAGAGAAGTTGTAAAAGTGTAGTCTTGCCGCTGCCATTTGGTCCAATCAAACCGATCTTATCACGGCGCATGATATTGGTGGAAAAATCCCGGATCAGGCATTTATCCCCGTAAGCAAAACACAATTGAGACACCTTAATCACCTTATGCCCGGAGAGAATTGATTTTTGCGTACGCATACGCACCAAACCTTCTTCTTTACGCTGGGTCTTTTTCTCCTGCCTTAGGCGCTCGAGGGCTTTGACCCTGCCTTCATTACGACAGCGCCTGGCCTTAACCCCCTGGCGGATCCAGACTTCTTCCTCAGCTAATTTTTTATCAAAATGATTCCATTCTGATTCTTCCATATCCAATGCCGCCTGTTTACGCTCTAAAAAAGTTTTATAATCGCATGACCAGCTAAAGATCCTGCCCCGGTCAAGTTCAAGTATGCGTGTCGCCAGGTGGGTCATAAACAAGCGGTCATGGGTAACAAAGAATACCGTGCCCGGATAGCTAGCCAAGAAACCTTCCAGCCAATCAATCGAATCAATGTCTAGATGATTTGTCGGTTCATCCAAAAGCAAAACCTCCGGTTTTAACACCAGGGCCCTGGCTAAGAGCACCCGACGCTTCTGCCCCCCGGAAAGACTTTGGAAATCGCTATCAGCATCCAACTTCATCTGGGAAATAACATACTCAACCTGATTATTCACATCCCAGCCTGCCGCATGATCCAACTCTGCCTGCAAATTATCCAGTTGGCGCAGTAATTCTTTAGAATGCTCAGTCTGTAAACGATGGGTAAGTTTGTGGTAGCGGCTTAAAAGATTGGCCCGTTCTCCCAGCCCAGAGAGGACAATATCATAAACACTACCTTCCACCTGAACTGACACTTCCTGAGGAAGATAGGCAACCTGGATGCCTTTTTGCAAAATCAGTTGGCCATCATCAGGCGAAAGCTCCCCTGCAATTATCCTCATCAAGGTAGTTTTGCCCGCGCCGTTACGGCCAAGCAAGGCTACCCGTTCGCCCGGTTCCAACTGCAGGCTTAAGCGGTCAAAAATAAGCGGACCGGCGAACTTTAAACTAATTTCCTGTAAACTAATTAAAGACATAGAACCTCACTTAAAAAATTACCCGCATCGATAATTATTTAGATTATTTTTAATGCAAATGATTTCGGAATTGGTCTCGTCCGGATGGAAACGTTTAGACGCGATCCCTGCTGCGTTTTCGAAAAGACGGCTTACCTCTTCTGCCGAAACTGCGGTTTTCTCTAACCGGAGCCCCTTCCCTGTCCTGGCGTTTGGCAAAACACTCTTTGCAATATACCGGACGGTCTCCGGTGGGTTTAAAAGGTACCTCGCATTCGGCATGGCATTGCGCACAAATAGCTTTTGTGAAACCTCTATCCTGGAAGCTATTTTCCCGGCCGCCCCTATCGCGGCGAAAAGAATTATCAAAACGCCGGGGAGGCCTGGCGTATTCTTTTCTCTCTAAGGGCTTTTGCGCGGACTGAGCAATCAAGGTATCGATCTTCTGCTCCAGAAAAGTCAATTGCTGTTGGATTTTACCAATCACTCCGGATAAATCCGGCTGAGCAGACATCTCAATTGGTTTACTTTTACGCTTGAATATCTTCTTCATTTTAACACCTCATTTTTCACCGGTTAACTTGATCGTATCCTATTGATCTACTATACACCTTTTCCCATATAAACCAAGGTTAGTTTTTCAGGTTAGAACCAGAGAGAAGCTCCCTGGCCCCATTCTTATCCTGGATATATACTTCCGGGATAAATTCGATCGAGTTAGGGATAAGATCCGCTATAACTTTCTTTAGCCGCATCTGCTGCGTTTGATTTTGAGAATCAAAAATCGGATTCTGGCTTAGATCATTTAACAGAAGGATCACCGGCTCAGACGCAAAGATGAAATCTTTTAAAATCAGCTTTACCAAAAGGTCCAGATAATCCGGGCTGTCTTTAAAGACATCCACCGCGGTCTTAAAAGTGATTTTACCCCAATCGTAATCAACGGTTTTATGCAGCAGGGCGTAGACCGAAGAATACCTCAGCAGGCTGATTTTGCCGGGAGTCAATTTAGCCGCCAGATTCATAATCAAAGTGCTTAACTCCGCATGCTTAAATGTTTTGATTTCTTTATGTATATCGATGGTCAAAAGGTCAAAAATATAAACCCCGCGCACGCTGCCTGTCGCGCTGATAGTGCTGCGCTTGATAAAATCCTCCACCGCATCCCAGAGGATCTTCTCATCATTGCGCACAAAATTCAATACCAGAAGAGTGCAGGGTTGGTCTTCGCGGACCACTTTATACTGGCGGACCTTATCCTCATTGCGCCCGACGTATGAAATCTCGTCAAAAAGCGGCATATGCTGGAAAAGGTTTGATTTCTGGAACCCGAAATCGATTAAATTCATGATAATAAGTTGATCATTGCTTCCATCTCAAGGCGTGTCTTTGCCCGCGAGCACTTTTCTCTTAAGGGCCGGATATTCCGGATACCTTTGGTATACCAGGCAAAAAACTTACGGAATAAGATCACTCCGTTTCTTTCTCCATAAAAAGCTATCGAGGCATCCAGGTGTTCCAACATCACCTTGACTATCTTTTCCCTGCCGGGCTTTGGAAGGACTTTGCCGGTTTTTAAGAATTCTTCGATCTCCTTAAATATCCACGGATTTCCAAATGAACCGCGGGCTATAACCAATCCGTCACAATTTGTTTCCGTAAGCATTTTCTTGGCTAGCTGCGCTGAAAATACGTCTCCGCTGGCAATGACCGGGATATTTACTGCCCGTTTTACTTTGGCGATCGCTGCGTAATCCACATTCCCGCTATATTCCTGGATCCTGGTCCTCCCGTGGATAAACAAGCCGCTGACTCCGGCATCCCGGGCGTAAAGAGCTGCCTGCTCGGCGTTAACACTATCCTTATCCCAGCCCAAACGTATTTTTACGCTTACCGGGACTATAGAATTCTTTACCACCAGCTTAAGCAATTTCCCAAGTTTTTTGGGGTCTTTCAGCAGAGCCGAGCCTTCTCCTCTCCGGACTACTTTCTTTGCCGGACAGGCGGCATTAAAATCCAGGATATCAAATTTATAAGCCTTCAGAACATCCAGAGCTTTTAAGATATATTTCTCCTCACATCCTAATATCTGAATCCCTAAAGGACTGTCCTTGGCTGCGGTAGAAAGCATATGCTTAGTCTTTCTGCTTTTATGCGAAATCGAACGGCAGTTAATCATCTCGACAAAGGCCAGCTCCGCTCCAAACTTCCGGCAGAGCATCCGGAACGGCAAGTCGGTTACCCCGGCCATCGGAGCCAGGATCAAATTTGATTTTAGTTTTAAGCTGCCGATTTTAAGCATATCAAAATAATTTAGCGGAGGTTTAAGCCTCCGCCGCAGACTCCAAGATATTTATCGCCTAAGAATTCTATCTACAGTGCATTATATACACTGCCTGTTCAGTTAAAGGATATATTCGGAATTTTTAATCAATGGGTTATTTTTTATGGCTTCAGCTACAGATTTAGGGATTCCGGATTTACCCAGTTTATAATACATATAATTCTTATATCCTTCTACTCCGGGCTGGTCAAAGGCGTTTACATTTTGCAGCTCGCCCTCAAAAGCAGTAGCCATCTCAAAAAAGAATAAAAGCGCCCCCCAGTTATAGGCGGATACCTCGGGCATTATAATAGTACAGTTCGGCCGGCTTTCCCTTACCAAAGCCCATTCTGTGGCCTCCTGGGCTAATTGCATAAGCTGGCTAAAACTCTTCCCGGATAAGAGATCGCCTTTACCGGGGATCTTCAGATCGGTCTTAAAATTCTCTACGCGGATGAATGTAACCACCTTATTATTCTCACCCTCGACATTATTCTGCTGGATTGAATGCAGGTCATTGGTGCCTGCCGCCGAAATCGGCGTCCTGCCTTTAGCAAAAATGTTTTCTTTGTCATTGAGCCATTCTTCAGCTCCGTCAGGAGAAGCCACGACCTTACGATGACATTTTTTGCCGATGCTCTCCGCCAAAAGCTGGACATACCAGTCAGCAGTCGATTTTAAACTCTGCGAAAACGGCATCAAGATCGCCAGAGATTTGGCTTTCTTGTTATATAAAATAACATGCAGCAACGCATACAGATAAGCAGGATTTTTCAGGATATCCTCCTGGCCGCACTTGGCAGCCATCTCCCTGGCTCCATTAAACAACTCTGCGATATTTACGCCTGCGATTGCCAGATGCAGAAGCCCCATATTGAACTCCGAGAACCTGCCACCTACGCCTTTTAAAAGAGGAAAGGAACGAAAACTTAACGCATCCTTCTCTTGTTCAGCAACCACCCTTTTATGCAAAGATCCTGCTTCGGGGTCGGTTATAGCCAAAATCTGCCTACCATATCTTGCCCCCACGCCGGACTTGAGCCAGGCCTCGACAATCATCAATGCCGCTTTGGTTTCCGTAGTCTCCCCTGATTTAGAGATAACCACAACAAATGTTTTTTTGGGATTGATATTCTTGAGCAAAGTTTTAAGGGTATCCGGGTCCAGGTTATTGCCTTCGAAATAAACCCGGGGGGATTTCTTTCTTAGATTCTTGAATTCATTATAATAAGGCAGGCATAAGGCATCCTGCGCCGCCTTCAAACCGAGGTATGAACCGCCGATACCCAAAAAGACAACGTTCTCGTATTTCCTGGATATCTCTTTGCCGATTTTCTGGATTCGATCGATAACCGTCTTGTCCTGTTCAGGTAATTTCGCCCATTCCAAGTTTAATTTTACCCGGGCGCCAGGATCCGCGATAATCTTTTTCAGATGGCCGGCTGCTTTCTGCGCCTCCGGAAGTATTTCATCGATATCCTGTTTGCTTACTCCATGAGCACCTACGCTGGAACTGAACATATTATTGAAATCAAACTTTAAACTCATCTAACACTCCTTAGTTATTTTCGGCTAATCTCAAAATCAGTTTTTTAGTATCATCCCAACCCAGACAAGGGTCAGTGATTGACTGGCCGAACACCTTACCATTAACTGCCTGGCTACCCTCGACCAGGTAACTTTCCACCATTAATCCTTTAACTATTTTTTTCAGGTCTTTAGACTGGCTTAAACTATTCATTACCTCTTCAGCTATCCTGGGCTGCTGGGTAAAATCCTTATCGGAATTGGCATGATTAGTATCAACGATGAGTGCAGGATTCACCAGGTTACGTTTCAGGTATAACTGGGCAAAGTGGATCAAGTCTTCGTAATGATAGTTAGGGATGTTTTGTCCCTGGCGGTTGATCGCGCCGCGAAGGATGCAATGCGCCAGAGGATTGCCGTCAGTTTTAACCTCCCAGCCGTTATAGATAAAGGTATGCTCAACCTGCGCGGCTTCTATAGAATTCAACAAAACATTCAAATCTCCGCTGGTAGGGTTCTTCATCCCTACCGGGATATCCAGGCCGCTTACTGTCAGGCGGTGCTCCTGGTTTTCCACTGAACGGGCGCCGATCGTAACATAACTTAAAACATCTTCTAAATAGGGATAGTTACCCGGATAAAGCATCTCGTCGGCAGCGGTCAAGCCGGATTCGCTTAATACCCTAAGATGCATCCGCCGGATAGCCTTGATCCCCCGGGAGATATCCGGATCTCCGGAAGCCTTCGGCTGATGCAGCATACCCTTATATCCTTTTCCGGTTGTGCGGGGTTTGTTCGTATAGATACGCGGGATTAAAATTAATTTTTCTTTTACTTTAGACTGAAGAGCGGCAAGCCGGGATACATATTCTGAAAGCGCGTCCTCATTATCAGCCGAACACGGCCCGATGATCAAAAGCAGGCGGCTGTCATTGCCTTTTATAACATTTAAAATATCCTTATCCCTGGCAGCTTTTACCTTTTTTAGCTTTTCAGGCATAGGCATAAGCTGGAGTATCTCAAGGGGAGTGGGGATTTTCTGCAGATATTTAAAACCCATATTTAGTTATTGATATTGTTATTCTGCTGGATGATCTTGACCGTGGTGCGCTGACCGTCCTTCCACGGCCAAAGCATGGCGAGAATGCTATCTGTCCCGGAGGATTTATAATACAGTGTCTGGCCGGGCATAATCCCCCCGAAGCCATTAACTGTCTCCTGCACCTTATGCGGCAGCCTGGCCTTGGAAGGAAAAACCGGCTCCCCCATAATATGCTTTAACTGCAGGTGAAGCTTATCCAGTTCCTGCTGGACAATAACCCCCTCAAAGAAGTTATCGCAATCAGTGCGCAGGGCTTCAAAATTGAACTGCTTTATATCTTTTCTCAGGGAACTGAAATCCATAGCAATCTCCTTTATAGGTATTATAACATAGCCAAAAACAATTAAAACATGTTTTTAGAATTCTTTATACGGCCGGTTAGTTGCGCCAATAAAACGGTTAAGCTGTACCCGGCGTTCTTCATCAAGGCCTTTAAAAGAAACACCTAAACGGAACTCATTTTCATACGGGATGCAAGCTTTTACCTCTGCCTCTACCTCGACCGGTTTGACTATGCTTGGCGAATCCTCCGGCGAGCCGAAGAAAATAAACTTCAAGAGCAATGTGGACCATACCGGGATATGGTGTTTGGATATAAAAGCCAGGCCGATCGTGCTCAAGTCCAGGGTAGTAGCTTCCATATCCTCTTCGCCAAATGCCTGACGTAGATGCTCTGGGGTGCGCACTTTATACCAGATAGTCAAATTCAAAAGTAAACGTTGGAACCTGCGCCTGTCTTTACCCCAATAGCGGTTAAACAAGTAGCCTCCGGGAATTGAGCACCCACCATCAAAATCAGACAGAATATCTTGCGGACAATAGGCCGCAAAATAAAACCACGGCTGCAAAGGTTTTGCTGAAAACACCTTTACTACCGTGGCAGTACATTTACATACATAGTATATACTATTTTTGGCTGAATTTCAAGGGAGGCTGAATTTTATTTTTCCGGAATGGCTCTAGTTCATTCAGAAACCGGGAGTCAACTTGAAAACCTAATTTCAACACCTTATCGCAATGCTCGATCGCCAGTTCATATTGCTTGAGCTTGAAATAATATACAGCCAGGTTGAAGTGCGCAACCGCAAAATCCGGCTTGATCCTGACCGCCTCGTTCCATAACCTTATCGCCTCTTCCAGCTTGCCGGCCTCAGCATAGCCGGAAGCAAGGTTATTATAAGCCGCCAGGTAGTCCGGTTTTAACTCAATGGCCCTGCGCAGCATCGCCAATGATTTTTCCTTTTCATTGCGCTCATAATAACTGTTGCCGAGAAGATAATAAGCCTTGGCACAGATAGGATATGATTCGGCTGTTTTAAGGTAAGTTTTAGCTTGGGCATCCATCTCCGGGTAGCCGTAAAGGATATTCAAAAGACTGCAATATGCCGGGAGGAAATCAGGATTATATTTTATCGCCATAAAATATTCGTTAGCCGCCTCAGGCTTATTCCCGCTCCTTGAATATAGGTTTCCCAGGTTATTATGCACCATATAGCTTCCCGGGGTATATTTCAGGATCCGCCGGTAGAGCTGCGGCTCGCTGCTCCAATAGTTATTCTGCTTGATCGTAAAATACGAATAGTCGAACAGGAAACAGATAAATATAGCGACGGAAAACAGGCGGAACTGTTTTTTCCTGTACAAAGAGTCCAGCGCCCTGGCCAACACCCAGAAGAAACCGATTGCCGGCAGATAAAGCCAATGCTCCGCCATATAAAACGAGTTTATCGGATAGACGCTATTGGTCGGAAGAAGCGCGGCAAAAAACCAAAATATGGAAAAAGTAAACAGCTTATCGCTCTCCCTTCTCTTAAAGGCGCAAAAGATAAGCAGGAGAAATACGGCCAAGCCAAATAAAACCTGAGGATGGATAACGCTAAAAACCCTGTTTCCGTATTCCATATGCAGATCAAACGGCAAAAGCAGGAGACGGAGATAATTGGCAACCGCGGCAAAGAATCCCGGAACCCTTTCAAAAGTTGCCTTCCACCCGAAGAAAAACGACTGCAAACTGACAAGCCTGGCAAAAAGATAGGCCAGAGAAACCATTAACGGCACCAGGAATAATTTCCACCTTATCTTCTGCTTGAAGGCGTAATGGTAAAACAACAGGATAGGGACTATAGCCAGTGAGTTTTCTTTGGACAGAAAAGCCAATACACAGCTAAAAGCCGTCATGATGTAAGAGCCCAAAGATGGCGCACGGGTATTTTTAATATAAAAAATAAGGCATAGCAATATGAACAACCCGGATAAAAGGTCCGCCCGGCCGGAGATGTAAGAAACTGCTTCGGTATTGATAGGATGAGTTACGAATAATATGGCGCTAAAGAATGCCAACGGGGTGCTTGAGAAAAGAATCCTGGTTAAGGCATAAATTGCCAGGGCAACGAGGATATGCAGGATAATACATGCCAGATGATAGCCGACAGGATTGAACCCCCAGAGTGAATAATCAATCATATAACTAAAAACCTGCAGCGGACGGTAGAAATTCAACACCGTAGAGGCTCCGGCTCCGGAATCAGTGGTAAAAATCAACCCTGTTTTTGACCAGTCCCTGATATAGGCATTCTTGGTTATAAAAGCCTCATCATCCCAGATAAAATCGCCAAATAAAGAATTGGAATAAACAAAAAATCCTGACAGGATTATCAGGATTACGAGGACGATATGTTTGTACTTTTTCAGGAACTCAAGGGGCATAAAATTATAGGATCCTTAAAAGATTCAAGCCCGTGGAAGGATCGATATCCTTGCTGGCTTTTACTCCTTTTAATTCCAAGACCACGGCTTCGATAACCAAGAAAACCTTGGATTTACCGCGGACGCATCCGGTTAAAGACTTATTCTTCTTGCCCATGCTGCTGTGGATATGTATCTGGGGGCCGCGGGAATTCACAAAAACCGTGCCGATGCCCATGACTTCCCAACCATCTTTAAAAGCTACCTTATTCGGCTGCGGCGGGATTACCGGTTTTTTCGGCCCGGTGACTAAATCCCCTTCCCTCAAAGCCCCGATAAAGATCATTGTCGCTGCTTTAATCCGCTCTTTTTTTATAAAAAGACTCAGCTTATCGATCAAAACATCGTTATTCTCAAATTTCAGGAGAAAGACCCTGCCGAGAGCGCCTTTAGTATATTTCATTTTGCAGAAGCTGGTAATAAGTATTCAGGTAGCTTAATGATTTTAATAAAACCAGGGTCAATAAACAGCTTAAAACAAGGATAACCAGGGTCACGATGACTTTCTTCTTCTTGCTGAAACCCGGGTTGACCCAAACCAGGGGCAGCATAAAAGGGCCGATGAAGAAAAATGAAACCGCCAGTGACCAGGTTTTAAAATACCACTTTTCTTTCTTGTTTTCCATTATTGTTTTTTCTTGCCCGCCTTGGACTTTTTGATCCGCGACATATGTTCGACGCACAGGACATCCGCGATCGGGGCAATCTCGCCGTTTTCGTAGGGGAATTCCTTGCAGGTCACCGGCTTGAAAGCATAATCAACCTTATGTATCCTGCACAGGCCGTCGGGGTCCAGAAAAACACAAGGCTCGTCTTCATAGCTGGTGCCGACTTTAAAACCGGAAGGGAAATCTTTATCTATCTCTAAATGAAAAAAGTCGCCTTTTATGCCAAGCGACAGTATCTTTTTTGCCTCCTCCAGATCGATCCAAGCGCCCATCCGGCAGCAACCTGACTGGTTGGCGCATTTGAGGCAATCAATAGTATATGAGTTATCTTTTTTCTTGCTCATCTTGAGAAAACAACCTGGCCTCTAAAATCAGAGGCCAGGCCATTTTTACCAGTATTAAAGCTTGACTACGTTAGTAGCCTGCTCGCCTTTAGGTCCTTTTTCGATGTTGAACTCTACTTCCTGACCCTCAGCCAATGATTTATAACCCTCACCCTGGATTGCGCTGTGATGCACGAATACGTCGCTACCGGATTCAGGTGTGATAAACCCAAAACCTTTCTGGTCTGAAAACCACTTTACTTTACCTTTTGCCATTATTTACTACCCCCTTCCCTAGAAATTTTAGTAAATAACGGCAGAAATAAAAAACCGCGAAGGTTAGTTTTCTAAACCTCGCGGCCTACAAACCTCTAATCCTTTATTCACTACTCTGTAAGTATAACACTTTTTGCGGATTTGTCCAGTAATAATATAACTATTTTTAATGCCTGAAATGTACGAATATCCTGCCGAAGTTCTTATCATCTTTTTCCAGACGATGGTAAAGCTGCTTTATCTCCGGCTGCTCCAGGAAACGCAGCACGTGTTTTTTCAATTGGCCGCTCCCCTTGCCCGGGATGATCTCAATCTCGCTCAAGCGTTTCTTCACCGCCTCGCTGATCACCCGACGGAGCTCGCTTTCAATCGCCCGGTCATTGTTATAGATATCATGCAAATCCAGCTTGATCCTGCCCATAGGAGAATTGCTTCCTTCCCGGTCAAATCCTGTCCGGGATATCCAGCTTGCTATTGCCTTTAACCTGCCTTACATAAAGAGGTATCCCTGCCTCCACCCTCGAATCAACCAATACATTTACCACATAATCACCCGGTTTCTGAAAAGTGATGTTCTGGCCGTTGAGCGCGAACGAAAACGAAGTATCGGAAACCGCCTCTTGAGAAAATTGGAAATTTACTTTTATATCGCTGTTCATCAACTTCCTGCCGTCGGCGTCGGTTAACGAAATATTCAATTTGTGTTCTCCTGCCTCAAGCCTGTTAACCAAGAGGCGCAAGGCTACGCTCATCCGCTGCAAGACATATGGGAATTTATCGACATTTACGCTATCGAATGCCCGGCACAAAGAAAGACATCCGTTCTCAACCCAGGCATGATCGGCGACCGCCGCAATCAAGACTTTCATGATCAAACTCCTTTCCACAGATGAGGAGGGAAATTCTCGTTCATCATCTGTAAAATCAGGGCCCTGTCCGAATCAAAGATTTTGTTGAACTTCATACCATAAAGGCGTTTGCTGCCTACCACCTTGCTCCAGAGAATGATCACCTCTATTTTAAAATCATATTTTTCGCTAAAACACAGCCTGGCCCCTATGCGCTTCTTCAGGATCTTCTTTTCGATAAGCAAAGAAAAACCTTTTAAATTCAGATCCTTGATTTCACAGGGAGAATAACCGTTATTACCCTCGAGCTTTATTTTAGCCGGTACAGAGATTTTCCACCGGGGAGTCAGCCTTTTATCGCGGTTAACCGGATTAACCGCTTTTTCATCTTCAGGGAAAAAATCCAAAAACCCCATCAATCCTCCTCCAATTACTCCAGTGTTTTGACGAATGCCTGGACAACTACAGGATTAAACTGAGTACCGGAACCGGCTTTTATCTTAGCCAGCGCTTCCTCCTTGGCCACGGCTGTCTGATAAGACCGCGAGGAAGTCATCGCATCATAAGCATCCGCCACTGAAGCAATCTGGGCAAAAATACTGGCCTGGCCGCCTTTTAGACCATCAGGATAACCTGTTCCGTCATAGCGTTCATGATGCGACCTGATCACAGAAAGCATCTGGGGATCTAAAAACACCGGTTTTAATATCTCTTCGCCTACTTCGGGATGCTTACGCACAGTGTCCCACTCCCCCTGCGACAGGCCACTCTTCTTATTCAGTATATCATCATGGATACCCAGCTTGCCTATATCATGCATCTGCGCAGCTTTTCTTAACAATTCCGCATCTTTAAGCGGAATGCCCATTTTAATCGCGATATTATAGGATAATTCACCGACCCGGTCTGAATGCCCGCGCGTATAGGGATCTTTTGCCTCCAGGCTGCGCACCATTGCCTGGATCATCCGGTAAAAATAATCCTGCAATTTCTGACGGGCATCCGCCAGCTTATCGGCCATAT
The DNA here is from genome assembly GCA_028712505.1 of Candidatus Omnitrophota bacterium. Classification (GTDB taxonomy): domain Bacteria; phylum Omnitrophota; class Gorgyraeia; order Gygaellales; family Profunditerraquicolaceae; genus UBA6249. Next base: position 21,359 of record JAQTQC010000020.1, read on the forward strand.
CGTTGAAAGATGCCGCCAATTGACCGATCTCGTCGCCTGACGGTATCTTCACCCGGTAATCCAGGCTGCCTTCAGCGATATGCTTCGTGCCATCGATCAACCTCTTGATCGGAGAGATTATCTTTGCCGAAAATATAAAACCGAGAATCAGGGCAAAAATGACACCCATCAATAAAATCAATATCCCCCTGAATAACAGATCTTTTTCCGCAAGATAGACATCATTAGCATCTATGTCTATACCCAATATCGCAACCGGCTGATTATTCTTATCCAGAATAGGAGCATAGCCCGAAAGCAGTTTCCCCCAATCATCGATACCCAGCTTAGTATCTGAACGCGGCCCGTCAAAGGCCTTAAGCATTTCCGGAAAACGGCTGGCATCATATTTATCTCCCGGATAAGAAGTCAGCCTAGAGGCGATAGGTTTGACCTTGATCGCATCGGGATCAACCACAAACTGATAGATCCCCGGTTGATCCGTCCTCGACATTATGTAGATATTCCTGATTAAAGGATTGGCTTGTTCTATTTTTAACAGCTGGTTGGCTATCTTCTCGAAAACAGGAGTATCTACCCCTTCCGGCTTAAGCGGGATATTGCCCAGTTCGCTTCCGTCAATCGAAAGCACCGCGGTCTGAGCCATAATCTTCAGCTTTTCTCTGAGCTGGTTAAACTGCGACTTCAGGCTGAACTCCAAGAGCATATAATTTCCCAATAATGCCACAAACAACAGGGAAAGGATAAAAGATAACGCCACCTTAACGTAAAAACTCTTCAAAAATAAACTTTTGTTTTTCATCTCTTACGGCTGTTTGATTATTTTAAAGGAATTAAAACTCCTGTCGCTTTTGTACCCTGCCCCGGAAACACGGATCAGAGACCAGGTATAGACCTGGCCATCCTCAAATAAATCCGGATTGATCTTAACCGAAGAGGCATCGCAAGGCAAATCTTCTTTATGGACCAGATTTGCCGCGTACATATTATAACCTTTATATATCTTCAAGATAAATCCGCGTATGCCGACTACATCATTCCACCACTTGAACTCCAAAGGGTCGGTGCCGGTTAAAATAGCAGTTTCGGTGATCGGATACCTCAGCCTTGGCTCAGGCACACTGTTGAAGGCGCCGTTATCCAGGGTAAAACCGACCACCGCCGCTAAGCCAACCGCCCGAGAAAATAAAACCAGAGCTAATACAATTACTATTTTCTTATAGCGCAATACCGATACCCCTGAGCAATACTTCTCCGCAATATTCCTTCCCTGTTTCAGAGACCATCCCGCGTTTCTTAGCCACAAAGGTAATTGTCCTATCCGCTTTTACGCAATCCCTCCCTGCTTTTCCGGTAGTAGCATCCAAACCCGAGGGTATATCCACAGACAGGATAAACGCCCGGGAAGCATTGATTATTCTTATAAGCTCCTGATAGATATACCTCATCTCTCCTTTAAGCCCCACGCCTAAAAGCGCATCGATGATCAAACTGTATTTTTTTGTCTTTATCAAAGAGAGCCTGACAGGGTTGACTTCGATTATCTTTTGCTTCATCCGCAGGAGAATGTCTAAATTGGTTTTAGCCTCATTCTTAACATCGGCTATCTTAGCGGAGAGATAGATATCCGGCTTGATACCAGCTGCCAATAAATGCCGGGCAGCGCAAAATCCGTCACCTCCGTTATTGCCCGTTCCGCAGAATATCGCAACCCTGCCTCTACGCTTGCGCAGGATATTCAACGCCTCCTCACCGACACAACGGCCGGCATTCTCCATAAGCACAAGAACGGGAATGCCAAAGCGTTCCACTGCTTTCTTATCCAGGGACTTGGCATCTGAAGCGGATAGGAATCGCTCCCTTTGCTTGCTTTTTCTCATTAACCCTTCTTACCGATAGAAAACGCATTTCCCAGGCATTTGCCGGTACTATAATAAGTGCGGCTGGAAGGATTAAAGATCAGGGGCTTTATTTTTTCTATATCCGGAAGCCCTTCCTTTGTCAACGCCTCTTCCTCGACTTTGACATCTTTGATCTGCCCGATAAAAAGCGTGTGCAGCCCCACCTTAATCGAATGCAGCAGCGAACACTCTAAGATCAAGGGGAATTCTTTGATATAAGGGGCATCCACAAGCTCTCCCTTTACAGGTGTCAAACCGGTGGCCGCGAATTTATCTTCTGCCTTGCCCGAAACAATACCGCAATAATCAACCTCTTTGATATAAGATTCTGAAGGGATGTTTATCGTAAACGCCTTTTTATCCAGGATATTGGAATAAGTATACGTAGCTTCTCTCAAGGAAATACTCACACAGGCAGGGTCAGAACAACAGATCCCTCCCCAGGCAGCGACCATCGCGTTTGCCTTAGCGTACTTATCGTATGTCCCGACAACAAAAACCGGGGTGGGGTAAACAACGGTGATAGCTCCGATAGATTTCTTCATATCTTCCTCCTGGTTATGCCACTTTTCTGCCTAAGGCAATTGCCTTTTTATGAGCACCTTCCATTTTCCGGACATCTCCGGATTCACCTGCGTTGGGGACAAGCAGGGATTCAAATTTCATATCCGAATAATCCGCGGTTATGGCAAAGACTTTTTCCAAAACATCCAGTCCGACATCCTCAAAAGCGCTGGCGATTAAAACAAGGGTTTTGCCTCTTAACGGCGTCTCGGTTGTCCCGGCCTGGTTGTCCCATTTATAAAGCGAAAACATCCTGTCCATGACCAGTTTCAACTGGGCGCTTGCCCCATAGAAATACAACGGCGTAGCCATCACGATTACATCAGCTTCGGCCATTTTCGCCAGGACGGATTTTGCGTCATCATCGATAACGCACTCGTATTTAACCAGTTTCTGGCAGGCCCGGCAGGATGTACAACCGTTAGACTTATACTTAAGAAAAGCAGTCTGCACAACCTCAACCCTGGCCTGTTTTTTCCGGCAGCCTTCGACAAACCATTTGACCAATGTCGCGGTAT
>JAQTQC010000021.1:0-20880 GCA_028712505.1 Candidatus Omnitrophota bacterium
GCTCCTGGATAAATATCCTAATATGGTAGAGCTGAAATGGGGTCTGGCAGAGTCTTGCCGCAGGTTGCATGATACTGATAAAGCGGAAAGTTTCTTAAGCGAGGCAATCAAACAGGATCCCGGATTTGCTCCTGCGTTAATAAGCTTGGCTTATATCAAGTATTTTAAGATGGATTTTACTGGTTCAGTGCGGCTGGCTTCAAAAGTTATTCAGCAGGGCCAGGATAAGGTGGATTTAAGTAATTACGCCCGTGCATATGCTATGTATGCTGGTGCGAAAGGGATGCTCGCGCACTATGGCGGGATATTTTCTAAGGCGATAGACGGTTTGGCGGTAAAAACAAACCTGGATAAGGCGCAAAAACTGCAGCCGGATTCTCCGGCGGTTTTATTCGGATTGGGTAGCTATTATCTTCTGGCTCCTGTGATTGCCGGAGGCAATAAGGTCAAGGCTGAAGAATATCTGGATAAGGCACTTAAGGTGGATCCGTTTTTTGCAGATGTTTATGTGCGTCTTGCGCAGTTGGCCAAGATCAAGGGAGAGAAAGAGAAATACAATTCTTATATGAACAAAGCCTTAGAGCTTGACCCGGGCAATGAACTTGCTCTTGATACTACAAGCGGCCGCTGTAAGTTTATTTGTACCGGGGGAGAAGAGTAATTATACTTTAAGGATTTTTTGGGAGAAATTATCCAATACCTGTTTATGGCGTGGATTCATTTTTAAAGCTTGAAGCTGTGCCTTAGCCTTGGTATAGAGATAATTGATCTGGTTTTCTGCATAGGCCAGAGCACCCGAGCGGACAATGATTTCGCGTATTTTCAGCAGTTCAGTCTTACTGGAGGATTTACCGTCCATAATCCTTTTGATTATTAATTTTTCATTTTTAGCTGAGTGATTATAAGCATACCAGATAAGTAAAGTCCTCTTTGCTTCTTTGATGTCTGTAAGATTTGATTTTCCGGTATCTTTTTCTTCACCGAATGTTCCGATGATATCATCTTTGATTTGAAAGGCTCTCCCCAGAAGCATGCCGTAAGAATAGAGTTTTCTTGTTTGGTCCATCTTTGCTCCGGCAAGGGTGGAGCCCATTGTTAAAGGTGAGGCAAAGGTATAATTTGCGGTTTTATAATCATAAATCTTGTAAATATCTTCCTGAGTAACTTTTTCTAATTTTTTGATTCCTAGAAGCAATTCAATGAATTCTCCGCTTCCGGTGTATAAAGCTGCGGAGATAAGTTTTTTTAAGGCATTTTCTTTATGCTGCAGATTCTCTTTAACCGCCAGAAAGGCATCCAGACCCATGGCATACATTACATCCCCGATAACAATAGTCAGGTCCTCTCCGTTGAATTTAATATTTTTTCTTGGTCCAAGGTATCGGTTTAGCAAGGCGTGCATTGAAGGAGAGCCGCGGCGGGTATCGGATTTGTCAATGATATCGTCGTGAACCAGCATAAAATCGTGCAGTAGTTCCAGGGATAGCGCGCTGCGGTAGAGCCCAGGAGGGGTTTTTTTAGAAAAACCAAGATAGCCGATACAGAACAATATCGGGCGGACCCTTTTACCCGGACGGCAAATGAACTCTTTGATGCTTTTGAAAAGAATAGGGGAGAGTTTGTTGAGTGAATATAGCTTATCTATGGTTTTGATGTAATCAGACAGCTCTTTTTCAATGCGGATTTTCATTTTCACGAACATAAAATTATGTTAACATATAAAATATAATTATGCAATTATACTTTTCTGAATCGGGAGGCCTATTCTTCTTGATATGTATAAAATAATCATTATTGGCGCTGGTTTTGCCGGATTAAGTGCGGCAAAGAGATTGTCTAGGTGCGGGTTGAACCTTGATATAACGTTCTTTGACAAGAAAGAGGATGTTGATTTTCTGCCCTTGATTCCTGATGTAATAGGCAGGGGGCTGGATGCTGATTTACTTACTTGCCGTATTCAAGATTTACTGGGGAAGAAAATAAGATTTTTTAAAGAAGAAGTTCTTTCAATCGATTTTGAAGCCAAACAGGTTTTTACCGCTGGTTCCAGCTATATTTATGATTTCCTGCTTATTACCAGCGGCAGCCAGACTAATTTCTTTGCTAACCCGGAAGCGCAAAGCTATGCCTATGCCTTAAACAGTGTAAAAGACGTGAAAGCCTTAATAAGCGCGCTTCAGAAAAATCGATTTGAGAATTTTGTTATCTGCGGAGGAGGTTACACCGGGATAGAGGCGGCAACTAATCTTTGTTTGTTCTGCCGCAAGAACGGCATTGCCGCAAAAATTGTTATCGTTGAACGTTCTCCGGGGATACTTGGCCCTTTGCCTGGCTGGATGAAGTCTTATGTGGGTGATAATTTAAAGAAGCTGGGAATAGAAGTTTTATTAAATTCAGTAGTTGAAAATATCCAGAGTAGCAGAGTGCTGGTTTCCGGTGGCCGGGTGCTGGAAAAGGCCATGTTAATTTGGGTCCCGGGGGTAAAGACTGCTGACTTTATCCAGCAACTGCCGGTTGACAAGAATCCGCAGGGAAGAATAGTTGTTGATGAGTATTTAAGGTTTAGGCAGGGTTGTTTTTGCGCCGGGGATGCAGCCTTGTTTACTGCCCAGGGTAATCCCATAAGAATGGCGGTTCAATTTTCTATTGCCGAAGGTGCTCAAGCAGCGGATAATATAATCCGGAGTATTAAGAGGCTCCCGCTTAATAAATTTCAGCCCCGGGATCTTGGTTTTATTATCCCTATGGCAAATAATAGATCCTGCGGTGCGGTGTTTGGTTTGAATTTAAAAGGTTTTTTACCTACCTTATTGCATTTTATGATGTGCATTTATCGTTCTTATGGCCTAAGGAACAAAATCGGATTAACTGGCAATTTAGCAAAAGCCTTAATTTGCATAGGCAGCTTAAGGCGAAGGAGGGGTAAATGTTAAATTGGGGGATTTTGGTTTTACGTTTAGGGATAGGTATCATGTTTATGGCCCATGGTTTGCAGAAATCTTTTGGTTTTTTCGGAGGTCCGGGGATCAAGGGTTTTTCCGGGATGCTTTCCGGTTTAGGGTTTGTCCCGGCGACATTCTGGGCTTATGTTGCCGCCTATACAGAATTAGTCGGCGGGCTTTTCTTGATTATGGGTATACAGGTCAGGCCGGCAGCAGCCTTGCTTTTAATTTTAATTGTTACTGCTGCTTTTAAGGTGCATTTAGGCAAGGGTTTCTTTTTGTCTAACGGAGGTTTCGAATATACTTTCGTGATTGCAGCAACTTGTCTGGCTCTTATCTTGTTGGGGCCGGGAAAATTCAGCGTATTTAATAAATAAATATGCGCCTTTGGAGCATTCATCCCGGTTATCTTGATAGCAAAGGGTTGTTGGCTGTTTGGAGGGAGGGTTTACTGGCGCAGAAGGTGCTTTCTGGAAAGACCAAAGGCTATCGCAATCATCCACAGCTGCAGAGATTCAGAAAATGCCGGTTTCCTTTAGTCGCAATTCGGATTTATTTGCTTGGTATTTACCAGGAAGCAAAGCTGCGCGGTTATGCTTTTGATCGTCTCCGGATTAATCTTTCCAGGGGTGTTTTGGCTAAACGCATTGCTGTGACTAAAGGCCAGGTGGCTTTTGAATTTGAGCATCTTTTAACCAAGCTGAAGATCAGGGATTTTAGCAGGTATAAGAAGCTCCGGAAGCTTAAAAAAGTAATCCTGCATCCTGTTTTCCGCAAAGTTACAGGCAGGCGGGAAGAATGGGAACGTGGCGGCAGGAGAGGTTCTCTATGTGCAAGATAATACAAAGATCTATAATTTGTTTTTTTCTGACATTGTTAATTTCTCCTGCGCGGAGTTTGGCTGTTGAACAGCCGAGGCCGCCGGAGTTGTTTATTTTTTATTCGCTTAACTGTCATGAATGCGTTAAGGTTAAGGCAGAAGTTATGCCGGTTATCCAGAAGGAGTTTACCGGCCGGGTTGATTTTGTCTATTTAGATGTAGGAGAACTTGAGAATTATAAGTTATTCTTGGACCTAATGCAGAAGAGCGGCTCGAAGATAGAATTTAAGGTCCCGTTATTTTATATGTCCGGAAGCTTCTTAAGTGGCGAAGGCCAGGTTGAAATTAACCTGCGCAATTTTATCAAAGATTCCTTAAGCAGACCGTCTGCCGGCTCAACCTTAATGCCGGCTGACCCAATTGCGTATTTTAAGAGTTTTGTCCCCTTATCCGTGACTGTCGCCGGGCTTGAAGATGGAATTAATCCCTGTGCTTTTACAGTAATCGTGTTTTTTATTTCTTTTCTGGCCCTGCAGGGTTACCGTAAAAGGGAGCTATTTTTTATCGGAGCTGCGTTTATCCTTTCGGTATTCCTGACTTATTTAGGGATTGGTTTAGGGGTTTTTAATTTCTTTTACCGTTTTAGCGGACTTTGGGCAGTTGTTCATCTGTTCAATCTGGTTATTGGTTCAGCCAGTATTATATTTGGGGTTTTGGCTGTCTATGATTTTATCAAATTGAAGAAAACAGGTTCAACCGAGCAGCTTATTTTACAGTTGCCCAAGCCGGTTAAAGAACGTATTCATAAAGTGGTAGGTTTTTTCTACCGTAAAAACAACCTGGAAAAACGGCAAAACTTAAACCCCGGTTTAGTCAGGTTGATTCTTAGTGCTTTTATTACCGGATTCTTAGTTTCTTTATTAGAAGCGGTCTGCACCGGCCAGGTATATCTTCCGACGATAGCTTTTGTTTTAAAGGCCAGTTCGTTCAAGCTCCAGGCATTAGGTTATCTCTTGCTTTATAATATAATGTTTATTGTCCCGCTGATAGTGATTTTTGTTTTTGCGCTGATGGGGACAACCAGTAATCAGTTTTCCGGGTTCCTTAAGAAGCATTTAGGTTTGATCAAAGTATTTATGGCGGTTTTATTTTTTAGTTTGGGGATATTTTTACTCTGGAGGGGTTGATGCGAAGAATATCACTATTTGTCCTGTGTTTTTTATTTCTTTCTTCAATAGGGTTGGCTCAACTTGAAAAGACCGACCAGAATACCTGGGATTTTGGTAAAATTAGCGCTTCGGGAGGGATTGTAAAACACGTTTTTTCATTAAAAAATGAATCTAATGACAATTTGAACATCAGCGGAACACATGCATCTTGCGGTTGTACTGTTTCAGAAATAGATAAAAAAGTAATTCTTCCCGGGGAAAGCGCTTCGCTGGAGGTGAGATTTAACCCCAAGGGGTATTTTGGAAGGATAACCCAGTTTGTTTATGTAAATACTGATAATAAAACAACCCCTGTGTACAAGTTTACGATCAAGGCGGATGTCACCTTGAATTAGGTTCAAGGAAATTATTATAAAATATAAAGGAGGAACAGGATGTGGTCTTTACAGTTAAGGATGTGGTTATTGGTGACTCTTTTGTTCGGGATTATCTATGCCCTGATTGTTGTTATCGGCAGGGGTTTCCTGCAGGTAGGTGATTTCAGTTTTTACCTGATTATTTCCCTGGTGATGATGCTTATCCAGTATATGCTGGGCCCTAAGATAGTTGAGTGGAGTATGCGGGTGAAATATATAAAGAGGGAAGAGAATCCGCGCCTGTTCCAGATGGTGGAAAGTTTAAGTAACCGGGCAAATATTCCTATGCCCAGAATCGGTATTGCCCAGATCGATATTCCCAATGCCTTTGCTTTTGGCCGCTCCCTAAAAGATGGTCGGGTCTGCGTTACCAGCGGGATTATCAACCTGCTTGACGATGCAGAATTAAGGGCGGTCTTAGGGCATGAGTTAAGCCATCTGAAGAATCGCGATGTGCTGACGATCACCCTGCTTTCGGTTATCCCGATGATTATGTATCGCATTGCTTGGCAGTTTTTGTTTTACGGCCGCAGGCGGGATGAGCGGGGGAGTAATACTCTATTAATCGGCCTGGCAGCTTTCCTCTTTTACTTCGTGACTAATCTCTTGGTGCTTTATGCTTCGCGGATCAGGGAGTATTTTGCGGACCAGGGTTCGGTGCTTTTGGGAAATCCGCCTAAGGCCTTGGCCTCCAGCCTGTATAAGCTGGCCTATGGTTCGGCCAGGTTAAACAAAGAATCTTTGAAGCAAAGCGAGGGGCTAAAGGCATTCTTTATCAATGATCCCTCCCAGGGGAGGAAAGAGGTTTTGGAATTGTCGCAACTGGATTTAGATAAAGACGGTACAATCGATGCTTCTGAATTACAGTTACTCAGGAAGTCAAATATCCGGCTTAATTTAGGGGATAAGATGATGGAGCTTTTAAGCACGCATCCCAATATGCTTAAAAGAATTAAGAGGCTTTCGCAATACCAGGCTTAGAAGCATCTAAATGATAACCAAATGGGGCGGGATTTAAGCAATATCCCGCCCCATTTTCTTTTGACATAACCCTAAATATACTATATAATTACTAATCTATGGATATTAATGAGATCGTACAACAGAGAATTGCCAAGTTAGAGGCGCTCCAACAGAAAAAAGTACCTGTATATCCGGCTAGTGTGCCGGTTCATGATACTATCGGAAGCGCTTTAGCTGCTTTTGAAGAAGGGAAAAAGGTTACGCTTTGCGGCAGGATCATGGCTAATCGCGGCCATGGCAAGGTCAACTTTATGGATCTAAGGGATACTACCGGTAAAATCCAGCTTTATCTGAAGCGTGATGTTGTAGGCGAAGATAAGGCTAGCCTTATTGAGCAATTGGATATTGCCGATATTCTCAGCGTTAGCGGTGAGCTTTTTAAGACGCATACCGGTGAATTTACAGTCAAGGTTATGGATTTTACAATATTGGCAAAGGCTTTGCGGCCTTTGCCTGAGAAGTGGCACGGCCTAAAAGATGTAGAAGTCCGTTACCGCCAGCGTTACTTGGATCTACTTTCCAACGAAGATGTAAAGAAAGTATTTTTATTACGTGCTAAGATCATCCGGGCCATCCGTAATTTCCTCGACGAGAAAGGATTTCTGGAGGTTGAGACTCCGATGATGCATGATATCGCCGGAGGCGCGGCAGGCCGGCCATTTAAGACATTCCATAATGAATATAGTATGGATCTGTATTTAAGGATTGCCCCGGAGTTGTATCTGAAGCGCCTCTTGGTAGGAGGGTTTGACCGGGTTTATGAAATTAACCGTTCTTTCCGCAATGAAGGAGTTTCCACCCGGCATAACCCGGAATTTACCATGCTTGAGGTTTATCAGGCTTATGCAAGTTGCGAAGATATGATTAATTTAACCCAGGATTTGATCTGTTATGTGGCAAAAGAGGTTCTAGGCAAAGAAGAGCTTATATCCCAGGGCAAGGCTATTGCGCTTAAAACTCCCTGGATGAGGCAGTCATTTGCCGGGTTGGTCAAAGATAAATTTGGTATAGAGCCTTCTGATGATCCGGATAAGATGCTTGAGAAATTACAGGCTAAGGGGTTGGCCAAAGATAAAAACCGCTTAAGCCGTTCTCAAATCAATAAGATCATTGAAGATACCCTGGAGGAGGATTTGCAGGTTAATCCGGTATTTATCACGGATTATTTTACCAGCCTTTGTCCTCTGGCTAAGACCAGGGAAGATAATCACTTGATTTCGGAGAGGTTTGAGCTTTATGTAGCAGGTATGGAGATTGCTAATGCTTATTCCGAGTTAAATGACCCCTTGGAGCAACGTAAGCGTTTTGAAGAAGAGATCAAAGATAACCTTGATGAAAAGAAAAGCGTAGATGAAGATTATCTTTTAGCTTTGGAGCATGGTATGCCTCCGGCAGGAGGATTGGGTATAGGAATCGATAGATTGGTGATGCTGCTTACGGATCAGCCGTCGATCAGGGATGTAATTTTGTTCCCTTTATTAAGAAGGCAGGAAGAGGCTCAGGAATAAGATGTTTTCGGAGCTATGGCTTAGTCAGCGATATTTAAGGGCAGGTAAAAAAGAGAAAATTATTTCCCTGACTGCGCTTATCTCGATGATCGGCATTGCTATCGGGGTGATGGTTCTAATCGTGGTTATTTCCGTGATGAGCGGTTTTGACCGGTTTCTTGAAGATAAGATGGTCGGCACTAACGCACATCTATCTCTGGAATTTTATGGCGGTTCAAAAGAACCCTATCGGGTAATCGATAAATTAAAAGAATTTCCCTATGTTAAAGGTGCCTCCCCTTTTATTAATGGCCAGGCGCTGGTAAAAAACGAAAATTCAATCTTTGGAGTAGAGGTACGCGGCATTGACCCGAAGCTGCAGGCAGAGACGTCGGATATTAATGAATACCTGAAATTGGGAAGCTATGATTTTTCCGGTAATGAAATTGCTGTGGGTCAGGAGCTTGCCTTACGTTTAGGCTTGGGGGTGGGAGGCAAGGTCAGTTTGATTTCTCCGGCCACTCTTACGAAAACTGATTTTCGCATCAAAGGTATTTTTAACAGCGGGATGTATCTTTATGATTCCAGCTTGATCCTGACCAGTATAAAAGGAGCGCAGGATTTTTATAAGATGCCGGATATGGTAAGCGGCCTGGCAGTTAAGGTTGATAATGCTTATAAGGTTGAGGATATCAAAGAAAAAATCTACCGGGATCTAACCGGAGTTGGTCCATACCAGGCGCGTACCTGGATAGACGCAAACCGGAATTTCCTGGAGGCCTTGAAGCTTGAAAAGATAGTCATGTTTATCGTGGTGACCATGACTACGGTGGTTGCGGCATTCGGTATTGTGAGCACTTTGATTATGTCGGTGATGAGCCGGATCAAGGATATCGGTATCTTGCGTTCTGTCGGCGCCAGGACTAAGAGTATCCTGCAGATTTTTGTTTTTCAGGGCATGTCTATCGGTGTAGCCGGGATAATTTTAGGAGTAACTGCAGGGGTTTCCCTGGCGCTTTCCCTGGACAAGGTGGTGGATTTTATATCCCGGATTATCGGCAGGGAGCTGATCCCGAAAGATATTTATTATTTTGACCGGATCCCGGTCAATATAAACATCGGAGATATCAGCTTGATTTTATTGTCCGCTTTGGCGATAACTTTAGTCGCCAGTATTTATCCGGCGTATTACGCCACCAGGATAATCCCTAGCGAGGCAGTACGGCATGAGTAAGAATATAATTCAGGTTAATGGAATTTGCAAAGGTTACCGCGATAGCGCAAGTAATCTCGAGGTATTAAAAGATATAAGCTTTACTGTTGCGGAAGGTGAGTTTTTGGCAATTCAGGGGCCTTCGGGAGCGGGAAAGTCTACGCTTTTACATATCTTAGGAGGATTGGATAATCCTACTCGAGGTGAGGTTTATTTTGAAGGCGCGGATATTTACGGTTTAGATGAAAATGCGCGCTCATCTTTTCGTAATCGCAAGATTGGTTTTGTTTTTCAGTTTTTCCATCTTTTACCGGAGTTAACTGCTTTAGAGAATGTTTTGTTGCCGAGTATCTTAAGGAATTGGTGGGGAAGGAAAAAAGATTTAGAGTTTGCCCGCCATCTCCTGGGAAGACTGGGGTTGTCCCAAAGGCTCGGGCACAGGCCACAGACTTTATCAGGCGGAGAACAGCAGAGAGTAGCCCTTTGCCGGGCATTGATTAACCGGCCGCAGCTTTTACTTTGTGATGAACCAACCGGTAACCTGGATTCAGAAAACGGCAAGATTATTTTACAATTACTTATGGAACTTAACCAAAAAGAAAAGATTACGGTTTTAATGGTTACCCATGATAAGGATATCGCTAAGGCATCAGGAAGAACTATTCATTTGAAAGACGGGATTATTTTAAATTAACATTTGGCGTTAGCCAGCCACCCCGCCATAAATGATTGGCGGGTGCGCCGCTTTCTGCGGCGATTGCGCGGATGTGTTTTACTGGACAAGGAGGTTTAAATGAAAATCTATATCAACGGAAAATTTTATGAAAAAGAAGACGCCAAGATCTCTGTTTTTGACCACGGGTTGCTTTACGGCGATGGGGTTTTTGAGGGGATCCGTTCGTATGACCGCCGGGTTTTTAAGTTGAGCGAACATATTGACCGGCTTCTTGAGTCGGCCCAGAGTATCATGCTGAAAGTTCCTCTGAGTAAAGAGCAGTTGAGTAAGGCAGTTACCCAGACGCTTAAGGCTAATAAGCTGGATAATGCTTATATCCGACTGGTGGTTACCCGCGGAGAGGGTGATTTAGGGCTTGACCCGCGCAAGTGCTATAAAGGGGCTTCAATAATCATCATTGCCGATAAAATCGCCCTGTATCCGGAGAAGCTTTACCGTGAAGGGCTGGCGATTGTTACTGTCCCTACAGTGCGTAATTTACCTGAGGCGCTTAACCCTCAGATCAAATCTTTGAATTATTTGAATAATATCTTGGCTAAAATTGAGGCGACTAATTGTGGTTCCGATGAAGCGATTATGCTTGATTCTCTAGGCTATGTAGCAGAGTGCACCGGAGACAATATTTTTGTGGTGAAAAACGGAGGTCTCTATACTCCTCCGCAATGCATGGGGACTTTACGCGGAATCACCCGGGATTCGATTTTAGAGATTGCCCGCAAGATCAAAATGCCGGCTCATGAACATGTAATCACCCGGCATGAAGTTTATATTTCGGATGAGTGTTTCCTGACCGGTACGGCCGCCGAGATCATCCCTGTGGTTAAGGTTGATGGCAGGGTGATTGGAAGTGGAAAACCCGGGAAATTCACCCTGGAGTTAATGAAAAAATTCAAGCAACTTACCCGTAAAAACGGAGTAAAGTATTAATATGCTTTGCGATATTTGTAAGAAAAATCCGGCTACCGTGCATCTGACTGAGATTATTGATGACCAGATGAATGAGTTGCATTTGTGCGAAGATTGCGCAAGGAATAAGAGCGCAGCTATGGAACAGCAATTTGGTTTAAGCGATCTTTTGGCAGGTATGGCGGATTTTGAGAAACCAAATAAAGATGAGGAGAATATCGCGGCCAAATGTTCTAATTGCAACTTGACCTACGCGGATTTTAAGAAAATCGGCAGGCTTGGCTGCGGTGATTGTTACAACGCCTTCCGTAAATACCTGGCCCCTTTATTGAAGAGGATACATGGTTCAAATCAACATGTGGGAAAATCCCCTTTTCTTAAGGAGAAATCTGTCGCAAAGCCGGGAAGGAAAAGTCTGGATTTAGGAAATCTGAAGGCGGAAATGCAAAGGGCTATCCAAAGAGAGGATTTTGAAGAGGCAGCGCGTCTGCGCGATCAGATTAAGGCGATTGAAGCGAAGAAAGAAAGTTAAGATGAAGATCAATGATTTATTAAATCATACTAGCGAGTGGCTTAAGGGTACCGGGCCGAATTCTGATATTGTTATTTCCAGCAGGATACGCCTGGCCAGGAATCTTAGTAAATATCCTTTTCCGCATTGGGCCAGTAAAACGCAGCTTGAGGAGATCCTGGCGAAGATCAGTGATGCTGTTTCTAAAATAGATATGCTTAAGAGTTCCACTCTTTTTAAACTGGCGGACTTAGACGCAATTGACAAGCAATTTTTGGTGGAAAGACACCTGATGTCGATCGAGCATTCCCAAAAGACAGATTATAAGGCGTTGCTGGTTGACGATGAAGAGATAATTGCAGTGATGATTAATGAAGAGGATCATTTGCGTATCCAGTTGATGCAGTCAGGGTTTAATCTTTTTGAGGCCCGGGATATTATTAACCGTTTGGACGATGCCCTGGCCGGAATTCTGGATTACGCATATTTAGATGACTTTGGATATCTTACTGCCTGTCCTACTAATACCGGAACCGGTATGCGTGGTTCGGTTATGCTTCATTTGCCGGCTTTAGTGATGAGCCGGCAGATTGAGCGGGTGCTGGCGGCGATTGCCAAATTAAGTTTTACTACCCGCGGTCTTTACGGTGAAGGAACACAGGCCAGCGGAAACTTCTTCCAGATCTCTAACCAGGTTTCTCTGGGGCATGGCGAAGATGAGATAATTGAAAATATCAATGGACTTATCCGCCAGATCATAGAACAGGAGACCCAGGCGCGCCAGATCCTGCTTTCTAAAAACAAAGAAGTTTTGGAGGACAGGATCAACCGGTCTTTAGGTATTTTAAAGAGCGCTCGGATTATCACCAGCCAGGAGACAATTGAACTCTTGTCGATGGTCAGGCTGGGGAGTGATTTGGGTATGATTAAAGATATCAACCGGCGAACGATCAATGAACTTTTTATCATTACTCAGCCGGCGCATCTGCAGAAGCTGGAGAATAAGAAACTTTCTTCCGATGAAAGGGATTTAAAAAGAGCGCAATTGATTAGAAAGAAATTAAATTTATTATAAACAAATTCCCGTCTTAAGAGGCTAGGCTGAAATTGCCATGATAATTTCAGCATATCCGGCGGGATAAATTCACACTTTGATTTACTCATATTTACGTATTCGTAAATCAAGTGTTCATTTAAAGGAGAGATCATGTTTAATCGTTTTACTGAGAGGGCAAGAAAAGTGATTATTCTGGCAAAAGAAGAGGCCAGGCGTTTTAACCACGATTATATCGGCACCGAGCATATATTGCTTGGTCTTATCCGCGAAGGGGAAGGCGTGGCTGCTGCGGTATTGCAGAAGCTGGAGGTTTCACTCGAGAATATCAGGCTGGAGATAGAAAAATTGGTGCAGCCTGGCCCGACCACCCAGATTATCGGGGATATCCCTTTTACACCGCGGGCAAAAAAGGCTTTGGAGCTAGCTGCTGAAGAAGCCCGTTCGCTGGGGCATAATTACATCGGCACCGAGCACCTCTTGCTTGGTCTTATCCGGGAAGGGGAAGGTATTGCTTCCCAGGTATTATTAAATTTAGGCATGGATCTTAATTCTGTGCGTAATGAGGTGATGGGGCTTTTGGGCTCTGCTCTTCCGGGGATGAATCAGGGAAGTGCCGCGCAATCTAAGACAAAGACTCCTGCATTGGATGCTTTCGGCAGGGACCTTACGGCTTTGGCTCGTGAGAATAAACTGGATCCGGTAATTGACCGTACTCAGGAGATCGAACGGGTAGTTCAGATTTTGAGCCGTAGGACTAAAAATAATCCTGTACTTTTAGGAGAGGCTGGTGTAGGTAAAACTGCCATTGTTGAAGGCTTGGCTCAATTGATCATCCAGGGGAATATCCCGGAAGTATTAAGAGGCAAGCGTATCGTAGTCTTGGATTTGGCGTTGATGGTTGCCGGGACAAAATACCGCGGCCAGTTTGAAGAAAGAATTAAGGCGATCATGGAAGAGATCAAGCGTTCGCAGGATGTGATTATATTTATCGACGAGTTGCATACTTTGGTGGGCGCCGGTGCTGCCGAAGGAGCGATTGATGCTTCTAATATCATGAAGCCCGCGCTTTCCCGGGGGGAAATGCAGTGTATCGGCGCAACTACTTTGGATGAGTACCGCAAACATATTGAAAAAGATGCGGCTTTGGAGCGCAGGTTTCAGACGATCATGGTTGAGCCTCCGACTGTCGAGCAGACGATTAAGATATTGAAAGGCCTGCGTGACAAGTATGAGGCACATCACCGGGTTTCTTTTAGTGATGAGTCGCTTGAAGCGGCAGCGAGATTGTCCGACCGGTATATCTCCGGAAGGTTTATGCCGGACAAGGCTATTGATTTGATTGACGAGGCAGGTTCACACGCCCGCCTGAGTGTTTTAATTGTCCCTCCGGAGATTAAGAATCTGGAGGCTAATGTTGAGTCACTGAGGAAGGAAAAAGAATCTTACATTAAGAGCCAGGATTTTGAAAAAGCCGCTTCTTTAAGGGACCAGGAACGTATCGCCCGCCAGGAGTTGGAGAAATTAAATAAAGAGTGGGGTCAGGCAAAAGATAAAATGCGGCCGGAGGTTACTGGTGAGGATATCGCTAAGATTGTGGCCCAGTGGACGGGAATTCCTACCTTTAGATTAGAGGAAAAAGAAAGTGAGAAGCTGCTTAAGATCGAGGAAGAATTGCATAAACGCGTAGTTGGGCAGAATGAAGCGATTGAAGCGATTGCCCATGCGGTGAGGCGTTCGCGCGCCGGGATTAAAGATCCGAAGCGACCCATCGGTTCATTTATATTCTTAGGTCCTACCGGAGTGGGAAAAACTCTTTTGGCCCGGGCTCTGGCGGAGTTCATGTTTGGTGACGAAGATGCTCTTCTGCAGCTGGATATGTCGGAATATATGGAAAAGTTTAATCTTTCGAGATTGATCGGAGCTCCTCCGGGATATGTGGGGTATGAGGAGGGGGGCCAGCTTACCGAGCGAGTTCGGCGCCGGCCTTATGCGGTAATACTTTTGGATGAGATTGAAAAAGCTCATCCGGATGTCTTTAACTTGTTATTGCAAGTTTTTGAAGAAGGTAGGTTAACCGATAGTTTTGGCCGCAAGGTGGATTTTAAGAACACGATTATTATCATGACTTCTAATGTCGGAGCGGAAATGATCCGTAAAACCGGTTCGCTTGGTTTTAAAACTCAAAAAGAAGAAGTAACTTATCAGGATATGAAAGAAAAACTTCTGGAAGCAGTTAAACATTCTTTTAAGCCGGAGTTTTTAAACCGTATCGATGATATCATAGTCTTCCG
This sequence comes from Candidatus Omnitrophota bacterium, assembly GCA_028712505.1. Taxonomy (GTDB): domain Bacteria; phylum Omnitrophota; class Gorgyraeia; order Gygaellales; family Profunditerraquicolaceae; genus UBA6249. Next base: position 14,572 of record JAQTQC010000021.1, read on the forward strand.
CCAATTGGTCAAGGAGGACCTGGTACGGATCGTCGATCTTGAGATTGCTTATGTTGCTGAAAGACTGAAAGAACAGAATATATCTTTAGAAGTTAGCAGGGAGGCCAAAGATTTTCTGATTGAAAAAGGATTTGACCCGGTTTTTGGAGCTCGTCCGCTAAAAAGAACCATCCAGAGATATCTGGAAGATTCTTTGGCGCAGGAGATCATATCCAAGAAATACAAGGAGGGTTCTTCAATCAAAGTGACGCGCAAGAACGAAGAACTTATTTTCGAATAATGTTTACTTTGTTTTTTATGGACTTGGGCCGCAAGGTGATTTCTTTTATGTATTTTGTCGGTGGCCTGACTAATCTGGCCGTTCAGACCTTGTATTTTACATTTAAACCGCCTTATAAATCCGGTCGCATAATTGAACAGGCCAAGAAAGCTGGATATGACAGCTTCCCTATTGTTTCCTTGGTTGCCTTGTTTATCGGTTTTATCTTTGCCCTGCAGACAGCTTATTTTATGCAACGTATTGGCTCAGAGTTGTATATCGCAAGCCTTGTAGCCTTGTCGATAGTGCGCGAGCTTGGTCCGGTAATTACCGCTTTAATAGTTGCCGGTCGGGTCGGTGCATCCAATACCGCCGAATTAGGCTCCATGCAGGTTACCGAGCAGATTGATGCCTTAGAGACCCTGGCTGAAAACCCGGTAAAATATTTAGTGGTCCCGCGTTTTATCGCCTTGGGGATTATGCTTCCTATCCTGACGCTCTATGCAAATATCATCGGTATCCTGGGCAGTTATTTTATCTGTACGATAAAATTAGGGATTACCAGTAGCATGTATATGCACGTTACTTTCACTTCCCTGCTCTACAAAGATTTATTCACCGGTTTATTCAAGTCTTGGATTTTTGGGATGCTCATTGCCTTAATCAGCTGCTATGAAGGGTTTAATGTTGAGGGTGGGGCAGTGGGGGTGGGCAAGGCTACGACCCGGGCGGTAGTTTTTACGTTTATCATGATTATCGCTGCCGATTGTTTCTTTACCGCTTTATTTTACTTTATTTTTCCGTAAATGATAATTGAAATACATAAGCTATATAAGAAATTCAATAACCTTCCGGTGCTTAATGATTTAAGCCTGAATATCGATAAAGGCCAGACTTGCGTGATTATCGGAAGAAGCGGTTGCGGTAAATCAGTTTTACTCAAGCATATTGTCGGTTTATTAAAACCTGATAAGGGCAAAGTTTTGGTTAATCATAAGGAAGTGGCCGGATTAAGTGAACTGGAATTGAGCAGCCTGCGTTCTAAAATCAGCATGGTATTTCAGGGAGGGGCTCTTTTTGATTCCATGAATGTTACCGAGAATGTAGGTTTTAGTCTTATTGAGCATACGCATATCAGCCAAAAGGAAATATTAGAGAGAGTGGAAGAGTCTTTATCTTTGGTGGGTTTGGGTGGTATCGGGAATCTTATGCCTTCGGAATTAAGCGGAGGTATGAAGAAGCGTGTGGCCCTGGCCCGGGCAATCTGCATCCGGCCGGAGATCATCCTTTATGATGAACCGACTACAGGTGTAGACCCTATAGCCGCAGATAGTATTAATGAACTCATCCGTTCTTTGCATGATAAGCTAAAAGTGACTTCAATCGTGGTTACTCATGATATGAAAAGCGCCTATCACATTGCCGATAAGATCGCGATGATGTATAAGGGCAGGATAATCCTGGAGGGGACCCCCAGAGAGATCCGGGAGTCTAAGGATCCCGTAGTGCATCAGTTCATTAACGGAATTGCTAAAGGCCCGATAACTGAAGCAGTCGATAATTTTAAATAATCCACGCTGCGCTTATCTTATAAGGAACTGTGCGAGCGTACTTTTGTAAGCTAACACCCGGCCTAATCGGATCGGCCGGTGTGTATTTTCTGTACAAGGAGGTTTAGATGATATTCGGTAAAACTAAGTTAGAGATGAAGGTAGGTATTTTTGTTTTTATAGGCATGGTGATCCTGGTTATTTTTATCTTATCGATAGGAGGATTCAAAACCTGGAGTTCCGGTTATCATATAAACTTGAATTTTAATTTTGTAAACGGGATAAAGGTCGGCGCGCCGGTGCGTTTTGCCGGAGTGGATGTAGGAGAGGTAAAACGGATTAAGTTGGAGTTTGTGCCGCAGGAAAGCCGTTCTAATGTAAAACTGGATGTCTGGATTAGAAACATTATTAAAATCCCCTCTGATTCTTCTGTTTGGGTGAATACTTTAGGGTTATTGGGAGAAAAATATATAGAAATAATGCCGGGTATTGATTATTCTCATTCGCTTAAACACGGTGATTGTCTGGTGGGAGTCGATCCCTTACCTATACACCAGATATTCAATAATGCCGAGAGTATACTGCGCAATCTGAACGATGGTATTATCAAGATAAGAAATAAAGAAGGTACTTTGGGTAAGCTCATTTACGATGACGCGATATATAATGAATTGCAGGCCTTGGTGACTGATGTCCGTAAGAACCCCTGGAAGTTGTTAATCAGGACAAAAGAAAAGAAATAATGAAGACTAAAACAATATTCAGTTGTGCCAGCTGCGGGTATCAATCGCCTAAGTGGTTGGGAAAGTGCCCGGATTGTAATAGTTGGAATTCTTTCAGCGAAGAGGATTATGCTGCTCCTGCATCTTCCGGCAAGGAGAGGGCTTCTTTATATAAAGACGGTCCGGTTCTGTTGAAAGATGTAGTAGCCAGGGATGAGGATAGGTTAAAGACTAATATCCGTGAATTGGACAGGGTTTTGGGCGGGGGGATTGTCAAGGGGTCAGTGATCTTAATCGGAGGGGACCCGGGAGTAGGAAAATCTACGATTTCCTTGCAGGTTTCAAACCATCTGACTAAGCAGGGCATAGGAGTTCTTTATGTAAGCGGGGAAGAGTCCGTTGTTCAGACTAAATTGCGCGCAAAGCGTTTGGGTGAATCCGGTTCGGATAACCTTTATATCGTGAACCAGACAGACTTGTCTTTAATTGTTGAGTATATAAAGAAACTCAAGCCCCAGGTGGTCATAATTGATTCTATCCAGGTTATTTTTGATTCCGCACTTAGTTCTTCAGCCGGCAGTGTGAGCCAGGTAAGGGAGTGTGCCGGGTTACTGACGCAGTTGGCTAAAACCACAGGTACCTCAATTTTTATTATTGGTCATGTCACCAAAGAAGGGACATTAGCCGGGCCGCGCGTATTAGAACATATTGTTGATACCGTTCTTTATTTTGAAGGGGATCGTTTTGCAATCTATAGAATTTTACGGGCGGTAAAGAATAGATTTGGTTCAACCAATGAAATCGGGGTATTTGAAATGGGGCCGGAAGGTTTGCAGGAGGTGAAAAATCCTTCGGAGATTTTTCTTTCTGAGCGGCCGAATAATGTTTCCGGCTCAATTGTTACTTCGATTTTAGAAGGGTCGCGGCCGCTTTTGGTAGAGATCCAATCTTTGGTTTCAAGAAGCAGTTTTGGTTACGCCCGGCGCCGGGCTCAGGGGTTTGATTTTAACCGCCTTTCTTTGCTGGTGGCGGTTTTAGAAAAACGGATGGGGTTAGCGCTTGAGGCGGAGGATATCTTTGTTAATGTTACCGGTGGGATAAAAGTAGAAGATCCGGCAGCGGACTTAGCTGTATGTGCGGTGATTGCCTCTAGTTTCCGCGAGCAGGTGGTTATGCCACAGGCCGTGGTTTTAGGCGAAGTCGGGTTATCTGGAGAGATTAGGAGTATTTCTCAGGTGCTTACGCGGATTAATGAAGCGGAAAAGCTGGGTTTTAAACATTGCATACTGCCCGGTAATAGCTGCAAGAATTTAAAACTTAATAAATCCGACATGGAAATTATTCCTGTTTCTACTTTAAAAGAAGCTTTAGATATTATCTTAGGTTTATCTATTAAGCAGCAAGGCGCCCCGCGCTTATAAGGAATTGCGTGGGTGTGCCCTTATAGGTTAACACCCGGCCCGAAAGGAAGTGGCCGGTGTACCCTTCCGGGTAAGGAGGCAAAGAGATGAATTTATTATTAGTGCGGGTTTTATTTATTTTAGGCGGCATGGTCATTGGTTATCAGACAACGGCTTCCGGCGGCTCTGGTTTGATAGGTGTTTTAATCGGCGGCCTGGTGGCTTTTATATTAATTCTCTTAGAAGCAGGTTTGCGCAAGGTTTCGGTAAGCGGGCTCTCCAGCGCTGTATTCGGCTTGATCCTGGGTTTGATCATGGCTAAACTTGCCGGAGACGCCTTCAGCCTTTTTTATACCGATCCTTCTACTCTTTCCATGATCAGGGTGACATTAACGATGACTTTTTGCTACATCGGGGTGGTTGTGGCTTTGCGCGGCAAAGATGAGTTCAATATTATTATACCCTATGTGCGCCTGCGCCGCCAGGATCAGGCCGGAGATGTAATCCTCCTTGATACCAGCGTGATTATTGACGGCCGGATTGTTGATATTTGCAAAACCCGTTTTCTAGGAGGCAAGGTGATCATTCCTAAGTTTGTGCTCCGGGAATTGCAGCAGATCGCCGATTCCACTGATCCGATTAAACGCCAAAGAGGCAGGCGGGGCCTAGAGATCCTTAATACTGTTCAGAAAGAATCCGGAATGGACATAACTATCCATGAACAGGATTTTTCCGAAACCTCAGAGGTTGACGCGAAGTTAGTCATGTTAGCCAAGCTTCTTGAAGCCAAGATCCTTACGGTAGATTTTAATTTGAACCGGGTAGCCAGTATCCAGGGGATCAAGGTCTTGAATATCAATGAACTGGCTAATGCATTAAAGCCTGTAGTTTTCCCCGGGGAAGAAATGCACATTAAGCTGATTAAAGACGGCAAGGAACATAATCAGGCGATAGGTTATCTTGACGATGGGACAATGGTGGTAGTTGAAGATGCCCGCCGTTTAATCGGCCAGGATGTCAAGGTTGTAGTGACTTCAGTCCTGCAGACCCAGGCAGGCAGGATGATTTTTACTAAGATTGAGAAATAATGCTTAGCGCAATTGTTTTGGCTGCAGGAAAAGGTAAGCGTCTTAAGGGTTCAATCCCTAAGCCTTTGGTGAAAATAGGCAAAGAGCCGGCAATAATTCATTCTCTTGACAGATTGGATAAACATCCTTATGTAGATGAGATCATCGTGGTGCTCAGCGCTCTTAACCGGCAGAAAATAATCGGCGCCATAAAGAAGCGTTCTTTCAGGAAAATAAAAGTTTTTGTTTTAGGCGGCTTGCGCAGGCAGGATTCGGTTTATAACGGACTTAAGGCAGTCGATAAAAGAAGCAACTGGGTTTTAATCCATGATTCTGCCCGGCCGTTTGTTGACAGCATATCTATTACCCGGGTCATTTTAGCGGCAAAGAAGAATGGCGCGGCTTTATTGGCGGTAAGACCAAAGGCTACCATAAAGCTTTCCCGCAAGTCCGGAATAGTAGATCAAACTTTAGACAGGGATAAACTCTGGGAGGTTCAGACTCCGCAGGTGTTTGAGAAGAATATCATTCTTGGGGCCTATCAGAAATACTCCCGCGGAGATGTTACTGATGATGCTTCTCTGGTTGAAAAGTTGGGTAGAAAAGTAAGCATTGTTGAGGGTGATTATAGCAATATCAAGATTACTACGGCAGAGGATCTTTTGCTGGCGGAGTTAATCATTAAAGGTAAAAATGCAATATAGGACGGGAATAGGTTTTGATATCCATCGTTTAGTCGTAGGCAGGCCGTTATTTTTGGGCGGCGTAGAGATTCCCTATGCCAAGGGGCTGTTGGGGCATTCTGACGGAGATGTTTTGATCCATGCGCTTTGCGATGCTTTATTAGGCGCCCTGGCTTTAGGGGATATCGGAGAACATTTTCCCGATACCGACCCTAAATACAAAGGGATTGCCAGTAGTCAGTTATTAATGACGGTCAAGGTATTTCTTGATGAAAGCGGTTATAAAGTCAATAATCTTGATGTTATACTTATTGCACAGGAGCCGGCGCTAACGCCTTTTAAAAAGCAGATGAAACAAAAGCTTTGTTCTTTGATGGATATGCAGGATAGTGTCTTGAATATCAAGGCAAAAACAAATGAAGGCCTGGGGGCTATAGGCAACAATGAGGCAATTGCCTGTTATGTATCAGCTTCCCTGATTAAGATTTAAATTGTCTGATACCCGCACTAGCAAAGGCGTTTGGACCAGGCAGGAATTGGGTTAGTATCCGTCTTGTGGCGAAATCGCGCCGGTGTGCCCTTTATGGGTTTACACCCGGCTCGAGAGGAAGTAGCCGGTGTGCCCTTT
>JAQTQC010000021.1:20980-23464 GCA_028712505.1 Candidatus Omnitrophota bacterium
TGGGTTTACACCCGGCTCGAGAGGAAGTAGCCGGTGTGCCCTTTGTGGGCTAGGAGGTAGTTATGGTTTACGTGATAAATACAATAATAATATTGGCGGCAATTGCTATAGTTAAGCTTTTGCTTATTTCTGTCTTTTTCTATTCGGATGTCCGTGCGGCTCAGAAAAGAGACCCTGCGGCAAAAAGTTTCCTGGAGATAATCTTGCTTTATCAGGGATTACACGCCTTGATATATTATCGCATTGCCCATGGATTTTATAAAATCCATTTGTTTTTTCTTGCCCGGCTTATTTCACAGTTGGCGCGTTTTGCAACCGGGATCGAGATCCATCCCGGGGCGGTAATCGGCAAACGTTTCTTTGTCGATCACGGCATGGGAGTGGTTATCGGAGAGACAGCGGTTATCGGCGATGATGTCTTGCTTTATCAGGGTGCAACTCTGGGAGGTACTGGAATTGTTAAAGGTAAACGTCATCCAACTATCGGTAATAACGTTGTAGTCGGAGCCGGGGCAAAAGTTTTAGGTAACATTACTGTCGGGGATAGTTCGTATATTGGCGCCAACGCCGTAGTAATCAAAGATGTCCCGCCGAATTCCACGGTAGTCGGGGTACCGGGAAGGATTACTAAGCAGGATGGTAAGAAGATGGATGTAAGTTTAGACCATGTGCATATATTGGACCCGATTATGCAGAGTATCGAAGAGATCCAGTCAAAGATTGATAAGTTAGAAAAGAAATAGAGGCCTTACGACTTTCATGTCTATTTTTATATATAATTCCCTTTCCCGAAAAAAAGAAGAGTTTGTCTCTTTAGAACCGCAAAAGATAAATATGTATGTCTGCGGTCCTACGGTTTATGACGAGCCGCACATTGGCCATGCCCGCAGCGCCTATATTTTTGATGTGATCAGGCGCTATCTGGCTTTTAAGGGCTACCGGGTTAAATTCGTGCGCAACGTTACTGACGTGGACGATAAAATAATTGACAAGGCCAGAAAAGAATTCCCCGGTCAGGATTTAAACCGGGCCTTTAAGGATGTGGCTGAAAAATACCTCGCTTCGTATCATGAGGCATTGATAAACCTGGGTATAGGTGTCGATCAGGAAGAAATTTCAGAGCCTAAAGCAAGCGAATATATTCCCAAGATGATTAAGTTTATCCAGGGTTTGATTGACAATGGGGCAGCCTATGTTGCCGGCCCGGATGTTTATTTTGATATCACTAAGGCCAAAAACTACGGGAAGTTATCCAATCAATCCTTAGAAAAAATGGAGTCCGGGGCAAGGGTTGCTTTGAATGAGAATAAGCGCAATCCTTTGGATTTTGCGCTTTGGAAAGGCGCTAAAGAAAATGAACCATCTTGGGAAAGTCCTTGGGGCAAGGGGAGGCCGGGTTGGCATATTGAATGTTCTGTAATGAGTTCTGATATCCTGGGGGGAGAATTTGATATCCATGGCGGAGGGATTGATTTGATTTTTCCTCACCATGAGAACGAGATTGCCCAGTCTGAGGGCGCCGGCAATAAATTCGCCCGTTACTGGATACATCACGGCTTGCTTACGATTGACGGCCAGAAGATGTCCAAGTCGCTGGGTAATTTTATCACGGTAAAAGATTTCCTGGATAAATATAAGAATGCGGATTTGTTAAAGTTGTTGTTTTTGTCCACGCATTATTCCCATCCGGTTGATTATACCGATGAGAAGATCCGGGAAGCCAGACAGGCTTTAGAAAGAATCAGTATTTTACGGGATAAACTTGATAAGCCTTCAACTGGAAATCAGGTCGTCAAGGTTCCTAAAGAATTGGAAGATATCAAAGATAAATTTACCAAGGCTATGGATGACGATTTTAATACTCCTCAGGCCTTGGCAGCAATCTTTGATCTTGTAAATATCGCTAATAAAAATATTAATGATCCGGATTTTTCATGTCATTCAGGTTTGATTTTAAAAGAGTTGGCGGATATCTTTGGTCTGAGTTTAGAAAAAGAAACTGGTTCTAAAGAACTCCAGGTAGATGTGAATACATTGATTGCTCAACGTAACGAAGCAAGGAAGAAAAAAGATTTTCAAAGGTCAGACGAGATTAGGAAAGAGTTGGAAGCCAAAGGGATTATCTTAGAGGATACAAAAGACGGCACCACTTGGCGTAGAAAGTTATAATATTTAGCGGATGACGAGGCTTGGCTCGAGCAGCATCTCAAAATTTGAGCGGGCAAAGTTGCCCCGCTAAAAACGAAGCAGGCAGAGCGAAAATTTTGCCGAAGCGCAAGCTCGCCACGCTGGGGCGAGCAAGCGGTGCTGTGAAAGGCAAGACTCGGCAGACGCTAAACTGATTAATATGAAAAGTAAATTTATTACATTTGAAGGTTCCGAAGGTTGCGGTAAAAGCACTCAGTCAGAGATGCTTTATTGTTACTTGAAATCCAAAGGTTTAAAAGTAGTTTATCTGCGTGAGCCCGGCGGGGTTAAGCTGAG
>JAQTQC010000034.1 GCA_028712505.1 Candidatus Omnitrophota bacterium
CTTAAAACGAGCTTTAAAATTGGGGTTAGAAAGCGAGAGCGAAGAAGCTTCCATAGTTTTAAAATTTCCGGTTGAACCGGCAGATTTTAAAAATAGGCTGCAAAAACAATTACCAGAAGGGATACAAATAAAAGATGTCCAAGGAAATTTTAATTAATGCTGAAACCCAGGAAAAACGGGTTGCTATAGTAGACGACGGTCAGCTGTTGGAGTTTCATATTGAACGGCCGCAAGACCGTACTATCGTCGGAAACATTTACAAGGGCAGGATTGAAGCGGTAATGCCTTCGATCGGGGCAGCCTTTGTGGATATCGGTTTGCCTAAGAATGGTTTTCTATATTTATCGGAAATTGAATCCGCGTATGAGTCTGTGGAAAGCCCGCAGCAGACCCCGATTAAGGAAGTGAAAAAAGGCCAGGAGATCCTGGTTCAGGTAGTCAAAGAGTCTTTTGGTACCAAGGGGCCGCGGCTTTCAACACAGATTGGTTTGGCCGGCAGGTATTTAGTGATTATGCCGATGGATAAACAGGGGGGTATTTCAAGGCGCATTGAAGATGAGGCTGAAAGGCGCCGGCTTCGTGATATCTTTAGAGGGCTTAAATTTCCTACTCCTGTAGGTTTTATCGTGCGTACTGCCGCCAGCGGCCGTTCCGCTCAAGAATTAACCCGTGACGCGCAGTTCCTTTATAAATTATGGCAGCGGCTGGAAAAGACTGCTCAGGGGAGGAAAGCGCCAGCCCTGGTTTATGAAGAATATGATTTAGCCTTGCGGGCAATCCGGGATTCTTTTACCGAGGATGTGACTAAGCTGGTTGTTGATTCCAAACCGGAATTTTACCGCATCCAGCATTTTATGCGTACATTCTTGAGCTATTTATGCAAGAGGGTTGAACTTTACCGGGGGGATGACCTTTTTGGCGCCAAAGATGTAGAGAAACAGATCAACCGTATTTTTGAAAGCCATGTTTATATGAAATCCAAGGCTTACCTGATTATCGAGCCGACTGAAGGGCTGGTAGTAATTGATGTAAACAGCGGCGGTTTCAAGAAAAAGGTAAATCAGGAAGATATGGCTTTTAAGGTGAATGCGGAAGCTGCAGTCGAGATTGCCCGCCAACTGGTCTTGCGTGATCTGGGCGGGATAATCGTGATCGATTTTATCGATATGGAACGTGAAGGCCACCGCCGGGAACTGCTGAATATTCTGAAAAAAGCCCTCTCAAGCGACCGGGCAAAATATGATATAGAAGGGATTTCCAAATTCGGGATAGTAGAAATGACCCGTGAGCGAATCCATAAGACTGTGCAGATGCTTTCTTTTCATCCCTGCCCATATTGCAAAGGCAAAGGCAAGCTGCGTTCACCGCAAACCCTGGGAATTTTTGCTTTAAAAGAACTTAAGCGCTATCTCAAGGGCAAAACCTTAAAACAGGCATCAGTAACCTTGGCACCGCCTGTGATTGATGAAATCTTAAAAGATAAGGAGGCCCTGACCGCGATTGAGCGAAAATACAGGATCAAAGTCAATTTGATCTCAAACCCAGCCGCGCACCTGGAAGACATCAAAATATCCTAGTTACAAGAGAAAATCGGACTTGACCCTTAATTTCATTAGATATATAATATATAGTTCAAAATTAGCTGTATTTTAGTTACCTTAAGGAGGAAGACAAATGTATGCGATAGTTGAAGTTGGAGCAAAACAGTATAATGTGAAAAAAGATGATGTTATCGAAGTGAACAAAGAGGCAGTTGAAAAAGGAAAGACTATTATCTTAGACAAGGTTTTATTAGTCGGCAGCAGCAAGACAGTTGAGGTGGGTCAGCCTTATGTCAAGGGCGCTAAGGTTGAAGCAGTGGTTTTGGCCCAAACCAAAGGTGAAAAGACCACGGCTTATAAATTCCGCCGCAGAAAGAATTGGCATTGGGAAAAAGGTCACCGCGCCCAGCTAACTGAGCTTAAAATAAAATCTATTGATCTGGGCCTATAGTGTTCATTGATAGCGCTAAAATAGAAGTCCGGGCTGGAAGCGGAGGAAAGGGGTGTAAAAGCCTCTACCGCGATAAATATCAGCGTCAGGGAAAAGCTGACGGTGGTGACGGAGGTAAGGGCGCGGATATTATTTTTCGCGCCGACCATAATCTGCTTACGCTTCTGGATTTTCAACATCACCGGCATTTTTTTGGCAGTCACGGCGGGCATGGTAGCAGCAACCATAAGAAAGGTAAGGCTGCTGAAGATGTAATTGTCCGTGTTCCGATGGGGACGATCATTCAGGATTCTGCAACTGGCGCTATCCTGCGTGATTTAAGCGAAGATGGCCAGGAAGTAATTATTGCCAAAGGCGGGAAAGGCGGCATAGGTAACTGGCACCGCAAAGAAGCTACTCCGGGAGAACCGGGAGAACAAAGAACGGTTGTCCTGGATTTAAAGCTTCTGGCTGATGTGGGAGTGGTAGGATTCCCTAATGCCGGGAAATCTACTTTGATCACGGCAATTTCAAATGCCCGTCCGAAAATCGCCCCTTATCCATTTACGACCATGGGGCCGGTTTTAGGGGTGGTTAATGCCACGCATAGGCAATTTGTCATAGCTGACCTTCCGGGTTTAATTGAGGGTGCTTCAGAAGGCCGGGGATTGGGTGTTAAATTTCTTAAACATATTGAACGTACCAAGGTTCTGATCCATATAGTGGATATGGCAGGACTTGAAGGCAGGGATCCTCTGGATGATTATAGGAAGATAAATCTAGAGATTAAGAATTACAGCAAAGAGGTTTATAAAAAACCCCAAATTATCTGCGCCAATAAAATGGATGTCACCGGGGCGCTGGAGAATTTGCAGAGATTTAAGAAATCGGTTAAGAAGCCGGTTTTTCCGGTTTCGGCACTGGAGAAGACGAATTTAAAGGAGTTGATTGATGCAGTCGCAAAGAAAATATAACAGAGTTGTAGTCAAGATCGGCTCAAGCCTATTTGTCGACAGAAAATCTAAATTAGATATGGGGCTGGTGAATAGTTTTGCCTGCCAGGTATCTGATTTGGTTAAGCAGGGGAAAGAAGTGGTGGTTGTTTCTTCCGGAGCGATTGCCTTAGGGATGTTTATTTTAAAACTTGCCAGCCGGCCTAAAGAATTGCAGCGCCTGCAGGCTGCCGCTGCCATTGGCCAGCATGAACTGATGCATGTCTATAAGTTAGCGTTAAAGAAATATGGATTAAACTGCGCCCAGCTGCTGCTTACCTGGGATGATTTTCTCGGGGTCCGCTATGCCAATGCCAAGCATACATTGAATACGTTATTAAAGTTGAAATGTGTGCCGATCATCAATGAAAATGATACGGTTGCAACTGAAGAAATTAAATTTGGCGATAATGACCGCTTATCCGCCCTGGTCTCTATATTAGTGGGAGCTGACCTTTTAATTATTCTTTCCGATGTAGATGGTTTATTGGACAGGAATAAGAAAGTTATCCGTCAGGTCGAGAGGATTACGGGTGAAATAAAGTCTTTAGCTTGCCCGATCAACAAAAAAACTTGCGTTGGCGGAATGACGACCAAGATAGAAGCAGCACGTATTGCTGTTGAAGGGGGAGTTCCTTGCGTGATCGCCAATGGGCGCAAGGGAAAAATTGTCAGTCAGTTGGCCAGAGATCCATTTTGCCAAGGCACTATATTTTTATCCAGATGAAAGATAATCTGAAGAAAGAAATAGAAGGTATCGCAAAAGAAGCTAAGGCAGCTTCCCGCGTGTTAGCTAATTTAGGCACAGCTGTTAAAGACGCCGTGCTCAAAGATATGGCTGTCGCTTTATTAAGCAGTAAAGCGGATATCCTGAAAGCAAATAAAAAGGATATCAATGCGTCGCGCGGCAAGGGCAAGGCTTTTATCGACCGGCTTAGCCTGGATGAGGCAAGGATCAAACAGATGGCAGATGGCCTGCTTGATGTTGTCAAACTTAAAGATCCGGTTGGTGAGATCATCCGCAGCTGGGATACTGCCAGCGGTCTGCGTATCCAGAAGGTGCGTTCTGCCCTTGGGGTAATTGCCATAATCTATGAATCCCGGCCTAATGTTACTGCTGATTGCGCCGGGCTCTGCCTTAAATCAGGCAACAGCGTAATTTTACGCGGGGGAAGCGAATCTTTGAATTCTAACCTGGCAATTTATAATGCCTTGAACTCGGCGATACAAAAACACGGGTTACCTTTTGGGGCAATCAACCTGATTAATACTCGGGAGCGTAAAGCGGTAGATGTCCTGTTAAAATTAAATGATTATATTGATCTGGTTATTCCCCGCGGCGGCGAGGAGTTGATTAAGAAAGTGGTTAGTTCTTCGCGGATACCGGTGATCAAGCATTATAAAGGTATTTGTCATGTCTATGTGGATGCCTGGGCGGATTTGAATATGGCGGAGAAAATCTGTTTTAATGCTAAGGTCCAGCGTCCGGGAGTTTGTAACGCCATGGAAAGCATGTTGGTGCACCGTGATGTGGCGATCAGATTTTTACCGGGTATGCTTAAGAAGTTTAAAGAGGCTGGAGTTGAGATCCGGGGCTGTCCTTTAACCAGAAAAATCGCCAAATGGACAAAGCGGGCCACGGATAAAGATTACCGCACTGAATACCTGAACTTGATTCTTTCAGTTAAGGTAGTTGATAGCCTGGATGAGGCAATTGCCCATATAAATGATTACGGTTCGCATCATTCGGATACCATTGTTACTGATGATAATGAAGAGGCTTTGAAATTCTTAAAGCAGGTGGATTCAGCCTGTGTTTACCAAAATGCCTCAACCCGTTTTACCGACGGCAACCAGTTTGGGATGGGCGCTGAGATTGGTATTTCAACGGATAAACTGCATGCCCGCGGACCTATGGCGCTTGAAGAGCTGACTACTTATAAATATATGGTCTTTGGGTCAGGCCAGGTGCGCCAATGAGGATTGGTATCTTGGGCGGAACTTTTAACCCGGTACATATCGGCCATTTGATCCTGGCTGAAGAGGCAAGAGAGAAGCTGGGGTTAGATAAGATTATTTTTATACCCACAGCCTTGCCACCGCATAAGGATAATTTGAATATCGCTCCGGCGGATGACCGGCTCAGGATGTTGAAATTAGCCACGCAGGGGAATAAGTATTTTAAGGTTTTAGACATCGAGATCAGGCGAAAAGGCCGGTCTTATACCATTGATACATTAAGGGAATTAAAGAGTAAATACAGCCGCGACGAACTTTATTTTATTA
>JAQTQC010000035.1 GCA_028712505.1 Candidatus Omnitrophota bacterium
TCGACGGAAGGTACCTTCCGTCCTGTCCTTGAAGCAGCACCCTATCACTCTTGGTGGAGCTGGGGAGAATCGAACTCCCGACCCCCTCGTTGCGAACGAGATGCTCTCCCAACTGAGCTACAGCCCCTACACGATTATTTAATCTAACATATTTTTAGACACTTATCAATCCAAATAAGAAAACAGAGGCTAATTAAGGCGGGAAAAACAATTAATGTTCAGATGACCCTGAACTGACTAAGCTGGTTTTCATAGCAGTTTGCGGATTGTCCACGCTGACAGCACTTCCGGGAAAATACCTGGCCACTAAACCTATATCTACAGCCGCTCCCTGATTAGTAATATTTACGTAAAAACCTTTATCCGGAGAAGCCGGCATTATATAATTATCAAAACCACTGACCACCTTGTCACTTAAGACTTCAGTAACCCCATCTTGAACGGAATTTAATGTATTCCCGTTCAGATAGAAGATTACCCAAGTGTCATCACTTAAATCATTAGGAGTATGGGGATCATTCAAATCCACATGAGTCTGGAATCCTGTCTGGACCCCGGAAGTCGGATATACCTTAATCGCAGGATTATTTATATCACCGGCACTTTGCTGTACATATTTACTTATATATTCAAGAGAATACGATAGGTCATTCTGAAGCTTAGCGCGCCTATCCGAGCTGATAACATGATGTCTACTGAATAGCTCAACGCTGAAGAAACCTAATACTACCAGTGATATCAAAACCATACATACAATCAATTCAATAAGATTTACACCGGTTTTTTTATTAAGCATAAATTAAGGAGAGAATTCAGTCCAATTTACCTGGACTTTTGCGCGGCGCAAACTTGTCCCTGACACATAACTCACATCATATTGCGCCGAATAATCAATATTATTTACTGTTCTTTGACTTGCTACAGAAGGACAAGCAGGATTTTGGTCGCTACCGCTGGCATCACAATACGTGGTACCTACATATAGAGCATTGGCAGCAGTATCCCAGGTATCCTGACGCACAGCCAACTGCAGAGGCTCAAGAAACAACTTTCCCATTTCACTGCCGGTCATGCGTTCACGCGAATGCAGGATATTGCGTTTACCGGAGACGAAAACACCAACCATGCCCGCCATGACCAAAGAGAATATGAGCGTAGCTATGATAACCTCGAACAAGGTTGTCGAGCGGTTACGATAGATTAAGGGCATTCGCTTCCAGTACATGCCGGAGTGCTACCGGTAAAGGTTAAAGTCCAAACCCGGCTGCTGCTGGGCAGACGACCTGCAGTTGCCTGCTCGCTATCTCCGTCAACTGAATAAGTCCAGGATAATGCGCCAGTAGGCAGATTAACCTTCAAATCCTGATTTATCTCAGCAATTACACTGGTTGAGCCGGAAGAAGGGTAATAGAAGCCTGATTCCATCCTATAAATCTTTTCCGCCGCTTGAATAAGCGCAAGATTTGCCCTGGCTTCCTTGTCTAATGCCCGCTCTTTACTAGTTCCAAATCCGGGTAAAGCCAAGGCAGCTAAAATGCCGATAATGATAACTACAACTAAAAGTTCTATAAGCGTAAGGCCCTTTTTCAAGCTTTCTCCTTTTAGTAACCAGCATCTCCTCCCCAGGCACCGGCAGCAGTAACAGTCTTGGTATAGGCTGTCGCGCCTTGAGGGGATTTTCCACTAGCAGTACATCTAGTAGCGGTACAAGTTCCGGTAGCTGAAGCACAGGAATAAGAAAAATAATGCGTACCGGTACATGCCGAAGGAGCAGCAACGCCTAAACCAGCCAATGTCGTATAAGCGCCATTCTCCATATTT
The DNA here is from genome assembly GCA_028712505.1 of Candidatus Omnitrophota bacterium. Classification (GTDB taxonomy): domain Bacteria; phylum Omnitrophota; class Gorgyraeia; order Gygaellales; family Profunditerraquicolaceae; genus UBA6249. Next base: position 1,822 of record JAQTQC010000035.1, read on the forward strand.
TCAGCAATTTCTGCTGTTCTTAAAGATCCCAATATCAACCTTGCTTCGGCAGCGCGACCCTTTTCTACTACCTTAGTATACTGGGTCATACCTACAGATGCCAGGATGCCTACGATAATGATAACAACGATTAACTCGATTAAAGTAAAACCCTTTTTCATCAAATTCCTCCTTTTTTAAAAAAACGGTTCTATCCTTCTATCTTAGTATTAGTAACCAGCATCTCCTCCCCAGGCACCGGCAGCAGTAACAGTCTTGGTATAGGCTGTCGCGCCTTGAGGGGATTTTCCACTAGCAGTACATCTAGTAGCGGTACAAGTTCCGGTAGCTGAAGCACAGGAATAAGAAAAATAATGCGTACCGGTACATGCCGAAGGAGCAGCAACGCCTAAACCAGCCAATGTCGTATAAGCGCCATTCTCCATATTTTCAGCAATTTCTGCTGTTCTTAAAGATCCCAATATCAACCTTGCTTCGGCAGCGCGACCCTTTTCTACTACCTTAGTATACTGGGTCATACCTACAGATGCCAGGATGCCTACGATAATGATAACAACGATTAACTCGATTAAAGTAAAACCCTTTTTCATTTGTCTCCTCCTTAATTTAGCAAACATATTTTAAACCCACTCTTTGGAAAAGTCAATAATTATCCTGTGAATCTTGATTTCTTAAAAACAGGTAAAATATAACTTCAGTCTTGATTCCGTATTGGAATATCTTAAATCTTTCCTTAGAAAAGTCAACGCTTATCCTCCGATTCTGGAAATCTCGAAGATAGGCAAGAATATACCTGTAATCATGACACCTATAATCCCACCGATAAAAACCAGGACAAAAGGCTCAAACATAGAGACAAAACGGCTTAAAAAGACACCGACATAATCCTGATAAAAACTATTGATTTTCTTGAACATCTGAGGAAGCTCCCCAATCTCCTCACCAATACTAACCATCTGGATAAACATAGGGTCAAAAAAAGCGCTTTTTTCTAAAGGTTCACGCAAAGACTTGCCTTCCCGGACATCATCTTTGATTTTACGGATGATATCCGCCATAATCAGGTTACCTACGCTACGCTCAGATATTTCCAGCGAATAAAGAATCGGCACCCCTGATTCCAGAAGCGTGGACATTTCCGAAGAGAATCGTTCCACGTTTAAAGCCATGAAGAATTCACCAAACACGGGAAGTTTAAACTGAAGATTCTCAAATTTTCTCCTGCCTACCTTAGTCTTCAGGTATTTCTTAACGGCAAAAACCAAACCAGCACAAACTAAAAATATAGCAATCATGTTGAACCTTAAGAAATCACTTACCTTTAACAATATCTGTGTAAGTAAAGGCAAGGTGATATTGAAACCTTTAAATATCTCCGCAAAAGTAGGCACAATTTTTATCGCCATAAAAAATAACGCACCTAAGCCTGCCGATAAAAGAATCGCCGGATAAATCAATGCCGAAATGATCTTACCTCTGAACTCCGCGTCTCTTTCCAGGTATGACGCAAGACGGCTCAATACAACTGCCAAATTACCGCTGGCCTCCCCGCTTTCGACCAGGTTTACCCAAAGATCCGAAAAAACCTTGGGATGTTTTACCATGGCTTCATGAAAGCTTAAACCCGCTTCCATATTTTTCTGTAGATCTATAACCACTTCGTAAAGTTTTTTACTAACTACCTGTTTTGAAATTATATCCAGACTCTTAAGGATAGTAACCCCGGCACCCAGCAAGGTTGATAACTGCCTGCAGAAAAGGGTAAGGTCGCTTCCAGTAACCCGGTCGCGCTTCAGCTTGATCTTAGCTTTAATATTTACCTTAGCCGTTCCGTCACCAGAAGGCTCGACATTCTCAGGAATAACACTGATTACGATTAAACCCCGGGCCTGGATTTTATTTACTACCTCTTCCTGATTTATACCCTCCTCGGTTCCGGTTTCTTTTGAACCAAGGCTATTCCTGGCAATAAAATAAAACTTCGGCATCACTCCACTCCCAATGTAACAGAAAAAACTTCTTCTAAAGAGGTTATCCCGCTTTCCACCTTTTTGATTCCTGACTCATAAAGTGTCTGCATCCCCGAGGCCCGGGCTACCTCTCGTATTTTCTGATAAGACGCCCTCTGATTGATCAAATCCTGGATCTCTAAAGTACAGGGCATAACTTCGCAGATATTGGTCCTGCCTCGATACCCGGTGTTATTACACTTAGAACAACCCTTACGCCGATAAATCAAATCTTTCTTTACATTTGCCCCCTTCAGCTGTTCAGCGGTAGGCTCATACGCCTCTTTGCATTCAGGACATAACTTTCTGATCAGTCTTTGGGCGATAACCACCAGTAATGAAGGGGCCAGCATATACGGCTCTACGCCAATGTCCATAAGCCGACTGGCCGTAGAAGGCGCATCATTAGTATGGATAGTAGATAGAACAAGATGCCCGGTAAGCGCAGAACGAATGCATATCTGAGCCGTCTCAAGATCCCTGACCTCTCCTACCATCATAATATCAGGATCCTGGCGCAGAAAACTACGCAGCGCAGCGGCAAATGTAAGCCCGACCTCCGGTTTGATCTGAACCTGGTTGATCCCATCAATTTTATATTCTACCGGATCTTCAACAGTAACGATATTCTTCGTAGAATTCTTAATCTCACTTAAAATAGCGTAAAGAGTTGTTGATTTTCCGCTTCCTGTAGGACCGGTAACAAAAATCAATCCGTACGGCTGATTAATTGCTTTACGTACATGCTCCAACTGAGTGGCATCAAAGCCGGCAGAACTTAAATCCAAAACCTTATTTCCGCGATCAAGGATCCTCAAGACCGCTTTTTCTCCATAAATAGTCGGAATAATCGAAACACGGATATCGATCGGACGGTCATTAATCCGCACCAGGATTGCCCCGTCTTGTGGAAGACGTTTCTCCGCGATATCCATTTTCGCTAAGATCTTTACGCGTGAAACAATCGGCAGGTGCAGATGTTTTGCCGGAGGAGGAATCTCGCAAAGCCTGCCGTCGATACGGTACCTCAAGGAGGTTTTTTCTTTAAAAGGTTCAATATGTATATCCGATGCGCCTTCTTCAATCGCCTGGCGGATAA
>JAQTQC010000004.1:0-39724 GCA_028712505.1 Candidatus Omnitrophota bacterium
GAGCTTTATTTTGAAGAATTAAAGCCCTTGATGGAGCATATCCGCAGGCATGTAGATGCGTTAGAGTGTGTTGTTCCAGATGACGCCTGGGATCTGCCGAAGTATAGGGAAATGCTGTTTATAAAATGAGCACCTTAAGTTTTGATCTAGCGAAATCCTGCCGAGTTTACGAGGCAGGATAAACACCTTAAACTTTATATTCGGAGGAATTATGAATATCTTACAGCTAATCAAAGCCGGCGGTATTACCATGATTGTGCTTTTAGCCATATCAGTAGCATCTGTTGCGATTATTCTGGAAAGAGTTATTTTTTATTACAGCAAGTCCAGGTTAAAGCGCAAAGATCTTATGCCGAAAGTCCGCCATGAACTTAAGAAAGGCGGGGTAAACCCGGCAATGAGAATATGCAAGGAGAGTAATGCTCCTTTTGCCCAGGTAGTTTATGCAGGCTTAAGTTTTTTTGATTGTAGCGAAAAAGAAATCTCTAATAATATGGAACGCCAGGTTATTATCGAGACTGTTATCCTTGAACGGTTTACCTCGGTAATCGGGACTATCGGCAGTATTTCGGTTTATGTGGGCCTTTTTGGTACGGTTTTGGGGATAATCCGGGCTTTTCATGATATATCGATAAGCGGTTCCGGGGGGATAAGCGTGGTTATCAGCGGGATATCCGAGGCTTTGGCATGTACTGCTGCCGGGTTGTGCGTGGCTGTTCCGGCGGTAGTTGCCTATAATTATTTTATGAAGAAGATAGACGATTTTATTAAAGACATGGAATTGGCTGCCTCTGAAACTATGGATTTGATCAGCGCGATAAAGAAATGATGACTTTTAGCAGAAAACAAAAGCCGATTGCCGAAATAAACATTACTCCTTTTACTGATGTTATTCTGGTGCTTTTGATTATCTTTATGGTTACTACGCCTTTGATCCTTCAGTCGAATATCCGGGTCAATCTTCCGAGTTCTACGAGCGGTAAGCCGATGGAGGGGGCTAGGCAAATCAGTATTATGGCAACCAACGAAGGCATGGTCTATCTTGATAATAAACTTATTTCGAGAAAAGTGCTTAAGTCGGAAGTTGCAAAGCTCCACCAGGCTAATCCGGGATTAGAAGTTATTTTGTTTTCGGATAAGATGGTCAGATTTAAGGATATTGTCGGCTTGCTGGATATCCTGAACGAATTGGGTATAAAAAATTTAAATATCGCTACTAAAACAGAATAAAATCCCTTTTATTCAAATCCGGTATAGCTTGAGGGGCTGGGTTTAATTCGTAGCTAAATCTTTAAGAGAATACGCCAGAGAATGCGTTCTCTGGTTTTTGTTTATTAGCCGATCATAAAATGAAAAATGAGTTAGTTTTATTTTTGATTATTTTTATTCCTATTATAGGAGCGTTAGCCTTGCCTTTCATGGGCAGGATTTCAACTCGCTTAAGAAATGGAGTCTCGTTTACGCTTGTTGTCCTCTCGTTCTTATTTTCCTCCTTTCTTTTACCCACAGCCTTAAGTAATCAATCCATTGCAATCGTAAAATATTTTCCGCTGGGGTTTAATTTCATTCTTTCCGCTGACAGTTTGGCAGTAGGGATGGCGATAGTTGTTTCTTTTATAAGCGCGCTGATTATATTGTATTCCTTTGATTATATAAAACACTATGAAAACCAGAATGAATATTATTTTATGGTGGTTTTGTTTCTTGGGGCGATGATGGGGTTGGTTTTTTCCGGTAACCTGATACTGCTCTATATCTTCTGGGAGATTACTGCTGTAACCAGTTGGCGGCTTATCGGTTTTTTCAGAAGGAAAGAGCACATCCTGCGCGCGGATAAAGCATTTTTAGTGACAGTTTTTGGATCTCTGCTTATGCTCTTAGGTTTTATCAGGATGTACCAAGAGACAGGCTCATTTGATTTATCTACCATAAAACAGGTAATTAAGCTGCACCCTATATCTGATTTAACTATAGCCTTGATCTTGGCTGGTATATTTTCTAAATCCGCCACCCTGCCTTTTCATACCTGGCTTCCGGATGCCGGAGTTGCGCCTTCGCCGGTTACAGCCTTGCTGCATGCGGCGGTTCTGGTCAAAATAGGCGTATATGTATTTGCCAGGATTTTTATTGCCACTATTCCGCTAGCCGTGTTTTGGCAGACGGCCGTCCCGGTTATTGCCGGGATAAGTGCTTTGATTTGCGCAGGCGCTGCCTTGGTGGAAACGGATTTAAAAAGGATTATCGCTTATTCTACTATAAGTCAGATTGGTTTCATATTTTTAGGGCTTTCCATAGGTAGTCCGATAGGTGTAGCCGGCGGGCTTTTGTTTATATTGATGCATGGTTTGGCAAAAGCCGGGCTATTCTTATGCGCAGGAGTGGTGGAACAAAACGCTAAAACAAAGGATATCCGGCAGTTAGGTGGGCTTATCCAGACTATGCCTGTTACCGCCTTATCTTTTTTATTCTGCGCCTTTTCAGTAATGAGCATCCCGCCATTCGGGGGTTTCTTTAGTAAATATATGGTTATCTCCGGTGCGCTGGAAACGGGACATTTGGTTATTGCCGCTGTTTTTTTATTTGGTGCGTTGTTGACTATCCTGTATCTTTTGCGGGCATTCAATATGGTATTCTTAGGAGAAATAAAGAATTCTTCTGTCAAAGAAGGCTCTTTTATCATGTTGTTATGCGTGGGGTTGTTTGCAATCCTGTCTTTGGCCGGAGGGATTTTTATTCAATACCCCAACGCAGTAGTACAGGAAATTACCCGGCAGTTATTTAGCTTAAGATGATCGAGGCATTTATATTATTGCTTATAATTTTACCTTTATTCGCTGGCGTCCTCAGCCTTATATTGCCCAGGCTTTGGCGGGGAGCTTTTGCTGTTATCTTGAGTTCGGTCAATTTTTTAATCGCAGTTTATTTGTTCAAAAAAGAACTAACCTTTAGTTTTCCCTGGGCTGGGTTTGGCATAGATTTTTCTTTGCGGCTAAACCATTTTAGCGGCTTTATTATTTTAGCGGCTTCTTTTTTTGGTCTGCTCATCAGCTTATATGCGTTAAATTTTCTCAAAGGTAAAGACAGCGCTAAGCAGTTCTATGCTTATATTTTAATATCAATCTCATTTGTTAATGGCGCGGTGCTGGCGAACAATCTTGTAGTTTTGCTTTTTTTCTGGGAGGCCTTGCTGTTAACTCAGTATGGAATGATTGTCATAGGAGGCAGGCTGGCATTTAGAACTGCAACCAAGGCTTTAATCATCTCCGGCGCTTCGGATTTATGTATGATGGCAGGAGTGATTTTAACCGGATACCTTGCCAAAACTTTGCTTATAAGTGATATTAGCCTTCCTCTGGATTTACTGGGCAGCCTCGCTTTTATACTTTTGGTAACCGGCGCAATTTCAAAAGCCGGATCTGTTCCTTTTCATACCTGGATCCCCGATGCTGCAGAAGCAGCGCCGCTTCCTTTTATGGCATTTTTCCCGGCAGCGATTGAAAAGCTATTAGGGATATATTTTCTTGCCAGGATTACTTTAGACCTATTTAAGTTGAATACAAATTCCATACTTAGCAGTGTGCTTATGATCATTGGCGCTTTGACTATTATAATTGCGGTAATGATGGCCTTGATCCAAAAAGATTACAAGAAACTTCTTTCTTATCATGCTATCAGCCAGGTGGGCTATATGGTTTTAGGTATAGGCACATGTCTTCCCGCAGGAATAATCGGTGGTATCTTCCATATGATCAATCATGCCTTGTATAAATGCGGTTTATTTCTTACGGGTGGAGCAGTAGAAAAACAGGCTGGCACTACAGATTTAGCCAAATTGGGGGGTTTAGGTTTAAGTATGCCGATAACCTTTTTTTGTTTCTTGATCACGGCGGCGTCTATATCCGGGGTTTGGCCGTTTAACGGATTTTTCTCCAAAGAATTAATATATGATGCTGCCTTAGAGAGGGGCAAGATATTCTATCTGGCGGCTATCCTGGGCTCTTTTCTGACAGCTGCGTCTTTTCTAAAGTTAGGCCACACGGTGTTTTTAGGCAAGGTTAGCCAGAAATACAAGGAAGCCCCGGTCCTTATGCTTATCCCTATGGTTATTCTTGCGTTTACCTGTATTATTTTTGGCGTATTTAATCGCTTACCGATAAATAATTTTATTCAACCGATTTTAGGAATCCGGGCAGCAGGGCATAATTTCTCCGGAATGCCGGCTAATTTTATGTTGGTAATAGTTACGGTGATTGTTTTATTAGCGGCGTTTCTGCATCATTTTATCGCCGTCAGGATGAATGGGGGGGCAATCAGGGCGGCAGAGCATATACATCAGGCTCCGGTACTTTCGACTATTTACCGTTGGGCAGAGAAAAAATACCTTGATCCTTATGAAGTTGGGATTAAGCTGATTAATAAGCTTGCGAAAATATTCTGGCGTATAGACAGGGGCATAGACTGGTTGTATGGGTCATTGATAGTAAATCTGACTTTTGCGTTTTCCCGGGTTATCCATAAAATACAGGCAGGATATTATATAATCTATGTCATCTGGTCATTAGTTGGGGCTTTTGCCGTTATGTCATTTGTTCTAAGGTAAAAAGGGAAGGTTTTATGGTCGTATTATTTATTTTAATTCCGTTTGTTTTATTGTTAGTCTTGAATCTGCCTTTTAAATTTCTAAATGCGCGGATTGCCTTTTGGTTAAGCGTAGTCTTGTTTTCAACTCAGGCGCTATTTGTCTTAATCAATTCCTTGTTTGCCTGGAGCAATTATCCTGCAGTATTAGGTCAGTTTCTGATATTTAAATTATGGTTAGACCCGCTGGCTTTCATTATGCTTTTTACTATCGCAATAGTAGTACTTGTTTCGCTTTTAGTAGCCAGGAGTACGATCACTACGGAAAAGCGTAGTTTTAATTTCATCAACCTGCTTTTGGTTGCCCTTACCGGTATGAATGCCACGGTGCTGGTTGCAGATATATTTTCCTTATATGTTTTCGTTGAGATTACTGCCGTAGCGGTATTTGTGCTGATGGCTATAGAGAAGAACAAGTTTGCGATAGAAGGGACCTTTAAATATCTGGTTTTGTCAATGTTTGCCAGCGTATTTATTTTAACCTCCATCGCCTTTTTCATCCTGGCTTGCGGGGATCTCTCTTTTTCGGAAATCCATAACGCATTTTTAGCAAATTCTAATATTATTCTGCTCAATTTTGCCATTGGTCTATTCCTTTGCGGCCTGTTTATTAAATGCGGAGTAGTGCCTTTTCATGGCTGGGTGCCTGATGCCTATTCTGAAGCTCAATCTGCCGTTTCTGTGCTTTTGGCCGGGATTGTTACTAAAATAACTGGTATATATGTATTAATGCGCCTGTTTAGTTCGGTTTTTGTTTTAAAAGGGTCTTTTCATAATCTGATTATGTTAATCGGAGTAATCTCTATTGTTTTTGCGGCGTTGGCAGCTTTTAGACAGGATAATATCAAGCGCATGCTTTCGTATTCCAGCATAAGCCAGGTAGGTTACATCGTATTGGCAATAGGCTGTGGGACACCTTTGGCAATTCTAGGGGCAATATTGCATTTCTTTAATCATGCAATCTTTAAATCCCTGCTTTTTGTCAATGCCGCAGCATTGGAAAAGAAATTCGGTTCCACTGATATGTCAATAATTACCGGTTTAGGCAGTCAATTACCGGTAACCAGCGTCACATCTCTCGTAGGCTTGCTTTCTACCGCGGGCATCCCGCCGCTTTCCGGTTTTTGGAGCAAGTTAATTATCATAATCGCACTTTTTAATGCGCAACAATTCACTTATGGCTGGATTGCTTTGTTAGCCAGCGTTTTGACCTTGGCATATTTTCTTTTTATGGAGCGTAACATATTCCTTATTAAAACAGAAACGGCACCGGAAGGCAGTGACGGCGTTCCTTTTGGCATAAAGTTCTGTGAAATATTGCTTGCGGCTATTACTATTGGAGTGGGCCTGGGATTTCCATTTATTTTAAATAGTCAGATTTTACAATTGAAGGGCCTTTTATATTAAGATGGCTATCGACTTAATACTATTATCAGCATTGCTTCTATCCGCGATCTGGACGGTGATGACCATAAGGCTTGTGCACTCTGTTGTGGGCCTGGCATTAACCAGTGCTATACTGGCTGCGATAATTTACCGTCTTGATTCTCCGCTGGCTGCGGTTTTTGAGCTTTCTGTTTGCTCTGGGCTTATTTCAGTTATTTTTATTACTACAGTCAGTTTTACTCAACGTATCAGCAAGGAAAGATTTATTGTTCGCAGGAAAGAAAGGTTGTTGAGATTCCTATATCTACCTTTTATCGTTATTATTGCAGGGTTATTGTTAGTCCGTTATTTAAGGATTCCACAATTCAGCCTGCCTCTATCTGCGCAAGTGACAGATGTACGTTTAGTCCTTTGGAATATGCGGCATTTGGATCTATTAGGGCAGGCGATTATCATAATTGCGGGAGTCTTTGGGGTGGTCGTCTTTTTCAAGGAGCCGAATAAATGAATCCGGATACTTTCGAGTTATTCAGGTATTTTATTATTTTCATCATACTGTTATTTATTTCCGGGGTTTATTGTGTTTTAGTCAGTTTTAATCTGGTTCGGGCATTGATCGGAGTGGAGATTTTAATAAAAGCAGTAACCCTATTAATTATCCTGGCCGGCTATATCTGCGACAGGGTAGCCTTGGCCCAGGCAATCGTACTTACTTTGATTGTTATTGAGATTGTGATTATGGTTGTTGCCGGAGGGGTTGTGTTATGGGCTTTTAAATATAATAAGACTATCGACCCCAGACGTTTGAGTAATCTAAGAGGATAAGGATGTTAAATACAATTGTATTTTCACCCCCGGTAGCTTTTATAATCGTGTTTTTGGTTATATTTATCTTATTTATTCTTTGTTCACGCAACGCATTCCGCAGAAAGGGGCAGTCGAGCGGAGCGAAAAAGGCATATGCCTGCGGAGAGGATTTTAAAGGGCATTTTATCCAACCGGATTATAGCCAGTTTTTCCCTTTTGCTTTTTTCTTTACCATATTACATGTAGTTGCCTTGATTGTTGCGACCGTTCCGGCGGAGACGGTTGAGATATTTGCCATCGCGGTTGTTTATGTAGTCGCAGCAATAATCGGGCTTTTAATCTTACTGAAGAAATAACTATGGGTATAATCTCGAAAATAATCAACTGGTCAAGACTGAAATCGCCCTGGGTATTGCATTTCAACACCGGCGCTTGCAATGCCTGCGATATAGAAATTATCGCCGCACTTACTCCGCGTTATGATCTGGAGCGTTTTGGCGTAGTGCTTAAAGCTACTCCGCGTCATGCGGATGTACTTTTATGCTCCGGTCCGGTAACCAAGCAGATAGAAAGTCGCCTATTGCGTATATATGAACAGATGTCTGAGCCTAAATTTGTGGTAGCAGTAGGTACTTGTGCCTGTAGTGGAGGAGTTTTTAATGGTTGCTATAATGTAGCCGGAGGCATAAATTCGGTTATACCCGTCTCGGCATATATCCCGGGTTGCCCAGCTAGTCCCAAAGCTATAATTGATGGCGTGGTAAAGCTTTTGCAGAGTTTGGAAGCCAAACCGAAAAGCAAGAGGCCAGGAGGTAAGAAATGAGCGAAGAAAAGGTTAAGCAGGAATTAGAAGATAAATTTTCTTATTTGAAAGATACGGTGACTATTACAAGAAAGGGGCGTATATTCGTGCAAGTCCCTTTGGATAAATTCAACGAAGTATTTGTTTACGTGGTAAAGCAAATGCGTTTTTTGGCTCTCTCCGCAATAACCGGGTTGGACAGAGGAGATGGTTTTGAGGTTATCTATCATCTTAATAGAGAAGGCAGGGTGTTGTTGAATTTGAGCGTCAGGTTGAATAAAGAAAATCCTGAGGTGAATAGTGTTACCGGATATTGCCCTAGTGCGGATATATACGAGAGAGAGCTTGTGGATTTATTTGGGATTAAAGTAAAGGGGATTGCTCCGGGGCACAGGTATCCTCTTACTGATGATTGGCCGGAGGGAGAGTACCCTTTGCGTAAAGACTGGAAAGGCCATAAGGAGGCGCAAAATGCATGATGTGCATGATTTTGAAGATGTAAAAATTCCGATTGGTCCTCAGCACCCGGCTTTAAAAGAACCGGAGAGTTTTTTGATAAGTTTGCGCGGAGAGAAGATAACTGCTTCCAGCGTAAGATTGGGTTACAATCACCGGGGAATAGAAAAAGCCTGCGAAGAGAGGACGTATACCCAAGGACTATACCTTATTGAGCGGATCTGCGGTATTTGTTCACATTCCCATTCTACTTGTTTTGTGCAGGCGGTAGAGGAGATTGCTGGTATTGAAATAACAGCCCGCGCTAAATATCTGCGTACGTTGATCGGCGAGCTGGAGCGTATACATAGCCATCTTTTGTGGTTAGGCGTAGCCGGGCATGAAATTGGTTTTGATACTTTGCTTATGTATACCTGGCGCGACCGTGAAGTAGTGATGGACCTTTTAGCAACACTTACCGGGAATAGAGTAAACTATGGAATTAATACTGTTGGAGGGGTAAGGCGCGATATCAGTCATAAACAAAAAGAAGAAGTTTTAAAGGCAATAGATATATTAGAGGAGAGGACTAAATACTATATCGATCTTGCTAAGGGTGAAACTACCTTAATTAAACGTTTGCAAGGAGTAGGGGTATTATCTCATGAAGATGCTGAAAAGTTAGATGCGGTTGGTCCTACCGCGCGCGCCTCAGGCATTGAACGGGATGTGCGCAAAGACGATCCTTATGCGGCTTACGGGGAATTGGATTTTAAGGTAATTAGCGTCAATAGCTGTGATGTCTATGGCCGTACCCTGGTGCGTTTAGGAGAATTGATGGAATCTTTTAGTCTGGTGCGTCAGGTTATCCGCAAAATTCCTGACGGATCGATTCTAGTAAAATCGGCCCGCAAGGTACCGGCAGGCGAAGCAGTAAGCCGTTATGAAGCACCCCGGGGGGAGGATCTTCATTATGTGCGTGCTAATGGCACAGAAAAGCCCGACAGGGTAAAAGTAAGGGCGCCCACCTTAGCGAATATCCAGTCAGTTTCTAAAATGCTTGAAGACAGATACCTGGCGGATATGCCTATAGTAATAGCGGCGATTGATCCGTGTTTTTCCTGCACGGATAGGTTGGTAGCTGTTCGGGATACAAAGAACAAGGGCAGTAACACCGTGGTTTGGGAGACTATTCGGCTTCAGGGGATCGAGTGGTATAAAAACAAGGGAATAGATTTTACCTCTTTAAACGAGAAGCTAACTAAACTATCTTAGCATGCTTAAAGCACTTTTTCATATTTTGATTTTCCCGGGATTGTCATTCCTTTTTGTGTTCGGGTTTTTTGCCGAATATGTTGACAGGAAGCTTTATGCCCGGTTACAAAATAGAATCGGGCCGCCGTGGTTTCAACCACTGGCTGATTTTATTAAATTAATCAGTAAGCAAGAAATAATCCCCGAAGAAGCGGATAATAATGTCTTTAAACTGATGCCGCTACTTGCACTTGCCGCCTCATCCGTAGCTATTCTTTATATACCTATATCGGGCGAGCGTTCAGTATTTTCTTTTAATGGGGATGTGATCGTTGTCCTGTATCTTTTGACTATTCCGACTTTTGCTTATTTTCTGGGTGGCTGGTATTCAAGAAGTGTCTATTCGATGATTGGGGCAGTACGTTCTCTGACCCAATTATTTGCTTATGAAGTCCCCTTGTTCTTATGTATTCTTGCCTCGGCAATGCTTGCTGATACTTGGTCATTGAGTGGAATAGCGGCATTCTATAATCAGCATATCGGTTATTGGTTTTGTAATATTATCGGATTTGTAGTTGCTTTGATTTGCCTTTTGGGTAAACTTGAGAAGGTGCCCTTTGATATCCCGGAGGCGGAAACTGAAATCGTAGCAGGGAGTTTTACCGAATACAACGGAAGACTGCTGGCGTTTATCCGTATGTCTTTTAACGTTGAAATGGTGGTCGGTGCTTCATTGCTTGCCGCGGTATTCTTGCCATTTGGCCTTAACCTTGCTCCCGCAGGGGTATTGATATGTTATTTAATCCAGGTTTTGATTATTATCGTGGCAATTTCCTTCTTGCGTACGTTATTTGCGCGCTTGCGCCTGGATCAGATGATTAACTTCTGTTGGAAGTACCTTGCGCCTTTAGCATTCTTACAGGTTTTATTTAATCTTACCTTGAAGGTGGTGTTGCCAAGATGAGCAGACCGGGGAAGATAACCAGGCTTCTTATACAGTCGTTGTTTAAAAAACCAGCTACGGTAAACTATCCTGCTAAAAGATCGGGTATGCCTGAAGGGTTCCGCGGAAAACTGAAGTTTAACCCTCAGATGTGCATTGGTTGCAAGATGTGCATGCGCGATTGTCCCTCAGGCGCAATAGAAATCAGGAAAATCGGCGAGAAACAATTTGAGGCGGAAGTCAATTTGGCTAAATGTATCTACTGCGGCCAATGTGTGGATTCCTGTCTTAAGCACGCTCTTGAAATTACCGCCGAATTTGAACTTGCCAAATTAGATCCCGCGCAATTAAAGGTTATTCTCAATGTCGTCAATAAAGATAGTCTTGAAGAGTAGATTAAAGAATGCCCAAAGGGTTGCCGTGTTAGGAATTGGCTCTCTTTTAAGGGCTGACGATGCGGCAGGTGTGATTATTGCCAAAGAGCTTAAGGTTCAGATTAAAGATAACAATAAGAAAAACAGGCTGAAGTTTTTTTTAGGCGAAACTGCCCCTGAAAATTTAACCGGCCAGATAAAAAAGTTTAAACCTACTCATTTGATTATCATTGACGCGGTGGATTTTCATTTAAAACCCGGGTCTTTAAGGATAGTCAATATTTCTACAGAGGCGGGAGCGTCTTTTTCTACGCACAGAGTCCCAGTCGGGGTCCTCCGGGATTATTTGTATAAATCTCTTTCTTGTGAAACTATACTTATCGGGATGCAGCCTGGTTCTATGGAATTTTGCGGTTGTCTTTCTCCGGGTGTAGAAGAAGCAATCCAGGCAGCCGGCAATGAAATCGGGGAAGTCTTGAAGGATTTTGTACTTTCGCCAAGAGTTTAATCAGGGGCTCAATTTAAAACTGTACTTATGACGTAAGAGGGAATGTATGTGCTATACAATACCGGCGATAGTGGAAGATGTTCATAAAGGAAAAGCTACCATTTCTTATTTTGGTGAGCGAAAGGAAGCTATCTGTGAGTTTAGGCAGTTATTTCCGGGTGATTATGTATATGTGCAGGGTGGGTATGTAGTGGAAAAGATTTCACCGGTTCAGGCGCAGAAGACTCTTAAGGCATGGAAAGATGTTTTCTTCGAGTTAAGAAAGATTGATGCGGTTTCAGCAGCGCTGGATAGCAACGACATAAGTCCTAATCGTATCCTGCAGGAAATACTTGAGCGTGCGCGTGAAAATATTATTCCTTCTAAAGAAGAAGCGCTGTATTTGTTAAACCTCGAAGATGCGTCTAGCCGGCTGTTGGTTCGCCGCAGCGCCAATTATCTAAGACAACGGTACCATAATAATTCCTGTTGTGTGCACGGGATCCTTGAGATATCCAATATCTGCATCAGGGATTGCGGTTATTGCGGAATTTCTTCTTCCAGCGGAGCTGTGCGTTATCGTATGAGTCTTGACGAGATAATCGCGGCGGCAGGGGAGGCGATCAATAAGTTTGGTTTTAAATCATTGGTCCTGCAGTCTGGAGAAGAATGCGGGTATTCGCTTGATGAGCTGGCGAATATTGTAGTAAGCATCAAGAAAAAATTCCCGGTGCTTATTTTCATCAGTTTCGGCGAGATTGGCATCGATGGGTTAAAACAGTTGTATGCTGCCGGTAGCCGTGGCCTTTTACTCCGTTTTGAAACTTCCAATCCAGTGCTTTATGAAAAGTTACATCCTGGATGCAATTTGAATTCGCGCCTTGATCATTTAAAGGCAGCATATGAGATGGGGTATCTTATTATAACCGGCGGTCTTATCGGGCTTCCTGGATCTAGCAGGGAGGATTTAGTAAATGACATCATTTTAGCCTCTTCATTACATGCCGAGATGTTTAGTTTCGGGCCATTTCTGCCGCATCCCTCTACTTTATTAGCAGATTTTCCTGCTCCTGTTGAACAGGATGTGCTCGGGGTGTTGTCGCTGGCGCGTCTGATGTGCGCGGAAAAGGCAAAAATTCTGGTCACTACTGCGTATGAAACTCTTAGCCCTTCTGCCCGGCAGAATGGCTTGATATCCGGAGGTAATTCTATTATGGTCAATGTTACTCCTGTAAAATATCGTTCGCTTTATAATATTTATCCTCATCGGGCCCATGAAGGAGAAACGCTTGCCCGGCAGGTCAGACAGGCGCTTGTTATGTTGAGATCCCTTGGTCGCGGTCCAACAGATTTAGGAAGTAACTAAAGAGTAATTGACAAACGCCAGATTTATGGTAATATGTCAGTTGCTTACAAGAGGGTAATGCAGTTATTGACTAACAGACGTCTTAGGTCCAGAATTGGATAGAAGACGTCGATTTTTTTATAGGCACTTTATGCAGAAAGAAGATCTTTACAAGGGTATAAAAACTGTAGGTTTTGTTTCGTTTATCCCTTTTATGCTTGCTGCCGGACCACTTTCAGGTTATTTTGTAGGTGATTTTCTGCAAAAGAAGTTTAATTTATCGCGCTGGATAGTGCTGTTCGGTATTGTTTTTGGTTTTCTGGCGGCAATTATCGAGATTGTCAAGATTTTAAAAGCTATTGGCAGGGTGAGTAAAAAATGAATGAAAACAGCGGCATCCCGGAATTACCAAACATTTTTACGATTTTAGCCGATAAATTCCCCGGGAATCCATTCTTTAAGTTTATTCATCTCTGGGAAAATGTCGGTTTTTCCCTGTTTATTGTCTTGATTTTGGGAATCCTGGGTTTTTTCGCCTGCAGGAGAAAGGGTCTTATACCCGCTACCCGATTACAGACAGCAGTTGAGATGATTGTTGAAGGTCTGGATGATTTTGTCTGTGGGATCATGGGGCCAAAAGGAAAGAGATTTACGCCTTTTATCGGCACTCTGTTTATCTATATTCTTTGCATGAATCTTTCGGGTTTAATCCCGTTTATAAAGTCTTCTACTGCCAGCTGGTCAACAACTTTGGCTCTGGCGCTGTGTGTATTTTTCTACGTGCAGTATACAGCTATAAAAGAGTTAGGTTTTTTAGGTTATTTGGACCACCTGGCAGGCCAGCAGAGAGGGGTTTTGGCTTTTACGATTATTCTGCCGTTATTTATGTTAATCCTGCATATACTTACTGAGCTAATCCGTCCGATAAGCTTGTCTTTACGTTTACGCGGGAATATCTGGGGGGATGAAGTTTTGATTTCCCTGCTTGCTGGGTTCGGGATTAAAGGTTTGCCTTTGTTGTTTTTTAATATGTTAATGGGGATATTGGCAGCGGTTGTCCAGGCTTCGGTTTTTTGCCTGTTGACTACAATTTATCTGGCGCTTGTTTTAAGTCACGAAGAAGAAATCATAGAGTAAAACCCTGCGCTTATAAGGTGTTGCGCGGATGTGCCCTTGTGGGCTAGGAGGATAATATGGATGTGAAAGTAGCATTGGATTTAGGTTCGGCAATAGCTTTAGGTGTCGCGGCATTTGGTTCGGCAATAGCTTTAGGTATTGCGGTAGCTTCGGCTATGGGCGCAATCGGCAGGCAGCCGGAGGCATCGAATAAAATAATGACTAGCATGATTATCGGCTGTGCTTTTATCGAAGCGATTACCATTTATGTACTGGTGTTTGCTTTTATGTATACCGGCAAATAAATTCAAGAGGAGATAAGATAGCGTGGGAATTTTAAAGATGCTTAGCGCAAGCGAAATATTCGCGCAGGTTTTAAGTTTCTTCCTGCTCTTGTTTTTGTTGAAGATATTTGTCTGGAAGAAGATCCTTAATCTTCTAGATCAGCGTAAAGATAGAATCCGCTCTGAATTCGATAAGATTGAGAATGAGAAACTTGAAATCAGCAAGCTGAAAGCTGATTACGAATCTAAAATGCTGTCTATCCATGAGCAGGCTGAAGTAAAAATCAAAGAGGCGATTGAAGAGGGCAGGAAGTTAAACGCCCAGATGCGTAAACAGGCTCATGAAGACGCCCAGGATATCATTAATGATGCGCGTAAGCAGGTGAAGCACGAAATTTCCCAGGTGCAGGAAAAGCTAAAAGACAGAATCGTGGATATTGCTTTAGATGCTGCCAGGAATGTAATCCAGGAGAAGCTTACCGAGGATGGCGACCGTAAGATAGTGGAAGATTTTATTAAAGAAATGGAAGATGTTTAGATGATCAGGGATAAAGTGGTTGTCAGCAGGTACGCGGAAGCCTTCATAAGTTTGGCGCGGGAGAATTGCGGGCTAGATAAGGCTTTAGAAGATTTGGTGATTGTAAAGAATATCATCCGTGATAACCCGGGTTTTAGCGAGTTGATGCATAATCCCGAGATTTCATATGCTGAAAAATGCATAATTATTGATGCGGCGATAAAAGACGGGCTTTCAGACGAGATACGCAATTTCTTGAAACTCCTTATCGAAAAAAAACGTTTTGATATATTCCTGGATGCCGCCGAATACCTGCGTGCAAAATACTCCCATCTTGGCCAGGTGGATGTATTGTTGAAGACTGCTTTTCCCCTTGAGCTGGACCTGATTAAGAAGATTGAAGCTGTTTTAAAAAAGAAGCTTAAGAAGGATTTAAGGTTTTATATTGATTTAGACGGTAGCCTTCTGGGCGGGGTACAGGTAGTTATCGGGAATACAATTATTGATGGTTCAGTGGCAAAGAGGCTCAGTGAATTGAAAGAAAAACTTGTTGCGGTAAGTATTGCATAGCTTGAGGAAGGTGGAGAATGGTTTTAAAACCGGAAGAAGTTACTTCTGTAATCAAGAAAGAGCTGGAAAAATATAAAACCCGTTTGCGTACAGAGTCTATAGGTACGGTTATCCAGGTGGGAGATACTATTGCACGTGTTTATGGATTGGATGATGTAATGATGGGAGAGCTGGTGCAGTTTTCCGATAATATCATGGGAATGGTTTTAAACCTGGAAGAGGATAGCGCAGGCGTAGTAATTTTTGGTACAGATAATCCTGATCAAAGTATCCGGGAGGGGGATATTGTTAAATGTACCGGTAAGATTGTGCAGGTTCCGGTAGGGGAGGAGCTTGTTGGCAGGGTGGTTAATGGCTTGGGTAGGCCGATCGACGGCAAGGGACAGATCAATACTCAAAAGTTCAGACCGATAGAATCCAGTGCCCCTAATGTAGTAGAACGGCAGCCGGTAAATCAGCCTTTGCAGACCGGGGTAAAAGCCATAGATGCTATGACTCCTATCGGCCGCGGCCAACGTGAATTGATTATCGGAGACCGTCAGACCGGCAAAACCGCTATTGCCATAGACACAATCATTAATCAAAAAGGAAAAGATGTTTACTGTATTTATTGTGCCATCGGCCAGAAATTATCCAGTGTGGTTGCGGTAAATGAGGTGCTTAAAAAACATGGGGCGATGGATTACACTACTATTGTCAGCGCTTCCAGCCGCGCTTCAGCAAGCTTGCAATACCTTGCGCCTTATGCGGCAACAGCCATGGCGGAAGAATTTATGTATTCCGGAAAACATGTTCTGGTGATTTATGATGATTTGTCTAAACATGCCCAGGCCTACCGGCAGTTGTCTTTACTTTTGAGGCGCCCTCCGGGAAGAGAGGCATATCCGGGAGATATATTTTATCTGCATTCAAGGCTTCTGGAGAGATCGGCTAAATTAAATGATAAATTAGGGGCAGGCTCTATAACCGCTATCCCCATTGTTGAAACCCAGGCTGGAGATATATCCAGCTATATCCCTACCAATGTGATTTCTATTACTGATGGCCAGATCTATCTGGAAAGTGATTTGTTTTATGCTGGGGTGCGGCCTGCGGTAAATGTAGGCTTATCAGTATCCCGCGTCGGAGGTAAGGCGCAGAGTAAGGCTATGCGTCAGGTTGCTTCAAAGCTAAGGCTGGATCTTGCACAATACCGTGAACTGGTGACTTTTACTCAATTCGGTACGGATTTAGATAAAACTACACGCAGTCAGCTTACCCGTGGCGAAAGGATGGTGGAGATTTTAAAGCAGGTGCAGTATGAGCCGCTTGATACAGCCAGCCAGGTAGTTATTATTTACGCCGGCATTAATGGATATCTTGACGATTTAGCGGTTAGTGCGGTTAGAAAATTCGAAGTCTATCTTTATAAATTTATCGAAAAGAATTATTCCGGGTTTATACAGGAGATAGAATCAAGGAATGATTTAGACTCAGATTTAAGAAACAAGTTAGACAAGTTAATTGTTGATTCTAAAAAAGAATTCTTAAGCCAATCTTAGAATATGTCGCAGTCTATAAAACAGATAAAAAACCGTATCCGCAGCGTGGAAAATACCAAAAAGGTAACCGGTGCCATGCAGATGATTTCGGTAGTTAAGCTGAACCGTATCGAGGACCAACTCTTTGCTTTACGGCCATATGCCTTAAGGATGGAGAACCTTATGTATAATTTAGCCGGCCTTTCGGATCAGCTAGCATCTGAATATTTTAATAAAAGAAGCAGCGATTCTGATATTGTGCTTTGCCTGATAACCTCTGATAACGGTTTATGCGGAATGTATAATCAGAATGTTATCCGTTTAGCGGAGGAGTTTTTGCAAAATAACCAGAGGCAAAAAGTAAAGTTAATCGTGGTCGGGCAGAAAGGCTTAAGTTATTTTAGGTCCCGGCAAGTAGAGATATATAATTCATATATAGGCTTAAACGCAAAATTTACGCAGAATTTTTGCGATAAGATCACCGCTGAGCTTAGCCAGCTGTTTTTAAGCGGCAAGGCAGGGTCGGTTTATCTGGCCTATACGTATTTCGAGAATTCTCTTATGCAGAAAGCAATCCTTCAACGCCTGCTTAGTATCGAACCAAGGAAAGCTGAGCCGGAGGAATATATCGCAGAACCGGATTTAAAAAGCATACTTACGGATTTAATCCCGAAATATCTTCTGATCAAGATGCGTCTTGTTTTTCTGGAGGCATTCACCTCGGAGCACGCCGCCAGGACAATTTCTATGAAGACAGCTACTGATAATGCCCGGGAGCTTTTGGAAGGGCTTGTACTTTTAAGGAATAAGGTCAGGCAGGCGGGGATTACCCAGGATATTTTGGAGATCACTTCATCAGCTGAAGCATTGAGAGGGTAAAATTATGGCAGAGGGTCAGATTATTCAAATTATTGGACCAAGCGTGGATATCAGGTTTCCTGAGAATCAGGGGCCGCAGCTTTTAAACGCGATCAAGATCGAGGTTAAAGGGGTTGATCTTACTCTCGAGGTTGCTCAGGATATCGGAAATAATACGGTGCGTTGCATCGCCTTGGGATCGACCGATGGCCTGGTGCGCGGGATGAAGGCGGTTGATACTGGAAGTCCGATTACCGTACCAGTCGGCAGGCAAACCTTGGGCAGGATATTCAATCTCCTGGGGGAGCCGATTGATGGTCAAGGTAAATTGGAGCATCCGGAGATAAGGAATCCAATTCATCGGACGAGCCCCAACTTTGAAGAACAACTACCCATAGAAAATATTTTAGAGACAGGATTAAAAGTTATTGATCTTTTGGCGCCTATCCCTAAGGGGGGCAAGGTAGGATTATTCGGCGGCGCCGGTGTGGGCAAGACAGTGGTTGTTATGGAATTGATTCGTACTATTGCCACAGAACACGGAGGAGTTTCAGTTTTTGCCGGAATAGGCGAGCGAACCCGGGAAGGGAACGAGCTTTGGTTGGAATTGAATGAATCCGGGGTAGTTAAAAACAGTGCCCTTGTGTTCGGCCAGATGAATGAGCCTCCGGGAGCACGGCTGCGCATCGGTTTGTCTGCTTTGACTATGGCGGAATATTTTCGCGACCAGGAAAGAAAAGATGTACTTTTATTTATCGATAATGTTTACCGTTATATCCAGGCGGGGAGCGAGGTTTCTACCTTGCTTGGGCGTATGCCGTCAGCCGTAGGCTATCAGCCTAATCTTGCCACTGAGGTTGCCCAGCTTGAAGAGAGGATTGCTTCAACCCGCGATGGCTCGATAACTTCTATACAGGCAGTATATGTGCCGGCGGATGACTTGACTGATCCGGCTCCTGCAGCCATATTCTCCCATCTTGATGCCAAAATTGTCCTCTCCCGTCAGATTTCTGAACTCGGTATCTATCCGGCGGTTGATCCCTTGGATTCTAACTCCCGGATTATGGATCCGCGTCTTCTGGGGGAGGAGCATTATAATACTGCTTTAGCCGTCCAAAAAATCTTACAGAGGTATAAGGATCTGCGTGATATTATTTCAATTTTAGGCATTGATGAACTATCCGATGAAGATAAGTTGATTGTTCAGCGGGCGCGTAAAGTGCAGAGATTTTTCTCACAACCGTTCTTTGTCGCGGAAAACTTTACCGGGATGAAGGGTAAATATGTGAAATTGGAAGAAACAATCAAAGGAGTTAAGATGATTATTGAAGGCTCACTAGATAGTTTGCATGAACAGGCCTTTTATATGGTCGGCACGATTGAAGAAGCGATTGAGAAGAATAAGCAGCTGTTAAATAACCAATAGGGAAGATGACTGCTAAGCTTTTTAAGGTCGGTATATATTCTAGCGATAAGGCGATATACGAGGGAGATGCGCTTAGTTTGATTGTGCCTTCAGAGTCAGGTTATCTTGGGGTTTTGGCTGGACATGCTCCTTTAGTCGCTAAGCTTGTTTCCGGTAAGATTACTTTGCGTACTCCGGTGGGAAAGAGCAGTGAAATAGATTCGCCTCCGGGCGGATTTCTTGAGATCCGCAGGAATCAGGTAACCCTCCTTTTGTAAATATAAATATAAGACATCGCTCCATTAATGTGTTGAATTTATATCTAATCGTGGTATATTGAATTATATAATTTAGCATAAGTGGTTTGGGAATAACTGAATATTCCCAGAGGATCATTAGATGGTCGGGCCGCCATCTTGCATGGGAATGCAGGTGGCGGTTTTTGTTTTTTAGGGAGGTCTGGCAGATGAAGAGAATTCTTTTATTTATCCTACCCATATTAATCTTAGTTGTGCTTGGGTTTGCTATTACGGGTATTGTGCAGGCTCGTTTCACAGAAGAAAAGCTTATGGATGATTTGAAGAGAAAAGCTAAGTCTGTGGATGAAAGCTTAGAGATATCCGCCAAGTATATCCTTATTAATAATGATTTAAAGCAGGCTATTCGCTTGGTTGATGGTTTTCAAAAAAGGGAAAGGCTGCAGGGCTGTGTAATTTACGATAAAGAAGGCCAGATATTAGCTATTACCGAACGTTTTTCTGATCTTAAGCAGAGAGAAAGGCCATACCTGAAAGATGTTTTAACTTCCAAGAATCCCCGCGGGACATTAGAGGTGTTTAAAGAATACTCCGTATATAGCTATATTATACCTGTCTTGAATGATGATGAGAGCGTGTTGGGGATGGTAGAGGTGATATATGACACCTCTTACATGTTTACAGCTTTGACTGAGTTGTGGAGAAGGATAAGTATTACCCCCATAGTACTTATTTTGTTGATAGTTTTAACTGCCCTATTGATCCAGAGGCAGATTTTTATTATGCCTGTGCGTAGGTTAACTCAATGGTTTACGCATTTTCAGAGGGGGGAAACTGATAAATTACAGCCATTTGAAGAAAAAGGGGAATTTGGCAAGCTTATCAGTGAAGTAGAACAGGTCGCTTTAAGTATAAGAGTGGCGCGCCGGACCATATCTGATGAAGCGCATATGCGTTTGCAAAAAGAAGAGATTTGGACCGAAGCCAAACTAAAGGATCTTATCCATGCAAAACTGGGGGATAACTCATTGTTTGTAGTTTCTAATAGAGAACCATATATGCACGTTTTTGATGATAACTTGGGTAAGGAGATATGCATAAGGCCGGCAAGCGGGGTTGTTACTGCGATACATCCTATACTTTCTGCATGTGGCGGAACTTGGATCGCCCATGGAAGCGGTAATGCTGATAAGAAATTTGTTAATTCTAAGGATAAGCTTGGAGTCCCTCCTGAGGATAATCGCTATATCCTTAAGAGGGTTTGGCTTAGTAAAGAGGAGGAGCAAGGTTATTATTATGGTTTTTCCAACGAAGGCCTGTGGCCCCTGTGTCATAATACACATACCCGTCCTATTTTCAAGGAATCTGATTGGCGTATGTACAAGGAAGTAAATCAGAAGTTTGCTGATAGTGTATTGAGTGAGTTACCGACTAGCAGCCCATTTATATTCGTGCAAGATTATCATTTTACTCTTTTGCCGAAAATGATAAAAGATAAACGCCCGGATGCAAAGATAGCCTTATTCTGGCACATACCCTGGACTACCCCTGAGGCTTTTATGATCTGTCCCTATCAGAATGAGATTTTAGAGGGGATGTTAGGGGCTGATTTGATCGGTTTCCATGTGCAGAACCATTGTAACAATTTTCTTGATACCGCTAACCGCTTACTTGAATCACGTGTGGATACTGAAAAATTCAGCGTCGTGCGTTCAGGAAAAGAAACTTTTATCAGGGCTTTCCCCATTAGCATCGATGCGCGTATAGGTGACGGTTCATTTAAGGTTGATCCGATAAGGGAGGTGGAAAAGCTAAAGAAAGAGTTCGACCTTGAAAATGAAATTGTTGCCGTGGGAGTAGATAGGATTGATTATACTAAGGGGATAGTAGAAAGAATCTTAGCAATAGACAGGTTTTTAGATAAGTATCCTGAGTATAAAAAGAAATTTGTTTTTATCCAGTTAGCCGCTCCCAGCCGTACCCATATAAAGCGTTATCATGATTTAATCGGAGAAATAGACGAATTGGTTGAGAAAATCAACTGGAAGCATATAGACGGGGATTGGAAACCGATAATCTATCTTAAAAAGCATTTCTCGCAGGATGATATCCAACCTTATTACAGGCTAGGGGATGTTTGTATTGTTAGTTCGCTTCATGATGGGATGAATTTGGTGGCAAAAGAATACATTGCAGAGAAGGACGATTTATCCGGCGCCCTGATCTTAAGCCAATTTACCGGGGCAGCGCGCGAACTCACTGATGCTATCCTGATTAATCCCTATGCAATTGAGGAGTTTGCCGATAGCATCAAGTTGGCAATAGAGATGCCTAAAGAAGAGAAGAAAAAACGTATGGAAAATATGCGCAAGGTTGTAGCCGAAAATAATATTTATCGTTGGGCAGCTAACATTATTACTGAGTTGGTTGCTTTGAAGAAGATATAACTTGTGGGGTATGAATGGATAAACCTCTATTTTTAAGATTCCAGGGACTTGGCGAAATATTTACGCCGCTGATTATCTTTTTAGTAGTTTTGTTCATAGGGCTAATTGTTAGGAAGATAATCTTTGCCCGCCTTGCCTATTGGGCTAAAAAGACATCTACGCAGTTAGATGATGTTATCGTAGAAACAGTTAAAGGGCCATTCGTAATCTTGTCTTTGATGCTAGGTTTGTATTTTGCATTACAATTCTCAAAACTGCCAGAGAATATTGTGCAGGTCTTGAGTAAAAGCATCCTTATCTTAGGTATAATTTCTGTAGTATTGGCATTAGCGAACTTGCTATCCGGGGTGATAAAAGTTTATGCTTCGAGAATTGATTCTGCCCTTCCGGTTACCAGCCTTACTCAAAATATTGCCAGAATTTTTGTTTTCTCAATTGGCGCATTAATAATCCTTAATAGCCTGGGAGTCTCGATAACCCCGATATTGGCAACTTTAGGCGTTGGTGGCTTGGCAGTTGCTTTGGCACTCCAGGACACTCTGTCAAACCTTTTTGCCGGTTTTCATATTACTGTTGCTAAACAGGTAAGGGTAGGCGATTATATCAAGCTGGAAACAGGTGAAGAAGGTTATGTAGTTGATATTAATTGGCGTTCGACAAAAGTCAAGATGTTGCCTAACAATCTTGTCCTTATTCCGAATGATAAACTGAACAAGGCTATTGTTACTAACTATAATCTACCCGACAAGGAAATGGCGGTTTTAATCGATTTAGGGGTGCATTATAAAAGCGACCTGGAGAAGGTAGAGAAGATTACTTGTGAAGTAGCAAAAACAGTCATGACGGAGGTCAGTGGAGGGGTTGCGTATTTTGAACCGTTTATCCGTTTCAATGCTTTTGGCGATTCCGGTATCAAATTTACAGTTATATTAAGAGCTAAAGAGTTTGTTGATCAATACTTGATAAAACATGAGTTTATCAAGAGACTGCATAAACGGTATGCCCAAGAAGGGATTAACATCCCCTATCCAACAAGGACGATTAATTACGAACAGCAAAAGGGAGTTTAGCATAATTGCTGTATTTATTTAGCCATTTAAAAGAATTAAGAAAGAAGATAGAGGGTAGATATCTGTTTTTGTTTCTTGATTTCGATGGCACGTTGGCTCCTATTGTTAAGATTCCAGACAAAGCAATCATCTCTCGGGAAGCTAGAAATTTGCTCGGCTTGCTTGCACAGAAAAACAACTGTAAAATAGCGATTATCAGCGGAAGGGCATTACCTGACATTAAAAAAAGGCTGGGTCTTAGGAATATTATTTATTCGGGTAATCATGGTTTTCAGATAGAAGGGCCGAGGATCAAATATAAGCTTCCAGTCTCATTGGTTTACAGGAAAACATTGCAGCAAATCAAGGGTCAGCTTGAAAGGGAGCTTTATGGGGTGGAGGGTGTTTCTGTTGAAGATAAGAAGTTCTCTTTGGCCTTGCATTACAGGCTGGCTAAGAAAAAGTGTTTGAAGCTTATTCAGGCTGTCTTCCATGAAGCAGTTAGTATGTCTTTGATAAAGAACAAAATCAGGATCAGGAAAGGGAAAAAAGTTTTAGAGGTGAATCCTCCGGCTAATTGGGATAAAGGAAAAGCGGTTCTTTGGTTATTGGCAAGCCAACAGTTTGCCCTGAAGAGAGAAGCTGTTTTGCCGGTTTATATCGGAGATGACGTAACTGATGAAGACGCTTTCAGGGTCTTAAAAAGAAGGGGGTTGACTGTTTTTGTGGGAAGTCCCGGCAATTCTGCGGCAAATTACTATTTAAAGAATCCCAAAGAGGTAATTAAATTCTTACGTTTGATATCTAATTTAAAGAATGGACGGTCGTGATTAAATTAGTAAAAGCAAAAGAACCATTTAAGTTTTGTACAAGATTACACTTATCCGAGTTGACCGGGTTACGGGCCACTACCTTAAGCCAGCTTTTGGCCTTGATTAAGGAAGTCCCCGGTTCGTGCATCTATCACCATACCCATAGATTCCTGCAACAGCATCAGTATCTTTCCCCCGAACCTCCCAATGATTTCTCTTATTGGGTTATGGAAGTTCTCGGAGAAGATGAACTCGGGGAAAAATTGCTTAGTATCGATACTATGCAATATTCAACTATCCGTGATTTACGAGAGAAGATTTATTTAACTATTGAGGATTATTTAAGGTATAGCCCGTTTGCCAAGTTGAAATTTGCCAGGCCCGGGGAGGAGTTCCATTTTATTAAATCAGTCAGTTTTATCCTGCCGACAAGCTATATCGCTTATGATCTAAAGGAGTTTATCGAAATTTTAAAGAAGATTACCCTGGATTCTATTTATTTTCATATTTTTGAAGCGCGGCTTCGTCTGGAGAAACCGACTAATGATTTTTCATATTGGATAGAGAACTCTTTAGGTGATAAAGAGTTAGCAGGAAAAATCTCCGGTTTTGATCCCTATACCCGTACGCTAGAGGATTTAAGGAATACGATTATCCAAATAGCAGCAAGAAGGATGACTGGCTAAATGGCAAAAATAGAAGAATATATCCCTTTGGTAGGACAGGCGGTTATTGATGATTTAAAATTGCTCGGCGAACGGTTGAAAGGCCGGGTCGTTCAGCACATAAATTCTACCCCGGTAGGTGGCGGAGTCGCTGAGATATTAAACCGGATGGTCCCGCTATTGAAGGAATTAGGAGTAGATACCAAGTGGGATGTAATAAAAGGCGGAGAACAATTTTTTGAAGTGACAAAGAAGTTTCATAATGCCTTACATGGCAGAACGGAAGAAGTAACTCAAAGGGATTTCGAGATATTTATGGAAACAAGCCAGCAGAATATCGAGAATATTGATACTTATGGTGATATAGTCTTTATCCATGATCCGCAGCCAATAGCCCTGATAAAAAAGAAGGCTGTTAATAAATGGCTTTGGCGTTGTCATGTTGACGTATCCGAACCTAATGAAAAGGTTTGGGGATTTCTTATGGATTTCATCACCAAATATGATTCAGCAGTATTTTCTGCGCCAGCTTTTTCCCGGAAATTGCCTATTAGGCAATTCTTGATTCCTCCTTCTATCGATCCTCTAAGCGATAAAAACAGGGAACTGCCGGAGGAGACGATAAACTCAGTGTTGAGGAAATATGATATAGAGAAAGATAAGCCAATCCTCATTCAGATATCCCGCTTTGATCGTTTAAAGGACCCGTTAGGTGTAATTGATGCATACCTGCAGGTAAAAAAATATATCGATTGTCAATTGGTGCTGGCCGGCGGTACTGCAGAGGATGACCCGGAAGGATTCAAGGTTTTATCGGAGGTCCAGGAAAAGGCTAAGAACGATCGGGATATCCATATTTTACTATTGCCTCAGAATGATATAGAGGTCAATGCCTTGCAAAGGGCGGCAGATATAATTGTCCAGAAGTCCCTGAAAGAAGGATTCGGATTGACGGTCGCAGAGGCCTTATGGAAAGCAAAGCCAGTTGTAGCTTCAAACGTCGGAGGCATTCCTTTGCAGATAAAACATAAATACTCAGGTCTGCTTTGTTATTCAGTCGAAGGGGCGAGTTTTGCTATAAAGCAACTCTTAAGTAGTCCAGAATACGCCAAGAAATTAGGAGCAAATGGAAGGGAGCATATAAAAAATAACTTTTTGATTACGCGCCATCTCCGGGATTATATGTTATTATTTCTTTCGTTATATTATCCCGAGGATATTGTTCGTCTCTGTTGATTTATTAGGATAAGGGTTCGGAACTGCGGGTGCATTTCCGAAGGATTCAGATGGTCGGGCCGCCATCTCGCACGTTAATGCGAGATGGCTTTTTTATTGCCAGGATGAAAAATAGATAAAGGAATGCGGATCATATTTATCATATCCGGAGCGTGTATCTTAACGGGGGTTTTGTGTGTGATTTTTGCGCTTACTCATAACATTAGCTAGGGGGTGTGGGTTGAGGTTGAGCGGCTGGCTGTTTATGGTAATTTCCTGGACGTTTATCTTGAGTTTGTTAGTTTTTTGTTATAGCAGGATATTTAAAGAAAACATGGGTAATGATTCGGAGATATTAAAACGGCTTAAGAAATAGGAGGTTTTATGCGGGGTAATATATTACAAAATATAGGTGTAATCTTACTTGCGATTTTTGTTTCAATAATTATCTATTTCATAAATACCAGAAAAGCAAAAATCAAAAAACAAGACTAAGTCAGGCAAAGAAGGACCGGAATGTCTACAGGTATATGGCAAGGCTGGATCATTTATGTGTTTTTAGGTGTGGGTGTATTTTGCGTTATTTATTTGATTAAAGAGTGGAATAGCTGAGAATAAAGAAGGAGGATTGTGAAATGACAGGTAATTTGGCACAGGATTGGCCTGTGTATGTCCTTGGGGCAGCAGTAATATTTTTCTTCATTTTTATGATCGTTAAAAGTAATCAGGGTACAAAAGAAGAAGGCAAGGCTCAGCCTCTGGATAAGGTTAATAAATAGGGATGGATAGAAGTATTATTGCGCTGATTTTTTTTGTTTTGGCCTATATTTTGTTCGTGGCATTTCCGGGAAAGAGGTCCTGGTTTGCGATAATTGCAGCCGGCCTGCTTTTAATGACTCGGGTGTTGTCATTTCCCGAGGCTTTCGACTCCGTCAATTGGAACGTGATGGGAATCTTTGTGGGGACATTAGCCGTGGCGGATGTTTTTATGAGGAGTAAAGTGCCTGCGGTTATCGCTGAGATTATTGTCGATAAATCCAGGAATACTGCTTGGGCAATTTTACTTTTGTGTGCCCTTACTGGCTTTATCTCTGCTTTTGTGGAGAATGTAGCAACAGTTCTTATCATTTCTCCTATCGCTTTAATGCTTGCCCGTAAGATAAACCTTAATCCAATGAAAATGATGATTGCAATTGCAATATCAAGTAATCTGCAAGGCATGGCAACTTTAATCGGAGATCCTCCCAGTATGCTTTTGGCAGGTTTTACGAAAATGAATTTCGGTGACTTTTTTATTTATGAAGGGAAACCGAGTATATTCTTTGCGGTTGAATTGGGCGCTTTTGCTTCATTTCTCGTTTTGATGTTTTTGTTCCGGAAAGAGCGGCATAAGGTTAAAGTTGTGCCTGTTGAAAGAGTAGGATCATGGATCCCGACAGTCTTGCTTGTTCTATTGATAATTTTGCTCGCTGCTTCCTCATTTTTTGATACAGGTTTCACATCTGCAGCCGGGGTTATTTGTATGATTATCGGGGTTATCTCGGTGGTATGGGAGAAGATGGCGAATAAGAGGAGTGTATGTGAGCTGATAAAATCGCTGGATTGGGATACCACGTTATTTCTTATGGGAATATTCATACTGGTTGGAAGTCTTGTTTTAACCGGGTGGGTAGACAGTATAGCCCAATATTTGTCTAATGTAATCGGAGGGAATATCTTCTTCGGTTATACACTACTTGTATTTATTTCAGTCGTTATCTCCGCGTTTGTGGATAACGTTCCTTTTTTAGCAGCTATGCTGCCCGTTGCAATCCAGATGGCTAACAAATTGAATGTAAATCCTTCGCTGTTTCTCTTCGGCATACTTATCGGTGCAAGTTTGGGAGGTAATATTACTCCGATTGGCGCTTCGGCTAACATTGTTGCCTGCGGCTTGCTTAAAAAAGAGGGGTATGAGGTCAGGTTTAAGGATTTTATGAAAATCGGACTTCCTTTTACCCTTTCCGCAGTATTTGCCGCGTATTTATTTGTTTGGTTTATCTGGAACAAATAAAGCTAATTGTTTATTAAAAATATCCTTGACAAATAAGGCAGAAATGTTATATTGGATTTATTATTGTGAAAAATAGAACAATATGATAACGAATAAAAACTGCATCATTCGGCTTTCCCGTTATAAAAACGCCCTCTATCGGCTGCAAGCTTTGGGTTTTGTGAAAGTTTTCTCAGATAATCTGGCAGATGCTGTTGGTGGTACTGCTTCCCAGGTAAGGAAAGATTTCTCAATTTTTGGTATCTCTGGGAATAAAAAAGGTGGCTATCAGATTGATTCGCTACTGGAAAAACTAAACAGTATCCTGGGTAAAGATCAGTTGCACAAGGTCATTGTTATCGGCGCCGGGCATATCGGTAGCGCGCTGATGCGCTATCGCGGATTTGAGAAAGAAGGGATCAGGATCGTTGCCGGTTTTGATATTGATCCGGCTAAGATCAACCGTTCTAACCCTGTCCCGGTTCTATCTTTGGAAGAAGTTAAATCATTTATAAAATCTAACGGCATACGTATAGCTATTTTAGCTGTACCGGATATCGCGGCACAATCGGCTGCGGACTTGATTTGTTCTTCGGGAATCAAAGGGGTACTTAATTTTGCCCCCTTAAGGCTAAAAAACGCCGAAGGCTGTATTATCAATAACGTTAACCTCGAGATTGAATTAGAGAATCTGATTTATTTTATGAATGTAACTGAGAAGACCAAATAATATATTGATGAAAACAATAAAAAAAATAACGTTAAAAGAAAATGATGCTTCAAAGGCCTGCCTGGATAAGGTTGAGCTGGATAGGATTATTTCTTTTTACGCGGGAAAACCGGGCAGGCTCCTGGGAATACTGGAAGATGCCCAAAAATTGAATAAACATAAATATCTGGCCCGGGGAGATTTAGAGTATATCTCCCGCAAGGCCAGGGTACCTTTGTCTCGGATATATAATATTATTACTTTTTATGCCTTCTTTAATCTTAAACCGCAGGGTGAGCATTCAATTGTTGTCTGCAGAGGCACGGCCTGTCATACCCGGGGGTCCAAAATTCTGCTGGATTTTTTAATTAATTTATTCGGTTTTAAAGAAGATGACTTCAGCCAGGATGGCAAGTCATTCCTGACTACCAAAGATAATAAATTTACAGTTAAAACTGTAGCCTGTTTTGGCCAGTGCGCGCTGGCCCCGGTAGTCGAGATCGACGGTAATATTTACAGCCGGATGAACTCGGAGAAATTACGTAAGATTGTAAAAGGTATAAGTACGCTTAGGGGTAAGAAATGATCATCAAAAGCGCTGAAGACTTGAGATTGATTAAAGAAAAAGGATTGGCCAAGCTCTTGCCTAAAGGCGTGCGTATTGCTGTTGGTATGGGGACTTGCGGTATCGGTAATGGGGCTGAAGATCTTTTTCAGGCCTTTAAGCTTAACCTGGCTAAAAGAAAAGTTCCGGCATTGCTGACTAAAGTAGGTTGTTTTGGTTTTTGCGCCCAAGAGCCATTAGTCAATATCTTCTTACCCGGGAAGCCGCTGGTTATCTTAAATCGCGTTTTACCTACAGATGTAAACTCAATAATCAGGGAGCTGGCTGGAAATAGCATCGATCCTGATAGGGCTTTATGTAAAATTGAAAACTGGGACCATCTTACAGGTGAGGTTTTTTACGGTAAAGGGTTTGAGCAGATACCTAATTGGAATAAGATTCCGTTCTTTGAATGGCAGAAAAAGATTGTTCTAAGGGATTGCGGTTTGATTAATCCGGAAGATATAGAAGAATATATCGCTGTAGGCGGTTACCAGACTCTGTTCAGTGTTTTGCGGGATCTTAAGCCGGAGGCGGTTATTGCGGAGGTAAAGAAATCAAAGCTGCGGGGCAGGGGAGGGGCAGGTTTTCCTACAGGGATAAAATGGGAATTAATGCGTAAAGAGAATTCCGGGGAGAAATATATTATCTGTAACGCTGACGAAGGCGATCCCGGTGCGTATATGAACCGCAATGAGAGCGAAAGCGACCCGCATATGCTTTTAGAGGGAATGATCATCGGTGCTTACGCAATGGGGGCATCGCAGGGGATTATTTATGTGCGCGCGGAGTATCCTTTAGCAGTAGAGCGGATACGTAAAGCGATTGCCGATGCCCGCGAGTTTGGCTTACTGGGAGATAATATATTCAATAGCGGTTTTTCTTTCAACCTGCAGTTAGTCGAGGGAGCTGGCGCATTTGTCTGTGGTGAGGAGACGGCTTTGATTTCTTCGCTTGAAGGTAAATCCGGAAGGCCGCATCCCCGTCCTCCGTTTCCGGCACAAAAAGGATACCTGGGGAAACCCACGAATATTAATAACGTAGAAACCTGGAGCAATATACCGGTCATTATCGCAAAAGGCGCAGATTGGTTTGTACGTACCGGAACCCAGAATAGTTCCGGGACTAAAGTTTTCTCCCTTGTGGGGAAGATAAAAAATACCGGATTAGTGGAATTGCCTTTAGGTTCAACCTTGCAGACTCTGGTGTATAATATCGGCGCAGGTACTGGTACGAATAAAAGGATAAAGGCTGTGCAGAGCGGTGGACCTTCCGGAGGATGTATCCCTGCCTCATTGTTTAATACCCCGATTGATTATGAAACTCTGGCTTCATTGGGAGCGATCATGGGTAGCGGAGGCATGGTAGTTATGGATGATGACAATTGTATGGTTGATGTAGCCCGTTATTTTACGGAGTTTACCACTAGTGAATCCTGCGGTAAATGTACTCCTTGCCGGGAAGGTCTGACCCAGAGTTTGAATATCCTGTCCAATATTGCAAAAGGAAAGGCCAGTGAAGATGATCTTGCCGGATTAGAAGATTTGGGGGTAGTGATTAAGGACACCGCACTTTGCGGATTAGGGCAGACCAGTCCGAATCCCGTTCTTACTACGCTTAAATATTTTAGGCATGAATATGAGGAGCATATCCGGGAGCAGCGTTGTGACGCTGGAGTATGTTCCGATCTTTTTGTATCTCCCTGTGAAAATAGCTGCCCATTGCATATGAATATACCGGGATTTCTGGAGCTGTTTAAGGAAAGAAAGCTGACTGAGGCATTTGATTGTATCATCCGGGATAATCCCCTGCCGTCTTCCAGCGGCAGGATCTGTCACTTTCACTGTAAAATGCGCTGTCGCAGGGAAGATATTGATTATCCGGTTTCGCAGGGTGAAATCCATAGGTATATTGCGGATCAGGTATACAAAGGCGGTAAAGATACAAAGATCATTGAGCGCTTAGTCAAAGAAAGGCTGCCAAAGACCGGCAAGAAGATTTCTGTTATCGGTGCAGGCCCCTGTGGTCTTACCGCGGCTTTTTATCTTAGCCGGCTTGGTCATGATGTGAGTGTTTATGAAGCTAATCCTGAAGCCGGTGGGGTTTTGCGTTATGGCATTCCCGAATACCGCCTGCCCAAGGCAGTATTAAGAAAAGAGATCGCTTTTGTGCAGAAGATGGGGGCAAAGATCTTCTGTAATAAGAAGATTGACGCAAAAGATTTAAATAAAATGATCAGAGGATCGGACGCCGTATTTTTAGCAACCGGGGCGTATAAGAATATGGATTTAGGTATTCCCGGGGAAGGTACAAAAGGCGTGCTATCCGGTACTGAATTTCTGAAGGAAGTGGCGGTTGGCAAAGAACCGCTTATTGGAAAGAAAGTTTTGGTTATCGGCGCCGGTAATGTCGCGGTGGATGCTGCGCGCACGGCTTTAAGATTTGGCAGCGAGGTGACTATTGTTTATCGCAGAGAGAAGGCAGATA
The DNA here is from genome assembly GCA_028712505.1 of Candidatus Omnitrophota bacterium. Classification (GTDB taxonomy): domain Bacteria; phylum Omnitrophota; class Gorgyraeia; order Gygaellales; family Profunditerraquicolaceae; genus UBA6249. The sequence goes on from JAQTQC010000004.1 coordinate 31,019, forward strand.
TGCCGGCGAATAAAGATGAGATTAAGGGTGCTGAATCCGAAGGCGTTAAATTTATATTCTTAGCCAGCCCTAAATCTATATTGAAGGATTCCCGTCTGCTACTGCGAGGGTTAAGCGCGATCAGGATGTGCTTGGGGGAATATGATTCTTCCGGAAGGAAAAAACCGGTAGCTACCGATGAAGTTTTTGAAATCCCCTGCGATACCATAATCCTGGCGATTGGAGAAAAGGTGGATGCGGAGTTTATCAAAGGTTGCGGTATTGTAATCAACCAGAATGGTACGGTTAAAGCCGGAAGACTTGATTTAAAAACCAATCTGGATAAGGTTTATGCCGGAGGGGATTTAGTCATGGGCCCGGCAACCGCAGTAGAGGCAATGTCTGATGGTAAAAAAGCCGCCAGGGTGATTGATTTGGAGTTAAGCTCAGAAGACAGGTTTCTCAAATTGTCCCGTAATTTTACTTATAAGGCCCAAGTAATCTTGGAGCCGAAGGTATCTAAGAGACTGGATGCTGAAAAATTGAAGATAAGCAAACGCAGGAATAATTTCAGGGAAGTTTCTTTGGGGTTATCGTCGAAGCAGGCCCGCGCCGAGGCGAACAGGTGCTTAAGGTGCGATATCAAAGAAGGAAGATAGATGTCGGAAGAAAAGATATCTTTAAGAATTAATGATTCGGTCTATGAATGTGATGCCGGTATGACTATTTTAGAGGCCTGCGCAAAAGCCGCTATCGATATCCCTACGCTTTGTTATTTGAAAGATATCAACCAGGAAGCTGCTTGTTCAATCTGTTTGGTCGAGGTAAAGGGGGCTAAGGCCCTTGTGCGTTCTTGTGTTACTCCGGTAAGGAAAGATATGGAGATCTTTACGAATACCCCGCGCGTAAGAAAAGCCAGAAGGATGAATCTGGAGTTGCTTTTAGCCGGGCATCCTAAAGATTGCCTTGTCTGTGACAGAAATCAATCTTGTGAGTTGAGAAAATTAGCTTTTGATATGGGAGTAAGAGATGTCAGGTTCCCCAAGACGACAAAAACAGAGCTGCCTTTAGATACAACTTCCGTATCTTTAACCCGGGATCCCAACAAATGTATTTTATGCGGTCGCTGCGTTTCGGTTTGTTCTGCTATCCAGAGTGTTAAGGCGATTGATTTTTCCGGCCGCGGAAAATCCAGCAAGATAACCACATTCTTTGATTCTGGTTTAGCAAACAGCGTATGCGTTAATTGCGGGCAGTGTCTTTTAGTTTGTCCTACAGGGGCAATTACTGAAAAGAACGCCACAGGCGGGGTTTGGGCTGCGTTATCGGATCCGAAGAAGTTTGTGATTGTTGAAGTTGCTCCGGCGGTAAGGGCAGCTATTGGTGAAGAATTCGGTCTGCCTGCAGGTAGTTTGGTTACGGCAAAGTTAGCTCAAAGTTTACGCAAGCTGGGGTTTGACAAGGTTTTTGATACGCAGTTTTCCGCCGATTTGACGATTATGGAGGAAGGGTATGAATTAATCGATAGGATTAAGAATAAGGGCTCTCTGCCGTTAATTACCTCCTGTTCTCCGGGATGGATAAAATTCGCTGAGCATTTTTACTCTGGAATATTAGAACATATCTCCAGCTGTAAATCTCCCCAGCAGATGTTTGGTGCAATTGCCAAAACTTATTACGCCAGAAAGTTTAATCTTGACCCCAGGAATATGGTGGTTGTTTCAATCATGCCCTGTACTGCCAAGAAATTTGAAGCTTTACGCCCGGAAATGAAGAGTGCGTTTGACTACTGGAAAGATGAATTGAATCTCAAAGAAAGCGAAGCATTTTATGATGTGGATTTTGTTTTGACCACCAGAGAAGCCAGTCGCCTGATTAAAGAGGCAGGGATAAACTTTATAAATCTTCCGGGTGAGGATTTTGATGAGCCTTTAGGTATTTCTACGGGAGCAGCGGTAATCTTCGGGGCAACCGGAGGGGTAATGGAGGCTGCCTTAAGAACAGCTTATGAGGTGCTTTGCGGCAGGCAATTGGAGAAAATCGATTTCTTTGGTTTAAGAGGTCTTGAGGGTATTAAGGTTGCCGAGGTGGATATCGATGGATTAAAACTAAAGGTTGCTGTGGCCAGCAGTTTAAGTAAGGCCCGTCTATTATTAGATGAGGTTAAAGAAGGCAAATCGCCCTATGCTTTTATAGAGATTATGACTTGTCCGGGGGGATGTTTAGGAGGGGCGGGTCAGCCTATTCCTACGGATAACGAGATCAGGTTAAAGAGGATGGAAGCGATTTATCGCGAGGATAAAAGCAAATCGATCAGGAAATCGCATGAAAACCCCGCGGTTAGGGAGCTGTACAAGGAATTCTTAGGACAGCCCTTAGGAGAGAAATCGCATCATTTATTGCATACGCATTACAAACAAAAAGAAGGAGAATTTTAGTAAAATTTTTCTTGCCTTTTAGGAGAAATGTGGTAAAATTTTTCTCTAATCTACGAGTTTCTTGTTTTTGGCCCATCTAAAGATTAAGCCAAGTTAAGAGCTTGAAGGTAAACCCAGCAAGAGAACAATCTGAAATTATTCTAACATGGAACACGCAAAACTTAATCCGGAATTAGTCAGCCTTGTCCAGCAATGGAAAGGTAAAGAAGGCAATTTAATCATGATCCTGCATGAGATACAGAATCATCATGGTTATGTGCCTCGGGAATTATCGTTGGAATTATCCAGGATGCTGGATGTGCCACTGGCCAGGATTTATGAAGTAGTCACCTTTTATAACTTCTTTAAACTGACTCCTCCCGGCAAGCACCGTATTGCTTTATGTATGGGGACAGCCTGTTATCTGCGGGGGGCCGCGGTAATCCTGGAAGAGATAAAAAATATATTGGGGATCAAGGAAGGTCAGACTACTAAAGACGGTCTTTTTTACCTGGATGTAGTCAGGTGTCTGGGTTGCTGTGGCTTAGCTCCGGTAGTGATGATCGATAATAAGGTATATGGCAAGGTAAAGAAGAGTGAAGTTGCGGATATCCTGTCTAAATATATTAAAGAGGAATAATCTGTTATGAATAAATTATCGCCAGCTGATTTAGATAAAATGAGCAAGGCTCCTGTTGATAAACCTAAGGATTGGATTAAGGTTGGCTTGAGCAGTTGCGGGATTGCTGCCGGCGCAGAGGATGTTTTCAATTTCTTTGTCGAGGAGGTAAAAAAGCGTAATCTCCAGATAGAGATCAAAAAATGCGGCTGCACGGGTATGTGCTATGCCGAGCCTCTGGTTGAGGTAAGTGTAGAGGGCCTGCCTTCGGTAATCTATGGCGCGGTGAATAAGGAAGTGGCGACTAAGATATTGGAGAAACATGTAATCTCCAAGATGTTGGTCAATGATTATATTTTTGAAGTATCAATTTAGAAAACAGGAATAATTAATTTATGTATACCAAAGTCATTTTAGTAAAAGATACGGATTTGAAAAGGGAAGATAAAACCCGTGAGTTTTATACCCGTTTATTGGATTATCTCCGTGAAGCAAGCCTGCATGAACAGATCCAGGTGGTCAGGGTTGCTGATATAGGTGTGTATGAGCAGGGATTAGTGGTTAAGGTCTTGCCGGACAAGGTCACTTATATTAATGTCCAGGATGAGGATGTTAAGAAAATCGTTGATGCTGCTTTATCGGATGGCAAGATCATTGAAGATCTGGTTTTTAAGCCTAAGGCAAAACAATGCAGGATTGTTTTGCGCAATTGTGGAAAGATCGATCCGGAGAGCATTGAGGATTATATTTCCAGTGGCGGTTATCTGGCTTTAAAGAAAGTCCTGGGGGAATTGGGACAGCAGAAACTGATTGATGAGATAAAAATTAGCGGTATCCGGGGAAGAGGCGGCGCAGGGTATCCTACCTGGATGAAATGGAATTTTGCCCGCGAGATGAATTCTGCGGAAAAATTTGTTATCTGCAATGCCGATGAAGGTGACCCCGGGGCATATATGGATCGGAGCGTTTTAGAAGGTGATCCGCATTCGGTTATCGAAGGTTTAATTATCGCTGCTTTTGCCATCGGGGCTTCCAAGGGCTATTTTTATATCCGCGCGGAGTATCCGTTGGCCGTAGAAAGGATCCAGAAGGCGATCAAGCAGGCTTATGATTATGGTTTGTTAGGGAATAATATCCTCGGTAGTCCTTTTAACTTGGACATAGATATAAGATTGGGTGCTGGAGCGTTTGTCTGCGGCGAGGAAACCGCCTTAATTTCATCTATAGAAGGCAAAAGGGGAACTCCGCATCCCCGTCCGCCGTATCCTTCGGTAAAAGGTCTATGGGGTAAGCCTACGGTTATCAACAATGTCGAGACCTTGGCTAATATTCCGGTAATCATCGCCAAAGGCGGAAAATGGTTTGCTCAGATCGGCACTCAGACTTCAAAAGGAACAAAGGTTTTTGCAGTAACCGGGAAAGTCAAAAATTCAGGGTTAGTCGAGATTGCCATGGGCGCGACTTTAAGGGAGATCGTAATGGATATTTGCGGAGGCACTCTTTCCGGTAAGCCGATAAAAGCGGTACAGACCGGCGGGCCTTCCGGAGGTGTTATCCCCGAGAATCTTCTGGATACGCCGGTGGATTATGAAAATCTGCAAAAGCTGGGCTCGATCATGGGTTCGGGCGGGATGATCGTTATGGATGAAGATGACTGCATGGTTGATATCCCTAAGTTTTATCTGGGTTTCTGCGTGGAGGAATCCTGCGGGAAATGCGCTCCCTGCCGTATCGGTGGTTTCCAGATGCTCGGTTATCTGAAGAAGATTTCTGAAGGCCGGGGGATCCCGGAGGACCTGGGGCAGCTGCGCAGGATTGCCCAGTCTATGCAGAAAGCATCTTTATGCGGATTAGGCCAGACTGCTTCAAACCCGGTGCTTTCTACTTTAAAATATTTTGAAGATGAATATAACGAGCATATCTTGAACAAGAGATGTCCGGCGGGAAAATGTAGCAGTCTGATAACCTATAGCATAATTGAGGACAAGTGTAAGCGTTGCGGGATCTGTTTTACTAATTGTCCGGTAAAGGCGATCAGCGGCGGTAAAGAAGAAGGGTATTCTGTAATCCAGGATAAATGTATAAAATGCGGCCGCTGTTTTGACGTCTGTAAATTTAAGGCAATCAATAAAAAATAACCCCTTGAAAGGTGCGGTCTCCAGATCGCGAATGTATAAATATGGCAAAGATAATTAAAGCAAAAATTAACGGTATCCTTTTGAGAGTAGAAGAAGGCACAACTATCTTGGAAGCAGCCAAGAGGGTGCAGATAAAAATTCCCACTCTTTGTAAACATCCGGATCTTCCTCCTTCGGCATCCTGCGGTATTTGTATTGTAAAGAATAGGGGCTCGCATAAGATGTTGCGTTCCTGTTGTACTCCGCTGGATGAGGGGATGGACATCGTTACGCATGACCCGGAAATAGTCGAGATCCGTAGGACAGTAATCGAACTTATTTTATCCAACCATCCCAATGATTGTCTTAAATGTGCCAGGAATAACCAGTGTGAATTGCAAGAACTTACGGCGGATTTTGGAATCAAAGAAGAATCGTTTCCGCAGTTCTTAAGAGATTTGCCGATAGATACTTCAACCCGTGCTGTCGACCTTGATCCTAAGAAATGCATTCTTTGCGGTAGATGTGTGCATGTGTGCCAGGAATTGCAGGATGTTTGGGCCTTGTCATTTCTGGAAAGAGGGATGAAAACCCGGATATCTCCCGCAGGAGATATCCAATTAGCTGATTCCCCGTGCGTTAAATGCGGGCAGTGTTCAGCGCATTGTCCCACTGGAGCGTTTGTTGAGCAGGATCATACAGCTCAAGCCTGGAAAGGGCTGCAGGATCCGGATAAATATTGCGTGGTTCAGATTGCTCCTGCGGTCAGGGTTTCTATCGGAGAGGCTTTCGGCTATACGGGAAAGAATTTTACCAAGAAACTTTACGCTTTATTAAGGCGTTTAGGGTTTCATGCGGTTTTTGATACTTCTTTTGCCGCGGATGTTACGATTATGGAAGAGGCCAGTGAATTTGAAGAGAGGCTTTTGCATGGGAATCGCCCGCTTCCCTTGATTACCTCCTGTTGTCCTTCCTGGGTTGATTTTATGGAAAAGTTTTATCCGGATATGATCGAGCATTTCTCTTCCTGTAAATCTCCGCATGAGATTTTAGGGGTGCTTTCTAAGACCTACTATGCAGAGAAGAACAAGATCGATCCTTCCAAGATCTTTATGGTTTCGATTATGCCTTGTACTTCCAAAAAATATGAGATTACCAGGAATGATGAGATGTCGGCATCGGGATTCCAGGATATCGATGCGGTACTCTGTACCCGGGAATTGGTACGTATGATTAAACAGGCGGGTATAGATTTTGATAGCCTGCCTGATGAAGAATGCGATAGTATTTTAGGCGAGTATGCCGGAGCAGGGGTAATTTTTGGGTCAACCGGCGGCGTAATGGAAGCGGCTTTAAGGACTGCGCATTATTTTGTCACCGGCAGGGAATTAAAAAATGTGAAATTTGAAAGCGTTCGCGGCCTAAAAGGGGTTAAGGAAACCGAGATCGAGATAGACGGAAAGAAGCTAAGGATTGCTATTGCTCACGGCCTGGGCAATGTCGAATATATTTTAAACAAGGTGCGTGACGCCAAACTGAATAATAAGGAAATGCCGTATCATTTTATCGAGGTTATGGCTTGTCCCGGAGGGTGCGTCGGCGGTGGCGGACAGCCTTATATGGTTACGGATGAATTAAGAATTAAGAGGGCGCAGGCTTTGTATGAAGATGATGACCAGAAGCAAGTCCGTTGCAGCCATCAAAATCCGTATATAAAACGAATTTACAAAGAGTTTCTGGGTAAGCCTTTGAGTGAGAAGTCGGAAAAGCTTCTGCATACGAATTACAAGGCTAGGCCGGTTTACGTAAAATAAAAAACTAGGTAACAATAAATCCTGCGGTAAGGATCGAGCAAATGTATCTACGCCCAAGGGAGGATAAGGATTAAGTCTCAACCTTTCGCAGGGTTATATTGCTGGCGGGTTGAGATTTTTTGTTGGAGGCAGATTCCGCCTCAGGGCTAGTCAAAATTATCTGGAATTTTGACTATTCGACGGTCTACAATTTATTCACACTTTGTGTTCGTAAGTTGTCTGCTTATTTAAAGGAGGGCAAAATGGATAAACGTTTAGGATTCGTGGGGATAATTATTCATAACCGCAAGAAAGCAGCGCCGTTGGTTAATAATATCCTGACAGAGTTTGGTGATTTGGTTGCCGGCCGCATGGGTATTCCACATGTAAAGAGAGAATTAAGCGTAATCGTGTTAATTGTAAACGCAACTACCGATGAATTGGGTGCTTTAACCGGGAAACTGGGCAAGATTAGCGGAGTATCAGTGAAATCAGGATTAAGTAAATCCGAATAAACAGTAATTTCTTACTCAGGTCGATTTTTTAACGCCAATGTTCTTTCACATTTCGGTGGTTGCTGAACTCGTCTTGTCGCCTTACGGCTCCACGAGGATACCCGAAATGTTCAAGCTCCATTGGCTAAAATCGACATTCGTAATAAAATTACTGTTTATTCAGAGATGGGGTGTATATGAAATATATAGATGAAGAAAAGATAAATAATTTGCTTGTTGATACGGCTAAGTTTGATAGTCGTAAGCTTGATACTATCCTGCAAAAGGCAAAATCGCTCCAACGTCTAACGTTGGAAGAGTCTGCGGTTTTGCTTTCAGTTGATGATCCGGAATATACCCGGAGGATATTTAAGGCGGCAAGTTTGGTTAAGGATGCCATTTACGGCAGAAGGGTGGTACTCTTTGCGCCGCTTTATATCAGCAATCTTTGCGTGAATAGATGTCAATATTGCGGTTTTAAATCCGATAACTTCGGGATCAAACGTAAGGCGTTGACTGTTGCTGAAATTACTCAACAGGTCCAGTGGCTACTAAAGCGCGGGCATAAGAGGATATTGGCGGTTTGTGGTGAAGCAGCTCCCGCAGGTTTATCCAACATTGATTATTATGTCCAGGCGGTCAAGGCTATTTACTCTGTGCAAATAGGTAAACATAGAATTAAAAGGGTAAATGTTAATTGCGCGCCTTTAAGCGTTGCTGATTTTAAGAAATTAAAAACCTCAGGTATCGGGACTTTTCAGATCTTTCAGGAAACTTATCATGAGAAGACTTATCGGGCAATGCACATCAGCGGTCCCAAGAGCGACCCGGATAACCGGATCACTGCTCCTGATAGGGCATTTGAGGCAGGAATTGATGATATTGGTATCGGTCCGCTTTATGGCCTGTATGATTGGCGATTTGAAACGCTGGGCCTGCTTTCTCATATAGAGCATATGGAGCAGGAGTTTAAAGTGGGGCCGCATACAATATCCGTGCCGCGTATTGAACCGGCGGAAGGGGCGGAACTTTCTTTCAATCCGCCGTATAGGATTTCTGACGAAGATTTTAAAAAGGTGGTTGCTGTTTTAAGATTATCTGTGCCGTACACCGGGATTATTATGTCCACCCGCGAATCTGCGCTTATGCGGGATGCGTTGCTTAGCCTGGGGGTTTCGCAAGTCAGCGCAGAATCTTCTACTTCGCCTGGAGGATACTCTGATAGGAAAGAAGGCGTCACCGGCATGACTGCCGAAAAAGCCGGCATGACTGCCGAAAAAGCCGGCA
>JAQTQC010000004.1:39824-53629 GCA_028712505.1 Candidatus Omnitrophota bacterium
CCGGCATGACTGCCGAAAAAGCCGGCATGACTGCCGAAAAAGCCGGCAGTCAATTTTCTCTTGGCGATAACCGTACTATTGAAGAAGTTGTTGCCTCTTTGATCAGCCATGACTATATCCCTTCTTTTTGCGCTGCTTGTTATCGCAAAGAAAGAACCGGTAAGGCTTTTATGAAATTGGCTAAGCCTGGAACAATTAAAGGTAAGTGCAGCATGAATGCCCTGATCACGCTTAAGGAATATCTTGATGATTTTGCTTCAACTCCGGTTAAGGATGCGGGCTATAAAATGATCGCGCATTGTTCTAAACAGTTGGAACCTGCTGAGCAGGAGATGCTCAAGCTTTTTCTTGCGCATGTTGATTCTGGTCTAAGAGATGAATATGTTTAGGTTGGATGAGTGTTTAAGCAGAATTCACGATGCTTCTTTACCGGACCTCAATGATTTAGAACAGGTTCTATCTCTAAATGGCAAGGATGAGTTAAATGAGCTATTTTTATTTGCTGACGGTATAAGAAAGAAGTTTTGCGGCGATGGAATTGTCTTGCGGGGGATAATTGAATTCTCTAACTTTTGCCTCCGGGAGTGTTTTTATTGCGGTCTGAATAAAAATAACCGTAAATTAGAGCGTTACCGGATGGACAAGGATGAACTGCTCAAGGCGGTTGGACATCTTGTCTCCTGTAAGATTAAGACTGTAGTTTTACAGTCCGGAGAAGATACCGGTTTAGATCCTTTTTGGTTAAAAGATATTATCCGGGAAATAAAATCAAGTTTTGATATAGCGGTTACTCTTGCCGTCGGCGAAAGAAGCGAGTTTGATTATAAGATCTGGAAAGAAGCCGGGGCTGACCGGTATTTATTAAAAATAGAAACCTCCGATGAAGGCTTATATTCATCTATGCATCCCCAGATGGATTTCAAACAGCGTCTGAATTGTCTGCGGGTTTTAAATAAAATAGGCTATCAGGTTGGTTCAGGCAATATTATCGGTTTGCCCGGGCAAACATTAAAGACTATTGCCCAGGACATCGTATTCTTTAAACGCAATGATTTTGACATGGTGGGAATAGGTCCGTTCATCCCGCATCAGGATACTCGATTTGGCGGTCAGAAAAAAGCTGATCCGTTGCTTAGTTTAAAGACTATCGCCTTAACCCGCATAGTCACTAAAAATACGCATATCCCTGCTACAACCGCTTTGGGGAGCCTGGATAAAGATTATCGGGTGGATGGTTTAAAATGCGGAGCAAATGTTTTAATGCCGAATTTTACTCCACAGCCGTTCCGTAAGCTTTATGAGATATACCCGCAAAAAAAATGTATTGATGAACCGGTGGGTGCCTGTAATTTTTGCATGGATGATATGGCTAAGAACTTAGGAAGGTTTATTGATTATTCAAAAGCTGATTCTTTAAAACAAAGAAAGGTTGGTTCGAATGTATAAAACTCCGGCAAGCAATAGGTTGCATATAGGTATATTTGGCAAAAGAAACACAGGAAAATCCAGTTTGATTAATGCGCTTACCGGTCAGGATACGGCAATTGTTTCCGATGTTGCTGGTACGACTACGGATCCGGTTTATAAGACAATGGAGATTCTGCCCATAGGTCCTTGTATGTTAATTGATACTGCCGGCATTGATGATGAGGGGGTTTTAGGCGAAGAAAGGGTTAAACGGACATTAGTGGTACTAAGAAAAACTGATGTAGGTTTGATTGTTGTTGAGCCGGGTACGTTGATCGATAGTTTTGAAGAGGATTTGATCAAGGTTTTTCAGGGTAAAAAGCTGCCGTTTTTATTCATAATCAATAAATCTGAATTAACCGGTAAAACAGCCCAGGATTATTTGGAAAACAATAAACTCCCCTTTATAAAAGTAAGTTCCAGGAAATCTCAAGGAATTGAAGAGCTTAAGGCAAAAATTATGGAGTTGGCTCCTGGCCATTGGTCGCCTATACCTTTGGTAGGAGATATAATTAAGCCTAAGGATGTGGTTGTCTTGGTTTGTCCCATCGATAATGCTATGCCGCAGGGCAGATTGATATTGCCTCAGGTGCAGGTTATGCGCGATTGCCTGGATAATAATGCCACCGCTTTTGTTACAAAAGAGACGGAATTATTGGATTGTCTTAAGTCGCTCAGGGAAAAACCCCGATTGGTAATTACAGATTCGCAGGTTTTTGAGGATGTGCGCGATATGTTGCCTAAAGATATACCTTTAACTTCTTTCTCTACTGTTTTTGCCAGGCATAAAGGTGATCTTAATGCTTATATACAGGGTGTATATGCCCTGGAAAACCTAAAAGACGGGGATGAGATCTTAATTGCCGAGGCTTGTACGCATCATGTACAGCCGGAGGATATCGGTCGCACTAAGATCCCTACCTGGTTATTGAATTATACTAAAAAAGATTTGCATTACGAGGTTACTGCAGGAGGAGAATTTCCGCAGGATTTAAGCAGATATAAACTGATTATCTCTTGTGGAGGATGCATGGTTAACCGCAGGGAAATTATGCATCGTATTGAAAAGGCCAAAGCCGCTCATGTTGCGATCACTAATTATGGCGTGTTGATGGCGTATCTTTCCGGTATACTCGAACGGGTGATCGAGCCATTTAAAGGTGGATTAGTGGAGATAGAAGCGGATGTTTGAGGAAAGAGACCTTTTTTCCTAGCCACTTGAAGATTTCTTTGAATTCTTCTTCATAGGTTAAGGATTAATTCGGCCAGACAGCTTAGTCTTGCTTTTTGCTCGCTAAGTTGAGGTCTTATTAAGATAAAACTTGACAAATAAACTGATTGGTAATAATATAGCGGAGATTTGGTTCAACGAGGACAGAGACGTCCGGACAGTTGTTCGGTCGTCTTTTTTTATTTTCCTATTGCATAAAAATTAGGCAGAATAAGATATGAAAATAATCAATAAGAAGGTTATTAATGATGTTGGAGGGGTAAGAATCACTCAGTTGGATATTTCTTCCGCTGATATCGCCTCTAAATCTTTACCCGGCCAGTTTGTGATGCTTATGGTCAGCGAAAAAGGCGAAAGGATCCCTTTGACCCTGGTAAATGCGGATAAAGATAAAGGTATCGTTAGTTTGATTTTTCAAGAGGCAGGTTTTACTACTAAAAGCCTGGGTAAATTAAACCCCGGAGATGCGCTTTACTCTTTGGTTGGGCCATTGGGGCACCCTACGGAAATAAAAAAATTTGGGAAGGTGATTTTGGTTGGTGGAGGTGTGGGGATTGCCGAAATACTGCCGGTTGCCCGGGCATTAAAGATGGCAGGCAACCATATAACTACTATTCTTGGTTCCCGCAACAAAGATCTACTCATCCTTGAGGCGGAACTTAAGAGCGCATCGGATGAGATTTATATCATGACCGATGATGGTTCTTACGGCAGAAAAGGGTTTACTACCGATATGTTAGGTGAGCTCTTAAACAAGGATAAATATGATTTGATCTATTCTGTCGGTCCGATCCCGATGATGAAAAGAGTGGCGTTGGTCAGTAAAGAATATAATACTAAAACTTTAGTTTCGCTCAACGCACTAATGGTCGATGCTACCGGTATGTGCGGCTGCTGTCGGGTGAGTGTGTCGGGTGAGGTAAAATTCAGCTGTGTTGACGGCCCGGATTTTGACGGCCACGGAGTTGATTGGGATGAACTTGAAAAAAGAAATAAAGTATATAGTGTTCAGGAAAAACATATCTGCAATCTTTTCCCGGAATCTTAAGCCTATGAAGAAAGAACCCGTAAAAGTTAAAGAAGCAAACCCGGAAATAAGGATAGGCAACTTTGAGGAGGTGGTCAAAGGTTACTCCGAAGAGGAGGCTTTATCGGAGGCCTCAAGATGCATGCAGTGTAAGAATCCTCTTTGCAGCAGCGGATGCCCGGTGGGTATCGATATAAAGAAATTCATTCATCATATTGTTCAAAAAGATTACCGGGGAGCGTATTTTACTATCAGGGAGAAAAGCAATTTCCCGTCTATCTGCGGAAGGGTCTGTCCCGCTGAATACCAATGCCGTAAGGCGTGTATACTTACTAAGAAGGGCTCGCCTTTTGCCTCGGAACAGGCAATCAACATTCACTTCCTGGAGCGTTTTGCGGGAGATTACGGTAAGAATAATAACCTGGTTGTCCCGGAGGAGAAAGAGGGGAAGTTTTCTAGATTTAAGGTGGCGGTGGTGGGCTCAGGTCCGGCAGGATTATGTTGCGCTGGGGAACTAGCCCGTAAAGGTATCCAGGTGGACATCTTCGAGAGTCTGCATAAAACCGGAGGGGTATTAAGGTATGGTATTCCGCCTTTCAGGTTGCCTTGGGATGTCTTGGATTTTGAGATAAATTATCTTAAGAAGCTAGGCGTAAATTTTATCACTAACTTTCTCGTAGGGAAAGCCAAGACAATTAAAGAATTATTTGCTCAGGGTTATTCAAAGATATTCCTGGGGTTGGGCGCAGGGGTGCCGTCATTCCTGGGGATTGGCGGAGAGAATCTTTGCAATATTTATTCGGTAAATGAATTTCTTACCCGCGTAAATTTGATGTCCGCTTATAAATTTCCTGAATTTCACACACCGGTTAATATCGGTAAAAACGTTTTAATTATCGGCGGAGGCAACACTGCCATGGATTCGGCCAGAGTTGCCTTAAGGTTGCAAAAACTAAAAGGCTTGCCGCTTAATACTACAATTGTCTATCGGCGTACGGAGATCGAAATGCCGGCAAGGCGCCTGGAGATAGAACATGCCCGGGAAGAAGGGGTCAGGTTTGAATTTCTGGTACAACCGAAAGAATTCATTGGCGATGAAAAAGGGTTTGTTAAAAAGTTAGTTTGTCTCAGGTCTAAATTAGGGGAACCGGATAGTTCCGGCAGAAGAAGGCCGGTGATCATCGAAGGAAGCGAATTTGAGCTTGATTGTGATTTATGTGTGATCGCCGTAGGTTTAAAAGCAAACCAGATCCTGATCAATGCCACCCCGGAGTTAAAAACCGATAAATATTCAGATGTTATCGTTGACCTTGAGACTATGGAAAGTTCTATTAAGGGTGTTTTTGCCGGCGGGGATATTGTTGGAGGAGAAGGAACAGTCATCGAAGCAATGGGTATGGCTAAGAAGGCTTCCAAGGTAATTATAGACGAACTTTCTAAATAACACCCCGCGTTAATAAGGTATTAGGCGGGTATTCCCTTGCGGGAAAGGAGAATAATAATGTCAAAGAAGATTGAAGAGTTCATGGATTTAGTTGTGAGGAGAAATCCCGGGGAGACGGAGTTCCATCAGGCAGTAAGGGAAGTTGTGGAATCAGTAATGCCTTTTATCGAGAAAAACCCTAAATATCAAAAGGCCAAGATATTGGAAAGGATGATTGAACCGGAGAGGGCAGTGATTTTTCGCGTTCCCTGGCTTGATGATCAGGGAGAATTCCAGATTAACCGCGGTTTTCGTATCCAGATGAACAGTGCCATCGGTCCTTATAAAGGTGGAATACGTTTACATCCGAGCGTGAATATCGGGATATTGAAATTCCTGGCTTTTGAGCAGGTTTTTAAGAACGCGCTTACCACCTTGCCGATGGGTGGGGCAAAAGGAGGATCAGATTTTGATCCCAAGGGTAAATCGGACAACGAGGTAATGAAATTCTGCCAGAGTTTTATGACTGAACTTTTCCGTCATATCGGACCCCATACCGATGTACCTGCCGGAGATATCGGCACTGGCGGCCGCGAGATCGGTTATCTATTCGGGCAGTATAAGAGATTACGTAATGAATTCTCAGGAGTGCTTACGGGTAAAGGCCTTAACTGGGGCGGCAGCCTTATCCGTCCGGAAGCTACTGGTTATGGCTGTGTATATTTCGCGGAAGAGATGCTTAAAACGAAAGGTGATTCTTTAAAAGGGAAAATCTGCGCGGTATCCGGTTCGGGTAATGTCGCGCAATACACCGTAGAGAAACTTATACAGCTGGGGGCTAAAGTAGTTACCTTGTCTGACTCTGACGGTTACATTTATGATAAAGATGGTATTGATCATAAAGAACTAAGTTGTGTTTTGAACTTGAAGAATGTCAAACGGGGCAGGATCAAAGAGTGTGCCAAGGAGTTTAATTGTAAATATTTCGAAAAACAGCGGCCATGGGGTGTTAAGTGCGATGTTGCTTTTCCTTCTGCTACCCAGAATGAAATAGATGAAAATGACGCTAAAACTCTGGTAAAAAATGGCTGTATTGCTGTTGCCGAGGGCGCGAATATGCCGACAACTCCGGAAGGAGTTGAAGTATTTCAGAAAGCCAAGATTCTTTATGCTCCGGGCAAGGCCTCTAATGCCGGCGGCGTAGCTACTTCCGGCCTGGAAATGAGCCAGAATAGCCTCAGGTTATCCTGGACGCGGGAGGAAGTAGATAGAAGGTTGCATGATATAATGATTGCCATACATGAGCAATGCGTTAAATATGGCAAGGAATCCGGAGTGGTTAATTATGTCAATGGTGCCAATATCGCCGGGTTTGTTAAAGTAGCCGATGCCATGCTTGATCAGGGTTTGGTATAAGCAATTGAAAAGATAAGTGCTAAAAATAGGGGGTGTTTTTATTTTTCATAAAGAAAAAATAAAAACACCCCCTGATCATTTAAAATATAGTTGCATGCCGGATAGTTAAGTTGTAGAATACTTTTTGTGAATAAAGACCAGATAATTGAAGATTTCTTCCGCGGTTTAAGAGTTGCCCTTACCAATGCCTTTTCTTACCCTAAGGATCATCCTTATTTTATCAAATCCGTAGAGAGTTTTAAGCTTAAGCTGGAAATGCTTATGGCTGTAGCTAACCCTTTTAAAATAGGGGTAACCAGTTCAGGCATTGTAGTTGAGGGAAAAAACCTTACCAAAAGTGGTTTCTATGATGAATTGGCCCGCCTGTTGCATCAGCGTAAAATAAAAAGCATAGAAATCAGGGATGGCGCGAGCCTTAAGGAGCTTACCCAGTTTCTTTGTCTTATTTCTCTGTCTCAAAAGGATATTCTAAGAAGTGGCGGGTTAGCCGCGCTTTTGGAGCGGGAGAAATTACCGCATTTTACTATTTTCGAGCTGGATTATTCCGCCTTCCTGCACGGAGAGGGTCAGGATTGTACCGATGTTTGGGGTTATATGCTTAAAGAGGCGGTGTACACCGATGATCCAGTAAAAATCGAGCAACTAGCCGATAGTTTTGGTTCATTGATAAAAAAGGTCAATGAAAATGAATTCTTTGACAAGGAACAGGGGATTTCTGCTGAAGTCAATGAATTCCTGGTTAGCTTAAGGAATAAGAATAAAGAAAAATTTGATAAATGCCTGAATGATGTTTTTCTATGGCTCCTGCGTAATAAAAAAACGCTTAGTTCGGATAACCTGGCTAAATTAAAGCCTGTGTTTAGTGGTTTAGGCCAGGGGGAGTTCTCAAATCTTCTTAAGGAGGGATTTTTACAGGAGGATAACTTTGATTCTTTAAGTCTACAGCTTTTTTCCAAGATTTCTGAACAGGATGATTCCCATAAGATTACTAAGAATTTCTTCAGCGAAATTCAGCAGGAGCAGGGGTTAAATGATAATCCTCTGGTAGTCAAGAAGGTAAGGAATTTGTTAAGCGGTTCCCAAGATGAGATGATGTCTGCGGTATACCGCAATACGCTGGACTCCTTGGTTAAAAATATTTCTTTCTCCGGGAAGCTTATTTTTGACCACCAGACACTCAAACAAAACTACCGTTATATAATCTTAGGCATACTTGCCAGCGATGGAAATCCGGACATCCTCCAAATGTGCGCGTCTGTTTTAGAGAAAGAGTTGCCTGGGATATTTGAAGATTACGATATTGGTCTGCTCAAGGACCTTCGGGATGTCTTGTTGAAAAGAAAGAATGAAGTGTTAAAACCGCTGGTTGACCTTGGGAAGAAGATTTCCTCTTTTGTCGAAAATATTGCCTTGAAAAGCAACCTGCCTCCTGAACAGGAATTTCTTTTGGAGTTGATTTCTTCCCCGGGGGAAGAGCTGAATTTATACCTGGATAAGATATTTGCTGTGGAAAAAGTGAATAAGCAGATATTGGGTTTATTCTTAAGGTTATTCTCGGCAGATATGGAGATTTTCTATATAAAGATAGATCAGAAGATCCAGGATACGGAGTTTCTGGCTAGTTTAATTGATGCCTTAAGCCAGGTTGATTCTCCTGCGGCCATAAATATATTAGAGTATATTTATCCGAAGGCTAATGAATTGGTGAAAATCGAGTCTTTGGAAGCTATGCGTAAATTAAAAAAAGTGGATGCCGATTTTCTTGTAAAACAGTTAAACACAGAGTCAGTTCCGCTTAGAACCAATCTGGTTTCTGTTCTGATGTTGGATGCGCAGGCAAAAGATGCCGTCCTGGGGCTGTTATTTAAATTCTCCAGTTTTATGGGGAACAAGAATAAACTTTTGATTGAAAATATGCAAATCGTTTTCGACCTGCATTTTACTGAAGCAGCCGGCTGGATCAAGGAATTAAGCCGCAGGAGATTTTTCTGGAATAAGCAATTGCGGAATAAGGCAATCCAGATATTAAAGGAGTGGAATGTTAGTTAAAATCGAGACAGCTTTTAAAGAACTGCTTACTTGCCTTCAGACCGCCAAGATGTACGGAACAGCGCATCCTATGTTCCAGAAATCTTTGGATAGGGCATACGCAGCTTTTGAGGACGCCTTAAGTGACCGGCAGGATATGGTTATCGGTATTGTAGGGGATGAGTTGGCCTGCGAAAAAGAGATTTTCTTTGATTTAGGAAAGCTTCTTAAACCGGCAATCTTGTATTTAAAAGAAAGGAATATCGAGAGGCTCGCTTTTTACCGCGGATTGGGTAAGGAGGAGCTGGGTAAATTCGTAGAGGTTATCAGCAGGCCCAAGGAAGACTTCAAGATTGAGCCGCAACAACTTCTGGAGTTGGCCGGGATTGGAAATATAAGCATAGGTAAACTCAAAGTGGCTGAAAAGCAGGATAAGGTGGAATTGGGGACCAATCTTCTTAGTCTCTACGATTTTTCTATGGACAAGGTTACCCAGATTGTATCCAGCGTGCTTAACCTGGAGAAGGTTGATCCGCGGGTGCTCAAACTTTCTTTAAATAATATTATTGATGGTTTAAGCATACAGCGTCAGGAGTTGTTGAAGTTGGCTACCATGAAAAGGTATGATGTGGAAGCTTATGTACATATGCTTAATGTGGCGATTTTTGCCATGTATTTTTCTTCCCGGCTGGGTTTTGAGAAGAGCGAGGTATTGGATATCGGTATCGCTGCTCTTTTCCATGACATCGGGAAATTATATATCTCGCGTAAAACTCTGCATAAACCGGATAAGCTTAGCGAGCAGGAGTTTACTACTATTAAGAGCCACACTATCCTCGGCGCGGAGTTCATGTTCAAGTATGTTGATACGTTAGGTATCTTGCCGGTAGTGGTGAGTTTTGAGCATCATTTGAAATATGATTCATCAGGATATCCCCGTCTTCCTTTGTTGAGGAAACAACACATTGTTTCCGCGATAGTTGCTATCTGCGATGTTTATGATGCGCTTTCGCAAAGAAGGGGATATAAGCAGGATTATTCGCCCGATTTGGTTTACAGTATCATGTATAAGGACAAGGGGAGCGGTTTTGATCCTGTGTTATTGGATAAATTCTTCCAATTCATGGGGCTTTGGCCGGTTGGTTCAGTAGTTGCTTTAAATGATGCAAGCATAGCATTGGTCAGGGAGGAAAATGATGCTGATATCCGGCGGCCAAAAATTGAAATAGTCTCGCCTGAAGATAAGAGACGCCTGGTTGATTTGCTCCAGGATAACAGTTTAAGCATTGAGCGCTATCTTAATCCATGGAAAGAAGGTAAAGAATACTTGATGCTTGGCCAATAGTTTTATTATCTCTGTTTCGTAATAAAAAAATTGACAATCCGGTTTAAAGTGTTAAAATAAGTAAACGAGGGCGTTTAGAAGCCGAACCATCGGCACTAAACGCCTTTTTTACGAGGATGATAAAAATGCAGGCATTTTTGGTATTAGAAGACGGGACAGTATTTAAGGGTAGGTCATTTGGCTCAGTAGGCGAGCGGACCGGTGAAGTAGTTTTTAATACCAGTATGTCCGGGTATCAGGAGATTATCACCGATCCTTCTTATAAGGGGCAGATCGTGGCCATGACTTATCCTTTGATGGGTAACTATGGGATCAATAGGGATGATGTTGAGAGCCGCAAGCCTTTTCTGGAGGGTTTTGTAGTAAAAGAGTACAGCAAGATCGCCAGTAATTGGGAAAAGGAGCAGTCTTTAGGAGAATATTTAAAAGAAAATGATATCTTAGGTATTGAGGGTATTGATACTCGCAGGCTTACTTTGCACATAAGGGAAAGGGGGGCGATGAAGGCGATTATCTCGACCCTGGATTCTGACGAGGCAAGTTTAATCGAAAAGGCTAGGAATTGCCGCGGGTTAGTAGGAATAGATTTAGTCAAAGAGGTCAGTATCTCGGAGAAATATAATTTTCACCAGGTTAAAGGCGCTAGATATAAGGTTGTGGTTTTAGACTGCGGGTTAAAATATAATATATTAAGAGAGCTGGTGCGTAATAATTGTAATGTAACGGTAATGCCTGCTCAGTCAAGCTATGAGGAAGTCCTCCGGGTCAGACCCGACGGTGTATTGCTTTCTAATGGGCCGGGGGATCCGGCAGCCGTGGATTATTTGGTTAAAACAGTAACCAGGCTTATCGGTAAAATTCCCATCTTCGGGATTTGTCTTGGGCATCAGATTATCGGGCTTGCTTTAGGGGGTAAAACTTACAAGCTTAAGTTCGGTCATCACGGAGCAAACCATCCGGTAAAAGATTTAAGAACCGGTAAAGTTTATATCACCAGCCAGAACCATGGTTTTTGTGTTGATATGGATTCGTTGAACAAAAAGGACATCGAGTTAACCCATATTAATTTGAATGACGGTACTTCCGAAGGGTTGCGTCATAAGAAGCTGCCATTGTTTTGTGTACAATTCCATCCCGAGGCTTCTCCGGGTCCGCATGAGGCGGGTTATCTATTTAGCGAGTTTACAAAGTTGATCCAGAAATCAAGAAAACGAAAAACATTAAACCATGCCTAAGAGAGAAGACATCAAGAAAATATTGATTATCGGCTCCGGGCCTATCGTTATCGGCCAGGCCTGCGAGTTTGATTATTCCGGAACCCAGGCTTGCAAGGTCTTAAAGCAGGAAGGTTTTAAAATTGTCCTGGTAAATTCAAACCCGGCGACAATTATGACTGATCCTGAGATTGCCGATAAGACATATATTGAGCCGATTACCGTAGAGGCGGTAGAAAAGATTATCATTAAAGAACGGCCGGATGCGCTCTTACCTACTCTTGGAGGCCAAACCGCTTTGAATACTACTGTGGAGTTGGCGGAAAAAGGGATCTTAAAGAAATATAAGGTCGAGACTATCGGTGCCAATATAAAAGCGATCAAAAAAGGGGAAGATCGCCAGTTATTCAAAGCGGCGATGAAGAAAATAGGTTTGGATTTGCCTAAAAGCGGTAGAGCTTATAATTTGGATGAGGCTGTTGCCGTAGCCGGGGAAATAGGCTTTCCCTTGATTATCCGCCCCAGTTTTACTTTGGGAGGGGTAGGCGGGTCAATCGCTTACAATATTGAAGAGTTTAAGGTATTGGCTAAGCGCGGCCTGGAATCAAGTATGATCAGTGAGATCCTGGTTGAGGAATCCGTGTTGGGTTGGAAAGAATTCGAATTGGAGGTTATGCGGGATTTAAAGGACAATGTAGTGATCATTTGTTCTATCGAGAATTTTGACCCTATGGGAGTGCATACTGGAGACAGTATTACGGTAGCCCCTATCCAGACATTAACTGATAAACAATATCAGCGGATGCGCGATGCGGCTATTGCCTGCATAAGGGAAATTGGCGTTGAAACCGGCGGTTCCAATATACAATTCGCGGTGAACCCGGATACCGGCAGGATGGTGGTCATTGAGATGAACCCGCGGGTCTCGCGGAGTTCAGCGTTATCCTCGAAAGCTACGGGTTTTCCTATTGCTAAGATTGCCGCTAAGCTTGCTGTCGGCTATACATTAGATGAAATCCCCAATGATATCACACGCATTACCCCTGCTTGTTTTGAACCGGCTATTGATTATTGTGTTGTGAAGATTCCACGGTTTACTTTTGAGAAATTTGCTTCAGCCGATAGCACCTTGGGGATTTCCATGAAGTCGGTAGGGGAGGCTATGGCCATCGGACGCACCTTTAAAGAGGCCCTGCAAAAGGGTTTACGTTCCCTGGAGATTAAAAAATCCGGTTTAGAAAGCATCCTTTTTGCTGACTTGGATGACCTCAAAATTGAAAATAGACTTTTAGATAAGATTTATCAGAAATTAAGGCAGCCTAACGCAGAGAGAATCTTTTATATCGGAGATGCTTTCCGGGCCGGGATGGATGTTGAGGGAATCCATAAATCCACTAAGATCGACCGCTGGTTTTTGTATAATATCAAAGAGATTATTGATTGCGAAAAAGAGTTGTTGCAGAATAAGCGCAGCATTAGTAGCCAGTTGTTGAGGAAGGCCAAGGAGTATGGCTTCAGCGATAAACAATTGGCAAAACTCTTATCTTTGAGCGAGAAGGAAGTTTATTCTTTAAGGAAATCATTGGATATCCTGCCGGATTTCAAGCTGGTAGATACTTGCGCCGCGGAGTTTATGGCGCACACTCCTTATTTTTATTCCACATACGACAAGTAGGGAGAGTTTCTTCCCCAAATTTCTTTACAAAAAGTAGGGCCTGTATTATAATATGCCTAATAATTGAGCAAAATATGATTAAGAAAACAGGTTTTGATAACGAAAAATATCTTAAAGAGCAAACTGCTTTTATCCTTGAAAGAGTAAAAAAGTTCGATAATAAGCTTTATCTGGAGTTTGGAGGTAAGCTTTGTTATGATTATCATGCTGCGCGTGTCCTGCCGGGTTATGACCCCAATGTAAAGATAAGGCTCTTGCAATCTTTAAAAGATAAAATTGACATCGTGCTTTCCATATACGCCGGTGATATCGAGAAGGGCAGAGTGCGCGGAGATTTCGGGATTACTTATGATGCGGCTACCCTAAAGTTAATTGATGATTTGAGAAAATGGGGATTGGATATTTTAGCGGTAGTAATTACACGTTTTGCCAATCAGTCTTCAGCGGTTATCTTCAAGAATAAACTGGAGCATCGCGGGGTAAAAGTTTATTTGCATTATCCTATCGATGGCTATCCTGCGGATATCGATGCTATTGTCAGTGATAAGGGTTTTGGCAGAAACGATTACATTGAAACTAAGAATCCGATTGTTGTGGTTACTGCCCCGGGTCCGAATAGCGGGAAATTGGCTACCTGCCTTTCTCAACTATTTCAAGAGCATAGGCGTGGGATCAACGCCGGCTATGCCAAGTTTGAAACCTTTCCTATATGGAACCTGCCGCTTAAACATCCGGTAAATGTCGCATATGAGGCAGCTACAGCTGATATCCAGGATTTTAACCTGGTCGATCCTTTTCATCTGAATAAATACAGTAAAACCTCCATTAATTACAACCGTGATGTAGAAAGCTTCCCTATACTTAAGCTTATTTTAAGCAGGATATACGCCAAAGATTACAATCTTCCTACATATAATTCTCCTACTGATATGGGTGTTAACCGCGCAGGCTTCGGGATTGTTGAAGATAAGGCGGTGCA
>JAQTQC010000004.1:53729-82793 GCA_028712505.1 Candidatus Omnitrophota bacterium
CATATTCCTACCCCCGGGGATGAAGTCGGGTTAAAGCGGCTGGGGGTAAATCTTACTACCGATGGTAAATTTTCTTCTCGCAACCTTTTTGTAACCTAAATATGTCAGTTAAAATAAAATTTCTCGGAGGTGTAAAAACAGTTACCGGCTCAAGCCATCTGATTACGGCAGGCAGCACGGAGATATTGCTTGATGCCGGTCTCTTCCAGGGACACCGTGACGCATTTTACGCAATCAATACGACCTTCAATTATAACCCGCGGACGATCAAGGCTATGGTGTTATCACATGCGCACATCGATCATTGTGGAAACATTCCGAATTTAATCAAGCAGGGCCTGCGTTGTAAGATCTATACCACCTCGGCAACCAAGGATCTGGCAGATCTTATGTTGATTGATTCTGGGAAGATTCAGGAAGAAGATGTGCGTTATGTGAATAAGATCAACCGGCGCCTGAATCTGCCTTTGCGCAAGGCTTTATATACGGCGAAAGAAGCATCCCGGGCTACTAAAATTTTCCGCTCCATTTCTTATAACCAGAAGTTTTGTATTGCCAAAGATGTTTACGCTACTATCCTTGATGCCGGGCATATCCTGGGTTCAGGGGTTGTTGTTTTGGATATTCGGGATGGAGAGAGGGTTTTGCGCCTAGGTTATGCAGTTGACCTGGGGAGAAGAAATCTGCCTTTGTTGAACGACCCGGTAATCCCTAAAAACCTGGATTATTTAATCCTGGAATCTACTTACGGAGGCAGGCTGCACCGGCCGATTGAGGAAGCGCAGTCGAGGTTGAGGGAGGCGATTTCTCGCGCAGTTAAAAGAGGGGGTAAGGTGATTATCCCTTCCTTTACTTTAGAGCGCACGCAGGAGGTAATCTATTTCCTCAATGAATTACTTAAGGAGAAACTTATCCCTTCGGTGCCTATTTATGTCGATAGTCCGTTAGCTACAAATATTACCGATCTTTTTAATTTTCATCTGGATTTCTTAAATGAAAAAACCCGCCAGGCATTCGGCAAAGGAGATAATCCTTTTGAGTTGTTAAACTTGCGCTTTATCCGCGAGCAAAAGGAGTCCAAGACCTTAAATACCGATAAGCGGCCGATGATCATTATCGCCGGAAGTGGCATGTGTGAATCCGGCAGAGTGTTGCATCATTTACAGAATAATATCGAAGATTCACGCAATATGATTTTGGTTGTGGGGTATATGGCCCAGGATACCCTGGGGAGAAGGATAGTTGAGAAAAACCCTTTCGTGAAAATATTCGGAGTTGAGTACGAGCTTAATGCCGAGGTAGTGGTGATTAACGCTTTTTCCGGGCATGCAGACCAGACGGAGTTGTTGAATTTTGTTTCCGGATGCCTTCCGCTTAAGCGTATTTTCCTGGTGCACGGAGAGCTTGAACAATCGCAAACCCTTTCTGATTTGTTGGTTCAAAAAGGGCTAGAGGTGCATATCCCGGATAAAGACGAAGAGGTCTTGCTTAATTAATTGATTTGTGGTATTATTGCTTCCTGTCCGCAAGGAGGTCCTGCTCGCATGCGCTCGCAGGATTTTACTAGATAAAAATTATAGGAGGAAAATTAAAATGATCGGTGGTTTTTCTACTCCCAAGAAAGACAAGGCAGTTAAATCAAGCGGTGGAAAGCTGGTCAAAACCGGCGAGATACTTGTGCGCGGTATCGATACCTATAAAGCAGGTATAGGTGTTCGGGGCTTAGGTACTTTATTTGCAGCTTATCCGGGAAAAGTTTATTTTACCCGTAAAAAGACCAGCCATGGAAGCTTGCGTACATTTGTTAATGTCGCTCCTTTAGCGAAAAAAGAAGCTAAACATTAATATGGCTGATCCAGCCAAAAGCTATTCTCAACAGAAGTATTTTTTGAGTATTATTGATACATTTTACGGCATAGCCCTGATCCTATTATTTTTAGGAACCGGGCTATGTTTATTTTTGGAGGATTTTATCAGGAGTCTGGGGCTGTCCGGATATTTGGCAACTTCTGTTTTTCTTTTGATTATCCTGTTTATTTACTATTTTTTGAGCCTGCCGTTTAATTTCTATGCCGGTTATACCCTGGAACATAAATTTAATCTGTCTAAACAGAAAATAAGCTCTTGGTGGCTGGATCAATTTAAGTCCGGAGTGCTGGCATACATAATCCTCTTGGTATTGATTTTATGTTTTTACTGGATTCTAGTTAAGTTTGACCAGTGGTGGTTGGTTGTTTCAGTTTTTTGGATCGTATTCAGCGTGCTCTTAGCCAAGTTAACCCCGGTTTTAATTATCCCGTTATTCTTTAAGTATAAGAAATTGGAAGATGAAGTGTTGCGCCAGAGGATATTCGACCTGGCCCAGAAAATGCAGGTTAAGTTGCTGGATGTTTTTGAAATAGACTTCAGTAAAAAAACGCTTAAAGCCAATGCAGCTTTCACCGGTATGGGTAAGACCAAACGCGTTATTTTAGCCGATACCTTAAAAGATAAATATACCCATGAGGAGGTTGAAGCAATATTGGCGCACGAGTTCGCACATTTTCAGCGTAAGCATATCCTTAAACTGATTATTATAAATTCACTGCTTACCTTAGGATTATTCTATCTGATTTTTAAGACCAATAGCTATTTTCTCGGTGCGTTTAAATTGAATTCTCTTGGGCAATTAGCCAGCCTGCCGCTGGTTTTTCTTTATTTTATGCTTTTCGGGGTTTTTCTACAGCCCCTGGAGGCGTATGTGAGCCGCAGGTTCGAAAGGGAGGCGGACGCCCTTGCACTTAAAACAACCCGGAACAAAGAAGCGTTCGTTTCTTTAATGGATAAACTTGCCAGCCAAAATCTCGCCGACAGAAATCCGCACCCCCTAATCAAGTTTTTCTTTTTTGACCACCCGCCGATTGATGAACGCATAAAAGCAGCAAAATCATATTAAATTAGCGGATCCTGCCTGTCAATCCATCTGGCCGTGTTCAGTTTTCGCTTGCGCGCGGCAAGGGCTTTGTATTGGCAGTCACTTACTAAAATAATTCTGCTGTTTTTTTATTTTTGGAGGAAATCTAAAATGAGTTTGGCGGCGCGTTCAGCTGCGCCGGGAATTCCGAGGTTAAGTTTTACATAAGCCAGGTCTTCAAGCATTTGTTTGCTTTGGGCAGGATTTTGCAGGAATTTTAAAACTGCCTGGGCAATTATTTCAGGTCGGGCATTAAATTGAATATATTCCGGGACAATTTTTCTCCCAGCTACAATGTTGATTATCCCTATATAAGGGATCTTTACCTGCGGACGGTAGAGCAGGTAATTAAACAAATTCATTTTGTAAACAATCACAAATGGTTTTTGGATGATCGCTGTTTCTAATGTTGCCGTGCCTGAGCAGACAAGGCAGAAGTCGGCGATATTCAGACAATCATAAGTCTTGCCGTCAATAATCTTCAGGTTTAAGTTGTATTTTTTACATTCATCTTGGTATATCCGGGTATCCAGGTTGGGGGATTTGGCGATAATAAATTGTGTATCGGGGATATCTTTATTGATAAGCTGAGCAGTCTTAAGCATTAATGGCAGGAGCATCCTGATTTCCTGTTTGCGTGAACCGGGCAGAAGGGCGATGACCTTTTGAGACGGGTTAACCTGGAGATTTTTAAGCAGCTCTTGCTTATCTGCGCTTGGGTGTACCAGGCTTATTAAAGGATGCCCTACGCAATGCACTTTAATTCCGTGTTTTCTGTAAAATTCCTCTTCAAACTTAAAAAGTACAATCATTTTAGAGATATAATCTCTGATGCAATTTACCCTGTTTTCTCTTGAGGCCCAAACCTGCGGGCTTACGTAATAAATTGTTGGTATGCGTTTATTGATCGCCTTGGCCAGGCGCAGATTAAATCCGGAGAAATCAACAAAGATTATAGCGTCGGGTTTGTCGGTGTTTATTTTTTCAAGAATTAACTGTTTTAACCCAAAAAATCTAGGAAGTTTCTTTAAAACATCGAAAAACCCCATTACGGATAATTCTTTAATGTCGTAAAAGATTTCCGCTCCGGATTTCTTTAGGAATGCGCCGCCAACCCCCGCAATCTGAATTGCCGGTTCAAGCTTTTTTATTTCTTGGGCCAGGTCGCCGGCCAGCAGATCTCCGGAAGGCTCACCGCAAACAATAAATAACTTTTTTATTTTTTCCATATCTGATTTTGAATTTCCAAAGCTACCGCTAAAGCCTCTCTGGCGATAGGTCCGGAAACCAGCGGGGTCTTTTTGTTGATTACGCAGTCAATAAATGATGCCAGCTCTTTTTGTAAAGGCTGCTCTTTTTCAATAGGCAGGCGTTCTTTGGTAATCTTGCCTTGGGCCCTGCGGTATACCGAGGCCTCGGCATTTTTATAATCCAGGGAAATATAGGTATCTTCCTGGAATATGCGGATTTTGCGCATTACTTCATCGGAGACCCGGCTGGCGGTAAGATTGGCGATACAGCCATTTTTAAAAGTCAGGCGGGCATTAGCGATATCTTCAAAAGGAGTAAGTACATTTACGCCTACGGATTCTATGCGTTCTATCGGTGAATCCACTAGCCCGAGGACAATGTCAATGTCATGAATCATGATGTCCAGGACAGCTCCGACATCAAGCGAGCGGTTAGGAAAGCTGGAAAGGCGGTGGCATTCGATAAATTTCGGATTCTTGATTATTTTCTGCGTGGCGCAAAAAGCGGAGTTAAACCTTTCAATATGGCCTACTTGCAGGATGAGTTTTCTTTCTTGGGCAATCTCAATAAGGTCGTCTGCTTGTTTAAGATCTACGGTAAATGGTTTTTCAACCAGAAGGTGTACATTGTTTTCAAGAAAATCACGCGCTACCTGATGATGTAAGAGTGTAGGCACGGCAATACTGGCAGCGTCGATTTTACCAAAGAGTTCATGATAATCGCTGTATCCAGGTACGCGCAGTGATCCGGAAACGGTTTTGAGGTTTACGGGGTTGGTATCGCAGACGCCTATCAGGGTGCAGAAGGGGATTTGTTTGTATATTTTTGCATGAATACTGCCTAAATGGCCCGCTCCGATTACCGCTACCTTAAGTTTATCCATTCCATAATCATAGCAAAGTGCGTATCTTGTTGCAATTAAAATTTTTACGCGGCGTTTCGGCAATAACTCTTGCTCTGCGAATGAATCTGCTAAATTTCTCGCTCCGATCGTGCTTTCGCAGAGGCGAAAGTACGACATTCGCTGCGAAATTTATCAGCTTCATTTCAGAGTGCATCTTTGGCGGATGGCTTGGTTTGATTCTGAGCAGGGCGTGGAGGCAAGGAGCGGGCAAGGTTCACCGGCTATACAGGAACTAGTGAGAGCGACGCCAGCCGACCCGGGCGAGCGTCCCCGCGAAGAACGAACCAGGGCAGACGGGTAAAATAATGCAATAAAAGGTTTGCCATGCTTAGGCGGATATGTTAAAATAAACTTTCTTTAGGAAAGGTCAAAGATGAAGGATTATCTCAAGTTACTCAAATTTGTGCGGCCTTATTATAGTTTGTTCGCTATAGCTATAGTTTGTATGGGTTTTTCTGCCATATTTGACGGTGTGTCGCTGGCAATGATGGTGCCTTTGGCAGATAAGGTTTTGACCAATAAAAAGATCATTATCCCCGCTAAATTACCGGATTTCCTGGCAAATTTTGTGGATCAGATAAATAATACCTCTCCAGAAGTACTGTTAGCCTATATGGTTGTTACTGTCCTGGTTCTTTTCTTCCTGAAGGGGGTTTTCGGGTTTTTCCAAAGCTATCTTATGTCAGATATCGGTCAAAGCGTAGTTAGGGATATTAAATCTAAACTTTATGCCAAGATACAATCTTTGTCGCTCAACTATTTTACTCATAAGCGCGGCGGCGAGTTGATGTCGCGGATCAATAATGATGTCAGGCTTGTGGAAAATGCTGTTTCCTATGGCTCAACCGACTTGATTTATCAGAGTCTGCAGGTAGTTATCTTTTCCGTAGTTATCTTCTTTATTTATTTTAAATTGGCTTTAGTTTCGTTCATATTCGTGCCTTTAATCAGCTTGCCGATTATCAAGGTCGGTAAAGTCTTAAGAAAACTCTCCAAGCGCACCCAGGAGAATGCCGCTGATACCAATTCCTTGCTTTATGAGACGATTATGGGCGCGCGTATCGTCAAGGCCTTCAATATGGAAGAGCATGAGATCAGTAAATTTAATAAGGTAAACTCGGATTATTACAGGCTTTCCATGAAGTCGATAAAACGTACGCTGCTGCTTAATCCTGCTACGGAGTTTCTGGGTTGTATTGCCGGTGTGCTTGTATTCTTTTGGGGTGGCCGTGAAGTCATCGCTGGTAAAATATCCTTTGGAGTCTTTGGTTTGTTTCTGGGTTCGCTTTTATCTTTAATTCGGCCATTAAAGAAATTAAGCCAGGTAAATGCTTTAAACCAGCAGGCTATGGCGGCCAGCGAACGCATACATGAGGTCTTAGAAACAGAGCCGAGTGTAAAAGAACCGCTTGTACCTAAAACCTTAACCGGTTTTAAACAAAGCATCAAATTTGATGATGTCTGGTTCAGTTATGCCGATACGCAAATCCTAAAAGGAATTAATTTGGAGGTCGGTTACGGCCAGATGCTGGCAATTGTTGGTCCCAGCGGTACTGGTAAAAGCACTTTGGTGGATTTAATCCCGCGTTTTTACGACCCGCAAAAAGGAAATGTCTTTATTGACGGGGTGGACGTGCGGGAGTTTAGTTTAAAGTCATTGCGTGACCAGATAGGCATAGTTAATCAGGAAACCATGCTTTTTAATGATTCAATCCGGGCTAATATTGCTTATGGTAGGCCCGATGCTTCTGATAAAGAAATAGAAGAAGCATCCCGAAGGGCTCATGCGCATGATTTTATCTCTAAGTGCCCGCAAGGATATAATACGATAATCGGCGACAGAGGGGTAAAGATCTCCGGCGGAGAACGTCAGCGGATTGCTATTGCCCGGGCCCTTTTAAAGAATGCCCCGATATTAATCTTGGATGAAGCTACTTCGCAGTTGGATTCTACATCCGAACGTATTGTCCAGGAGGCTTTAGACAGCCTGGTTACCGGCAGAACAGTTTTTATGATCGCCCATCGGCTTTCTACGGTGCGAAATGCCAACAGGATTGTAGTTATAGACAAGGGAATAATCGTTGAGCAGGGTACACATAATCAGTTGTTGGAAAGCAAGGGTTTGTACAAACGGCTTTATGACGCTCAAGAGATACAATAATAGTTGCAAATAAGAAAAAATTTGCTATAATTACAGAATTAACTTTTTTGCCTTAATTTTCCGGCTTATTTGAAGCAAGGGAGGCAGGAAAGTAGATTAACTGGTTAAGATAACCATGGTTTGGCGAGCGAACAGCCAAAGCCACAAAGAAAGAGGGGGAATAAAAACGTGCCATCAGAATTAATCAAACAGCTTTTAGAAGCAGGAGTACATTTTGGGCACCAGACTAAGCGCTGGAATCCTAAGATGAAGAAGTTTATTTTTGGTTCACGAAGTGGTATTTACATTATCGACCTGGAAAAAACCGAGGAATGTATCAATGCCGCCCGGGATTTCTTAATGGATATAACTTCAAAAGGTGAATTCGTCCTTTTTGTAGGGACAAAGAAACAGGCTCAGGATGTGATCAAGCAGGAGGCAATTCGCTGCGGTATGTATTATGTTACTGACCGTTGGCCGGGTGGGATGCTGACTAACTTTACTACTATCAAGAAGAGCATCAACCGTCTTAAAGAGATTGAAAAGATGCGTACTGACGGGACATTTGAAAAATTAACCAAAAAAGAGGTTGCCGGTTTGGAAAAAGAAATGGCCAAACTGAATAAGAATTTCTCAGGCATAGTTGCTATGGAGCGTATGCCCAAGGCAGCTTTTATTGTGGATACCAAGAAAGAAGAGACTGCAGTACTTGAGGCACGCAGGTTAGGTATCCCGATAATCGGGTTGATTGACACCAATTCCAATCCCGATTTGGTGGATTATCCTATTCCGGGTAATGACGACGCCACTAAATCTATCCGTACCGTTGCTACGATTATGGCGGATACGATTATTGAAGGGAGAAAGAAATTCCTGTCATATCTTTCTCAGGAGGGTGTTAAGGTGGAGGAGTTGAAGCAGGATATATTGCCTGAAGTCCTTCCCGAGGAAGAGGTAAAGATCAAGGAGATCGAAGAGATTGTTGAAGATAGCCAGCCGTCCATTGGTGATGCCGGTTCGGCAAAAAGGGCGCACATCAAGCCTGCAGTTGATACAAAACTGAAATCAAGAAAGAAGGGGTCGTTTTAAGATGAAGAATTCATTGAGCGCTATTAAAGAATTGAGGGATATGACCTGCTCGAGCATTGCGCATTGCCGGAAGGCTTTGGAAGAGGCCAAAGGGGATATTAAGCAGGCAGCTATATTGTTGCGTAAACAAGGCTTGGAAATTGCTGCTAAAAAACAAAGCCGCGCTGCTAAAGAAGGCAGGATTGATTGCTATATACATCATGGGAATAAAATGGGTGCCCTGGTAGAGGTAAATTGTGAATCTGATTTTGCGGCTAAAAATGACGAGTTTGTCAAGTTTACCAAAGATCTGGCTATGCATATAGCTGCCAGTAGTCCGCTATATATCAAGAAAGAAGATGTCCCGGAAGACGTTCTGCAGCATGAAAATGCTAAAGCCAAGGAAGATTATTTCAAGAATAATTGTTTGCTGGAGCAGGTTTTTGTCAAAGACCCAG
The DNA here is from genome assembly GCA_028712505.1 of Candidatus Omnitrophota bacterium. Taxonomy (GTDB): domain Bacteria; phylum Omnitrophota; class Gorgyraeia; order Gygaellales; family Profunditerraquicolaceae; genus UBA6249. Next base: position 62,504 of record JAQTQC010000004.1, read on the forward strand.
GTTTGACGATCAAGGATTACTTGGGTAGTATTGTAGGAAAGATTGGCGAAAATATTGTTATCCGCAGGTTCATCCGCTATAAGATCGGCGAATAAATGTTTAAACCGGTTTACAAGAGGATCGTCCTTAAGCTTAGTGGCGAGGCGCTTCAGGGTAAAAATACCCACGGCATTGATCCTGAGGTGCTTAAAACCATATCGCTCCAGATCAAGGAAATCAGGGGCTTGAGCGTAGATGTGGCTGTTGTTTTAGGCGCCGGGAATATCCTGCGTGGTCAGGAGAATACTGCTTCGCGCGGGTTGGATTTAGACCGGAGTGTCGCCGATTATATGGGGATGCTGGCTACTGTAATTAACGGGCTTTCCCTGCAGGATGCACTGGAGAAATCAGGCGTACCAACAAGAGTAATGACAGCTATCGAGATGCAAAGGATAGCTGAGCCGTATATCAAAAGAAGGGCTATCCGGCATTTAGAAAAAGGGAGAGTGGTTATTTTTGTTGCCGGTACCGGCAATCCATATTTTACTACCGATACGGCTGCAGCTCTGCGGGCTATGGAAATTAACGCGGATGCTATTCTGAAGGCTACGAAAGTAGATGGGGTTTATGCCGCTGACCCGGTTAAGGTAAAGAATGCCAAAAAGTTTAGCCAGTTAAAGTATATAGATGTACTCAAGAAGGGCTTGAAAGTAATGGATGCTACGGCAATCAGCTTATGTATGGATAATAAGTTACCCATTGTTGTTTTTAATCTTAATCGCCAGGGGAATATTAAGCGCGTAGTTTTAGGTGAGAAAATCGGCACGGTTGTAAGATAAGCGAAAGGCGGCAGATATGACTATCAAAGAGATAATGCATAATACAGAAGAAAAGATGAAAAAGGCTTTTGAATCAATGAACCGCCAATTTCAGGAAGTAAGAACTGGCCGGGCGTCCCCGAGTTTGGTTGAGGGACTGCATGTTGATTATTACGGTACTCCGACCATGCTTAAACAGCTGGCAGCCATATCTGCTCCGGATGCGCATTTGATCGTCATCCAGCCCTGGGATCCTACGGCAATTGTTGAAATCGAGAAAACGATTCTTAAATCTAACTTGGGCATCAATCCTTCTAATGACGGTAAAATCATCAGGCTTGCTGTTCCTCAATTATCCAAGGAAAGGCGGCTGGAGCTGGCCAAGGTAATCCATAAAATGTCCGAAGACGGCCGCGTTTCTATGCGTACAATCAGAAGGGACGCCAAGGAGACAGTAGAGAAGCTGGAAAAAGATAAGATTATTTCTGAGGATGAGAAATTCCGCGGTGTCGATGAATTGCAGAAAGCGGTTGATAGGTATATAGCGAAGATCGACGAACTTTTAAAGAATAAAGAGAAAGAAGTATTGGAATTCTAGATAGTTTTTGCCCCCGCAGTTATCCGCTTCGCAAATTTCTCTTGAAATTTGCTCGCAACTGCAGGGATTAATTCGCAGACGGCCTTACGGCCTATAATTTATGTCGTTCTTCGAACTCCATAAATTATCTGCTCATTAAATTTTAAGGGCCTCTAGCTCTCCTCCGTTGGAGGATTCGCTAGAAGGTCGGTAAATGAAACCTAGATTTAAGGGCCTCTAGCTCATCAGGTAGAGCACCACACTTTTAATGTGGTTGTGCCGCGTTCGAGTCGCGGGAGGCTCAGTAAATTTGAAAATTTGTGGTTTCTCGCGTGCGAAATCTTTCTAATACGCGCTCATAAACCAAAAATTCTCAAGTTTTGTTGCGGAAGCGAGAAGAGGAAAATTCCGGGCGGATGGCGGAATTGGCATACGCGATAGCCTTAGGAGCTATTGGGGTAACCCTTGGAGGTTCAAATCCTCTTCCGCCCAATTGATAATTTTACATTTGATAATAGCGAGCGATGCGGTACCCCGCGCTGATCGGATTTGCGCGGGTGCGCAATTGGTATTGCGGGAGTAGCTCAGCTGGCTAGAGCGCAACCTTGCCAAGGTTGATGTCGCGGGTTCGAATCCCGTCTCCCGCTTTATTTTTTTAAGTTTATTATTTGAAAGGAGAAACAGATGCAGATAATGGATTTTCTTTCCAAGAAGGCAATTCTTACCGATATAAAATCTACCCGCAAAGAAGACGTAATCAAAGAGATGGTGGATCTTTTGATTGAGGCCGGTGACGTGGAGAAGCGTAATCGTAACAAGCTAATCGAAGCCCTGATGTCAAGAGAGGCCCTGGGTTCAACCGCAATCGGCCAGGGTATTGCCATTCCGCACGCCAAAAGCGACTGCGTGGATAAACTGGTGGCAGCCTTTGGATTATCTAAAAAAGGCGTAGACTTTGATTCTCTGGATGGAGAGTTAGCTTATATTTTCTTTCTGCTGGTTGCCCCGCAGGATTCCGCCGGACCGCACCTTAAGGCATTAGCTAGGATATCGCGTCTCTTAAAAGATAAATATTTCCGCGATACCCTGCGCACCTGCATGGACGAAAAATCTGTAATTAAGATTATCACTCAGGAAGACGAGAAAAAGATTTAATCAATTTTGTCTTTATTTTTTATAAGATACCTGCTGAAGAAGTCGGGCGGGGTCATCCTGTAAGTTAATCATATACTCAACAGATTTTTCGTAAAAATGAAAGCAGCCTCTAGCGTTATCTTAAAATGGTTTTATCCTGGCATCGGCATTAAGCGTTGGGTAGGTCTAAGCGCTTTCGGGGTGGCTCTTTTGATTATTGGGACAGCCAACCTTAAAAACGGCCAATTTTGGCTGATCCAGCTTTTAGATGCCTTGGTTGTTATCTCCGGTATTATCATCTTGATCCTGGGGATAAAGCGGATGATGCGTTCTTTTATCGCTGTATTCGCCCCCTCATCCAGAGGCACGGAATTAGTCGATCTTTTATATCAAAAGAAACAATTGAGCCGCGGCCCGCGCATAGTTGCGGTAGGCGGCGGCACAGGCTTATCTGTTCTTTTAAGCGGTTTAAAGAGTTACTCTTCAAATATTTCCGCTATTGTTACAGTGGCTGATGACGGAGGATCAAGCGGCAGGCTCCGTCAACAGTTTGATGTTTTGCCTCCCGGAGATATTCGCAACTGTCTGGTGGCATTAGCTGATGCCCCGGCGTTGATGCGTGATTTGTTCCAGTTCCGCTTTGATAAGAATTCCGAGTTTTCCGGACATTCATTCGGCAATCTTTTTCTTACGGTAATGACCCGTTTGACCGGTGATTTTGAAAAGGCGATTAAAGAAACCAGCAAGGTCTTGGCTTTAAGAGGGCAGGTTATCCCTTCTACCCTGGGAGATGTAACCTTAGTGGCGCATTATAAGGATGGGTCGGTAGTGTCCGGAGAAGGGCAGATCCCCAAAGCGAGGAAGAAGATCAATAGCGTCAGTCTTACTCCTGAGCAGCCGATGGCTACTCCGGATGCGATCAAGGCGATCAAAGAGGCACAGATCATTGTTTTGGGTCCAGGTTCTCTATATACGAGTATTATTCCTAATCTCTTGATTTCAGAGATTTCCCGGGAAATCGCGGAATCTGATGCGATTAAGGTCTATGTCTGCAATGTGATGACCCAACCGGGGGAAACCGATGGCTATAGTGTGTGTGATCACATTAAGGCCTTGGCGGCCCATAGTTCTGAACATATCCTGGATTATTGTATTGTTAATAACGGTGAAGTGCCTGAGCAGGTTTTAAAACGTTATGCGGGAGAGAATTCGCTTCTTGTGGCCAATGACCGTAAGAATATAGAGAATTTGGGGTACCGGGTAGTAGAAGAAGATTTTATTATGGTGCAGGATGGGGTGATCCGCCACGACGCGGAGAAATTGGCAAAGATTATCCTAAGTTTTATCGAAGAGATTTAAAAATGCCTTTAATTAAGAAAGAACTTATCGTAAAGAATGGTCAGGGTTTACATGCCCGGCCGGCGGCTTTATTTGTGCAGATAGCCAATAAATTCGATTCGCGCATCACTGTGCGGCATGACCAGGAAGAGGTTAATGGTAAATCGATTATGGGAATTCTTATGCTGGGAGCGGAAAAGGGAAGCTTGATTATTATTGAAGCTGACGGTTCTGACGCAGAGGAAGCATTAGGGGAATTGGAGAAGCTTATTAATAGCGAGGAAGCCCTATGATTCAGCTAAAAGGTATCGGAGCGGCCGGCGGGATAAGTATCGGAGCAGCTTATAAGCTGGGTAAGGAGGAATTTATTGTTCTTCCTGAGGCGATCACCTGGGAAGATATCCCTTTGCAGATTCAGCTTTTTGAAGAAGCTTTGATTAAAACCCGTCGTGAGATTATTGAACTGCAGAAAAAGATCAGTTCTGATATGGGGCAGGATGAGGCCCAGATTTTCGATGCGCATCTTTTGGTATTAGAAGACCGCATGCTTATCGAAGAAGTTATCTCCCGGCTGAAGAAAGAACAGCTCAATGTCGCTTATATCTTTTCTGAGGTCCTGAAGAAATATATCAGTGTATTTTTAAAGATCGAAGATGAATACCTTAAAGAACGTATTGCCGATATTAATGACGTTGGTAAAAGGATATTAAGGAACCTGCTGGGTAAAGAAAAAAGGGGTCTGGAGGATCTCAAGGAAAAGGCGATTATTGTTTCGCACGACCTTTCTCCTTCTGACACTGCGGCAATGCATACCAGGAATGTCGCTGCTTTTGTCACTGATATGGGAGGCAAGACTTCGCATACAGCGATCATGGCCAAGTCCCTGGAGATTCCCGCCGTAGTCGGGTTAGAAGGAATCACCTCCAGGGTGAATCCCGGGGATGTCCTTATTGTTGACGGAAATACCGGCACGGTTATTATCAATCCTGACGAAGAAACACTTAAGCAGTATCAACAGGAATTAATAAACTTAAGGAGTATAGCCGAAAGGTTTTTATCGGTTAAAGAACTCCCCGCGGTTACGCTTGATGGCCGGGAGATCGCAATTAATGCCAATATTGAATTTCCCGATGAAGTTTCATCGGTAAAATTGCATGGCAGCGAAGGGATCGGTCTTTACCGCACAGAGTTCTTTTACATGAACCGTAAAGACTCTCCCAGCGAGGATGAGCATTATCAGGCTTATAAATATGTTGCCGAGCAGATGAGTCCGCATCCGGTGGTTATCCGCACTCTGGACCTAGGTGGGGATAAATTTTTGTCGCAATTTCAGATTCCTCATGAGATGCAGCCGTTCTTGGGTTGGAGGGCGATCAGGTTTTGTCTGGCCCGTCCGGACATCTTTAAATTACAGTTGCGTGCTATCTTAAGGGCTTCCGTGCACGGTAATCTGAAACTGATGTATCCGATGATCTCTGGTATAGAGGAATTGCGTCAGGCTAACAGCTTGCTTCAAGAGGCCAAAGATGAGCTAAGACAGAAGGGAATTGCCTTTAACGATCAGATCCCTGTCGGTGTAATGATCGAAGTTCCTTCTGCGGCGATGACCGCCGATATCTTGGCCAAAGAAGCGGATTTCTTCAGTATCGGGACAAATGATTTGATCCAGTATTGTCTGGCAGTTGACCGGGGTAACGAAAAAGTAGCTTACCTGTATGAACCGGCGCACCCGGCGGTTTTAAGGATGATAAAACAGGTTATTGATGCAGCACATCAGGCGGACATTAAAGTAGCGATGTGCGGGGAGATGGCCGGTGAACCGTCGCTGGCGCTTATTCTTTTAGGTTTAGGCTTGGATGAGTTTAGTGTCCCTCCACAGGTGATCCCGGAGTTAAAATTTATAATCCGGGCGATAGGGTTTAAAGCGGTGCAAGAGCTTGCCAGTGAGGCAATGAAGCTTGCAACCGGCACCCAGGTAGAAGAATTTGCCAGAGGCAGGTTAACGGAGATCTTAAAATAGGATGAAGGCCTTGATCTTAGCCGCGGGTTATGCGACCCGGCTTTATCCATTGACTAAAGAATATCCTAAGCCGTTGCTTGAGGTTAAAGGCAGGCCGATTATAAACTATATCGTCGATCAATTGGAATCCGTTAGCGATATTGATGAGATTTATGTCGTTACTAATAATAAGTTCATCGGAGTCTTTCGCAAATGGGCAAAAACAATTAAAACACCCAAAAAGATCACCTTGATTAATGATTTGACTAAAAATAATCAGGATAGGCTAGGTTCCATAGGGGATATAGATTTCGCGATAACCCGGAAGAAAATCAAAGATGACCTCTTGGTGGTCGGAGGGGATAACCTTTTTGATGGCCGGTTAAAAGATTTTTTAAGTTTTGCTAAGAGAAATTCCCCGGCAGTAAATATAGGTTTGTATAGGTTGAAGCAGAAAAAAGACGCCAGTCGTTACGGCGTAGCCGGGCTGGATGTCCATAAGAAAGTAACTAGCTTTAAAGAAAAACCCCGGCACCCCCAGAGTGCTCTGGTGGCGATGTGTTTATATATTATCCCGCGGACCTGTCTGAAACTAGTCCGAGAATATATGCGGGACAGGAAAAATAAAATAGATGCTGCCGGAGGATATATCGCCTGGCTTAAAGACCGGACAGATGTTTACGGTTATGTGTTTGATGGGTTTTGGTTTGACATAGGAGATCATAAGTATTTAAACGCGGCAAAAGAAAAATTTGCCTAACTATCAGCCGGCCCTAATGGAAGTGGCCGGTGTACGCTTGTGCGTAAGGAGGATCCCGATCAGTTTCAGTCGTCAGGAATCTTCTGGATAAAAAATATGGAGGGATTATGTCAGTGCGGAAACATTATTTTTCTTCGGAATCGGTAACTGAGGGGCACCCGGATAAATTATGTGATCAAATTTCAGACGGGGTATTGGATGCTTGCCTAAAGAATGATATCTATGCGAGGGTGGCTTGTGAAACTTATGTGACTATGGGGCTTTTGATCGTAGGCGGTGAAATAACCACCCGTGGTTTTATACATGTACATGAGATTTGCCGGGATATCATTGAAGACATCGGCTATAGCCATCCTAAATACGGGTTTGATTTCCATACCTGCGCTATATTGAATGCTATCCATTCGCAATCTCCGGATATATCGCAAGGGGTTGATGCCGGCGGAGCAGGGGACCAGGGGATTATGTTTGGTTATGCCTGCAGAGAAACTAAAGAGTTGATGCCGCTGGCTCTTATGTTGGCGCAAAAACTCTCTCTGCGCCTGACCGAGGTACGTAAAAAGAATATTTTAGGATATCTTGGTCCTGACGGTAAGACCCAGGTGACTGTGGAATACGATAACGACAAGCCGATACGCGTAGATTCAGTAGTGTTGGCTTCTCAGCACACCGATGCTATCTTGGATAAAAGCGGTAAGCGGATTACTGAAAAAGCCCGCCGTGAAATAATCCGGGAGGTAGCCGGACCAATCCTTAAAGGCTGGGTGGATAAAGATACTAAATATTTTGTCAATCAGACGGGGAAATTTGTTATTGGCGGGCCGCAGTCTGATACCGGGATGACCGGAAGGAAAATAATCGTGGATACTTACGGCGGTGCGGTTGCCCATGGCGGCGGCGCATTCTCCGGTAAAGATCCGACTAAGGTTGACCGTTCCGCGGCGTATATGTGTAGATATATCGCTAAGAATATTGTGGCGGCGCATCTGGCAGAGAAATGCCTTGTGCAGTTGGCTTATGTTATTGGCCGGGCAGATCCCTTGTCGGTTATGGTAAAAACAGAAGGGACTTCAGTTATTCCAGAAGAGTCTCTGGTAAAATTAGTAAGGCAGAACTTTCAGCTTACCCCTAAAGGGATTATTGAGTCATTGAATTTACGGCGTCCTATATACAGGAAGACTGCCAGCTATGGGCATTTTGGCAGGCCGGAGCCGGAGTTTACCTGGGAGAAGACAGATAAAGCAGAAGCGTTAAAGAACCAGGCAGCAAGATTATAATATAGAATAAGAGGGTGGTATAATAAGAAGAAAGGATAACATGAATTTTGATATCAGAGATATAAAATTAGCTAAAAAAGGAGCGTTGAGGATTGAATGGGCAGCTAAGAATATGCCTGTTCTTTCCCTGATTAAACAGAGATTTGCTAAAGAGAAGCCCTTAAAAGGCCTGAAGGTTGCCTGCTGTTTGCATGTCACTACGGAGACTGCTGTGTTGACTGATGTTTTGAAGGCCGGCGGCGCTGATGTCTATATCTGTGCTTCCAACCCGCTTTCTACCCAGGATGATGTGGCAGCTGCCTTGGTAAAAGATTTAAAGTTAGCTGTTTTCGCCATCAAAGGCGAAGACACTAAAACTTATTATAACCATATCAAATCCGCTTTAGCGGTTAAGCCGGATATCACCATGGATGACGGCGCTGACCTGGTAAGTACTATCCATCAGCGTCCAGAGAAAGAGCATGCCAATATCATCGGCGGCACAGAAGAAACCACTACCGGTGTAATCCGCCTGCGGGCCTTGGCGCAGGAAGGTAAATTACGTTATCCGATTATCGCGGTTAATGACGCTTTAACCAAACATCTTTTTGATAACCGTTATGGTACAGGCCAGTCAACTCTTGACGGGATTATCCGGGCAACAAATAAATTAATCGCCGGCTCTAATTTTGTAGTCTGTGGATATGGCTGGTGCGGAAAAGGCGCGGCTATGCGTGCAAATGGCCTGGGAGCTAAGGTAATTGTGGTTGAAGTTGATCCCCTGCGCGGCCTTGAAGCGACTATGGATGGTTTTAGGGTTATGCCGATTAAAGAGGCATCCAGGATCGGGGATATCTTTGTTACGGTTACCGGAGATATCAATGTTATCCGTAAAGAGCATTTTAGCCTGATGAAAGACGGCGCAATTGTTGCTAACTCCGGGCATTTTAATGTCGAACTTGATATTCCCGGTTTGGCAGCAATAGCTAAATCCAAAAGGGCTACCCGTGATTTTGTTGATGAGTATACAATGAAGAATAACCATAAGATTTATGTCTTGGGAGAAGGTCGTCTGATTAATCTGGCAGCTGCTGAAGGTCATCCGGCAAGCGTAATGGATATGTCATTTGCTAACCAGGCGTTTTCCGCCGAGTATATGGCCAAGAATTACCATAAACTGCAGAAACAGGTTTATACAGTTCCGGAAGCTATAGATAAAAATATTGCTTACTTAAAACTCAAGTCTATGGGGATTAAGATAGACACGCTTACTGCTGAGCAGAAGAAATATCTAGCCAGCTGGGAGATGGGTACTTGATGAAAAGAATCGCAGTTCTAACCACCGGAGGGGATGCCCCGGGAATGAATCCGGCAATCCGTTCTGTTGTGCGTTACGGTATTAACCAGAAGCTGGAAGTAATGGGGGTTTTCCGCGGCTGGTGGGGTCTGATCAACGAAGAGTTGAAAGTTTTAGACCATCGCTCTGTTTCCGGGATCATCAACCAGGGCGGGACTATTTTAAAGACCGCCCGTTGCGCTGAATTCAAGACCGAAGAAGGGATGAGCCGGGCTTATAATACCATCAAGAAATATAATATCGATGGTTTAGTGGTTATCGGCGGCAATGGTTCTTTTACCGCAGCCCATGAGTTTTATAAAAAATATAAAGTACCGGTCATAGGCATTCCCGCTTCTATCGATAATGATGTTAACGGGATCGATTATACTATCGGTACGGATACGGCGATTAATACTGCTCTGGATGCGATCGATAAGATCCGTGATACCGCAACCAGCATGGAGAGGATTTTTGTGGTCGAGGTAATGGGCAGGGATTCCGGTTTTATTGCCTTGACTGTTGCCCTTGCCGGAGGATGCGAAGATGTGATCATCCCGGAAAAGAAACTGGACCTGGAATTAATTTGCCATGATATTGTCCATGGTAATTTGGTTGGCAAGATGAGCTGGATTATCGTAGTTGCCGAAGGCGCAGGCAAGGCAGAAGATATCGCTAATAAGATTACCGAGCTTACCAGTCTTGAGACACGGACAGTAGTCTTGGGGCATGTACAAAGAGGAGGCCGGCCTACTGCTGTCAGCCGGGACCTGGCTTTAAATCTTGGTAAGACCGCGGTCGATTGTTTATTGTCCGGTAAAAGCGATATTGCCGTTGGTCTTGGAGGCGGTAAATTTGTGGAGGTTGATTTTGAGGTGGCAGTACAAAAGAAAGAACTGAAGATCGTTAATTTATTTAATTTGATCAGGGTCCTAACTTAAGTTATTAAACAATACAAACATTTATTAAAGGAGGATTAAGCAACATGGGAAGAAAACCGCTTGAGATTGATAAAATCGTAATGGATTTGGTTTTGACCGGGGATGCCTCGGTAAAAAAGGAACTGGCTAAGAAGATTTGGGATATCGCTTATAAAAAAGGAATTTACCCGTCCAGCATCCATGATTACTATATGGCCCGCGGCAGGGAGGAATTCAGCGGCTCTACTGTGCCGGCTATAAACTTGCGTAGTTTGACTTATGATCTGGCCAGGGCGATATTCAGGGTAGGAAAAAAGAATGATGCCAAGGCGTTCCTGTTTGAGATTGCTAAAAGCGAGATGGGTTACACTGCTCAGCCGCCGGTTGAATACTCTGCGGTTATTCTGGCTGCGGCAATTAAAGAGAGCTATAGCGGCCCGGTGTTTATCCAGGGTGATCACTTCCAAGCGAATTTAAAAAAATACCAGGATAATCCGGACAAGGAAATCGAAGCACTGCAGGCTTTAATTACCGAGGCAGTAGGGGCGGGTTTTTATAATATCGATATCGATTCTTCGACCTTGGTCGATTTAAGTAAACCCAAGGTTAAGGATCAGCAATATCTAAATTATGAGGTATGTGCCAAGCTTACCCAGTTTATCCGCCGCATTGAACCAAAAGGGATCACTGTTTCCGTCGGCGGCGAGATCGGCGAGGTTGGGCATCAGAATTCTACGCCGGAAGACCTGCGTGCGTTTATGGAGGGTTTTAAAGGCCGTCTGCGTAAAGGGCTTACCGGAATCAGCAAGATCTCTATCCAGACCGGAACAAGCCATGGCGGAGTAGTTCTGCCGGATGGTTCCATTGCCCAGGTAAAACTTGATTTTGAAACACTGAAGAACCTTTCGGCGCTGGCGCGCAAAGAGTTTGGTTTAGGCGGCGCTGTGCAGCATGGAGCGTCAACTTTACCCGAAGAGGCATTCCATAAATTCCCGGAATGCGAGACTTGTGAAGTGCATTTAGCTACACAGTTTCAGAATATGATTTTTGATTCCAAGCATTTTCCCGCGGATTTAAAGAAGACGATTTACGAATGGCTTAAAGTCAATGCTGCCAATGAAGCCAAGGCAGGAGAGACTGAAGAGCAGTTCTTTTATAAAACCAGGAAAAAGGCATTGGGTGCTTTTAAGAAAGAAATCATGACTTTGCCTCAAGCTACGCGTGATGCAATTGCCGGAGAGATTGAAAGCAAATTCGATTTTCTTTTCAAGCAATTGAATGCTGTAAATAACGCCAGCCTGGTAGATAAATATGTTACTTTGAAAAGAGTGATTGTGCGTAAACGCCAGGATGCCCCAGGCGTGGTACATGACGGGGAAGGCGCTGACTAGAAAGTCAGTCATAGAATTTGGCAGGTAGAATACAGGTGAAGACGAAGTCGTAAGAATAAGCGAGGTAAACTATGCGTTCAGATCAAATCAAAAAAGGCTTGGAAAGAGTACCGCACCGTGCGCTCTTGCATGCAACTGGCTTGTCGCGTAATGATTTAAAGCGTCCGTTTATCGGAGTGGCTACATCTTTTACTGACCTTATTCCCGGTCATGTAGGGATGCGTGATCTGGAAAGGTTTATTGAACGCGGAGTTTGTTATGGCGGCGGCGTGCCATTTTTATTCGGCGTGCCCGGTATCTGTGACGGTATAGCTATGGGGCATTTGGGAATGTGTTATCCTCTGGCCTTAAGGGAACTTGTCGCGGACATGATTGAAACGGTTTGTAACGCCCACCAATTGGACGGAATAGTCTGCCTGACTAACTGTGATAAAATTACTCCCGGGATGCTTATGGGGGTAGCGCGTTTAAATATACCGGCGGTAATTGTTACAGCCGGGCCGATGCTCTCCGGCCATTATAATAAACGAAAATTGGCTTTTGTGCATGATACTTATGAAGGAATGGGTCGGGCTAAGATCGGCGCTATCTCGGAAGAAGAATTGACTTGTTTGGAGATGGAGGCTTGTCCCGGGCAAGGTTCATGCCAGGGGTTGTATACGGCAAATACAATGGCTTGTCTTACCGAGACGATGGGTATGTCTATTCCTGGATGCGGCACAGCCTTGGCCGGTTCTGCCAAAAAACGCAGGATTGCGCAAGGCTCCGGCGAGCGGGTTGTGGAGTTGGTCAAGAGGAATATCTTACCGCGCGATATCATCACTCAAAAATCACTGGAGAATGCTATTGTCGTAGATATGGCCTTAGGCGGATCAAGCAATACGGTTTTACATCTTATGGCGATTGCCCATGAAGCGGGTATAAAACTGGATCTTAAAACTTTCGATCGGATCAGTAAAAGCGTTCCGCATATTACGAATATTGAGCCTGCAGGCACTCATTTCATGGAAGATGTCGAGTATGCCGGGGGGATTCCGGCGGTGTTAAAAAGATTGAAATCCAAGCTGAATAATACGCTTAATGTCAGCGGAGAAAAGACGTTTGAGATTGCGGATAAAGCGAAGATCTTTGATGAAGAAGTTATCCGTCAGTTTGCTCAGGCATATCATAAGCAGGGCGGTATAGCCGTGCTTTATGGGAATCTGGCTCCCGACGGGGCAGTAGTAAAACAATCCGGCGTAAGCGATAAGATGATGAAATTTAGCGGCAAAGCAAAGGTGTTTAATCGCGAAGAAGAGGCGATGCAGGCAATCATGGGTAATAAGATTAAGAAAGGCGATTGCGTGGTTATCCGCTATGAAGGACCTGCCGGCGGCCCGGGGATGCGCGAAATGCTTGCGCCTACCGCTGCTATTGTCGGCCTGGGTTTAAGCGATTCTGTAGCTTTGATTACCGATGGACGTTTTTCCGGAGGGACCAAAGGCCCTTGCATCGGGCATATTTCGCCGGAGGCTTCCGCAGGCGGGCCGATTGCAATAATTAAAGATGGTGATACAATAAATATCGATATTCCGGCTCGTAAGATTGAGGTGAGATTGAGCCAGGCTGAAATTGATAAAAGGTTTAGGAATTGGAAGTCGGTTGAGCCAAAGATCAAGACCGGTTATTTATCGCGTTATTGCCGCATGGTTCAATCCGCAGATAAGGGGGCGGTGTTAAAATAGATGAAAATGACAGGTTCACAAATACTTTTGGAGTGTTTAAAGCGTGAAGGAGTGGAGGTTGTTTTTGGCTATCCTGGTGGCCAGATTTTACCCACGTTTGATGCGCTTTATGGATACGAAGGTTTTAAATTTATTCTTACCCGCCATGAACAGGGGGCAGCTCATGCTGCCGACGGTTATGCCCGGGTGACGGGTAAGGTTGGGGTCTGTCTTGCTACCAGCGGTCCAGGAGCGACAAACCTGGTAACCGGCATTGCTAACGCTTTTATGGATTCTATTCCGATGGTTGCGATTACCGGCCAGGTTCCTACCGCCCTTATCGGTAATGATGCGTTTCAGGAAGCGGATATTACCGGGATTACCCGTCCGATTACCAAGCATAATTATTTAGTTAAAGATATCAAGGATCTAGCCGGTATTGTCCGCGAGGCTTTTTATATCGCTTCAACCGGCCGTCCCGGTCCGGTGCTTATTGATTTACCTAAAGATGTGCAGGTAGCTCAAACAGAGTTTATCTGGCCGGATGAGCCAAAACTTAGAAGTTATAATCCGAAATATATCGGCCATCCTGGTCAAATCAAGCGTGCAGCGAAGCTGATCATGGAAGCCAAAAAACCGATACTGTATGTCGGAGGGGGAATTATCATTTCCGGTGCTTCAGATGAGCTATTGGAGTTAGCGGAAAAAATCGGCGCTCCGGTAACCTGGACATTAATGGGTATCGGAGGATTTCCTTCTTTACACAGGCAATCTTTAGGCATGCTTGGCATGCACGGGACAGCTTATGCCAACCATAGCATTATGGATTCCGACCTTATAATCGCTTTAGGTGCGCGTTTTGATGACCGGGTTACCGGCAGGCTGGATATGTTTGCTCCTAATGCCAAGGTAATCCATATCGATATTGATCCTTCGTCAATCAGTAAAAACGTAAAGGTGCATATCCCTATTGTCGGGGATGCTAAACAGGTAATTACCGAGCTTATCAGAGAGATAAGTCATGGCCCAGCCATAGAAGATTGGCTCAAGCATGTAGAGGTCCTAAAGAAAAAGTATCCTATGGGGTATAAGGATAAAAATAAGATTCTGCCCCAGTATGTTATACAACAGATTGATGAAGTAACCGGCGGGGATGCAATTATCTGTACTGAAGTAGGCCAACACCAGATGTGGGCGGCGCAATGGTATAATTATACCAAGCCACGGACATTTGTTTCATCCGGAGGCCTGGGTACGATGGGTTTTGGTTTCCCGGCCGCAATTGGGGCTAAGCTGGGTTCTCCGGAAAAAACAGTTTTTAATATCGCCGGGGACGGTTCTATCCAGATGAATATACAGGAGATCGCTACTTGCGTTGAGAATAAGATTAATATCAAGGTGGCCATACTTAACAATGGATATCTCGGAATGGTGCGTCAGTGGCAGGAGCTTTTTTACAAACGCCGCTATTCATATACACCGATTACCAGTCCGGATTTTGTAAGGTTGGCAGAAAGTTATGGAGCTGTAGGTATACGGGTGACCAAGAAAGAAGAGGTCAAGTCCGCGCTTCAACGTGCTATTGAAACAGATAATACGGTTTTTATTGATTTTCATGTTGAAGAAGAGGAGAATGTCTATCCGATGGTTCCTGCGGGTGAAGCGATTAACAATATACTCGGAGGCCTGGCATAATGAAACATACTATATCGGTATTGGTCGAAAATAAGTTTGGAGTCCTGGCTCGGGTTGCCGGGCTTTTCAGCGCCAGAGGTTATAATATCGCTTCTTTAGCTGTAAGCGAAACCCTGGATCCGGAAGTTTCTTATATGACCATCGTGGTGGAGGCTAAAGACGAAAAAGTTCTGGAGCAGATCAATAAGCAGTTGAATAAATTGATCGATGTGGTTACAGTAACAGATTTCACCAAGAAAGAACATATTGACCGCGAACTGCTCCTGGCAAAAGTGAATTATTCTTCCAGGGATAAAGCCAAGCTTGAAGCCATCTTTGAGAAGTTTGTAGGTAAGATTATCCACCATAAGGCTGATACTGCGATTATCGAGGCAGTGGGGGATCAGGATCAGATAAAAGCACTTTTAGGGGAGTTGGATAAATTCGGGATAAAAGAATTAGTCAGGACAGGGAAATTGGCAATCAGTAATTAAACAAAAGGCACCCCGCGCTTATTGGATTTGCGCGGGTGTTGTCTTGGTAGACAAGGAGGAAGTAAATGGCTAAGATTTACTACGACAAAGATGCGGATTTGAATTTATTAAAAGATAAAACAGTCGCTATCATCGGCTATGGTATCCAGGGGAGGGGTCAGTCTTTATGTCTGCGTGATTCAGGGGTAAGGGTAGTGGTTTCTGAGATGGAAGGCACCCCTAATTTTGAACAGGCAAAGAAAGACGGATTCACTCCGGTTAGCGCCGCCGAAGCAGCCAGGGCCGCTGATATCATCCAGATTCTTACCCAGGACCATGTACAGGCCAAGGTTTATCAGGAATCAATCAAGCCGAATTTAAAAAAGGGTAAGGCGCTTTGTTTTTCCCACGGATTCAATATCCGTTTTAAACAGATCAAGCCTCCGAAAAATGTGGATGTATTTATGGTTGCACCGAAAGGACCGGGTGCATTAGTAAGAAAGATGTATGAAGAGGGTAAAGGTGTGCCTTCATTGATCGCGATTTACCAGGACGCAACCGGCCAGGCAAAAGATTTAGCGCTTGCCTATGCCAAGGCAATCAAGGCTACTACCGCAGGTGTTATCGAAACAACCTTTGATGAAGAGACGGAAACTGATCTCTTTGGAGAACAGGCAGTGCTTTGCGGCGGGGTAAGCGAGTTGATCAAGGCGGGTTTTGATACCCTGATCGACGCTGGATATCAGCCGGAGATTGCTTATTTTGAGGTCTTGCATGAATTGAAATTAATCACCGATCTTATCCAGGAGAGAGGTATTTCCGGTATGCGCCGGGGGGTATCTAATACTGCCTGTTATGGTGATTTAACCCGTGGCCCGAGGATTATTACTCAGAGGACACGCAAAGAAATGCAGAAGATACTTAAAGAGATTAAATCCGGGAAATTTGCCAGGGAGTGGATTGGGGAGAATGAAACCGGCCGGAAGAATTTTGACAGCTTAATCAAATCCGGGGATGAGCATTTAATCGAGAAGGTGGGTAGGCAGTTAAGAGAGATGATGCCTTGGATGAAGAAGTAAGTTTACAAGTTGTAAGATTGTGTTTCGCAGGGCCTGTCTTGGGTATTTTCTAGCGCTAAAACGCTGCTTGCGAAAACACCCAAGCCACCCGCGAAATCTTAGACTTGTAACCTTAATATATAGGTGGGGTAGTGGAGAAGATAATAATATTTGATACGACATTGAGGGATGGGGAGCAGGCGCCGGGTGCGGCGTTGACCAGCTTTCAGAAGCTGGAGGTAGCTGCTCAGCTTGAAAAGTTGGGCGTGGATATCATTGAGGCAGGTTTTCCTGTTGCTTCACCTGATGATTTTGCGGCAGTCAGCGCGATAGCGAAACTGATCAAGAAAGGAACGATTTGTGCCCTTGCCCGCTGTATTTATAAAGATATCGAGTGTGCCGGAGAAGCCGTAAAGAAAGCCAAACATCCGCGTATCCATCTTTTTCTGGCAACCTCCAAGATTCATCTTCAATATAAGTTTAAGAAAGCTGAAGATGAAATAGCGGATATTGCCCGGAAATCTATCCGTCAGGCCAAGAAATTCTGTCCGGATATCGAGTTTTCTCCGGAAGATGCTACCCGAACAGAGAAAGAATTTCTATTCCGGATGATCGAGATGGCTATTAATGAGGGTGCCCGTACTATTAATATTCCCGATACAGTCGGATACAGCTATCCTCAGGAAATTTATTCCCTGATTACCGAGATCATCAATAATGTCCCTAATATCAATAAGGCGGTTATTGCTACGCATTGCCATAATGATTTAGGTCTGGCTACAGCTAACTCTTTGTCTGCGGTCTTGGCCGGGGCCCGCCAGGTGCATTGTACGATCAACGGGATCGGAGAACGGGCGGGAAATGCTTCGCTGGAAGAAGTGGTAATGGCGATGAAAACGCGCAAGGATGTTTTCGGTAAATTCTATACCGATATTAATACTAAAGAAATATATCGTACTTCGCGGCTGGTAAGTAAGTTGACGGATTTCCTCGTGCCTCCGAATAAGGCTATTGTTGGGAAAAATGCTTTTGCCCATGAATCCGGCATTCATCAGGACGCGGTTTTAAAAAAACGGATCACCTATGAGATTATGGATCCTCATGATGTCGGTATTGCCGATAGCCAATTGATCCTCGGTAAGCATTCCGGCAGGCATGCTTTTCGGGACAGGTTGAAAACGCTGGGGTTTGTGCTTAATGACGAGCAGTTAAATAAAGCCTTTGGGCGTTTCAAAGAAGTTGCGGATAAGAAGAAAGCCATTTTTGACGATGACTTGAGGATTATTGTCGAGGATGAAGTCCGGTTGACTAAACCTACTTGGACGTTGAATAGTTTTGAGATTAATTCCGGGACTAAAATTAAACCTAAGGCCCAGGTTGTATTAATCAGGTCTGGAAAGAATCTATCCGGAGTTTCTTCAGGAGATGGCCCGGTAGATGCTTGTTTTAAGGCGATTGATAAAATTACCGGATATAAAGTTAAATTAGAAGATTTCCGTCTGGAGGCAGTTACCGCCGGCAAGGATGCCTTGGGCCAGGCGAGCCTGAAATTAAAGGTAGCAGGCTTAAGCGTAAGTGGACGCGGCTCAAGCACGGATATCGTAGAAGCGGCAGTCAAAGCTTACATTGATGCCGTTAATAAACTGGAAACCAAATGACCTTTAAATCTAAACTCTATGGGTTAGTGGGTTTTCCTGTCAAACACAGCCTGTCTCCCTGCATGCATAATGCAGCTTTTGCTAAACTTAAGATAAAAGCCAAATATGAATTATTCGAGTTACGTCCTGAAGAGCTGGAAGGTTTCTTCGCTAATTTAAGAAAGAATAATATCTCCGGTTTTAATGTTACTGTCCCCTATAAAGAAAAGGTACTCTCTTACTTGGATGCTAAAGCTCCCGGCCTGCGTGAAATCGGCGCTGTCAATACGGTAGTTATTGCCAAGGGCGGTAAATCAAAGGGTTTTAATACTGATTTTGCCGGTTTTCGCAGGCATTTAAAAGAATTAAAAGTTGTTCCTAGGAAAGTTGCGCTTATCGGCGCAGGGGGCGCGGCTAAAGCTGTATGTTTTGCCTTGGGGAAGAGCAGGGTAGAAGAAATCTGTATTTATGATATAGATGCCTATAAAAGTTTAGGCTTGGCAAGTCAGTTTAAGGACGTATTTGAGCAGACTAGATTTTCGGTTGTAGCCAGGATTGAAGAATTAAAGCTGCAGGATAAGGATTTGCTGGTCAATACCTCGCCTGTAGGAATGCATGCAGATGACCCTTGTTTAATCGACGGAAGTATGCTTCATCAGGGGCTTTTTGTCTATGATCTAATTTATAATCCGGTTGAGACAAAACTTTTAGCAACAGCAAGAAAAGCGGGAGTGCGATTTTCTAATGGTTTGGGGATGCTTTTATACCAGGGGGTAATTTGTTTTGAGCATTTTACCGGCAAGCGGGCGCCGGTTGAAATTATGCGCGCAGCGTTAAACAAAGGAGTGAAAAAGCTATGATTGCAAAAATATTTGTTTTTATTTTTGGTTCTATCGTAGGAAGTTTTCTAAACGTATGCATTCACCGTATGCCTAAAAGTGAATCAATCGTTTGGCCGCGTTCGCATTGCCCGAAATGTCAGAAAAGAATCCCCGGTTATGACAATATCCCGTTTGTAAGTTTCATTCTGCTGGGTGGCAAGTGCCGTTTTTGTAAAGAAAAGATTTCGTTGCGCTATCCTCTGGTTGAATTGTTGACCGCGCTGCTGATGCTTGCCCTTTTTGACCGTTTTGGATTAAGCTATAACTTCTTTTTGTTCATGGTGATGAGCTGGGGTTTAATTATCGCCAGCTTTGTAGATATCCCCCATCGGATTATCCCCGATGAAGTTTCTGTCGGGGGTATGATTATAGGTTTTATCATGGTTTCGGTATCCGGATTTACTTTTAATCCCTTTGGGTATCATTTTGGTCCGATGCTCCGCTCGCTCCAGGGTATAATTATAGGAGGAGGGGTCATTTATCTGACCGGGGTGATTTTTGACTTAGTGTATTTTAAATGGCTGAAAAGGCCGGCGATTAACGGAGAGACCGAATCCATGGGGGGCGGGGATGTCAAGCTTCTGGCGATGATCGGCGCTTTTATGGGCTGGGAAAAAGCCCTGCTTACATTCTTTCTTGCTCCTTTCTTGGGTATTGTGGTCAGTATCATAACGATGATCAGGAAGAATGATCATACCATCCCGTATGGTCCGTTTTTGTCGTTGGCAGCAATTATCTCTTTATTTTGGTCGCATAAAGTAATTCAACTGATCCTGCCAATAAGATAGATGATGCCGGAACCAAGCCTTGAAAAACAACTCTCTAATGTTATCTCCGGGGATAATTGGAAAAATGCCGGTTTTAAAAAGCGCGCCGGAGTTTTAATCCCCCTGTTTAGCGTTTATTCTGAAAAAAGCTTTGGCATTGGCGATCTAGGAGATTTAAGGCTTATTGTTGATTGGGCAAAATCTACCGCTAACTCTATAGTCCAGCTCTTGCCGATGAATGAAGTTGGCTCATTGTTTTGTCCATATGACGCTTTAAGTTCTTTTGCCCTCGAACCAGCCTATATTTCTTTAGAAGATTTTCCTGCTCTTAAAGAAAAAAGATTCAATTCTTCCAAAGACAATCTTTATGTTGATTATGCTGTAAAAGAGGAGAAGCTTCGCCTGCTTTGGGATATCTATTTGCTCCAGGATTTAAGTGAGGAGCTTGCTTTTGAGGATTTCCAAAAAGAAAACGCCTATTGGCTGTTAGATTTTGCGCTTTTTAAGGTATTAAAGGAATATTATCACGGAGCTGCCTGGTATGAGTGGGAGGATAAGTTTAAACGGCGCGATGGGGCAGCATTGCAGG
>JAQTQC010000022.1 GCA_028712505.1 Candidatus Omnitrophota bacterium
AAGATGGCAACAATAATAAAAGCAACCACGCGAATCCAAGACTTGAAACTTGACTTGAATCCTTCTTTTGGTTGCTCAATCCTGACTTCTGTCTGTTGCTCTTTTTTATTCATTTTTTACTTAATAGTATTAAATAAAAAATAAATGCTTCCCCTTACCCCATTGCTTTTCTTTATTCTGGTGACTACTTTCATCAGATCACCGTATTTGTTTATAAAATGTTTTTAAAATCTCTTATTAAGTTGTAAAACAAATTGAGTTGTCAATTCCAACTCTCGTCGGTTTGGCAACCCGGCTGTCCTTGAAACTGCTTTTTGACTTAAGGACCCGTGGCTTTGTGTCCTTAGATTACTCTAAGTTTACCTTTTCACCTCTTCAACTTACACTCAAATATAACACTTTAGATAGACGCTGTCAAGTGAAAATTGGGCTATTTTTGGTAGCGCTTTCTTTTGGGTCAGTATGTCAAGAATGGTTGATCTTCCACCCAAGTTTCGGGGATTTTGGAGACCCAAAATTACTATGGGATGCCACTTCAGAGTTTGAGAATCAACCATTCACATGGAAAGACATGTAGATAGTAGCGGTCAATAATCAGCATTTAAGAACAAAGGAGATATTTTGTTCAGAGCACATCTAATATTCATACTGTTATGTCCATTCATATCTTGTTCTATTTCTATCTCAGAATTCTGAATGGACATATAAACACCAGAGTGGACAATTACATGATTATGATTATATAAGATTGGACAATATTGATGATAGGCTTGACCTAAATTAGGCTTAGATTTGATTGTTAAATTACTTAATTCAACTCTACCCCTCCCTCTTTTTTTAGAATTCAATGGTTTATAAGTTAACTTTTTGGTCTCAGCATATAATCATAAAGAGGTTGACTTAAAATAGCCAACAAGGTCTTGCAAGAAGACAAGCTATCAGCACAGGATAAGACGTAGACAAGTTGCCCCAGACGCGCTTATCAATAGATAAAAGTAATAAAGCGCCTGGCGCGATTAAGGAAAAAACGGTGGTCTTGAGCATCTGCTGGTTGGTTTTACACTAAAACGATATGTTCAGAAAACTCCCTAAACCAGAGTAAAGATGATAAAGAGTCAGTTATCGCAGAACTCATGAAGTAATTAACCAAAGGGCAAAAAAGCTAAAGATACCCGCTTATCCACGCTATGATAATATGTGAAAACTTGGTAAAGAACCTGAACGTACCTGACATAAACTACTAATACTGAAGTTAGGTAAACGCCACAGGAAGACAACATGGCTTGGCCTGGAACTAACAGAATAATCCGGGTAAAATTAACGTTAAACAATCGATTTTATGTCAGATAGATTATAGGGCCTCAATATTAACTTGGCTTATTTTTGTAAGATATCACCCTTAAGTTATTACAACCAAAGGTACCTTGGGTTTGGGAAATTTCCCCTGTTAGATTAACGTACGATAACAACTCCGCAGGAAAACAAAAAAAGTACCTTAGGGTAAAATAAATAAGGATATTATTAACTAAGCCGATAATTAAATATTGGCTCATGCAGAATTGCTGGACATGATTAACTTGGAGTTAGAATAAATACTTAGAACTTTATAAGAGGCTGGAAAAATAAAAGGGAAATAAAAAGGGGTGTTTCGCTTAAGCGAAACACCCCTGAAGATATTCTTAAAATTATTTAAAACCGGTAAGACCACCTTGCATAAATGTAATCAATATCGGCCCGCCAATGACAATACCAATTACGGGCATAATGAAGAATATAAGCGGAAGAAGTATCTTAATTGGCGCCTGCAAAGCAACCCTTTCGCCGCGGTGGAACCTTTGAGAACGAGTATCCTCGGAAAGTATGGTAAAGGCTTCGGCTACCGGGGTCCCCATGCGCTCGGCCTGGATGATTGTTTGCACAAAAGAACTTAGTTCCGGGATATCCAGCCTATGCGCCATATCCTTGAGCGATTGAATACGCGGTTTACCCCATTTAATTTCCTCGAGGACAAAAGCCAGTTCTTCGGTCATAGGAGTGCTGGGAGTTTTATCGATTATCCATCTTACCGCGCTCACAAAATCAAGCCCGGCTTCAATACACAAGCCCAGAAGATCCACTGTTTCCGGAAGCCCGCGGGCAATCAAATATTTACGCTTGGAAATCTTGCGTTTTAAATAAAAATCCGGGACCACATAACCGATCCCAAAAGCGATTATCATAAAAAGAGGCTCGAGCTTACTAAGGATGATAACGGTTAGCAGCGCAAAAGTAATGCATAAGAGTATCTTCAGGTTAAAAAATGCCACCGGACTGATATTTAAGTGGGCAGAATCCAGGTCTTTCTTTATCCTGGCTGACAATCCAGTGCTATCCAGGAATGACTGTGTAGGAAGAATCCTGGAGAAATCAAACCCTGGTTTCTTGAATTTAACGGCTGAAACATCGCTAGGCAAAGGTAAAAGGGCATTCCTCTGAGAAAGAATAATACCCCAGGTAATCAGGCCGATTGCACCAATAATAAGAAGAAATATTATTATGCCCATTTTATACTTTGATTGTACTAAACATTTTGATCAGGACCATACCGAGGATTTGCAGAACTACCGCAACGATTAAAAGCATCCTGCCCATATCGCTTTTTAGCATAATATCGAAATGATTTTTATTGACCGATAATACCCAAATCACAAATACAATGGGAAGAAAAGACATAATCATCCCCTGCAATCTTCCTTGCAAAGTAAGCGTCTTGATATTCTCTTTCAACTTACGGTTATCCCTGATGGTAACGCTCAGGCGGCTAAAGACCTTGGTAAGTTCGCCTCCTGTCTCACGAGAAACCAGAAGCGCATTAATCACCAAACTCAATTCCTCAATATTCATCCTTTTATTCAGATTCACCAAACTCTCTTCCAGGGGGATACCCATCTTATTTTCCCTGACCACCAGCCCTATCTCCTGGTTCATCGGAGCCGGCATCTCCTCAACCAAAACTTCAAATCCCTGCAAAAGGCTCAAGCCGCCCTTTAAACAGCTGGAAAGCATATTAATCGCATCCAGGAGTTGGCTGTTAAACTTCTGGACCCTGTTCTTATAACGCATTTTCAAAATGAAATTTGGTATAGCCAAGCCGATTAAACCACCGATAATAGCAAGAACTAAAGATTGCAAGATGATATAACCCACTAGGCCTAGAACAAAAGGAAGGACAAAATAAAGCATGGCGATGTTTTTCGGACTCTTGTTATAGAACATCTTATCCATTTCCTTGGCAATAACAGCTTCTTTCTTCTGCTGCCAGGACTGTATAGTCTGCACAAAAAAAGGGAAAAGACTCAGGGCAATCAGGATAACCGAACATAAAATCAGAATACTAAGCAGAATAAACATAACACTCCATTATCTTTAATCGTTGGGATTGAATGCTGTTGCGCTTTGCTCACCGCCACCGATAACATCACCTGCCTGGCGGAACCTGCCCTGCAAATTACGTTGGTAATATTTACCTATAACAATAAACGCAGCAATAATCACTAAGATTACCGCTACATATTCCACGGTCGACTGCGCCTTACTAATTAATCCCTTTTTGCTCATTATAGACCATTAAGATGGTTGTCTTAACCGGAGAGTTAGCGGCCGCTCCTTCAACTAATTTTTCGCCTTCAAGCATATACTCAAGACCGGAAACACTGGTTATCATTATAACACAAGATTCGCCGGCTTTCCTGTGAAATCTCAAAGAAGCACTGGTAGAAGTAGTTGGTTTATCTGCCTTATAACCCGGATATTTAACTACTTCCTCTTTAATGGGAACTTCACTATAAAGACTCCAGCCATATTTCAACATAGCAGATTTATAAAAGAAAATTACCTCCCCGATATCATCTCCTGTTTCATAAGAGCCTGAAACCCCCATGGAGGTATCCCAAAGGAAATTCTGTATGCAGCCTGGATAGATAGGCATAAATTCTAACTTGTCTGGTTTTGCCTTACGTGCCGCAAGTACTTCTTCTGCATCCGGTATTTTACTAGTAATAACAATGAATTGGGTTGCTCCTGCCTGGTTTCTTAGCGGACTGGTAGTAATCGCTGCAGTATATCCATCCTTCATGAAAAGGTTACTCTTATTTTGTGCCCAGCCGGAACGCAACATTTCTTTTTTATAGAAAGCATTTATTTTATTCTGGGATAGAAAAGATTGATAAATTTCAACGGTGGATTT
Source organism: Candidatus Omnitrophota bacterium (assembly GCA_028712505.1). Classification (GTDB taxonomy): domain Bacteria; phylum Omnitrophota; class Gorgyraeia; order Gygaellales; family Profunditerraquicolaceae; genus UBA6249. The sequence goes on from JAQTQC010000022.1 coordinate 4,226, forward strand.
AACCGGCCCGGCATTAATGATTTTTTCGGAGACCTTTACTGCGTCCGTTGGCAAAGGAACGCTTATCTCTGCCGCTAAAAGCAAGGGGCATCCCGCATAAACCACAAAAAACAACCCTATAATTAACAACCTCAATTTATGAACTATCATGATTCCTCCTTGCTTGACTAATTGGTATCGACGATCTCCGGGGCATAATTCGCGTTAACCGCGCCTTCTACGATTGCTTCGAGTTCCTCCGGAGTCTTAGGTTCTTCCACCTCTACAGGAGCCTCATGGGCTTCCCAGGGAAGCATTGTCTTAAAAGTCTGTATTACATCTAAGACATTCTGCAAATCTGCTAAAATTTGCTCAGATAAGCTGTTCTCTTCAACTTCCTGGGGGATTAACTCCATGCTTCCGCCGGAAAATTTAGAAGTACTGGAGCTTGCGGTAGTAACATCCTTAATCTGACCGCTACCCACATCTATGCCCGGATGTACTTGCGTGGTTTGACAAGTCGTCTGCCAACTGTTATTTTCCATATTGATAGCCTCGATAGAGACAATCATCAACCCCTCATCATCCTTATAATCTTCGCTGGTCTGTAAATAAGGAGTTCCATCGGTATCACTATATTCCCAAGATTGGTCCGCCAATGCGTTTTTTAGCATAAGCTGCACCACACTGATTACTCCCGTAGTTGTAGCAATCCAACTAGCTATTATAACTACGATGGCAACATATTGAGTAATCTCGGCTACTTTGGCAGCGGCGTTAATCACCGCTGAGGCAGCCGCACCAAAACCAGTCAAACAAAGCAGGGCGCCGATTGACGTAGAAATAAATATCCCGAAGGAAGTAAACCCCATTGTACTTAAGGCCAGCGTTTGAATATTTAAGATGGTGATTACTTTCGCTGCCAAATCGCTTCTTTCTTGATCCTTAACTTGAGTTTGCGCAAAATTAAACCAAGTATGCCTAATCGTATATGTTTTTATATCCGGCAGGGTCAAAGTAACGGAAACTTCATGCGACTGGCCATTCTTATCCTCCCAACTGTATTTAGCGCCTTTTCCGCTTGAATTTAAATCTTCATTATAAGCCTCGTCTTTATCCAACCAGTTATTAAATTCATCAACTTGCTTTTTTGAAAGCTTACTCGATATACAACTGTTAGAAAAGGCATACCTGAACCCTTCTTTTTTCGCGGCAACATAAGAATCATGCATGTCGGCCCTTATCTTGCAATATCTATTCCATTGATCATCGTGAAATGCTATGGTAACAGTCTTCATATAATCAACATAGATTTTATAAGCTTGCATGGCCTTAGATCCTTCATTGGCAAGCCATGAGGCTCCGAGAAAAGCTGCCCCGCTTATTGAATGCCACACAAAAGGAACACAAGGTACGGGAGGCACCGGCAAGGTTATAAATATTTCAAGAGCGCCTACGCTGCTCAGCAATGAGGCGGCAGCCGAATAAAGCGAAGCCATGGCTAAATAATAATTAGCTATTGGCAAAAGATTCTCTTTGTACAACCATCTATAGTTGTCGTAATTGCTCCTTAAATCATAATTACTATAAGCTAATTTATTCAAAGAAGCTGCCCAATTAGATGCTGCAGCCAAAGACCCGGCATCAGCCCCATTAGCAGAACAGGTCTTATCTATAGAAACTTTTCCAACCTGGATAACCGAAATTGCCGCAATAAGCAATATTACCAAAGCTACAAGTAAAAAAGGAGTAATCTGACCTGACAAATTACTCCTCGGATTAAAATGCCTATTTTTAACATACCAGGAAAAAAACAATTATTTCCCCCTTCCTATTCTATTACTTTTAACTGCGGAGATACTGTCGAATCAGATGACCTTGTTCCCGCTTCTTTGCGGCTGGCGTTATAATCGATTTGACGCTTGACCATATTATCGCTTGACCATTTCCATAGACTAATCATCCCCATAAGCAAAAATACCATTATGACGAATACCACCGTGAATTCCAATGTTGCCTGGGCTTTTTTCTTCATTACTTATCTCCTTAACGACTCATGCTTTTGCCTCCGGAAGAATATTTACCTCCTTCTCCCAAATAATGGGTAAAGGCCTGCTGTTCGCCATCTACAACGACTTCTGCTACTAACTTATCGGAAGCGGTAAGATTCTTCTGAGTGGTAACACTACCGGAAGACTCCTGCCGGGTTAAGGTAGTTGTAGCATCCACATAATTAGTAAAACTTTCTTTGATTTCCGTATTCTTTTCTTTCGGCGGAACAAATTTTAGATTCCCGTATTCATCATATTCATTCTCAGCCTTGGGAACATCAACAATCTGATCATCGAATTGATATTTTTCTACACCTGGACGGGGATACCTGGCAACTAAATAATACTGATTATTTATATTGTCATAGGCATAGACATCATCCCTGTTCCGGCCATCCATCCATAACACATTGGCACTGTCACCAAAAGATTCTAACTGCCCCAATTCTTTAGGACTGGATACGTTGGGCATACGCAAGAAAACTCTTTTGGTATAAGCAGCAGAGTTATTCGCCTTCCCTGCTTCCTTAAGGGCTGCGCGAAAAGTTTGTTGTATATTAGCTTGCTGACGGTTAAGCTTCTCACTGTAATTAATTAAAAATGAGAACGCCACAATAATCAAAGCACCCAGAACAGCCAATTCCGTAACTGCCTGGGCTTTTTCTTTTAAACACCATCTAATTTCCTTTGGTAGTAGATCCGTATTCATAAGTCGTTGTTTCATTTGTAGTTACACTCCTGCTGCCTCCTTTAAATTCCTTTGTCGTTGCTACGGAATCGGAGGTAAGCGTGGATGTCGAATTATTGATTTCTAGCCCCGAAGTATCCTGTTGATAAGCCGCCTGTTCAGTACCAATAATATTATCGGTTAAGTCTTTAACATTACCCTGCAATCCGCGTTTGACATAAACCTGCATCCCGAGTAAAGCCAACCCCAACAATATAATAATCAAAGCCGTCTCAGCTAAATTTTGTCCCTTGCTAAAACATTTCTTATCACAAATTTCCCAAGGTTTCATTTGTAGTCTTATTAATAGTCACTGTACCGGTTTCGGTATTTACATTCTCACTTGATAGAGTTTCATCCGGATTAACCGGTAAATCGTCATATTGATTTAATAATTGCGTATATTCCAAGGCCAATTGCGCCAATTGCGCCTGATTTTGAGCTATCTCTAAGTTTACCACTGATAAAGATCTAGGAGTACCCTCTATAACAGACGCGGGAGGAGGCTTGATGCCTTTGATTGCCTCATACACAGCTTCTAAGCTTGTGCCTGCCGAAGAATCCGGAGTATAATCTCCGGATGAAGGACCTGCTGCTGCCTCAAGAGCAGCTTCATCTGCTTTTTGCCTATCCTCCTGCCCTTTAGTTATCTCATCAATTTTATCCTGCACTGCATCAGGATCGGTGTCTTCATTTGGGACAAGACTGTTCCTTCTAGATTTATAAGTATCAGACAAGTCATCTTTATCTGCATTTAAAATCATCAAATCTAATGTGGCTTGCAACTCTACTAATTCTTTAGCTTTAGCCTTTAGTTGCGACTCGATCATATCGACCTGCTCCTGATAACCGCTATCCTTAGCAGCTTTTTCTTTTGCCTCCGCTAACTGCAGCTTGAGTGTCGCTGTCTGAGTCTTATTCGCCGAAATCTGGTTTTCTACCGTAGACCAATCATTGGAACTTGCAGTCGGCTTATTAGCATCCGGGTCAAAAAGCGCCTTTACTGCATTCGCTATGGAATTAGCTAAGTCGGTTATTAACTTTATGGGATAATAATCATTCGCATGGGAAAGGGCCTCAGCCAATGTCGCATTCTGCCACTCATCATTAAGTTCGGCTAACTTTCTTTCTATTTTTCTCTGTTCTTTTATATTTTCGGATAATTCTTCCTGTAACTGCGTCCCCTCTTCTCCCCTACCACCATATTTGATTTTATCAACACTCTTGGATTCTATTTTAGAAACCACATGCTTAGTTTCCGTGTTATTTGCAGTAGTGTTACCAGGCTCATATTGGCCTGAGCCTATCTCGTCGGCCTTCTGGCGGATATTACCTTGAAATCCGCGATTCATATAGACCAGCGTAGCAACGATAGCCGCAATTACTATGCCGACCAAATAAATATATTCTAGACCTGCCTGTCCCCGCTTCATCATTTTATGGATTATCCCATTTGCCTACTTTTTCCCAACCCGTTTTCGTCTGTATGTTATCGCTCGGCGATTCAATTGCAATTGTCGATTCCCCGGTTTTCTTCACATTTTCAGTCTGTTTTAAATGAGTGACTGTGGTGTACTCCGATGTAGTATTCCTGGCGTCATACTGCTCGCCTATCTGATCTGTTGACTCCCGCAGCCTGCCCTGGGCACCTCTTTTCATATATACACCCATAGCGATCAATGCAGCTACCACAAAACCGAGTAAAATAACGTATTCCAGAGTACTTTGTCCTTTTGCCCTTGAATAAAACATATCTGTCCTCCTACTCTGCCGCAGGTAACCCAGCGGTTGTCTGCGTTCCCCATCTCTTAGTAACTTCTCCTTCGTCTGCAATAGCCCTATCAACCGCTCCCTGCGCCTTGGTTTCGGTAGTCACTGAAGCTTTTCTTGTTGAATCCATATCGCTAGAGGCATAATCCGGCTCAAACTGATCGGTTGTAAACATTGCATCCGGCTTATGATCCACAACTCCCTTGATTTTGGCTTGCACCCCTCGTTTGACGTAAACCTGCATCGCTACTGCCGCAGCAATAACCAATCCGATAACAATTGCATATTCGGCCGTGCTCTGCCCTTTTTTTCTCAATCTAAACATTTCTTACCTCCTTAAAATAATTTTTACGGCTCATCAGGCATGGCTTCTACTGTTTCGCTCCCCGACCTTCTCTCCTCATTCTTAGTAAATGTTGTAGTAATATGCCCGCCCGCCGTCAAAGTTTCCTTCTGAGCCATATCTGTCGATACGGTATATTTACCTGTCGTTTTCCCAGCTTCATACTGCTCGCCTATCTGATCTACTGACTCCCGCAGCCTGCCCTGGGCACCTCTTTTCATATATACACCCATAGCGATCAATGCAGCTACCACAAAACCGAGTAAAATAACGTATTCCAGAGTACTTTGTCCTTTTGCCCTTGAATAAAACATATCTGTCCTCCTAATTTACATCGAATCACTTAATTATCCGTAGCCAAAATCTCCTGCGTCCCTGTCCTTGAACTTACCTCTTCTCCGACGATCTCTCTCTTAACTCCGCCGCCAGCGCTCACTGTTGCTTTCTCCGTGACATCCTTGGATGAAACCATATCGCTTGTAGTAGAATACTGGGGTTCAAATTGTTTATAACTATTCACTCCATAATCACTTCCGCCATCAACCGCTACTTTTGCATCGCTGGCATCCTTGAATTTAGCCTGGATCCCGCGTTTTACATAAACCTGCATTGCTACTACTGCGGCAATAACTACTCCGATGATAATCGCATACTCAGCCGTACTCTGGCCTATTTTATTTGTTTTAAGCATCTCTTTGCCTCCTTAGTCAAAATTTACTTCTCCTGCCTTATTCTGCATTGTCGTACCCAACGTATTATAAGTAGCGGTGATCTTCGGTTTTAAAGCCGCAGCAACAGCGATAATCGCCCCCACTACAGCTGCTAGGATAATGACATACTCCAGCGTACTTTGACCATTTTTTGCTGTTTTAAACATTCTGCCCTCCTTAGTCAAAAGTTACATCATTTGCCTTATTTTGCATTTTATCACCCAACGTATTATAAGTAGCGGTGATCTTCGGTTTTAAAGCCGCAGCAACAGCGATAATCGCCCCCACTACAGCTGCTAGGATAATGACATACTCCAGCGTACTTTGACCATTTCTAAATCTTTTCATTTTCCTGCTCCTTAAGTATTTTATTAATCCTGGTTAACCTTTAGCTTAAACCACCGGTGCCGCTAGTTTTCATCTTGTTTATAATACTCTAATTCATTCTGCGCTGCCTTCAGGCGGGCGTTCATTGAGCGCGTTATATAGGTAGTCATCGCCGCTAATGCAGCAGCGACGATAATAATCAACATGGTATACTCAACAACGCTCTGTCCTTTTCTAAGCCCACGCATCACTGCATTGCCCCCGTCGCATTTTGAACATAACTACTAAATATCCCCCTGATTTTTGGCAGCAACACGGTTACGGACAAAACCGCCACAACCGCAAAAATAATCACATACTCTATAATACTTTGACCGTCTATTCGTAGCTTTCTCATTTTTTGACTCTATCTCACTTAAAATATACCACTTGGGAATAAAACAATCAATATTAATTACCGTTTATTTGAAAGCACTTTCAAACCAAAACAGCTGGCCATTTGCTGATTTTATTTGTCGTTCATTAAGTCGACAAATAAGGTATTCCAGGTCTTTCTGGAACTGGTAATCCTGACCGAATAACACCTTAACCCTAACTTTATCCTGGCTAGCGATGAGTTTTACCGGAAGCCCATAAAAACACTCCCTGGTAAAATTAAGGTCTTTTTCGGCATATCCCGGGGGCAGAAAATGCCAACGCAGGTAAAGATCCAGCATTTCAATATATTTTGAGAATACCTCCTCTATTTCCAGGCCTGAGCCTTGTGCGTATATCTCAAACTGGTCCCCGGAAAGAAACTTCTGTTCATTACCGGAATAAGAAAAAAGTTCGATTTTACGGCTGAAGTCCTGAAATGCCTCTTCGAAATTAGGCCAGTGTTTCAAATAAAGTGCGGCTAATTTCTCCAAACTCAATTCCCGTAAGTCAGTATTCAAAACGACCAAACGGATTTTCTCTTTCAGATCGGTTTTTATCGCACAGCCCTTTAAAGTCAAACCCTGGTTCAAAGACGGCTGCAATAAATTAATCTCAATTTCTCCTAAATATAAATCCCGGTCTATTCCATCAACATGCCTCAAGGAGAAATCTCCGATCTTTCTTACTTTCCGGCTACCCGTAAATTGCCATGGCCAAAGGCCGAACACCAAAGAAAATTTATTTCCAGGATTCAAAGATATCTCCTTGAATTCTTCAAGTGTATTCCTAAATAAAGTAAGGCTGGACGGTTGATTATCTTGTAATATATTCAAAAGCAGGCTAAAGAAATCTTTGGGGAAAATATCATAACCGGGGGCAGAAAATAGAATTATCTTTTGCTCTAAGAAGAAATACTTGTTTAAATTATTCTTTAAATCATTAACCGTGCTTGCGAAATCATAAGGAATCCGGGGAGTAGGCCAACTTGAGTGGAATTGACCGTCAATATAAATCGGGTCTCCGTCGGAAAAATTAATCTTCACACCCCTAGCTTCAACAAAAGTATCGGCGATAATCTTAACAATCTCTGATCTTATATCACCTGACTGCCGAATCTTTTCGTAATACTTATTCGATTCCCGGGTATATTCCGCACCGGACAAGGATTTGAATATCAATTCTTCTGTCAAACTCAGGAAATCATCAGGATTACTGCCGATTTCTCGGCTGATAGCCGCATTAATTTCCTTACAGCCGCCAATCAAACAATCCAGCGCCTTCAGCAATATAACTCCTGAAGAAAACCTATCTTCCGGAGGAGCTTCCGAAACAACAGGTTCAATCCTAGACGGGACAGCTTCTTGTCTGTTTACCGGCTGTTTAGATTTCTGCTCCTCTTCGGACAACCTGACCCATTTCTCCTTTTCAGCATTTAACTCTGCTTCCCGTATTTTTTTCTCTTCTTCAAGCTTACCGGCCTCTTCTTGTTTGCTTTTATTTTCAGCTGCCTCTTGAGCCTGTTTTTCCTGATCACGCAGCTTAGCTTCCTCAAGAACCCTGATTCGCTCCAACTCCTGAGCAGCCTTCTCTTCGGCAAGCTTACGGACCTCTTCTTCCCGTCGCTTATTTTCAGCTGCCTCCTGAGCTAATCTCTCAAGATCACGTAACCTATCTTCCTCAAGAGCTTTTGCTCGAGCCAATTCCTGAGCAGTCTTCTCTTCGGCAAGCTTACGGACCTCTTCTTCCCGTCGCTTATTTTCAGCTGCCTCCTGAGCTAATCTCTCAAGATCACGTAACCTATCTTCCTCAAGAGCTTTTGCTCGAGCCAATTCCTGAACGATCTTTTCTTCTTCTTGCAACTTTCTAGCCTGCTCCTGAGCTTCCTTGATCCGTTTTTCTTCCAAGGCAAGTTCTTTTTCGACCTCCGGCGGCTTAATTAACTGTTCCCGGATAGGCTCATCTTGACCCGAAACTAATGTAATGGCCGTAGTGCCTTCAATAACCGGAAGAGAAGGCATGTTGAATTTTCTTTTCTTTTTAGTACGCCTTCTGCCTATAGGCATACTTAAATCATTTTCTTTGAAAATAGCGTTGATACTTGATTTGGAAACTTTAATTTTGAGTTTTTCTGAAATCAACAAAGTCAGACTGCGGCAACTTAAGGAAGGATTGTTTTTCTTATTTTCAATGATAAAGCTCAAAACCTCGGGTTTAAGCTTATGTACTACCCCCATACAACCTCCAGATTGGACATTTAATCAAATATACTTCTTATTTGCATATTTGTCAAGTCAGACTGGACGAAATTAATCTAAAAACTGAAGCTGGTCTTTGATTTGAGTATTGGTAAGGTTAAGTTTTCCGGCAGGTAACTCAATAACCTTGCTGGATTTCCAATATATAGAACTAACTCTATTAGGATGAAAACCTGGGATGGCTTGAATAATCTTATAGTCTTTGTCTACAAAAAGTAAATCTATGGGAAAACGCATGAAAAAAGTGTGCACAGAATTACAGGGATCAAGAATTATTGCCTGATTGGGCAAAAGAACCTTTCTCCCCAATAATCCTTTAATCCTTGCAAAAATGGTACGGGCAATAAAAATATCGTCGGCTAAGACAACATTTCTAGTTTGATTAATCAGACGCATTGGCAATTATTGTGGCCTGGCAGGCTTAAATATTTCATCCGAAATAGCTACCCCGCGAACACGGATTTCATCCATAAACGTAGGCTTATATCCGGTAGCGGTAAAATAACCTTGAACTTTACCCTGGGCATTTACTCCAGTCTGCTTAAAAATAAATATTTCATTCAAATTTATGTGCAGTTCATCTTTCATCCCAGCAACTTCAGCAATAGCTAAAACTTTTCGTGAACCATCTGAAAGCCTGGCAGTATGCACAATTATATCAACGGCCGAAGCAACCATTTCACGGATCGCCCTTACCGGAAGCTCGATCCCGGACATAAGTATCATCGAGTCCAGGCGGGACAAGACATCTAAAGTTGAGTTAGCATGAATGGTAGTCATTGAGCCATCGTGCCCAGTATTCATAGCCTGAAGCATATCTAAAGATTCGGTTCCGCGACACTCACCTACGATAATCCTGTCTGGACGCATACGCAAAGTATTACGGAAGAGGTCGCGAATAGTAAGCCCGCCTTTTCCTTCAATATTCGGCGGACGGGATTCCAATCTGATCCAATGCTGTTGATTCAGCTTAAGTTCCGCAGCATCTTCCAAAGTTATAATCCGTTCTCCTTCGGGAATAAATTCTGAGAGGGCATTCAATACCGTGGTCTTTCCTGAGCCTGTACCACCGGAAACAATGATATTTTTTCTACATAGTACGCAAGCCTTGATAAAATCCGCCATATCCGGAGTAAGTGCCCCCAGATTAAGCAAATCACCTGTCTTATATCTTTCTTTGCGGAATTTCCTGATTGTCAGCGTAGGACCGGTTAAAGACAGGGGAGAGATAATTGCGTTCACTCGCGAACCATCAGCAAGACGCGCATCAACCATCGGCACTGATTCATCAATACGCCTGCCGATGGGAGCAATAATTCGCTCGATTATCGTCCGGACTTGTTCATTAGAAAGAAACTTTTTGCTGGTTAATTCAATCTTGCCAAAACGCTCAACAAAAATCTCATCCTTATTGTTAACCATAATATCGGTAACTTCCGGATCAGCCAATAAATCTTCCAGGGCACCTAACCCTAAGGCTTCATCTAAAATCTCCTTGATCAGTTTCTTTCTTACGTCCTGGGAAGGAATAAAACTACCTGCCTCTTCCACTAAAAGATTGCTTACGGTTATTTCTGCCTTATCTTTTAAATCCTTGGTTTTCTTATGATCAGTAAAAACATTAAGATCCAGCTTCTTAATATTCATACTCTCCAACAGGCGAGCGTGTATCCTGCGTTTGAGAATTAAAATCTCATCTTTATCTTCATTAGCATCCGGCTCAAGCACTGATTCGGTTAAATCCTGGCCTGCCCAGAATTGACCGGATTTCTCTCTTACTGCTTCTTTCATCTTAATCTGGTCAATATTCCGGCGTTCTACAAATAATTCTTTACCATTAATTAAGGTATTGGCGAGTTCAAAAAAAGCCGAGGCAATTTTAGAACGCGGGGAGTCAATAACTACAGGCATTCTTTGGTTAACCGCCTGATTGACTAACTTGCCTTCGGAAGGAATTTTCTCAAGTATATCTATTGGTAAATTAACCCGAATCTCCTGCCAACTGATACTCGATAATGATTCCGCCCTATTAAGCACAAGCTTAATCATGCCCAAAGGAAAATGCAAGAACTGTAAGGTGTCTAAGGCCCATTTAGTCTGATATACAGAGAGCACATCGGGAGTAACCACCAATAAAATAAGATTGGCCTGGTTTAATGCGGAAAGAAATACATCGCTGAAACTCTTGCCTGCATCCACAACAATATAATCGTAATCTTTATCCAGAAAGGCGAATACATCGGGGATTTTCTCCGGGTAGAGAAATCCGGATTGCTGCGGTTTTAACACCCCGGCAAGAAAATCAACATTGTTGAATTTGGTCTTAACTACAAAATCTTGCTTCTTGGTAAGGTGTAGCTGTTTGGCAAGAAAACCCATCATGTCCGCCATACACTTCTGGGGACTGATTCCGAGCATATGCGCCATATCGCCGACTACTTGCGTATCCAGGTCAACTACACAGACACGCTTGCCTTCCTTAGCTAAAGATACTGCTAAATTGGCAGCAATAAGCGTTTTACCTACACCGCCCTTGGTGCTGAATATTACTATTATTTTAGCCATTTCATTCCAATTGATAGATTATAGGAACATCCACCCAAAGCTGAGCTTCTTTTATTGCAGGAGGAAACGGAGGATAGGGAGAGATCTTCTGCGCTATCCTTATCGCGTTCTCATCGAGCAAGCGATAGCTGGAAGGTTCTTTTACTTTTGAATCCAGCAGGTCTCCCTGCGCAGAAAGCTTGAGGCTTAATTTTAACGTACCCTGAAAACCCGCTTCTTTAGCTGCAGCAGGATAAGTCAGGTTCTCGATAATTTTCCTTTGGATAATTTTAGCATACCTTACGACAGGATCCTTTATATCATCATCACTAAGGACAGGTGTTCCGGAAATTAACGGTTTTAATTCTTTCTCCGGCGTCTTTTGATCAACTACGCGCGGGGTCAAAGTAATAAATAACTCCGTATCATCGGCCTTAGCAAGGTCGGAGCTCCAGCCTTCAGAAGTAGTCCTCTGTCTAAAGAATAATCCCAATACCGGCACATCCGAAAGCCAGGGGACTCTTGACAATTCTTCTTCAGACTTCTTCTTAATTAATCCTCCGAGGGCCATTGTCTGCCCATCGTCGAGGAAAAGCTCGGTAGTAGCTGTACGTTTGGTCATTTTATAGGCAAGTGCATAAGTCGTACTCACTACATCCCCAACTTCGCTGACAGTAACATCAAGGTTGAGATGAATACGGCCGGAATCCTCAATTGATGGACGGACATTTAGAATAATCCCATACTCTTTGTATTCTACAGAACCTCCGGTAGTTGCCCCTACAGAAGTAGAACCGCTGGTACCAGGAGTAACTGATCCGCTTAACACCGGAACTTCCCCTCCAACGACAAGCTTGGCTTCTTTACCGCTCTGGCAAGAAACTCTCGGTCTTGAGAGGATACGCGCCTTGCCATCTTTGATCAGGGCATCCAGCTTTAAAGTAAATGCGGCCCTGGTCTCATTAACAACATGAAAAAGCTTACCCCAGGTTGTCCCGGCAGCGGAAATCCCGGGAGAACCGACTTCAGTTAAACTTATTGAACTCGGCCAGGTAAAACCAAGGGTATCCTGAGACCCCCGGTTAATTTCAATCACTTGAACATCAATCTCTATTACCGTCTCTTCCTCTTTAACTACGATTAAATCGATAATCTTATCTTTAAGTGCTCCCAAGGCAGTAGCAATACGTTCCCGGTCTGCGGCACGTTTTACCTTACCCAAAAGCGCCACCTTACCCTCTTCATCTTCAGCACTCGTGTAGACATCCGGTAAATTAAGTTTCTTCAGCATATTGTCTATACGGCGTTTAAGCTCTGAGGTGTCTTCTGCGAATACCTTTAAGCTATAAGATTGCTCGCCAAAATTATCCCAGATAATCAAAGTAGTAGACCCTGCTGCCTTAGGGACAATCGTAAGATCGCTCTTACCGATATTAGCCACATCGGCGATCGTAGGATTGCCTACAGCCACCCTTTTCGGAGAACTAACTGAAATAATCTTGTTTTGCCCTAGGTAAAGTCTTATCTCTTCTTCAACATCATCCGCAACATAGCCGTTAGAAGGCAGGAAGGTTATAAATGTAACAATAAATAATAGGCCAAGAAATAACTTTCTCATTTTCCTCCTTTTATCCCACGCCTGAAACCTGAAAGCAGCGCAAGATTTTTCTCTACAGGACACAGAACAAATCAAAAAAATAAAGGCTATAGTAACAAAACCTCTTTATTTGGCAAGCGAGACCTTCTCTTTATTTAACCCGCGAAAAACTTCTACATACTCAGTGTTATCAACTACAGGTGCCGGCGGCGCTTCTTTAACTTCGGCACTTTTCTGTTGAGGCATAATATATTGAAATAGGGTTTCCCAGCTAGCCGGAACCACTGGTTCAACACTGGCGTCTGCAGGAGAACGTAAGGTTAAGCGCATCTTCCCTTGTTCTTGAACAAAAGCGATAAGATTTGCCTCTTGAGACCCCAAGGCTAAAGTAATCAAGCCTCCGCCTCCAGAGGAAGGAGCTTCTTTCTCCGAATACCGGCTGGTTGCTGCACCTGCCGTAAAACCGGTATTCTGGCCTACGGCCAGGACTAAAACATTCTGAAACAACGGGACTACCGCTACCTGGCTGGATATCTGCCCATCAGCTCCCTGAACCGGAACCTGCAATGTAGCAATTACATCAACATAATCTCCTGGCCTGACCATTCCAGACAAAGAAGCCATGTTATCTACAGCGATAGAAATCGCTCTTTTCCCCGCCGGAGTATTGCTTGCCAGACTGCTTCCTCCACCCTCCCTGCGAGCTTTAGAAAGCTTGGAAAGACTTATCTGCTCACTTTTAGAAATCGGGGCAAGCGTGATCATCCCTAAGACTCTCTCGATAGAAGTAGCTGCCTGAGGTTGAATAAACTGATTAGGAACAATCGAACTCTCGAGCATATTGGCCTCAATTACTGAACCGCTGGCGATATCCTGCTTAGCCACTAAAACTACGGATTGATTAGCCTGTATTTTAGCAAGCGTCTTTTTTGCCTGGGCTTGAGCTTCCTGTTTTTGTTGATCCAGATACATTTTAGTCATCAGGATTGCCACCACTCCCAAGACTATTCCGCTTATTAAAATAAGCTTCTGCTTTTCTATGGCCATTATTTTATCTCTCCTTCATAAATATCTATTTTGGCGTCGCGGGAAAGCTTCCCGATTACCTCTTCGATAGCCTGTTGCTGCTTCATAAAAACAAGGCCTTTCTTGATTTCATCCCACATTTCAGATAAAGGTTTTTGCTTGCCTCCGCGCTTAGCTTCTAATTTAATAATGCTGTATCCATCAGGAGTCTTAAATATACTGCTTATCCTTCCCGTGTCTAATGAATCAGAAAAAGCCACGGAATCGAACTGGGGAGATTTTGTACCTGGCCGAATAAATCCCAGATCTCCTCCATCTTTAGCGCTGGGGGATTTAGAATTTACTTTTGCTAAGGCAGCAAAATCCGCACCCTGTAAAAGCTGAATTAAAACATCCCTTGCTTCCTGATCGCTAGACGAAACTATCTCCCTGATCTGGCGCTCTTCTGGTTCCTTCAACTGCTCTTTATATGTATTGTAATAGTCTTCAACCTCTTTTGAAGACACATCCACCTTTTCCGAAATCTGCTTAACAAGTTCCATTACTAAGAGTTGCATCTTAGTTTTATCTAAAGCCGACAGGACTTCTTCATTCCGGTCCAGACCTTTATCCAACGCATCCTGATAGAGCAATGTCCTGCGCACTACCTCATTTTTCAGGTAATTGATCTTCTGCTCCCTGGTAGAAACTTTTAACTCAGGCTGATCTTCTGGAACACTAGCATTGTACATCTCAATTTCCTGATTAAGATCATCCAGTCCAATAGGAATATTGTTTACCTTGGCAACAATCGTTCCCCTGGCTTGAGGCATAACCAACGCGGTTTTTACCTCTGCTACCTCTGTCTTTTTAGGTCCAGAAACCTTTATTTTATCACAACCCAATATTCCTATAAAAATAAAACTCAGAATAATACAAAAGCTAAGATTACGCTTCATACTCAACCTCCCAATTATCCCGCCTTTATTTCGTTGATAATCTTAACCAAAAGATCGGCTATTTTGGCGGTAAGATACAAGAAAAAGAAAACAAAAACATAAAAAGCCAAAACAAGAGCACCCATCCACCGGGAATTGCCCGGAACTGTACCCATAAGCAAAGAAACTCCGCCTAAAAGGCCCAGAAATAAAAAAATCCAGGCAGCTACTTTAACCACTGCACTGGAAAACTTTAAGAAGCCTAAATGTTCGCGCATTCATTCCTCCTTATACTTATGTTAGATTTTATTATAAAGCCCCACAAAATGCAAGAAATATTTAATTATACAGCCTCAACCGACTCCCCAAAAAAAACGCAGAAATCAGTTAATTAATAGCCC
>JAQTQC010000005.1 GCA_028712505.1 Candidatus Omnitrophota bacterium
TGCTTTATGATTCGGTATATTCTACGGAAAGCAGCTTAAGGCCGCATATTGTACTTAATAGCATGGACTATACTGTGCGTACGACTAACTGGAAAGTATTCTTGAATATGACATATGATGTAACAGTAGGGTTGGGAGATGTTATTAAAGGGGAGACCAATACCTTTTCCCTAAATGAATACTATCAGGATAATCCGGTTATCCAGCCTTTGGCAGGAGTTTTTTACGATAATAACTTGGCTTCGATTACTGAAGTTTCAACAGCACCTTCGGGATCCGGCTTGAAGCATCAGATTTCCCCGGATGCTTGGAATTGGTATTGGTATAATTCAACAGCTATAAGTAAGGTAGTGGGTACGGATGGTAAAGATTACAAGTGTATATCAAATCATACTGCTAGTGATTCCACCAAGCCGATCACCGGTGCCCTGTATGAAACTTACTGGGAGGATAACAGTACCACTGGTACTGGCTCTGTCTGGGCAAGTGGCGTCAGCTATAACAGTATTCCTGTAGGCTGGAATTTAGTAACTGCCGGTTATGCTCAGGCAAATACCGGAGCAGAGATCAATTCCCATCTGGCCGGATTTCAGACTTTATTCCCGTCGGGATCTCTGAATTTCAGGACATATCTGCATTCAGAAGACGGTACCTATACTCCTGAATTAGATAATCTAGCCGTAGCTTTGAATGCTTCGGAGACATTTTATACGGCTAAAGATGGAACTGATGTAATCAATGCGTCGAATGCAGATATCGCTAATGACCAGTGGGTGCAATATAAGGCCATCCTTTATTCTGACGGAAGGAATACCCCTACTGTTAATAGCGTCACTTTGACTTATACTGATGCTTGGATCAATATAACTTCTCCTAATGGCGCTGAAGCCTGGCTTGAAGGCACAACTCATAATATCACCTGGACATCGCAGGGTATAGATGCCAGCGCCAGCAATGTCAAAATAGAATATTCTCCGGATAATGAGGCAACCTGGAAGACGGTTATCGCCTCAACCCCTAACAGCGGAACTTATGCCTGGATCCTTCCTAATGACCCAGGGCTATTAACCAAGGTTAGGATTACCAGTGTTGAATATCCTAATGTTGTGGATAAGTCAAATGCGACATTTAGGTTGATGGGCGCGGAAATTACTTCCCCTAACGGCTCAGAGATCTGGGAATTAGGGAAAACCCATGCCATAACCTGGAATTCAGGAGGAACGCTCGGCTCAAGCACTTTAAAGTTTGAATATTCTATTGATGGCGGCTCTACCTGGGTATCCCCGGAGATTGCATCAGGTCAGACAGATGACGGTAATCTAACCTGGAATATCACCTCTACGGCTTCTTATGCTTCGGATAATGTTTTGGTGCGAATGACGGATACATCCAATACCCAGGTGGATGATTCTTCCAACGCGGTATTTGCCCTGGTGCCACAGCCGGCAATTACCTTTACTTATCCTTTGGGAGCTGAAGAGTTAAAAGTGGGGGCGACATATAATATAAGGTGGACTACTAATTCCCAGCAGTTTGGCACTCAATTCCAACTGCGTTATTCCAAGGATGGATTTGTTAATTCAGATGTATTGATAGCTACTGTTTCTTCCGGAGCTCCGGCCTTGCCGCTTACTCCGAATACGGATTTATCCTGTTCTTACAGTTGGACAGTTCCCGATGATTTAAGTGATAATGTTACACTCAAGGTAGTGGAGGTCTCTGTCCCGGCCGGTAGGGATACGAGCACGGTAATCTCAAAGACATCTTCAGTGTTTAAGATTGTCGATCCCAAGATTACTTTGACGTCGCCCAACGGAGGCGAGTTGTGGGTTAAAAATGAAACTAACAATATTACCTGGACCTCGGAAGGTACTATCCACAGCGGTAGTTTGGCGCTGCAATATTCTAAAGACGGAGGAAGCACCTGGATAAACATCACGGGTTTTGACGGGGTTAATGACGGTCTTTTTGCCTGGACTGTGCCCGAAGATGCAGTTTCAAATTTATGCAAGGTGAAAATAAAAGATACTGCACGCACAACAGTTACGGATACCTCAGATAACACCTTTAAGATAATTTCTTCCGCCACCATCGAAGTCAGGAGCCCAAATGGCGGAGAAATCTGGACAATCGGGGGGACTTATACGATAACCTGGGCTATTGCCGGTCAAATCGGAAGCCATGATGTAAAGATTGAGTATTCTAAAGATAATTTTGTAAGCGACATCAATGTGATCAAGGCTTCCACTCCTAACGACGGTTCGGAGAGCTGGGTGGGGATTCCGGCTGATCCGTCGGCGGATGTGAAGATAAGGATAACCGATTTGAACGCGGGTTATACTGGTATTACCGATACATCGGATGCCGTCTTTACTATATGTACTTCGGGAATTACGATTATTTCTCCTAATGGCGCCGAGCAATGGGAAGTGCGTAATGCAAGCGATGCCACGCAGACCGTCCATAATATCAAATGGGTTTCCGGAAGCGGGGTGCCCGATGGAACCGCTGATATAGTGTTGGCATTATCTACTAATTCCGGAACAAGTTATCCTACTACTATTGTTACAGGAAGAAATAAGACAGGTTCGTATCCATGGTCTGTTCCGGACAGCGTGAGTAATACTGTCAGAGTTAAAGCCTATTCATACGGAACGCCGACGTTTACTGATGAGTCAAACGCGGATTTCTCGATCGTGCCTGTTCCGAAGATGACGATCACTACTCCTCTTTCCACAGGCGCGACCGTCTGGAAAGTAGGCGCTGCTTATAATATCACCTGGACAAGAGTAGGTAACCTATCTAGTACGGTTGATTTATATTATTCTATCGATGGCACTACTCCCTCTATTGTAATAGCCAAGGGTGTTACTAATTCGGGTACTTATAACTGGAGGGTGCCTAATGTCGGCTTGAGCAGTCTTGCCAAGGTTAGAGTGGTTGAGTCAGTAGTTCCTTCAAGAGATACCACAAAGAAGATCGAGGCCACTTCTACGGTATTTACCATTACCAATCCTTTACTGACCGTCACTTCTCCTAATGGCGCTGCCTCAATTGATGATGCCGAAGCCTGGGTTCAGGGTGAGAATAATTATATTACCTGGACCCCGGATGGTTTAGTTTCAAATGGTCTTTTAATAGAATATTCCAGGGATTCTGGTTCGGAACCTACAAGGTACACTATTTATGATGGTATTGTTCCGGGTACAGGATTAACTCCCGGATCTACTTATGCCCGGCCAATAGCTATTGATAATACCTCTTCTGCTTTAAGTCTCGAGAATTATCAAATGAAATTTACGCTCGATACCAGTGCCTTGATAGCGGCAAACAAGATGCGCTCGGATGGAAATGACATTATGTTTGCTGATGAAGATGAGGTGTGTTCTTACTGGATTGAGCCGAATACTATAAATACTACACAAACTAAGATCTGGGTAAAGGTTCCCCAGATAGCTGCCGGAGCCACTAAAAAGATATATATGTATTATGGTAACCCCAATTCTGCTATCAATCAAAATTTTGACAATACATTTATAAAGAATGTGATGGGTGCAGATATAGCCGGGTATTGGCATTTTGATGAAGCGTCTAATGCAGTCGCCTATGATGCCAGCGGTTCAGGAAGGGATTTAAGTATAGTCGGCGCTACCTGGCATACATCTGACGGCGGACGATGGAGCTCTTTGCAGGATGTAAAATTTGCTACGGGATCCTGTCTCGTTTTTGACGGGAATGATTATGCCGAATATGCGGATAACATAGCTACTGATTCGCAGAGGATCAGCGTGGAGGCTTGGATCTATCCGACGGATGTTACTACCGAAGGATTCATTGTCCAGAAAACCGGAGATACAAGCAGCTATTCCCTTAAGATAGCAGCAGGCGGAGAATTGCAATTCTGTATATATGATTCGTCGAATGCAGCTCATATAGCTTCTTCAAATACGGCATTGTCCGCAGGTACTGCTTATCATGTCGTTGGTACATATGACGGCGCTAACGGCGGAGCAGTCAGGTTATATGTAGATGGTGCAATGCAATCCGGGACTGATACTGCGGCCGAAATGAATACTACTACCAATTCTTTTAAAATCGGTAATGCTTTTAAAGGGAGGATAGATGAGGTTTCCATCCATAACCGGGCATTATCTTTGGCTGAAATTACCGCACATTTTGAGAGAAGGCAATATTCAAGCGTAGAACCTTCTGCTCCGGTGGTTAGCGCAGAAGAGCCGATAAATAAATACCTCTGGACCATACCTTCAGCTGCTGAAAACCTTTCACAATATGTGAAGGTGTATATAACTGATCGCAATACCGTAACCGGAGGCAGCACGATAACTGATGCCTCTGATAATTATTTCAGCATTATCAGCTATCCCAGGGTGATCATCAGGCATCCGAATGGCGGAGAAGTGCTTACTACCAATGATTCTTACGATATAACTTGGAGATATGACGGTAATATAGGTAAAGATACGGATTATGTGACCCTGGATTATTCTATTGATGGGGGAACTAATTGGGTAACTCCTGCTATAAACGATTACGTGCTCAATAGAAATGGTACTTTTACCTGGCTTGCTATCCCGGATGCGCCGTCTTCCAACGTAAAGGTCAGGATCAAACATAACAGCGACCCTCTGGTTGTTGATATGTCTGATGCACCTTTTAAGATCCAGGGTAAACTAGTGCTCCCATCAGTAGACCATCTTCCTCAGTTTAGCGAGGTGCAGGGCGGCAGCAATGAGACGATTTACTGGGATACGATAGGAACAATCAATAAGGTAAAACTCCAGTATTCCAAAGATGGTTTTGTTTCGGATGTGCATACTATCGTTGATAACCTGGCTAATTCCGGTTCTTATCTATGGATCGCGCCGCGCGATGTCTCCAGTACTGTCACCCTGCGCGTAATAAATTATGATGATGCCGAAGTCTATGATGATTCTGAAGAATTTGCTATCAATGGTTTGACTCTTACTTCTCCTAATGGCAGTGAAAGCTGGGCAATAGCTACTACACATGATATCACCTGGGATTCCGTATCTCTTGAGAGTTCAGATGTAAAGTTAGAGTATTCCGTGGATAACGGTACAACCTGGGATGAGATCATTGCTTCTACGCCAAATACCGGCTCTTACAGCTGGACTATACCTAATAACGGGGTTAGCGACGGAGAGGCATTAGTCAGGGTAAGTGATGCGTCTTTGTCCGGCGTATATGACGTTTCGGATGCCAACTTCACGATTACCTCTGGGGAATTGACATCTATCTCGATTGTTCCGGCTTCTAGTATTGCTCGCGCCTCAACCAGCTATACTATCAGTTTTGTTACCCAAAGCGCAATACCTTCCGGTGGAGACGTGGAGATAGTTTTTGATTCTGATTATAACATTACATCTGCGGCTATATCTTCTCCTGCCGATGCTACTATCGTAAGTAAATCCAATAATTGTTTGGTTGTTAATCTAGCTACAGCTATTTCTGCTCAAGGAACGGTTACTTTGGCGGTAGCCAATATCAAGAATCCAGCTTCACAGACTACCGATTCATTCTTCATCGAAACCCAGGATGCCTCAGATAGGGCAATGGATAGGGGAGTAGCCGATGGCCTGACAATAGTTCCGGGCACAATTACGCCTACGGTTAACCCAGTGACTTTAGAGGTAAGTACTATAAGCAGTTATGCCTTTACATTCAACCCGGCACATTCAGTTGAAGCCGGTGGTAAGGTGGTAATCGGCTTTGATGCGGATTATGACCTAAGTGCGGTAACCTCAAGTAATATTTCAGGCAATACCGGTGCCACTCTATCTGTGGATAACAATGCAAAGGTTATAACGATAAATTTAGGTTCATCCATAGTTAGTTCGACCACTCTTACGATAGCCAATATCAAGAACCCTTCTTATGTGCAAACCACGAGTGTTTTCTCAGTAGCTACTAAAACAGCGGCATTGAATACAATCGACCAGGGTACGGCTGCGGGGGTGGGAATAATTGCCGGAGCCCTGACTAATATTTCTGTTTCTGCGGTTAGTTCGGAAGTAAGCGCGGTTACGGATTATACCTTTAATTTTACTACCGACCATGCTCTGACGGCAGGAAGTAAAGTAGGTATTCAGTTTGATACGGATTATGATTTAAGCGCGATAGCCTCAGCCAACGTAACGGGAAATTCCGGTTCAACTGTCAGTGTCAGCAGTAATACCTTGACTGTTACTTTAGGTGAAAGTATCGGCTCGACTACTGCGGAGTCTTTAACTATAAGTAATATAAAGAATCCTGCTTATGTGCAGACTGCAACCAGCTTTATAATCACCAGCAGGAACTCTGATGGCGAGGCTATTGACCAGGGGAGTATCGGTGGAATTACCACAACCGCCGGTAATTTTACCACCTTTTCTATCACCGATATTTCTAGTGATAAGACCGGAGCCACACTAACGCAATATACCTTTAACTTTATCCCGGTACATGCTGTGGCGGCTGGCGGCACGGTAAGAATCAATTTTGACTCTGATTATAGTACCAGTTCAGCCAGTCTTATTTCTCCTACCTCTGATTATACGGTCAATACAAGAGGCGCTAATTATGTGATATTGAATTTGACCAACGCGCTTGAAGCAGGGGTCTCCGAGTCTATCAGGCTGGGAAGCATCACCAACCCCGCTTATGCCCAGTCAGTGGCCTTTAGTATCAGTACTTATAATAGTACTTCGGGTCAGGTTGACAGCGGTTCGTATTCCGGTTTTAATATATTGCCGTCTCTTTTAATAAACTGTTCAGTTACTCCGGCTTCCTATGTCGCTACCGAGACGAATATCCATCAAATTGCTTTTACCCCGGTTAATCCTCTTAGTGCAGGAGATTTGATAGAGGTTGCTTTTGATAGCGGTTATGTGCTTACAGGGGCTACCTTCTTATCAGGTAATAGCGGGGCGACCTTGAGTATCTCATCTAACACTTTAATTATCACTTTAGGCACGGCGATAAGCGCGCTTACTCCGACTACCTTGGCCGTTTCCGGGATTAAAAATCCTGGCGCCAAACTAACTAGTTACTATTCTTTTACCACTAAAAAGGCTACCGGGGAAGTTAGGGATCAGAATGCCCAGGTGGCTAAGAATACTATTGTAGCCGGTTCCTTGACAAATCTGTCCGCGACTTCCAGTATAACCGAGGTAAGCGAGAGGATAGAATCCTCTCCGTATTTAACACTCAACTTTACATTGGCGCATCAGCTTCCCATCGGAGGGTATGTCAAGATTAGCTTTGATACTGATTATGTATTCCCAACCGATACATTCTGCGTTACTAATGACTATAACTTGTATAGCGATGATTCAACCAAGATAATGTATCTGCAGAGAGTGAGTTCTCCTGTGGCAGTAGGGGCAACCAGTATACAACTGGCGAACATCAAGAATCCCGCTTATGTGCAGACAACCGGCAATTTCTCAATAACAACCGAGCTTTCCAGCCATGATCCTATAGACACAGGTTCTGCCGGAGGCATTGGTATTGTTGCCGGTTCATTAACTAACGCATCTGTGGCTCCGGTTTCTGATATTGTTAGCGAATTTACAAGTTATACGGTTAATTTTACCAATGACCATATGATAGCTGCAGGGTCTAAAGTAGCTATTACTTTTGATGCTGATTACGGATTTAAGTTATTAGGTAGGTATGCTTGTGTAGCTTCTTTGGCAGACAGCTCGCTTACACTTATGGATATATCTAATCCTGCTAGCCCCGTGCTTAAGTCTGAAATTTCTGATGAAGCAGGAGGATTTAACAAGCTTGCAGGAGCAAAGTCGGTTTATGTTTCAGGAAGCTATCTCTATGCAGCTTCATCAATAGATAACTCTTTAACCATCATCGATATCTCGAATCCAGCTAGCCCGGTGCTTAAATCCGAGATTTACGATGAAACAGCGGGATTTACCAAGCTGGCTGGAGCTCAATCCGTATTTGTCTTGGGCAATTATGCCTATGTTGCTTCTTCAACAGATAATGCTTTAACCATCATCGATATCTCGAATCCAGCCAGCCCGGTGCTTAAGGCTGAGATTACCGACGGTTCGGGAGGCTTTACTAAATTAGCCGGAGCAAAATCCGTATTTGTCTCGGGCAATTATGCCTATGTTGCTTCTTCAACAGATAATGCTTTAACCATCATCGATATCTCGAATCCAGCCAGCCCGGTGCTTAAGGCTGAGATTACCGACGGTTCGGGAGGCTTTACTAAATTAGCCGGAGCAAAATCCGTATTTGTCTTGGGCAATTATGCCTATGTTGCTTCTTCAACAGATAATGCTTTAACCATCATCGATATCTCGAATCCAGCCAGCCCGGTGCTTAAGGCTGAGGTATATGATGGGGATGGGGAGTTTAATAGGCTGGCGGGGATTGAGTCTGTTTATGTCTCGGGCAATTATGCCTATATTACTTCTTCGACTGATAATTCCTTGACAATCATGGATATCTCGGATCCTGCTAACCCGGTGCTTAAATCCGAGGTATATGATGGGGATGGGGAGTTTAATAGGCTGGCGGGAGCTTATTCAGTTTACGTTTCCGGAAATTACGCCTTTGTTGTATCTTCTGCAGACAGTTCTTTGACAATAATAGACGTAACAAATCCGATGAATCCTGCGCTTAAGTCTGAGGCGTATAATGAAGACGGGCAGTTCAATAAGCTAGGCGCGCCGTTTGCAGTTTTTGTATACGGAAATCAGGTTGTTCCCGGTAATGCGGGCGCGACTGTTGCTGCCAGCGGCAGCGTATTGAACGTTACCTTAGGTTCTCCTATAGGTGCTAATGAAGCTGTTTCTTTGCAATTAGATAATATAAGAAATCCCTATTATGTCCAAACTCCGGATGTCTTCCAGGTGCAGACTAAGAATTCCGCCGGAGGGGTGGTAGATCAGAATCTTTCTGTAGCATCTGTTCCTGTTACAAAAGGAGCCTTTACCGGGTTAAGCGTTACTGCCGCGGATAGGGAAATCAGTAAGTCTGACAATTACACCTTTACGCTTACCTATAGTCATCCGGTTCCGAAAGACGGATATCTAAAGATTGAATTTGATTCAGATTATGATTTAAGTTCTGCGTACTTGGTCAGCCCCACTGATAGGTATACTTATCTGTGGAGTTCAGGATGGAACTATATAGAACTTAAATTGAAAGAAGGAATCATCGCTGATACCTCTGATACTATTGTTTTAGGTTCGGTGAAGAATCCAAGTTTTGTCCAGCAGACCAGCGAGCATCGGTTTACAACATTGAGTACTGATGCCACGGGCAATGCTGTTATCGACCAATCCAATCTTACCGGTTTGATCATTATCGGTGGAAAACTTACCGGTGTCTCTGTCAGTGCTGCTAATAATATTGTTACCGAGACTACAAATTACACAATCAACCTGACGACGAAAAACCCGATGTCTCTTAATCCTTCAATTAAAGTCTCGTTTGATCCGGATTATAACGTATCGGGAGCTGCTTTTGTTTCCGGAACAGTTGACGGAGTGGCAATGGTTACGCAGAATCCGGCGCTTACTATTGATACTAATAATAATGTAGTAACGCTTAATCTGGCTATGGATATCACTAATTCTACAGCCGCGGTATCTTTCGTTCTCTCGGGTATTGTTAATCCCGGCTATGAGCAGACAGCGGCGTTTGATATAACCACTCAGTATGGCGGTAACGATATTGATATTACTGATCCGGCTGCTAAACCTTCAGTAGCAATAGCCGCAGGCACAATAACTTCTGCCAGCGTCACTCCTGCGACAACAGAGGTAAGCGAATCCGGAAATTATGTTTTTAATTTTACGTTGCCGCATGCTTTAGCTACAGGAAGTTTCTTAAGGATACAATTCGATCCGGATTATGTTTTAACCAATACGAATTGTCAGACCAGCGGTTACTCTTTATCAAAAGGTTTAGATTACATCCTTTTGCAAAGGACGGGTGCGCAGTTAACCGGCGCTCAAAGCCTTACCTTGGGTAATGTGAAGAATCCCAGCTTTGTCCAGACCACGAGTAACTTTATTATAAAGACAGAAGATTCGGGGAACAATAAGATTGATGGAGCGGAAGTTTCCGGGGTAACTACGACTACTGGTGCATTGACCGGTCTTTCGTTAACCCCGCTTGACTATACTGTGGCCAATACCACTGCTTATAACATAGCCTTTACTACGGATCATGCCATAGTCCAGAATGGCAAAATTGAGGTAACCTTTGATTCAGACTATGCATTAACCGGAGTCGGTAGCGCAGATGTTTCCGGAAATCCCGGTTCAACTGTCGCGGTAAGCGGAAATAAGCTGACTATAACTTTGGGTACTGCGATAGCAGCGGCAACTCCTGTGTCTTTGCAGGTAGCTAACATTGTAAATCCGGTGTATGTGAAGACTACCAATAGTTTTGCTTTCAGGACTATGGATGCTGCTGCCGGCCTGTTGGATCAGGGTACGGCTTCAGGCGTGACTACAGTAGCCGGTACGTTTACTGCCTCCAGCGTAACTTCTACATATTACACTACGGGTAAAACCGATGTCTCATATACCTTTAACTTCACTTATGCGCATAACGTACCTCTGGATGGATTTTTGAGGATAGATTTTGATCCGGATTATGATGTAGCTTCGGTTGCGGTAGCACATGCCAATTACACAAAACAGGAGGCAGGTGCAAATTATGTAATATTAAAACTGCTTGCGGCTAAACCAAAAGGTACTGTGGAGTCGATAACGTTAAGTAATATTAAGAATCCCGGTTATGCTCAAACCGTAACTTTCGATATCAAGAGTATGAATACAACCGGTTCAGTTATCGATACTGTTACTACCCCGTCAAT
Organism: Candidatus Omnitrophota bacterium; assembly: GCA_028712505.1. Classification (GTDB taxonomy): domain Bacteria; phylum Omnitrophota; class Gorgyraeia; order Gygaellales; family Profunditerraquicolaceae; genus UBA6249. The sequence goes on from JAQTQC010000005.1 coordinate 10,880, forward strand.
CAACATTGTTCCTGCTGCTTTGACTGCGCTTAGCAGGTCATCTAATACGTATATCGCAACCGAGTCGGCCAGTTATACAATAGGTTTTACTACGGTTAACGCGATTCCTGCAGGAGGCAAGGTTGAAATTACATTTGATCCCGATTATGTTTTGACTTCTGTAGCCAGTGGTAATGTTTCGGGAAACAGCGGCTCAACTGTTGCAGTAAGTGGCAACACTTTAATTGTGACTTTGGGAACAAATATCCCGGCTTTGACTGCCTCCAGCCTAGTCATCTCTAATATCAAGAACCCGGGTGCACAGAGTACGGGAAGCTTCTCTTTGTTGACCAAGAATGTTTCCGGATACAGTATTGATCAGGGTACTGTATCAGGAGTGACTATTATTACCGGCTCTTTGAGCGGACTTTCTACTGTCCCTGTTCATACCAAGGTAAGCTATAGTACGAACTACACTTTTGGTTTTACTGTTGCCCATTCCGTTCCTGTGGGCGGATTTATCAAGATACAATTTGATAGTGAGTATGATCTTTCTTCAGCTTTTGTCGTAGGAGACTATACGATATCCAAAGTGGATAATTATATATATCTACAAAGAAATGTTTCTGCTTTAAGCGGAGCGGTTACAGTAGAACTGAGGAGCATTAAAAATCCTGCTTATGTCCAGAGTACCGATACATTTGTTATAACTACAGAGTTATCCAATCATGATCCCATAGATGTAGGGAGTGCGCCTAGCATAGTTACGACCGCAGGTACTTTAACCGCTACAAGCGTTGCGCCGGCGACAACCGTGGTGGCAGAGAATACTGCTTATACATTAAATTTCACTACTGAACATGCGATAGCGGTTGGTGGCAAGGTGGAAATTACCTTTGATCCTGATTGTGATCTTTCATTGGTTTTCCCGGGAGATGTTTCGGGAAACAGCGACTCAACAGTAGCGGTTTCAGGCAATAAGTTGATTGTCACCCTGGGAGAAGCTTTGGATGCGGGAGTCTCGGAAACATTGGTAATTTCCAATATTAAGAATCCTCCGTATGTAAAAGAGACAAATACCTTCTTTGTACAAACTAAAAATCCTTCCGGAGGGGTTATCGATGAGGTGACTGCTGCCAGTATAACTACTTCTACAGGAGTTTTGGGCTCTCCTGTTATCACTCCGGCTTCCCTGGTTTCCGGAGCAACAACATCTTATTCGTTTAAATTTACCCCTGCGCATGCAGTTCCTCTTAACGGCTACCTGAGGATTGATTTTGATTCTAGCTATGATTTGGCTAGTCCCGGAGCAGTAGTTATGAGCAGCACAACTGCTTGCGACATCACTCTAAGAGGTGCCGGATACCTTTTAATCAAGTTCTCGTCTTCCGGTTTAAGCGCCGGAGTGGAACAGACGGTGGGGATAGCCAATGTGGTGAACCCGCCAAATGTTAAGAGCCTGGAGTTTACCCTTACGACCAAAGATGCTTCTTTATATGATATTGATACTGTGAAAATCTCAGGTATTAGTACTACAGCCGGAAGTTTAAGCAGCTCGTCTTTGACCGCGAACACTTATGTCGTTTCAGAATATGCTACTTATACAGCTGTTTTCACTACAGCTAACCCGATAGCTGTCGGAGGCAAGGTTGAAATAAATTTTGATACTGACTATGTCTTGTCGAGCGTAGAATCAACAGGGGTTTCCGGTAATCCCGGCTCAACAGTAGCGGTAAGCGGAAGTAAGCTGGTGGTGGCTATCGGTACAGCCATTGCTAAGAATACCCCGGTTTCTTTAGCCATAGCCAATATCAAGAACCCTGTTTATGTCCAGGCCACGGATTCATTCTTAATTCAGACTAAGACTGTGGATGATGCGATCATCGATACAGCGACAGCAACATCTATAAATATAACCGCTGGAGCATTAAGCGGTTTGTCGGTAAGCGCTACATCAAAGAAAATCTCAGATATTACCTCTTATACGTTTAATTTTACAGCCCAACATGTTATTCCCGCTGATGGCTTTATAAGAATTCAATTTGACAGTAATTATTTATTGGGTAGTGCTTATCTCGATACAGCCAGCTTTTATAGCTTGGACAGGGGTAGTGATTACCTGAGGTTTAAGACAGTCGCCCAGATAAATGCCGGACAGGCAGTGAGTATTCCTATAAGCACGATTGCTAACCCGTCCTACGTATATACCGTAAGTAACTTCCAGGTAAAGACAATGATTGCAGTTGCGGCAACCCAGCAGATAATGGATTCAGGAGAAATTACAGGTGTTACCCTGACTCCTGGCACCTTGTCAGATATTTCCGTAACTGCCGCTTCTGCGGAAGTAAGTGCTTTAACGAATTATACATTTGCATTCAAGACAGAAAACAGTATTGCTGCCGGTACTGGTAAGGTGGCAATCAGCCTTGATAGCGATTATGATTTAAGCGCCGTAGAGTCAAATAACGTTTCAGGTAATTCCGGAGCTACGGTAAGCGTAAGCGGTAATACCCTGAGTATAACTTTAGGTACTGCAATTGCCGCCAAGGAATCTGTTTCCTTGACGGTTTCTAATATCAAGAATCCTTCTTATGTACAAACTACAGGTAGTGTAACAATCAGCAGTAAAGTTCAAATAAATTCCGTAGATTATGATAAGGACGGCGGAATCCTTGCTTCAGGCCCGGCAATAACTTCAGGAGATTTTACTAATGTATCAATAAGCGCTACTTCTCAGATAGCCGGTGAAGATTCAATTTATACCTTTGGATTTACCCCGGGGCATAATGTGTCCGCAGGAGGGTTTATCTATATTGGTTTTGAAACGGGTTATGATGTATCCGGGGCTTATCTCACTGGCTCAACCGGTTCAGGCGAATATGCTGTTGCCAGTTTAACTTCTACTCAGGTAGTTTTGAATGTCACGGCGGCGATAGCTAAAGGGGAGGCCCAGACTATCAGCCTAGGCGGCGTAGTCAACCCGCAATTTGTCAAGGATGTGATTTGTACGCTTAAGAGTGCTAATGCGTCTTCCGGAATAATCGATGAAAGCGATACGCCATCATTAAGCATAACACCTGCTCCATTGGCTGTTTTATCTATAAGCGGCGCTTCTTATGTCGCCCAGGATGTTACTTCCTATACGATCGCTTTTACAACTGTTAACCCGATTGATCAAAATGGAGAGGTAGAAGTTGAGTTTGATGCAGATTATGATTTAAGCGCTGTTCAACCAGGTAATGTCACAGGAAATAGCGGTTCAAGCGTATCCGTAAGCGGTTCTAAACTGATTATTAATTTGGGTACTGCGGTTGCTTCAGGAGAGCAGGTTTCATTGGTAGTTTCCAATATCAAGAACCCCGGCGTGCAGACAACCGGTAGTTTTAATCTCGTAACCAGAAATTCCAGTGGCAATTACCTGGATTACGGTGGGGTTGCCGGAACGGCTATCACCGCTGGTTCACTATCCGGACTTTCAGCAACTCCAGGGACTACTGAAATCGACGAAAGCACAAGTTATACATTCAATCTTACGCTTGGCCATAGCGTACCTACCAATGGTTATGTAAGGGTTCAATTTGACAATAACTATGTCCTGACCAATGCGACGGTAGTTACCAGCGGTTATTCTTTGACTAAAGGTACTAATTATGTTTTGTTGAAGAGGACCGGTTCGGCGCTCTCTGGTGCGATTTCCATCCAATTAAATAGCATAATTAATCCTTCTTATGTGTCCAACACTTTAGCCGGTTTTGCCATTCAGACGCAGCTGTCCAATAACCAGGTTATTGATACAGGTACGGCAGGAGCGATCACTACAACCGCAGGTGCCTTGTCTGCTGTAACAGCCGTGCCGGCATCCTTGGGAGTAAGTACTCTTACAAGTTATACCTTTAACTTTACTACAGACCATGCTATACCCTCCGGCGGTAAGGTTCTTATAACTTTTGATTCCGACTATAATTTAACTTCTGTCCAGGAAGGCAATGTCTCAGGTGTTGCTGATTCAGTTGTTGCAGTTTCCGGCAATGTGCTCACTGTGACTTTAGGCCAGGCTATTGCCGCAAAAACCTCTGCTTCACTGGTTATTTCCAATATCAGAAATCCGTCTTACGTCCAGACTACAAACAATTTTGCTTTAGAGAGCAGAAACAGCTCTAATGCCTTGATTGACCAGGGTACAGCTGGCGGAGTGACTACTGTTACCGGTATTGTCACGATTTCTTCAATCACAGCTTCTACTTATGTTGCCGGTAGTACTAATGCTCAATATACCTTTAATTTTGCGCCGACCAATGCGGTTGCCGCCGGCGGATATCTAAGGGTAGATTTTGATGTTACTGATAGCGCGTATAATGCTTCCAGCGCTATTGTTTCAGCAGGCGGCTCTACCTTTGTTATCCCGCAGGGAGGGGCTAATAAGAATTATGTCAACCTGACTTTTACTCAGAACGTAGATGCAGGAAGCCCGCTTTCTTTGCAGCTTTCAGGTATAGTCAATCCTGTTTACGCCAAGAATGTAACTTTCCGGTTGACTACTAATATCTCAACGGGAGAAAAAATAGATACGTCTGATTATGGTCCGGTAGTAATCACTCCGGCTCCTTTGGTCGGGACATCTTTAATAATGGGCAGTACTACAGCTCTGGATATCAGTAGACATACATTTAGTTTCACTACTGTCAACGCTATTGACGTTGGAGGTAAGGTTGAGATAACTTTTGATTCCGATTATGTGTTGACCGGGGTAGGCTCGGGTAATGTCTCCGGAAATTCCGGCTCAACTGTTGCAGTAAGCGGCAGCAAGCTTATTGTGACTTTGGGCACAGCGGTTTCTTCTGCAAGCGAAGTTGTCTTAGCCATCGATAATATCAAGAATCCTGGCGCGCAGACAACAGATGCTTATGCTATTGTAACTAAGAATTCCGGAGGTTATCAACTGGATCAAGGTAGTGTTGCAGGTAAAACAATTACCGCTGGCGTTTTGACAGTTTTATCTGCTGACGCCACTACTTATGAGGTGGCTGAAAGCGCAAATTATACAATTAATTTTACGTTGGCGCATAATATACCGATAAATGGTTATGTAAGGGTGCAGTTTGATGATAACTATACTCTGACCAATGCGACGGTAGCGACCAGCGGGTATGCCTTGACTGGAACCGGAAGTAATTATCTTTTGCTCCGGACGGGTTCCGAACGTTCTGGTGCGATTTCCATCCAATTAAATAGCATAATTAATCCTTCTTATGTGTCCAACACTTTAGCCGGTTTTGCCATTCAGACGCAGCTGTCCAATAACCAGGTTATTGATACAGGTACGGCAGGAGCGATCACTACAACCGCAGGTGCCTTGTCTGCTGTAACAGCCGTGCCGGCATCCTTGGGAGTAAGTACTCTTACAAGTTATACCTTTAACTTTACTACAGACCATGCTATACCCTCCGGCGGTAAGGTTCTTATAACTTTTGATTCCGACTATAATTTAACTTCTGTCCAGGAAGGCAATGTCTCAGGTGTTGCTGATTCAGTTGTTGCAGTTTCCGGCAATGTGCTCACTGTGACTTTAGGCCAGGCTATTGCCGCAAAAACCTCTGCTTCACTGGTTATTTCCAATATCAGAAATCCGTCTTACGTCCAGACTACAAACAATTTTGCTTTAGAGAGCAGAAACAGCTCTAATGCCTTGATTGACCAGGGTACAGCTGGCGGAGTGACTACAACCGCTGGCACCTTAACCAGCGTATCCGGAGCTGCCGTTAACTATGCTGCAGGAGCCGAGACACAGTATACCTTTAATTTCATGCCTGCCAATGATGTTGTAACAGGAGGCTATGTAAAGATTGAGTTTAATTCTGAATACAATATTACCGGTGCATATCTGATCAGCCCTTCAGCTAAGTACAGTATTTCTACTAAAACAAATAATATTATTGTACTGAATGTGCTTGCTGATGCATTAGCTTCTAGCTCCCAGAGCATAAGCATCGGCGGTATAGTTAACCCGGGCCGTGAGAAAACAGGCATTAAATTTACAGTAACCACGCTTACCTCTAATAGTGCCAATATCGATACTGCTCAATCAGCGGCTATAAATATAACCGCAGGTGTATTGACTTCGAGCTCCGCCACAGCCAGCACCTATACAACTTATGATTTAGCGTCTTATACATTTAATTTTACTACTGCCAATGCCTTGGATGTGGGCGGTAAGGTCGAGATAACTTTTGATGCGGATTATGATGTGTCGGCAGCGGTATTTACTTACGGGAATGATAATTCTACACTTTCAGTATCTGGACGGGTGGTTACTATCACCTTGGGCACAGCGATAGCCAAGCAGGAAAGCGTAACTCTGACTATATCTGAAATCCGTAACCCGGGAGTCCAATCTACAGACAGCTATGCGATAGTTACTAAGGATTCCAGCGCGACAAGAGTAGATACTGGTACGATCTCCGGTAAGGTAATTACCGGAGGCGGAATGAGCGCTACTTCCGTGACTGCCGGTTCAACTCAGCCGGCTGTTACTACAAATTATACATTTGCCTTTACACCTGACCATATAATTCCTACCGGTGGATATATCAGGGTTACTTTTGATTCGGATTATGTCTTAGACTATGTTTCTGTGCAGACAGCAGGTTATGCCGCCAGCACCGGACCGGGATACGTGCTTTTAACTAATACCAGCGGAGGTAATCTGTCTGGTGCGCGCAGTATAGTATTGCTCAATGTCAAGAATCCTGCTTCTGTTAAGGAGCCGACAGGTAATTTCTACATTACAACTATGACATCGAATCAGGATACTATAGATACTGCTACTCTTACCGGCATCACTATGACTCCTAGCCCGATAACAGTTTCATCTATTTCAACGGTTTCAGCCGAAGTCTCGGCGCTTACTTCTTATACCGTCAAGATTACTCCGATACATACTATCCCGATAGGCGGCAAGGTCTTGATCACCTTCGATAGTGATTATAACTTGTCAAATATCGGTTCCGGAGATGTGTTAGGTAATAGTTCTACTGCCTCTGTAAGCGGTAATATCTTGAGCGTTACCCTGGGCGAGATGGCTTCTCAGGGGAATGTGCTTACTTTGGTAATCTCGGATGTGCAGAATCCGTCATATGTGCAGACAACCGGCGTATTCTCAGTAGTGACTAAGGATGCCTCGGGGTATAAATTGGATTCCGGAGATATAGCTGGTATTTCCATAACTGAAGGCCAGTTGACCAATCTCTCGGCAACTCCGGCAAATACTACTTTGGATACCATAACTAGTTATTTATTCCAGTTTACTCCGGAGCATACCATACCCTTAAACGGTTATGTCAAGATAACCTTTGATTCTGATTTTGATTTAACCGGTGCTTATAGCGGAACTGGCAGCTATTCTATTGTCTCTTTGGAGAGCGGTTATATCTTGCTTAAAGCTTTAGCTGAGAAGTCCACTGCTCAAAGCCTGCAGATCCTGAATGTTAAGAACCCGTCATATGTCCAGACTACAGACGCTTTTTCAATTACTACACAGGATGCCAACCAAAAGAATATAGACGTGGGTAATGCCTCCGGTATTACTACTACAGCAGGTGTCCTTTCCGCAGGTTCAGTTAGCCAGACTTCCACGCAGGCAGGTACTACTACGAGTTATACCTTTAACTTTACTACGATCCATGCAGTTGCCGCCGGAGGCAAGGTTGAAATAACCTTTGATTCGGATTATATCCTGACTTCCGTAACCGCTTATAATGTCTCCGGGATCGCCAATTCCACGGTCGCGGTAAGCGGAAATAAACTAATCGTTACTACGGGAACAGCAGTTTCCGCCGGGGCTCAAGTTGCGTTGACAATCAGCAATATCAAGAATCCGGCTTATGTGCAGACAACTTCCGCTTTTGCAATAGATACTAAGAATGTTTCCGGAGGCTTGTTGGATAGCGGGACCATTCCTGGCATAAACATTACCGCTGGTTCGTTATCGTCGGTTTCAGCTACGCCGGTTTCTACCGAGGCAGCCAAAAGCACGGATTACACGTTTAACTTTACCACTGAACATAGTTTACCCGCAGATGGGTATGTGCAGATAGAGTTTGATCCAGCTTATGATTTATCTACTTCTGTAGTCTTGACATCGGGATATGCATTGGTAACCCGGGGCAGCAATTACCTGAAGTTGCAGACTTCTGAGATAAGGAGTGGTTCTATCAGTATAGTGTTGAGGAACATAGTCAATCCTCCTTATGTGGCAACGAGTTCAGCCTTTACCGTAATCACGCAGACATCCACAGGGGATACCGTTGATATGGGTACTTGCAGCGGTATCACGACTACGCCTGCTGCTTTAACCAGCGCATCTGCGAGCGCTGCTTTGACTGAGGTCAGCAGCCAGGGTGACTACACCTTTATTGTTACTCCTCAGCATGATATACCTATAGGAGGCAGGATCAGGATAACCTTTGATAATGATTATACTCTCACTAATGTAGTTTCAGGTAATGTTGCCTGCAGCGGAGGTAATGCCACAGTATCAGTTAGCTCCAAGACCTTAATTATAACATTAGGCTATGAGTTGGTCGGCGGAACAGAAGAGAGTATAGTTATATCTAATATCAAGAATCCGTCTTTTGCGCAAACCACAAATAATTTTACTATAGTAACAAGGGATGATCAGGACAGGACGATCGATCAGGGCGCAGCCAGCGGTGTGGTTATAACTGCCGGGGCGTTGACCGCGATATCTGTAACCGCTGATTCCCTTGTGGCAGGTTATACTTCAGTTTATACCTTTAACTTTACTCCTGCTCATGCCGTTAATTCCGGAGGTTATGTTGTAATAGATTTTGATTCTGCTTATAATGCGGCATCAGGTTATGTGGTTAGCCCTTTGAGCACATTCAGCTTATCTTCCAGGTCAGCCAATAGAATAACCCTTAGTGCATTAGAAACTTTGCCGGCTGCTACGGCCCAAAGTGTTACCATCGGCAGTATAGTCAACCCGGGTTCCGTAAAACAGGTTACCTTTACTATTAGTACTCAGAATTCTACCCAGAATAATATAGATACGGCTGTTTCTCCGGCTATCAGTACACAGGCAGCTCCGATGACGGCTGTTTCGGTAAACGCTGTAAGCAAGATTGCTTTAGACTCGACCTCATACACCTTTGTTTTTACTACCGTCAACTCAATAGAGGCCGGAGGTAAGATCGAATTTACCTTTGATTCTGAATATGACCTTACGCAGGCCACATATGCTTCTGGTCTGATCGGTGGCTCAACTGCATTGGGAGCGACATTGGCTGTAAGCGGCAGTAAATTGATTTTGACTACTACTACCGCAATCAGTACGCAAGCAGGGGTTTCAGTGGTTTTTGCAAATATCAAGAACCCGGGTGTGCAGACAGTAGATAATTTTGCTATTCTTACGAGAAACTTAAACAATAATGAACTTGATCAGGGTACTGCAACAGGTGTTGCTATAACCGCAGGTTCCTTGACCGGTTTATCAGTGACTGCCGGTTCAACCGAGATAGGCGCCACTTCAACTTATAGTTTTGGTTTTACAGTAGCTCATACTGTGCCGGTGAACGGATATGTGAAGATATCTTTTGATAGCGATTATTCATTCGCCAACGCCAATGTCTTAAGCGAGGCTTATGTAATAACCGATAAACAAAGCAACTTTATCCTCTTAAGAAGGAGCGCGCAGCTTATCGGGGCAAACACCCTGCAGTTAGGTAATATAGTAAATCCGTCTTATGTTCAGGCTACTGACCCCTTTGTTATTACCACCCAGCTTAGTGATAATAAAATAATAGATACAGGAACTACACTGAGCGTAAATATTACTCCTGGTTCCCTGACCCAGTTGTCTGCAAGTGCGGTTAATCCGTTAATCAGCGCAGTAAGTTCTTATAGTTTTAGTTTCAAGACTACTCATGCCGTAGAAGCTGGCGGCAAGGTAGTAATTACATTTGATGATGATTACGATTTGAGCCTGGTTTCTATAGGTTCTCAGGATATTTCAGGCAGCGGTACTCCAGCGATTGAGTCAAAAGAAGGCAAGAAGCTGAATATCGTTCTTTCTACAGGTGTATCAGCTTCTGCGACTGTTTCTTTAAGTATCTCTAATATTACGAACCCCAGATATGTGCAGACTACGTCCTCTTTTGTATTCCAGACTAGAACTGTTTCAGGAGCAGCTATAGATGAAGGATTGTCCGGCGGCATAACAACTACTGCCGGTACATTAACCGGTATTAATATAGCTTCAGGTAGTGCGATAGCAGGTGCCAGGACAGATTATACCTTTACTTTTACTCCTGCCCACAGCGTAGAGGCTAATGGTTATTTGAGGATTGACCTGAACTCTCAGTATAATGCAGGCATATCTTATGTGATGAGCCCTACAGCGCTATTTGAAATATCTGATAAAGCTGCTAACTATATTACAGTTAAGGCCCTGTCCGCATTGACCGCTGGGACATCTTATTCTGTAAGGTTGGGTAATATTGATAACCCCGGGCGTTCAATGGACGTTACATTTACTTTGACTACCAAGACTGCTTCCAGCGCTAATATAGATACAGGTATTAGTTCAAGCATGCATATCACGCCTGCTCCGATGCAGTCAGCATCCATTTCTTCAAGCAGCTTGATTGCTACGGAGACAGCTACTTATACCTTGAATTTTGTGCCGGTAAATACAATAGATGATGGCGGTAGGGTTGAAATTACCTTTGATTCTGATTATGTGCTTACCGGAGTAAATAGTGTTACTGGTTTTGATGCCAGCATAGCGGTTTCTGGCAGTGTCCTGATTATTACTTTGAATACCCAGCTGGAAGCAGGGGAAGCCTGTTCTTTTATCATCCCGAATATCAAGAATCCGGGAGCCCAGACTACCGATGCATTTTCTTTGGTTACTAAGGATTCTACCGGTACCTCTTTGGACGAGGGGACCATAGCCAGCAAGGTTATCCAGGCTGGCGCATTAGGCAGTCTTTCTGTTTCTGCTGATTCTTACGAGGTAATGGGTACAAGCGAGAGCGCTACCTATACTTTTAATTTTACCTGTGTCCATGCAATCCCTGCTAACGGCTACATCAGGATAGGTTTTGATACGGATTACTCTTTGGATAATGTAGTCAATTTAAGCTCCGGATATCTGATATCTTCTAAAGGGGCAGGATATCTGTTGATCAGGACTACTCAGGAACGCAGTGGAGCCTGTTCCATACAGCTAAGTGGAATAAGGAACCCTTCTTATGTGCAGACAACCGATAATTTCACAATCGCTACGCAATTAGCTACGCAGCAAAATATTGATACCGGAACTATCGGAGGTATTACTACTACGACCGGCTCTTTAACCGGACTTACGGTATCTACGACTAATTCTAAGATTGCTGAATCAGCTGTCTATACTTTTAATTTTACAGCAGACCATGCTGTTGCAGTAGGGGGTAAGGTAGCTATAACCTTTGATGCTGATTATGACCTGACAGCGGTTACTTCTACCAGTGTTTCCGGTAATTCCGGTTCGACCGTATCGGTCAGCGGTCATGACCTGATAATTACCTTAGGCGAGCAGATCTTTGCTGCAGGTAACGTGTCTCTGGCTGTATCCAATATAGTTAATCCGGCATATGTCCAGACTTCGGATGCCTTTGTTATTAAGACCAAGAATCCTGAAGACGGTTTAATCGATACTGGCAATGCATCCGGGGTGACGCTTGAACCTGGCGTATTGGGCAATGTAAACGTCAGTTCAAACGATTTGCAGGTTAATGCCCAATCAATCTATACCTTTGTTTTTACTCCTGCGCATCCAATTCCTGCCAACGGGTATATTAAAATAGACTTGGATAATGACTATGATATAAGCGGGGCATATCTTTATCTGGTATCAGGCTATTCTTTTGAGAAAAATACGAGCGATGTGTATTTTACATTACAGGCAAATAGCGCTAAACCCGCAGGTACTCCTTTAACGATATCGATAGCCGGTATTATTAACCCGCCATACAGTCAGACCACGGATAGTTTTATGATTAATACCCAAGCAGCCAATCAAAGCGGTATTGATTCTGGCTTAGCCAACGGTGTGGAGATTACTGCCGGCCAGCTTTCAGGTGTTTCTGTGGTTTCTGCCGGAAATAACTATGTAGTTGGAAATCAGGTAAATTACACTGTAGCCTTTACTACTGTTAATCCTATAGGAGTAGGAGGCCAGGTTAAAGTTACTTTTGACGCAGATTATGGTTTTGCTTTAAATGGCGCTGTATCGGGTAATGCGGGAGCTACAGCTGCGGTAAATGCGAACGTGGTTACTGTAACTTTAGGTACTGCGGTTGCGGCTAATCAGGCAGTCAGTTTGACCTTGGGCACTTTTACTAACCCAGGATATGTGCAAAAAACAGATGAGTTTTTGATCAAGACATTTGATTCGGCGGGATACGCCCTGGATTCAGGCAAGACATTGGGCAAGGATATAACTACAGGCGCCCTTACCTCTTTAAGCGTAAATTCAAGTTCAGCCAGCGTGCTTAACGCAGATACAAAATTGACCTTTAGTTTTAATGCCCCGCATGTGATTCCGCTTGATGGTTTCATTAAAATTAACTTAGATAGTGATTATAGCGTGGTGTCGCCTTATATCAAGAGTTCCAGCGGAGCCAGCCTGACTTTGCTTACGGAGGCTGGAAGCCAGGCCGGATATCTTTTATTTAAACTAAATTCTGCGGCTTCCGGGGCAATAAGCGTGGAAGTCGGAGGTATTACCAATCCCTCTTATGAGCAGACTACCCAGAATTTTGTGATTACTACCATGTACACCGGAGAAGAAGGTATCGACACCGGTACTATTCCGGGCCTGGTAGTTAATTCCGGATCCTTGGTCATCAGTTCTGTGGCCTGTTTGGATAATTACGCCGGCGCCACCACGACATATACTGTTAATTTTGCCGCGGTTCATGCTATCGCGGTCACGAGTAAGATCGAAATTGTTTTCGATAGTAATTATAATTTAGCCGGTGCCGAATTGAGCAGCCCATCCGGGAGTTTAACTGTTTCAGGAAGTACTTTGAGCATATCCTTAGAGGCAGAAGCAGCAGCTTCTTCCAATGTAAGTTTGAATATAGCCGGTATAGTCAATCCGGGTTATTCTCAGACAACTGATAACTTCAAGGTTACAATTAAGGATGTTGGTGGGAATACCGTAGATAAGGGTGAAGGTTCGGGTATTGCTATATTGCCGGCTAGGATAGAGTTTATCACTCCTGCTGCCGGAGATATTTATTCTGTCGGAGACAGCAAGATCATTAAATGGCAGGTGACCGGAGGTGATATCTCCCGGACCAGCAGCCATTGGTCAGTGCAGTTTGCCTCGGATACTAATTTCACTTCGCCGATAACCGTACATGAAGGCCTGGCAAGTGTTGATGCAAATAGTAACCTGTATTTTACGTTATCCGTGGATGTGAGTATGCTTTCAGAGAATGCTTATCTGCGGGTGACTTGTATCGATAATTCATATACGGATGTTACGACAACTTCCGGAAGATTCAGCATAAGGCCGGTTGCCGGGTTCATAGGCTATATTTCTCCGGCGTCTTCATCCGCGAAATGGGCTATTGGAAGCAGCAGTACGATAGAATGGTCTACGCAAGGGGCGACGAGCAATAATTTTAAGATTGAATATTTTGCCAAGAATATCTGGACAACTATTTATGAAGAAGGGGTTACTGGTTCAGCGCTGGTTATCAAGAGTGCCGGAGACCATTGGTATGAGGATAAGTGGTCCTATAGTTGGGCCATACCTGAAGCAGCTAACTTGCCCGATACCGGCGTGCAGGTCAGGGTTACTAATATAGATAATAATATAATTACCGGCACTACCGAGGCCTTCGAGATAGCTACTGCTTATATAGAAATCACCAGCCCGGCAGAAGGGTCTACTTGGGTAAGGAATGAAACTAATAATATCACTTGGGAAGGGCAGGGTGAGTCGGGTACTAATTTCAGCATTCAGTATGTTGATTCAACCAATGCGGTTACCGTAGATATCTATAGCGGGACAATAGAAAGAACGCTTTCCGAGGGTAAATGGCTGTACAGTTATTCCTGGTTGGTAGGCATAGACCTTGAACCTACGGACACGGCAGTAATAACGATAACTAACCTGGATAACAACAAAATCGTTGATACTTCTTCTGTATTTAGCGTTAATGCCAGCGGTAAGCTGGAGATAACCGCTCCAGTAGAAGGCGGCAGATGGGTTGCCGGAGCCAGATATACGATAAAATGGAATTCCGAGGGACAGGCGCTCAGTTCATCTTCTTTAAGGATAACCTATACTGCGGATGGTATCAGCGAAACCTTGATCACCAACTCTACTTCCAATACCGGAAGCAAGGATTTTACCTGCCCATCGACTACGTTAAATAATGTAAAGATTCGTCTTCGTCAGATAAACGGGGATGTTACTGCTGAGTCCGGAGCTTTCAATATCGTGGCTGTTCCTTCTCTCCAGTTTGTCTCTCCGGCTGCCAACGACAACTGGGTTGCCTCATTCACCAAGGAGATAAAATGGAGCGGAGTTGGGGAAGGGCTTACCAAGGACCTGGTGATCAAATACTCAACCGACGGCGGCTCAACCTACGCTAATACAATTTTTAACTATACCACCGATTCTTTTGATGAAAAGATTTCAGCCGTAACTACAGGTACAGTTACCAATTATACATTATCATGGGTTGTGCCAGTTAATTACAGCAGCAATGTGAAGATAAAGATCGAAGATATGGGGATAATGCGTCTAGTTAGCGGAAGTTATACTCCTTTAAGTCTGGTCAGCGGTAAATTCTCCATAACTGCCCCTCTGGCGACTATTGTCCAGCCAGCAGGAGGAGAAGAGTGGATATCCGGTACCGAGCATGATATCATCTGGTCGGAAACAGGTTCTTTGGGTAAAGATATCAAGATAAGTTATTCTGTTGACGGTGGCGCAACCTACCCTTATGTTATTTTCCAGAATTCTTCCGGCGATTCCACGGTGTATGCTAATTATATAACTGTTGCGGATAATTTATTCAGCTATAAATGGGTGGTTCCGAATACTATTTCCGCCCAATGCCGTATCAAGGTAGAGGGTCTGTCAAATAGCGGAAACGGAACTTCCCTGGCTAATTTCTCGATCAAGCTGCCATCTATTACGATAACGTCTCCTGTAGCTACAGATTTGTGGGCAATCTATGATAGCTCTCGGATAATCACTTGGAATACCGTTGGTAATGTCAGCGAGCATTTAAAGATAGAATATTTCAAAGATGAATCTACTTCCAAGGTCATATTGGAGGATACTAATGGTCCGATGACTTCTTATAGCTGGGATGTAACCGAGGATTTCATAGATTATGTTTCGCCAAGCGGCTGGATAAAGATTACGGATTTAAATTCTGAGTCTACCTTTGCTCAGAAGGTTACTGCTGTATCGGAGCAGTTTGAATTGTCTCTGCCAGGATTTGATATCGATGTCCCGGCGGTTCCCTTGATCACGGGAAGTTCTTATACTATAACCTGGCAGGGTGTTGGTGCTTATTCTGCTTGCAGCAGCGAATCGGGTAATACTGTACGTTTAGAGTATGGCGTCGGGGATAATCCTACCTGGGTTACTATTGCCACATCTACGCAGAATGATGGTTCATATGAAAACTGGACGGTACCCGACAGGCATTCCAGCGATGTCAAATTCAGGATCACGAATAACAGGTATTCCTTTATTTCTACTGTCTCCAGCGCCTTCAAGATCATGGGGTCATTCTCGGTTACCAGCCCAGCTGCCGCAACCAAGCTTTTTGTGGGCAAGGAACAGATGATCGAATGGAGCACTAACGGTACGATTAATAAAGTAAATCTTTATTATTCGAAGAATGGCGGCTCAACCTGGACTACCCTGGCTTCTAACACTACTAATAACGGATTCTATGTCTGGATAATACCCGACGCGGTACTCATCGACCGTTCGCCTAATCCGAACATCTATTTCAAGATAGAAGACGCTACCGATGCAGCAGTTTATGCCAGCAGGCAGCTTACGATAAGTTATTATAAGGTTACTTGGAATGTTATCGATGCCGATGGCTTGGTAGGTGATTTGGACGGCTTAAGCGTAAATACCCTTGATGTTAGCAATGATAACGCGGTATGGGAAGATAGGACAGGTTTGAGCTGTTCTGCTTCCATCCGGAACGCTGGTATTGATGCCGATGATATAGTGCTCTATTATTACCCCGGCCATCTTTATCAGACTACCTGGTCAAGAGACGCTTATCTGGATGCTACTGTCCAGCCTTCGCCGTGGACAGCAGATGCCGACGGTAAAGAATTTACCGTAACCTTGGCTACTATGCTGGTGACGAAAACAAGGACTGTGTATTCTTCTGTGACATATGATGCTTCGGCAGATACCTTAAGTATACAGTGTTGGCTGCAGGAAGAGGAAAAGTTATTGACTGAGATAGCCGGGTTGCAGGGGGCACTGGTAATTATTTATGATGATGAGGATAACGAGATTAAGACTTTTGAATACACGGCTGCGCAAGCAGATGCCAGCGGTGTCTTCTGGACAAAATGGGTTAATCCCGGCTTGCAAAGAAATAAGTCTTATTTTGCCCGTTTTAGGATCCAGTTCGAAGGAGCATTCCATTACGGCGGTAAGACATTTGAGATAAGTTCAGCTTCACAGATCGACGATATTGCCGAATCGGTAAGTGCCGGAGTCGTTGCTATCACATCGGCAATTGCCGAAAGCTCTCAGGAGATAAAAGAAAAAATAGAAGAGACAGCAACCGAGACGCAAACTAAGGTGGCTCAGGCTGTCAGTACAGCTCAGGCATCGATAGAGGGCACGGTTACGGTTATCGGTGAGGAAAATAAGGCTGCGATCGGTAGCGCTTCAGCGGCGATAAGAGAAAAAGTCGGGAAAGAATCCTCCAGCCGTATATTAAACGGAGAGGCTTTTATTAAATCAGGGAATAAATTAAAGATTCGCTATCAGACTGATTCCAAGTTAGCTCCGGAAATAGATGTATATGATCCTAAAAATATTCAGCGTATAACTAAAGGCGTAATGACAGAGGTTGGAGATACGGGTGTTTATGAATATGAGGTCAATTTCTTGAGTGGCTGGGGAGAAGGTTCATATTCAATTGTTTGTTCTGAGCCGACCTTGGGGACTATTGATGGCATAACCATAGAAATCGTAAACGCGGATTTGGAAGATATCAATAGTGCTGCAGTTGTCTCGATGTCCCAGTTGTCCAATATCGATACCGATGATATGAAGAGTTTGTCTACGAGTATAGGCGTGGTCAGCTCAAGCATCGAGAAGATCGTCGGTACAATGACTGACCTGGGTTCGATGAGTACTCAGATTTCCGCATTGACCAATGACATCCAGAAGACTGTTTTTGACCAGCTTTCTGTTGCTTCCGAAAAGATGAGAGAGATAGCTAAGCAGCAAAACGTCAAGATAGACAAGATGATCGATGTGTCTGAGAAGGGTCGGGAAGATGTGGATTATCTTAAGAAGAAGACTTTGGAGATCAAGGCTACAGCCGAGCTTACCAATGACATAATCACCAGGACAAATGATAAGCCGATAACTAAATCGTGGCTTGAGCCGGGAAGTATTTTAATGAACGCAGTTGTGGTTAATCCTTCCACCACCAAGAGTCAGACTGCCATGCTTAAAGCTTATCTGCCTGTGGAGAGCAAGCCTGAGGACATAGTGGATTTAGGCGATCTTTCTGTAAGTTATGATGTCCAGGAAAATCTTTATTACGTATATAAAGAATTTACCCTTGGCCCTGGTGAAATGGCTAAGCGTCAGATAGAACTTAAAGATGTGTGGGTAATCCCTGAAAGCGAACTAAACGCGAATATAGAAAGAATAAATGAGATGCTTCAGGATCTTAAGGGGAGCACTTTCTATAATAGGGCTATGGTTATAAAAGATACTATTCAAACAAGGGTAGCTCAGATCCTGGATGCGCAGAAAAAAGCTATCGATGCCTTGCCTGATGTTCATATCGCAGCTTACAGGGCGAATATGAAGATATTAAATACCATCAAAGAAGACTTGGCTAAAGTTGAGGCTATGCTTCTTCAGGCTAAGCCAGCTGTTGGTTTGGCGTTCAATAAGGTCTTTGTTAAAACCAGCTGGTGGATAATTTTGCTGGTAGTCATTTTCTTGGGTGTACTTTCGTTCGGACTTTTTATCATCTGGCATAAACAGGCCAAGGCGGCTTTGCTTGAGAAGAAGGCGGATAAGACTGATGAGCCGATAGGTCAATAGGAGAGAAGTTTGATTGCCTGAGTAAAGGCAAGTAAGTGTTTTAGTTTCTTAGGGGGTGTTCCGGACAGAGGGGCAGCCCCTATTTAATGTATTTTGTCTAGACCCATAAATTCGGCAGGATTGCGTCAAAATAAAATATCTTCTGTTCTTGATTTAAAATTTCTAATGTGGTAAAATTTTATGATGAAATCCTGGGTTAGCTGGGTGTTATTGAGTTTATTCTTATTGTATCCTTTAGAGGCTCCTGGCGCAGATGTTTCCTGGAATAATGTAGAAAAAAGCAAACATTTCCTTATTTATTTTCAGGATGCTCCTGCTGAATATATCAACCGCCTGGTGCGGGAGGCAGAACGCTCTTACAAGAATATTACCGAGTACCTGGGTTTTGTGAGGTTTGATTTCTGGATCTGGGATAACCGCTGTAAGATTTTCCTCTATCCCGACGCCGATACCTATCTGAAAACTACCGGAGTTATCGGCTGGTCAAGAGGGCATGTCCAGGTAGTAACAAAAGAGATCAGTACTTATATCTGGCAGGAAATGTTTTTTGATACGATTCTTCCTCATGAGATCGGGCATATCATCTTCAGGGAATTTGTCGGCTACAGCAAGGTGTTACCTCTCTGGCTTGATGAGGGGGTGGCTTGCATGCAGGAGTATGAGAGCAATGAGCGTTTGGCCACCGCTAAATGCCTGGTGAACTTGAAATTATACACGCATTTGGATGATTTATCCAAGATTCAGGATTCCGGGGTTATTATACCTTTTATTTTTTATAATGAATCTGCCAGCCTGGTGGATTTTCTCCTGAGGAGATATGGCAGGGGTAAATTTGTTGATTTCTGTCGTTCTCTGCGTGATGAGCCTGATTGGAAACAGTCTCTCAGAGGTGTCTATAGATTAAAGAATCTGGATGAACTGGAAAGAAACTGGGTTATGGACTTAACTGAAAATTAAAGTTGGAGGATTGAATTAATGAGGAATGAGGTAAAAGCCCGTGAATTTAATGTCTTAATTGTTGAGGACGATGATAGAACATTTAAAGTTATCAGCGATGGGCTGACGGTTAACCCTGAATATAAGCTGCACCGGGTAACTACCGGGCAGGAAGCGATCAACCTGGCTAAAGAGGGTTATTTTGTCGCTATTATAACTGAGATGCAGATCGGTGATATGAACGGGATAGAATTAGTCCGCCGGCTTAAGAAAATAGACCAACGAATTAATATTATCGGCCTGACTGTCTATGCCTTTGTTAATTTAGGCGTAGAGGCAATGAAGGAAGGGCTTTATGCGTATCTGATGAAGCCGTTAAATACCGAAGAACTGAATTTAGTTTTAAGGCGGGCCATCGAAAATACATTTCTTTTGATCCAGGCAGGCCAGAGGAAGTATTATCAGGATATTGCGACAATGGATGGCTTGACCGGTGTTTATAACCATCGGCATTTCCATGAAATGCTGGATTGGAATATCTCGCATTTAAACCGTTCCCCCCAGGCATTTTCAATATTCATCATTGATATCGATGATTTCAAAAAATACAATGATACAAAAGGTCATGTAGAAGGGGACAAGGTATTGCATAACTTCGCGCAGTTATTAGTCAGCTCCACCCGGGATAATGACATGGTTTTCCGATACGGAGGAGAAGAGTTCGCTGTAATTTTATCTCAGACAGATCAGTTGAGTGCCCAAAAAGCGGGTGATAGGCTTTTGGCAATAGTAAGAAGCAGGATGCCTGTGACTATGAGCGTAGGTTTAGCTAGTTTTCCGATGAACGCTCAAATTAAAAGCGATCTTGTTGTGCGCGCTGATAAGGCTCTTTACCGGGCTAAGAAAACAGGTAAAAACAGGCTGTGTACTTATGATGAGAAGATAGACATATGAAAAATCTAACTATTATCCTGATTATGTTGATCAGCACCTTAGGGCCCTCAGCTGTTATTGCAGCAGTGGGTTTTTCCGGGGTTAAGGCAATCGGAAGAAACCCGTCGGCAGCTCCTAAAATATTAATTTCCATGGTTTTGGCTTTTATTTTTGCCGAAGCTATAGCTGTAATCGGGCTTTTGGTGGTATATAACTTGTTTGGGCAGTAAATAAATTCTTAAATTTGTATTCAGTGTTCCCTCGCTTATACGCTCGAAGATTTCTTTGAAATCTTCTTCGCAAGCTCGGGATTTCGCTAAATAAGAGCATAAGGTGCTCAAATTCGCACATTGACTTATGTTCACTTTGTTCCATAAGTCAAGTGCTCATTTAAAGAGGAGTTCATATGCTGGTATGGCAGATAATCCTTATACAGATCGCTACTTTTACTTTGATTGTTTTATTCCTCCGTTGGCTGCTTTACAGCCACATTAGCCGCGCTTTAGACCGCCTGCAAAGATTGAATCAGCAAAACCTGGAAAAAGAAAAAGTGCTCAAGGAAGAGTTTGAGCGGGCAAGGAAACAGGCAGAGGTTGAGATCCAGCAGGGTAAGCTTGAGGCTGAGAATATAAAAGAGCAAGCTAAGGAAGAAGGTGAGAAGACCAGGAGGAACCTGCTTGAGACATCTAAAGAAGAAGCTAAGCGTATTGTTAGCGAGGGGATGAGGGATAGCCAGAGAAAGTACAATGATTTGCTTTTGGATATGCAGGATAAGGCGGTGTATCTGGCAGCGGATATCGTAAAATATATTTTTACAGAGAGGATCCGTAAGGTGTTGCATGAGCAAGTAATCGATGAATTGATCGATGATGTTTCCGGCTTGGATAAAGAAAAAATACGTGCTCAGGGAGATAAGGCGGAAATCGTCTGCGCTTATTCGCTTGGGGAAGCGCAAAAGCAGAGATTGCAGCAAGCCTTATCTAATAAGCTAGAACGTAATATTATTATTGAAGAGACGATTGACCCGGAGATTGTCGGGGGTCTGATTATACGCTTAAGCGGATTTGTGGTTATTGACGGTAGTATTAGGAATAAGTTCAAGAGGATAGTTCCGATAATGAAGGATAGGGCCAGAGAAGGCATTGGGCAAACAGGGAAGGGCTGATGCAGGAGATTAATTTAAAACCATTAGAAATAAAGGATGTCGGCACAGTCAGGGAGATCAAGGGCGGTGTCATAAAAATAGACGGGCTTGCTTCTTGCGTGAACGGACAATTGATTGAGCTTGCCCCTGGTCTGATGGGGATGGTTATTGGTTTTACCAAGAAGGACGTCTTGGTCTTAGTGCTTGGCGATGAGAATAAGGTGCATATCGGCGATACTGTTTACGGAGAGGAAGGTGTTTTTGAGGTTCCTGTAGGCAGTAACTTTCTTGGCCGGGTGGTCAATACCTTTGGCCAGCCTCTAGACGGTAAAGGTAAGATCGAGGGTGTGGATACTTATCCGATATTTCGCAATGCTCCCGGGGTGTTGGACAGAGCCCCTATTCTCGAACCTTTTCTTACTGGAACCAAGATTATCGACACGTGTATACCTTTAGGAAAAGGGCAAAGGGAGCTTATCCTTGGGGACAGGGTTACTGGCAAGACTACCCTGGTTATCGATGCAATCATCAACCAGAAGGGTAAAGACGTAATTTGCATATATTGCTGGATAGGCGGTAGTCAATCTTCGTTTTTAAAAATCATGGAGCAGTTAAGGCTAAGCGGAGCTATGGAATGGACTATTGTGGTTACGGCATCCGCTTCAGCTTCTCCCGCAGAGCAATATCTGGTTCCTTATGCAGCTGCTGCCCTGGGTGAGTATTTTATGGATCATGGCCGGGATGTCTTTTGTGCCTTTGATAATTTAAGCCGGCATGCCTGGATTTATCGCGAGATCTCCCTGCTTTTAGAGAGAAGCCCGGGTAGAGAGGCTTATCCCGGAGATATGTTTTACACCCATTCACAGCTGATGGAGAGGGCGGGTAAGTTGAATGAAGAAAAAGGCTCAGGTTCAATGACATTCCTGCCGATTGTAGAAACCCAGGAAGGTGATATTACCGGACTCATCCAATCCAACCTTGTTTCTATAACTGACGGCCAGATTTATTTAAGCGCCTCTCTTTTTAATGAAGGTTTTAAGCCGGCTATTGATTTAGGGCTTTCGGTTTCGCGTATCGGAAGCAAGGTACAGTGTGATGCGATAAAGAAGGTAAGCCGTTCACTAAAAAGAGAATTTGCCCTGGCTAAAGAATTAGCCGCGCTTACTACCATTCGAACCAAATTGTCCGCTGATATCGAACTTAGGCTTAAGCGGGGACAGGCTCTGAAAGATTTGCTTATGCAGGATAAGTCAAAGCCTCTTTGCGTAGAGGAGATGATTGTTCTTTTTTACGCATTTAATAAAGACCTGCCTGAGATCTTGGAGGAGTCGCAAAGAGAAAACTTTAAGCAGAACATATTCGCTTATTTGCTCAGAGAACATCCGGAATTAGTCGAAGAACTTACTATCCAAAAGCTTCTTACCGGAGGAATTGAAAGAGGTTTGGATAAGGCGTTTGAGGAATTTTTTGCCGCGGCAAACAATTAAGTTTTAAGGAGTAAAAATGATTCCATTAGTCGTATTACGCAAGGATTTGGCGTTTAATAAGGTAATGGAAAGCATCATTGAGGTGTTAAAGGGCGTCGCTGCCACTGAGTATTTTCATCTTCAGGGTAAAAGAAGGAGTTTTGATGAGTTTGAGGGTTATTTAAGAGACCTGTTTGCCCAGGTAGATGTCGGTGATTTCAAACATCCGTTCTTGAACTCTGAGCCTTCTGCGAAAAATATTGTCTTAATAACTTCCGATTCCGGTTTTCTCGGGGAGCTTAATATGTCGGTAGTAAATTATGGTTTAAGCCAATATCAGAGTGGCGATTTACTGACGGTTGTGGGCAAAGAAGGAACAAGATATATCAGCGAGGATGATTATAAGTACACAAGTTTTCCGGGTATTGACGATGATATTTCTTATAGCGGGGTAATCAGATTAAGAGATCATATCATAAAGGAATTCTTTAGTAAAAAGCTGAGCGGCACGGTTATAGTCTATCCGCATTTTGTTTCTTTTTCTGTGCAGAAGATAGAACAGTTTCAGTTGTTCCCTTGCAGGTTTTTATTCCCCCAGGAATCCGGTGTCCCGGGTGACAGTAAGGCAAAGTTCTGGGAGTCCGGAACCGATGAAAAGATAATCCTGGACTCATCATTAAAAACAACGGTGGAATATTTAGTCAGGATTTGGATCGGTCAGTTAATTAATCTTATATATTGGGAAAGTAAGCTTTCTGAATGGGCAGCGCGGGTGATGCATCTGGAAAGAAGTACCAATGAACTTAGGAACCAGCAGAAGAAGATGCGTTTACAGTATTTCCGCACTATGCACGAGCGAAGTGATAAAAATACCCGGGAAATCTTTGTCAGCCGTATGGCTTTGATCAAGACCGGGGCTGTATCTTAAGAAAGAGGAGCTTTATGCAGGAAGGCAAGATAGTCTCAGTCCAGGGGCCAATCGTAGATGTGGAGTTTCCCGCGGATGTATTATTCCCGGCTATATACGATGTTATTGAGACCGAGACTTTTGACGGTCACCGGATAGTGCTTGAGGTGGTAGAATATTTGAGTAAATCTGATTCGGATAAGACAAATACCATGAGGTGTATTTGTTTAAATCCGAATTTTGGTTTGCGTAGGAACGCCCGGGCAATTGCCAAAGGCTCAACTATCAGTGTACCCGTAGGAGAAGCAACCTGTTCCCGGATATTGAACGTTTTGGGTGAACCGGTAGATAAGAAAGGGCCAGTTAATGTCGGCCCGGATAAGATCAGGCCCACACATAGAAAACAGCAGATAGCTACCGTTGATACCGGGGATGGCAAAGAGAAGAAGTTTGAGGTTATGCAAACAGGCATAAAGATGTTCGATCTCCTGTTTCCTCTAATTAAAGGTTCCCGGAACGGTATCCTAGGAGGCGCAGCTTGCGGCAAGAGTGTAATCATCTTAGAGCTTATGCATAACATTATCAAGATGCAGAAAGGCTATTGTGTTTTTACGGGAGCAGGAGAGCGGACCAGGGAAGGTAATGAGTTATATTATGAACTGGAGAAACAGGATATCTTGAATAGGTCATCTTTGGTATTTGGGCAGATGAACGAATCTCCCGGAGCCAGATTTGAAATAGTAAACACAGGTTTGACTATCGCGGAGAATTTTGCCGAAGAAGGGGATGATGTTCTGTTGTTTGTGGATAACGTATACAGGTTTGCCCAGGCAGGTACAGAGTTGTCTACCCTTTTAGGCAGGATTCCTTCCGAGACAGGTTATCAACCTACGTTGCCTTCAGAGATGGCTGAATTTCAGGAGAGGATTCGTTCAGTCGGACAGGCTTCAATTACGGCAATGGAAGCAGTTTATGTGCCCTCCGATGATTTAACTGATCCGGCAGTAGTCTGTATATTCAGTTATTTGGATTCTATAGTTATCTTGAGCCGGCGTTATGTTCAGTTAGGCTTATTCCCTGCTATCGATGCCTTGACTTCGTCTTGCGCCTTTCTTGATCCGATGATTATCGGAAAAAGGCATTTCAAGACTGCTCAGGATGTTTTAAGAATCCTTAACCGGTATGAGGAGCTCAGGCGTATTGTTGCTATTGTAGGGGTAGAAGAACTTTCTCAAGGGGATAGGACTATATTCGAAAGAGCAGCTAAGCTGCAGAATTTTCTTACCCAGCCGTTTTTTTGCGCCGAGGCTTATACAGGAAGAAAAGGAGAATATGTCCCTTTAGAGGCGACTTTAGAGGGTTGTGAAAGGATAGTTTCCGGCCAGGTGGATAAAGTTCAGGCGGAAAAATTTTATATGATTGGCGCACTGCTAAATGACATTTAAATTTTAGGGGAGACTAAAAAATGTTAATTAAAATTGGGCAGATGTTGATTAACAAGAAATTGATTACCTCTGAGCAGTTAGAAGAGGCGCTTACCGAGCAGACCAGGACGGGTGAGCTCTTGGGGGTGATTTTGATCAAGAAAGGCTTCTTGAACCAGGAGGATTTTTTAAAAGTACTTTCGGAGCAATTTAATGTGCCTTTCATAAAGTTAAAAGAAACTACCATTGATCCTTTGGCGATCAAGAAAGTCCCTGCCAAGTTCGCCTGGTATTACAAGGTTATGCCGGTAAAGTTTGTAGATAATAAATTACTGATTGCTTCTTCCGATCCTTTACGTTCCCTGGATGACTTGAGAATATTTTTAGGTTATGATTTAAAGCCTGCCCTGGCTGAAGAAACTGAAATTATGGAAGCGATTAAAGAGCATTATGGTGTAGGAGCCGAGACCGTAGAGGGGATTATTGCTAAGGCGCCCAAGGATGTCAGAGTTCCAGACGCCTCAAAAGAAACAGGCAGGATCGAGGATATTGAAAAGTTAGCCGAAGATGCCTCAGTGGTCAAACTGGTAAATCAGATTATCTTGGAGGCTTATCAAAAAAGAGCTACTGATATCCATATTGAGCCATTCAGAGGCAAGATGAGTATAAGGTATCGTATCGACGGTGTACTTTATAACGCGAATGTACCGGCGGATATTGAGCGGTTTTTCCTGGCCATTATTTCGCGTATAAAGATAATGTCCAGGCTGAATATCGTAGAACGCCGGCTTCCCCAGGATGGCCGCGCCGTGATAAAGATAGGTAAGGAAGAACTGGATCTGAGGATCTCGATTATACCCACGCGTTATGGCGAGGGCATGGTAATAAGGATCCTCCCTATGAGCATGCTTTTTAGTTTGGAAAGACTGGGACTAGCGCCTGAAGATTTAGAGCTCTTGGCAAAATTGATCAAGAAGCCCCATGGCATAATCCTGGTGACCGGCCCGACGGGAAGCGGTAAGAGTACCACTTTGTATGGATGTTTGAATGATATAAAAAGCAGCAGGAATAAGATAATTACCATTGAAGATCCTATCGAGTATGAGTTGGAAGGTATAACTCAGATTCAGGTGGTTCCTGAAATAGGCTTTACTTTTGCTCAAGGTTTAAGAAGTATCTTAAGGCATGACCCGGATATAATGATGGTTGGAGAGATCCGGGATTTTGAGACCGCTGAGCTGGCAATCCGTAGTGCCTTGACCGGCCATCTAGTTTTCTCTACCATCCACACCAATGATGCCGCAGGCGCAGTTGCCCGTCTCTTAAATATCGGTATTGAGCCGTATCTGGCGGCTTCTTCAGTTGAGGCATTTATTGCTCAAAGGCTGGTGCGCTTAATCTGCCCTGACTGCAAGAAAATCGATACTGACGTACCGGATAATTTCAGGTCATTGATCGGTCAGGATATAGCCAGGAGTGGTGGAGGATTGCAACACTTGAAACCGGAAGAGATCAAGATTTATAAAGGCCAGGGTTGCAAGGAGTGTAATTTTACCGGCTATAAGGGCAGGACTGCAATCCATGAAATATTAGTAGTGGATAAGGGGATACGGGAGCTGATGCTCAGAAAAGCCTCAACCGATGAATTGCGGGATAAGGCGGTCAGTGCCGGCATGAAAACATTGCGTCTATGCGGATGGAAAAAAGTTATTGACGGTTTGACTACCCCTGAAGAGATATTGAGGGTAACCCAGGCAGAGGAGTATTAAGCAGATGTTCAAGGTTTCGGTGCTGGACATAAAGACCGCTTCATCTATATTCCAGGAGTTGGTTTCTCAGGTTGTGCTGCCTGGTGAGGAGGGGGAGTTGTCGATTATGGATTTTCATCAGCCGATTATCTCCTGTCTTAAGGATGGGTTAATCCGGATAGATAATACCCCGCCTATATTTATTAAAAGCGGGATTGCCAGTATGCAAGATAATGAGCTAGTGGTATTGGTGGAGAAAAAATAATATGCCGATATTTGTTTATCAGGCGAAAAAAGGCCCGCAGGAAATTATCGATGGTACGGTGGAAGCCGCAACCAAGGAAGCGGCTGTCAGTAAAATAGAGCAGATGGGCTATATGCCTATCAGGCTTAGCCTTAAGGAAGGGTCGGCTGTTGGCAATACCGGTAATCTTCAGGGAAATAGGGCCTTTAGTTTCTTTGACCGGATAAGCTCCCGCGATCTGAATGTTTTTACCGACCAGCTGGCTACTCTGGTTAAGTCTAAAGTGCCGCTTTTTGAAGCAATCAATATACTTTCTTCTCAGACGGAGAATCCCAAATTAAAACAAATAATAATCGCCATATCCGGGCAGCTAAAAGACGGCAAGACTCTTTCTGAGGCTTTGAGCAAGTATCCTAAGGTTTTCCCCCTTCTTTATGTGAATATGGTTCATTCCGGGGAATCCGGAGGGGTATTAGATGAGACTCTGACCCGGTTGGCTAAATTCCGCGAAGAGCAGGAAGAGGTGAGGGCTAATATAAGCTCAGCCTTGGCATATCCGATATTTATATCAATAGTTGGATTGATTACCGTCATTATCCTGCTTACTTTCGGTATTCCGCGTTTAGCCTCCATGTTCAGCGAAAATAAACAAGCCCTGCCCTTACCGACTAAGTTCTTGATTTCAATGAGCAGCGGGATCAGGAATTACTGGTATCTCGGGGTTATATTCATAGGCTTGGCTGTTTTTATACTGCGGCAAAAACAGGCAATTGAAAAGAATAAGGCTGCGATTGATAAATTTATATTAAAGTTGCCCCTGATCGGGAATTTTAGCAAGAAGGCGATGCTGGCGGAATTTACCCGGACATTTGCCTTACTTCTGGCTAATGGGGTGCCGGTGCTTGAGGCCTTGCAGATAACCGTGCCGACAATTAATAACGAAATGTTCAGGATAGAATTGGAGAAGGTGCATAGTGATATTGTCGTGGGTACCCCCCTTTCCCAAAGTATGAAGAAATCCAGCTGGTTTCCTCCTTTTCTGACCAATATGATTGCGGTCGGAGAAAGAGGGGGGAATTTGCAGGAGGTATTATTGGAAGTGGCGGTTTTTTACGAACGCGAAGTAAGAAAAATAAACAAGATAATGACTTCTTTGCTTGAGCCGGCGATAATTTTGATCATGGGCTTAATCGTAGGGTTTATCGTTATAGCAATGCTCCTGCCTATTTTTGAAATAAATATGGCGGTACAATAATTAAGGGGGATTCAAATGAGGGCAAAAAGCGGTTTTACACTTATAGAATTAATGTTGGTAGTCATAATTCTTGGTGTCTTAGCAGCGATGGTGATGCCCAGACTGTCCGGACGTTCAGAGCAGGCCAAGGTTGCGGTGGCCAAGACAGATATCAGCGCTAATATAGCGACTGCGCTTGATCTTTATGAACTGGATAACGGCCGTTATCCGACTACGGAACAGGGTTTGGCTGCCTTATCGACAAAACCGGGAGATCTTTCTGAGGGGGCGAACTGGAATGGACCGTACATCAAGAAAGAGTCGCAAGACCCCTGGAATAAAGAATATCAATATAAATATCCCGCTACACATGAAGGCCAGGATTATGATTTGTATTCTTTGGGTCCGGACGGCATAGAGAGCGAAGATGATATCGGTAACTGGCAAAAATGAAGCCTTGGATCTTTTAAACTGTAAGGCGGATGCTGAGCGGCCAATTCTTCGGCCGCGAACGCATAAAGGTTTTACGTTAATTGAGATAATGATTAGCGTGTCTATCCTTTCCTTGGGGCTTATCCTGATCATGCAGGGGCTTGCTAAATGTGTAAATATTTTGCGTATTTCCCAGAGCAACCTGGCGGCAACCTTATTGGCCGAGGATAAGATGGCCGAGATGGAAATAGCAGCCAAGCAGGATGGTGCAAAGGCATTTCTTGGCGATACAAGCGGGGAAGAGAAATCCGGTAATCTGGAGCTCAATTGGCAGATACGCCTGACTCCGGATGAGGAATACGAGAATCTAAACCGGATTTTGGCTACTGTCCGTTGGAAAGATGGCCGTAATAACGGCTCAAGTGTTCTTAGCACCTATTTGACGATTTTTAATGATAAATAAAAGAAATAAGAGAATAAAACCCGCAGGGTTTACTCTGGTTGAGTTGATTATCAGCGGAGCGATAATCTTATTGGTTTCGGTAACTGTCTATTCCGTTTTTGCCAGCGGTATAAATGTTTGGAGAAAGGCAAATCAGTTCCAGGGTAAAGGTCATGCCCTAAGGTTGGTTGTTGAGAAGATGAGCAGGGAGATAAGGAATACGTTTAGGTTTTCTACTATTCCTTTTGAAGGCAGCGAGAGTATTGTCTATTTTCCTCAGATCGTTGACAGCCAGCTCAGCAGGGTTATTTATTTTGTTGATGAAAAGGAGAATTTTTGCCGCAGGACCCAGAGTTATCCTGAAGT
The DNA here is from genome assembly GCA_028712505.1 of Candidatus Omnitrophota bacterium. GTDB lineage: Bacteria > Omnitrophota > Gorgyraeia > Gygaellales > Profunditerraquicolaceae > UBA6249. The sequence goes on from JAQTQC010000005.1 coordinate 40,496, forward strand.
TTTTGAGAAGGGGGAGTCTGGAAAATGTGATATACTGCTTCCCGGGTTGAAAAAGTTGAGATTTGAATACTGTTATCTTGATAATGCCAGCGGGGAATATGAATGGAAGGATAAATGGGTTAAGGAGGAGCAGGATACTATCCCCCAGGCAATCAAAGCAGAGTTTACTTTTGAGGGGCAGAACGGAGAAGAGCTAAAGTTTGCTAAGACAGTATTTATCCCCATTGGTACCGGAGAGCAAAAAATAGAACTTATCCAGTAAGGTATTTATGTCCAGGAATGGTATTTATTCTCGCGCAAGTGTATTGATTATTACTCTCTGGGTTTTAGGTTTCTTGACCATCCTGGTGGTTAACCTGGGGTTTATGGTGAGGAGCCAGCTGCAATTTGCCGATCACTTTCAAGATAGGTTGAAAATGTATTACCTGGCCCGCGCGGGCATAGAAAGAGCGGTTGCTGAATTGTATGTAGATGATACTGAAAGCACCGACGCCCTGAATGAATCATGGGCGAATAAGGAAGAATTTTTTAAAGACTTGGCTTTTGGGGGCGGTTTTATCAGCGTTAGCTATAAGATGAATGACAAAGAAGACCAGGATGAAATAACCTTGTACGGGGTAATGGATGAGGCAAGCAGGATAGATATAAATAACGCACCCTCTGAGGTATTGGTGACCTTGTTGGAAAATATCGGTGGAGTAGAAACAGAAGAGGCGATAGATATTGCCGCTGCCATTGTTGATTGGAGGGATAAGGATGTTGCGCTTTCTACTGGCGGGGCGGAAAGCGATTATTATAAAGGGTTGTCGCCGGGCTATGATTGCAAGAATGGAAATTTTCAGGTGGCCGAAGAGTTGTTGCTGGTTAAAGGTATGACTGCAGAGATTTTTTCCAAAATCAAGAACCTGATCACTGTCTACGGTACAGTCCAGGTGAATATCAATACTGCAGGTTTTAACTGTTTTTATGCCTTAGGTTTGAACAGCGACCTTTGCGATAAAATAATTAAATTCCGCCAGGGCAGCGATGAATTATCCGGTACTGAGGATGATTATGTTTTTAACGCACCCGTGGAATTGATGAATGTCGGATCTTTGTTTACCAAGGAGGCTACACAGATAAACACCCTGATTTCCAGGAATATGCTTAAGGTAAAATCCGATATCTTCAGGATTAGCTCCTTAGGTATACTCAAGAATGCCAGGGGAGAGCGTTCCCGCGGGATTGTTTGCGTTTTAAAGCGTCAAAAGGATAAAAACCCTAAATTATTATATTGGCATGAAAATTAACTTAGCGGATTTATTTAAGAAACCGGAACAGAGCACAACTGTCTTCCAGATAGATAATAACTGGTTGAGGTTGATTCAGATAAGGGAGCTTAAGCGGGAGAAAAAGGTCTCGGCGATTAAGGCCATAGAGATCACCAATCTATCCGACGAGCAGATTGCGCTTAAGATTTCCGGTTTGGCTGCGGAGCTGAAGATAAACTCGCGGTCTCTTGTGCTTTCCATACCGCGCCATCAGACGACTACCAGGAATCTTGATTTACCTTCGGCAAATCCGCTCGAGATAAAAGATATGATCGAACTTCAGATCGGCAAGCAGACGCCTTATGCCAGCGATGAGGTGATTAAGGATTACCAGATTTTGGGTAGTAATGCGGAAGGTTACAGCAAAGTGCTTTTGGTTATTGTCCACCGGGATATTGTCGGCAGGTATTTTAAGGTAATCGAATCAGCAGGGCTAAAAGTGCAGAAGGTAAGTTTTAGTTCCGAAGGTTTATTGAATTGGAGAAGCCTGGTTTACCGGCAGAAGATAGCGGCTGAAAAGGTACAGATCTTGATCGAGGTTGATTATGACGCAAGCGATTTTGAGGTTGTCCTTAATGATCGGTTAGTTTTTGGCAGGAGTATTTCGTTAGGCTTCTCGCAGTTTCCCGGTCAGCTTGATCTTTGGCAGAAGAAATTTATTGAAGAGGTAAATCACTCGATTTACGCTTACCAGAATGAAATAATCGGTAAGGAGATCGGTAAAATTATAATCAGCCGCCCAAGATTAGTGGGGGACAGTTTGGATAAAGAACTCCTGGAAAAGGAGTTCGGTTCGTCAGTGGAGATTATCGATCAGTTTAAAGATATTCCTTTTACCGATGAAGGCTTGAATTCTTATAATAACTTGGTCAGGACGGATCTATCCTTTGCCGGGCTTCTCGGTTTAGGGTTGCCTGTCACTGAACATAAAATTGACCTTATTCCCCAGGAGCACCAGATAGGTAAGGCAGTAAAAGAAAAGGGAAAAGATCTTTATCTTATGGGCATATTGCTGGTGTTTATACTGGTTGCAGTCTCCGGAGTATTCCTGGGAAGGATGTATAACAAGGAACGTTATCTCGGTCAGCTAAAGCAACGTCTTACTGAGATCCAGGATAAGACTAAGGAATTAAATAATATGGTCCGGGGCATAGAGACGATAAAAGACCGGGTTTATACAAGGGGGATGTCGCTAAATCTTCTTTATGAGGTGCATAAGGCGATCACACCTGAAATGCATTTGGTTTCGATGAGTTTTGACGGTAAAGAAACCCTGACCTTGCGTGGACAGTCTAATGAAATGTCGGAGGTTTTTAGCTTTGTAAATAAACTTGAAGAATCCAGCTATTTTCAGAACGTGAAGATAAAATACGCCACTAAACGCAAAGAAGGGGATAAGGAAATCACGGATTTTGAAATTTCCTGTCCTTTGGCGGACAAATACAAGGTTGCGGAGAAGTATAAATTATAAATATGGACTTTTTATCCAGGTTATCTAAAAAAGAAAGACGACTGTTTTATATCACGGTTGCGGTAGTGGCCATTGTATTCTTGGACAGGGTGGTATTTAAGCCGGTGATTAATAAGCTGGAAAGCTTCAACGGGAAGATTTCCTTAGAGGAGAAAAAGCTGGAGAAATCGATGCTCATCCTGGCGCAGGAGCAGGCTATAAACAACGAATACAAGAAATTTGCCGAGAATATAAAACAGTCACAGTCGGAAGAAGAGGTAATTGCCGGCCTCTTAAGCAGTATAGAGAAAATGGCCAATAGTGTTTCTGTCTTTATCTTGGATATGAAGCCCGGGCCGGTGGACAAGAGCGAGTTCTATAAGAAATACAGCGTTAAAGTGGAAGCTGAAGCAAAGATCAATAACTTATCGGATTTTATTTATCAACTGGAAAATTCTCCAAAGCTGCTCAGGGTATCTGATTTTCGCCTGACCCCCCAGAAAAAAGAGACTGTCCTTAAAGTCAGCATGACAGTTACAGAGGTCTTGATCAACTAATCAACCTTATAGAGTACATATTCCCCCGATGAAAGTATTAACTCAATTTGAGAAAAGCGAGTGTTTCTTTTCTAATCCTGAGTTTATTATATCTTGTTTTGACCCTTCTTTAATGGCTGCTTGTTTTGAAGAGATGGAACAGGCGCTCTCCCGCGGTCATTATCTGGCTGGCTTCCTTTCATATGAGGCGGGGTATTCTTTTGAAGAAAAGTTTTTTCCTTCCAAGACATATGATTTCCCGCTTCTTTATTTCGGAGTTTATAAAAAACCGCAGAGACATATAACCGGGCTAGCAGGTCATCGTCTTCAACAATTTCCGGAGAATCTGCGTTTAGATATTAAATACGACGAGTATTCTTTAAATATAAATACCATCCGTGATTATATTGCTAAAGGCGATGTCTATCAGATTACGTATTGTATAAAACTGTTGTTTGATTTCTGCGGCCCGGCATTTTCCCTCTATAAACAACTTTTAAAAGAACAACTAGTACCCTATCCCGCTTATATCCAGACTGAAGATTTCAACATCCTTTCTTTATCTCCCGAGCTTTTCCTTAAAAAGGAGTCTACTCGTATAATGACCAGGCCAATGAAGGGGACCTGGGCTAGAGGTCAGGGTATGTTTTCCGATCTGGTGTCTCCTTTACGTTTAAAATATGATTTAAAAAACCGGGCGGAAAACGTGATGATCGCTGATCTTTTAAGGAATGATTTGGGCAGGCTTGCGCTTGATATCAAAGCTCCCCGGTTGTTTGAGGTGGCCAGGTATAAGACTCTTTGCCAGATGACTTCTACTGTTACAGCTAAGATAGATAGGGATATCTCTATCTACAGGCTTTTTGCGTCGCTTTTCCCCTCGGGTTCGGTCAGCGGAGCGCCGAAGATACGCGCTATGCAGATAATCAGGGAATTAGAAAAAGAAGAGCGCAAGATCTATACCGGGGCTATTGGCTATATTACTCCTGGAAAAGACATGTTTTTTAATATTCCTATCCGTACGTTATTAATCCGGGGAAATTGCGGTCAGATGGGTATAGGTGGAGGCATAGTCTGGGATTCGACATCGGATGGAGAGTGGAATGAGGGGCTGCTCAAAGCAAAATTTCTTACTGATCTTGTAAAAAATGATTAGCTTTGAGGGCTAAGTAGAAGTATAATTTGTAACAAGAGGATAGTTTATATTTAAAATCATGCCAGAAAAAACATCTGAAAATCTAAGTTTGATTAACTTTATCGAGCGTAACCACGATGGCATCATCATCGTGGATAGGGCCGGTCTTGTTCTTTTTGCCAATCTTGCCGCAACCAAAATCTTTAACCGCTCCCGGCAGCAACTATGCGGAAAGCAATTTGAATTTCCTCTCCCGGGAGACAAGACGATTGAGATTAATATACCCGGGAAAAGCAAGGAATTCGGCGTGGCCCGCATGCAGCAGATGCCGATAGAGTGGCTGGGTAAGCGGGCCGTTGTTTTATTGGTGCATGACATTTCTGATCTTAAGAAAACAGAAATGCTTAAAAGCGCCATCGATGAGCGCAGACGTATTGACCGGATAAAGAATGAGTTTATTTCCAATGTTTCCCATGAATTACGCACTCCGCTTACTTCTGTGAGGGAAGGGATAAGCCAGATACTAGAGGGGTTCTTAGGCAAGACCACTGTGGGGCAAAAAAAGTTTTTGTCAATGTGTCTTGAAGATATTGACCGGCTTTCCAGGATTATCGATGGGCTCCTGGATATTTCAAGGATTGAATCCGGTAAGATTATCTTGAAGAAAGAAACACTGGATATTGTGGATTTAGCAAAAAGCGCGGTAAGCTCTCTTTCGGTTAAGATAAAAAATAAAAGGTTGGAACTGATCGAGGATTACCCTAAAGAAAAAACAGAAATTTATGTGGATAGGGATAGGATTATCGAGGTGTTTGTCAATCTGCTGGGTAATGCCATTAAATTTACCGATAAAGGCCATATAGGTATTTCTATAAAGAATAAACCTAAAATGGTTGAGTGCTGCATCGAGGATACCGGCAGGGGGATAGCTAAAAAAGACCTGTCCAGGGTTTTTGTCAGATTTCAGCAGTTTGGTCGTGTTTTCGGCCCGGGAGAGAAAGGGACCGGCCTGGGTTTATCTATTGTTAAAAGCATTATTGAATTACATAAAGGGCAGATCCGGGTAGAGAGTAAATTGAACAAGGGAACCAGGTTTATTTTTACCTTGTTTAAGTACACTTCCAAGGAGTTGTTCAGGCAATATATAGTTGATAGCTTAAGAGAGGCAGTGCATAATGATGAGCCGCTTTCAATCTTTCTTTTTTATATTGATGATCTGGCGCTTGTCAGGAAGGAGTTTGAAAGCCAGAAGATCACTTCATTGATGAATAAATTCTATGAAATAGTCGGTGGGCACTTGCGCAGGCAGGCAGACCTGGCGGTTAAAGATGATAGCGCTATCCTATTGGTACTTCCGGTTACTAAGAATGAATATATCGAGAGTATTCAGTTGAGGTTGAAACAGGCGCTCGAAGAATATCTGACTAAAGAAGGTCTGGACAAGAAAATCAAGATAGGGTGCAGGACAGCCGGTTTCCCCCGGGACGGCTCAAGCGCAGATGTTTTATTTGATAAGATACAAGAGGTGCTTAATTAGTCAGGAGGATAAAGAGATGGCTAAAAAGATATTATTGGTTGATGATGAACCGCATATAATTATGATGTTGGAAAATAGGATGAAGCATGCCGGTTATGATGTAATTACTGCTTGCGATGGCCAGGAGGCTCTTACCAAGGCGCAGAAAGAAAAACCCGACCTGATTATCTTGGATTTAATGCTTCCTAAATTAGACGGCTATAAAGTATGCCGGATGCTCAAGTTTGATGAAAAATATAAACATATACCGATAATTATGCTTTCCGCCCGGGCACAGGAAGCAGACAAAAAAATGGGGGAGGCTGTAGGGGCAGATGGTTATGTGACCAAACCTTTTGAGCCGCAGGTATTGTTGGGTAAGGTAAAAGATCTGCTGGGGTAAAGTATTATGTTTGACATTTGCAATTAAAGTGGTATAATAAACCAAAGATTAGGAATCATTCAGTTCAGGCCGCAAAGAGAGGGCAACTAACCTTTGCGGCTTTTTTGGGTCTATCACCTGGTCTAGGAGGTATCTATCAAAAAGGTAAAGACTTCGCTTAAAGGAAGGAAGTGCAAATACTTGCACTGTAAACATATATTAAGTATTTATAATCACGAAGATTATTGCCATATCCATCTTGGTTTACTGGCTTATGGTAATAAGGTTAAGACAAGTAAGGATACTTGATGAATAAAACAATAATTACAAATGACCCTGCTCCGGTAAACGCGGATTTTTTTGGTTTGGGTATTGCCCCGAAAATCCTGGATATCTTAGAGGGTTTGAAGTTCAAGACTCCGACGCCTATCCAGTTAAAGGCTATTCCTTTGGCTATCGAAGGCAAAGATATTGTGGGTATTGCCCAGACAGGAACCGGCAAGACGCATTCGTTTGCCATCCCCATGGTCCAACGCCTAGTGCAGAAAAAGGGTATAGGATTGGTTCTTGCTCCGACAAGGGAATTGGCCATCCAGATAGATGAATCTGCCCGGGTACTTGCGCATGCCTTTGGTATGAAGACCGCCTGCCTTATTGGCGGAGCGCCTATGGAGCCTCAGGTACAGGCATTACGAAAAGATCCCCGCTTAGTAATTGCTACTCCGGGGAGGCTGATTGATCATATGTCGCAGTGGAATTTTCTGCCTGATAGCGTAGTTATGCTGGTACTTGATGAGGCGGATCGTATGCTGGATATGGGGTTTGCTCCTCAAATAGAGAAGATATTACGCTTCCTGCCTAAAGAAAGGCAGACGATGCTTTTTTCAGCTACTATGCCTAAAGAGATCATGAGTATTGCTGCTAAATATATGAAATTGCCTTTGAGTGTTGAGATAGCTCCTCCGGGGACGACCTCTGAAAAGGTTACCCAGGAGTTATTTATCGTAAAGAAAGAGTCAAAGACTCAGTTGCTTAAGAAACTGCTTGCGCAATATCACGGAACAGTACTTTTATTCTCGCGTACTAAACATAATGCTAAGAAGATCGTCAGGTCAATCCGGGATATGGGGCATTCTGCCGCGGAGATCCATTCCAACCGTTCTCTCAGTCAACGCCGGGAGGCCTTAGAGGGTTTTAAATCCGGGAAATACAAAGTTTTAGTTGCTACTGATATTGCTTCCCGGGGGATTGATGTTACCGGGATTGAGCTGGTAATAAACTATGATCTGCCTGAGGATGCGGAGAATTATGTGCATCGTATAGGCAGGACTGCCCGCGCAGGACATAAAGGCCATGCTATTTCTTTTGCTACGCCGGATCAAGGGCATGATGTACGCGATATTGAGAAACTTATTAAAGCTACCCTGCCTGTATCTAAACATGCTGAGTTGACTCTTGATAAGTTTAGTGAATCCAATAGTTCTAACCATAATCCCGGCCGTTCTTTTGGCCGCCAGTCTAACCACGGGCACTCAGGACATGGCCAGGCAAACCATGGCCAGGCCAAGAAGCCTTATAAATACCCCAAACCTAAATTTTACCGTTAGTCAAAAGTTAAGTCTTATCTTAAGAATCTTGCCAAACAGGAGAATTCTTCTATAATATTGTTGTATCTTAAAATAATGCCTTGTTTATGATGAACAATCAAAAGAAGACTGCATTCCAGATCATTTTTCTTTTTGGGTTGGTTAGCCTCTTCGGTGATATAGTTTATGAGGGGGCACGCAGTGTTAACGGCCCGTACCTTAAGACTTTGGGAGCAAATGCTGCAATTGTAGGTTTAGCCGCAGGGTTTGCCGAGTTCTTAGGTTATGCCATCCGTCTGTTTTCTGGATATTTTGCCGATAAGACAAAAGCCTATTGGTTATTTACTTTTATCGGTTATGGTTTATTGATCAGCGTGCCTTTGCTTGCTTTAACCGGTATCTGGCAGGTTGCGGTTGCTTTTATCATTATTGAAAGATTAGGCAAAGCCCTGCGCAGCCCGGCAAAAGATACCATTCTTTCTCAGGCTACCAAACAAGTAGGGACAGGAATTGGTTTTGCCATCGCTGAGGTACTTGATCAAATCGGGGCTATTTCCGGGCCGCTTATCTTTACTGTACTTTTTCTGCTTTTAGGTAAAGGCAACAGGTCTTTGACGGATTATCAATTTGGCTATTCGTTGCTCTGGATTCCTTTGGCCCTGGTCATGTTTTGTATTATTATTGCCCATCGTCGCCTGCCTAATCCGGAAGTCCTGGAGCCTCCTCCGGCTAAAAATCAACCAACAGATAAGTTAGGCAAGGTCTTCTGGATTTATACGATCTTCACTTTTATAACTACTCTGGGTTTTGCTAATTTTGCTTTAATCGGCTATCACTTTAAGATTAAACATGTCTTAACCGATGCACAGATTCCTTTGTTTTATGCTTTGGCTATGGGGGTAGATGCCCTGGCAGCTTTGGTTATCGGCAGGACTTATGATATTTTTAAGACCAGGCATGATAATGAAAAAGCCGGTCTGATTACTTTGATTGCTATTCCGGTTTTCTCATTATTTATCCCGGTGCTTGTTTTTTCTCTCAAGTTTTCATTTGTTTTAGCTGGCGCAATTATCTGGGGGATTGTTATGGGAGCGCATGAAACAGTGATGAAATCTGCGATTGCCGATTTGACTCCCCTGAAGAAGAGGGGGACGGGTTATGGGGTATTTAATACTGCCTATGGCTTGGCGATATTCATCGGTAGCGCACTTACCGGCCTGCTTTATGACTATTCCATAACCACGGTTATAATATTAAGCATCTTCATGGAAATAGCGGCTATTGGGGTATTCTTTGCCTTAAAAAAAGAGGCCTTGACAGCCGATCTCTAAGATGTTACTATTTTTAAATCAGTAACACTTAATCTGGGGAAATTATGACTTTGATCCGTTTTGGGGTTTCGATAGATAAAGAGCTTTTATTAAAGTTTGACCGCCTGATCAAGGATAAAAAATACACCAATCGTTCTGAGGCCTTCCGTGATTTGATCCGCCAGGAGCTTATCCAGAAACAATGGCAGGGTGACCTTGAGGTTGCCGGTGCGATTACCCTGGTTTACAATCATCACAAGCGGGAGCTGGTAAATAAACTTATGGATATCCAGCATGACTTTGGAGATCTGATAATCTCATCTCAGCATATCCACTTAGATCATAACAATTGTTTAGAGATAATCGCAGTAAAGGGTAATCCTAAAGAGGCGCTCAACCTATCAGATTCCCTGAAATCAGTCAAAGGGGTAAACCATGCCACCTTGAGCATGTCTAGCGCCGGTAAAGAGATTTAAAATTTATTTTTTGGTTTACCAGTAACACGAAATATCTATTAATAGCACAGGGAGGAGTGGGAATGTCGCGTTTGATTTTGATCACAATGGTTTTATTGAGCTTTTTTAATGTTTTTTCTTATGCGCAAGATGAAGCGGCGCAGGAGGAGTGGAATCCTGTTTCGGCAGGGACACTTACTACTTGGACAGCTCCGCTTTGCGCTAAAGGAGAGATCGTGATCCAGCCATTCTTTTTTTACAACCGGACCAGGGGCAGTTTTGATGCAGACGGTAAATATCATAGCCTAAATAAAGGGGATAGGCAGTATCAATATCAGGAACAGTTATTTATGCAATATGGTCTTACCGATAGGTTAGAGATCGATGCCCAGGCGGTTTATCAGCAGAATCGCGCCAGGGTAGATGGTAGTAGTGCCAGTAAGAGCGGTTTTGGGGACAGTTATCTATTCCTGCGTTATTGTGCTTTGGAGGAAAAAGGATGGATTCCCCATTTAGTGGGTATGTTCCAGCTTAAGATGCCTACCGGCAAATATCAACATTTAAATGCGGATAAACTAGGAACTGATTCTATGGGTAGCGGTTCCTGGGATCCCGGGTTTGGTTTTAACCTGACCAAGAAACTTAAGCCTTTTGTATTCCATGCCGATGCTATCTTTAGTTTTCCGCAAAAGGTAATGGTTGATGGAGTAAAGACAAAATACGCCAGTTATACTAATTATGATGTGGGGGTAGAATATTTCTTGCCTAAAGGTTTTAACCTGATGCTGGAGGCGAATGGGTATGTACAGGGGGATACCTGGCAGGATGGGGAGAGGGTAGCATCAACAGACTCTAGATATCTGACTATATCTCCAGGTATCGGCTGGTCGTGTGATAAAGTGCAGTTTTTGTTGGCATATCAGAGAGTGGTGTGCGGAATCAACACAGATGCCAATGATTCTGTGGTTTTAACCGGAGTATATACTTTTTAAGGAGGGACAAATGCATATCCCAGACGGGTATCTTGGACCGGGAACTTGTGGGTTGTTTTATTTAATCATGCTCCCGATATGGACAGCTGCTTCGCGGATTGTCAGAAAAACTCTTAATGCCAGACAAGTCCCATTGTTGGCTATCGGTGCGGCATTCAGTTTTGTGATTATGATGTTTAATGTGCCGATACCCGGGGGCACTACCGGCCATGCTGTGGGCGGGGTGCTTGTGGCGATTCTTCTCGGACCATGGGCTGCATGTATTGCTATTACAGTAGCGCTGGTTATCCAGGCCTTGTTATTCGGAGATGGCGGCATAACTGCTATAGGCGCAAACTGTTTTAACATGGCGGTTGTTCTTCCTTTTTCCGGATATTATATCTATAAGGCGATCAGCCGTAGTTCTCCTATAAATTCAAAGAGGAGGGTTATTGCCGCAGGTATTGCCGGTTATATAGCGCTTAATATTGCCGCAGTTATTACCGGTTTTATGTTTGGTGTCCAACCTTTATTGTATAAGACTGCAAGCGGGGTGTCGCTCTATTGCCCTTATGGTTTAAATGTTGCTTTACCTGTGATGTTAGGAGAACATCTTTTGGTTTTTGGGTGGGTAGAAGCGATTGTAACTGCTCTGGTCGTAAGATATCTGCAAAGCCACTCTCCGGAGCTTTTGGTGGAAGGGGGGAAATCCTGATGAAGATTATTTCCAAATTTTGGATTTTTATCTGTGGATTAATCGTTTTGTCTCCTTTAGGTCTTTTACTGCCCGATCATTTTAAGGCCGGTTCTGCCTGGGGTGAGTGGGGGCTGGATGAGATGGAACAACTGGTTGGGTATATCCCGCGAGGTCTGGAAAAGCTCTCGAACCTTTGGAGTGCGCCATTTCCCGACTATGCCTTTAAAGGTTGGGAGGATAAGGGGTTATTTTTCTTGAGTTCTGCTTATATCATATCAGCGATATTGGGAGTGCTGGTTATTGTCTTGGTTGTTATGGGTATCGGGAAGTTTATTGCAAATAAGTAAAATATGTTATGAATTTTCGTGAGAAATTGCAGGCCGGTGCGTTTACTGTAACCGCCGAGATCGGGCCGCCTAAAGGGATAGAGACCAGCCGTATCCTGGAGGAAGCAGAGCTTATCCGCGGAAGAATCGATGCAATTAGCGTAACGGACTTGCAAAGTTCCGTGATGCGGCTGGGGGCATTAGCCGTCTGCATTTTGCTTAAACAAAATCATTTCGAATTGATTTATCAAATCACCTGCAGGGACAGGAATCGCCTTGCTTTGCAATCAGATCTACTTTCTGCTGCTGTGTTTAATATCGAGAATATCCTTATCTTGACCGGTGATCATCCGATGTTAGGCGACCATCCTGAGGCAAAACCTGTCTTCGACTTGGATTCCGTACATTTATTGAGGGTCGCTGGAGATTTGCAAAAAGGCAAGGATATGAAAGGTAACCGGTTGGCCGGTGAAGCTCCTTATTTCTACCCGGGAGCTGTTGTTAATCCTGGTGCCGAACCAATAGAGCCGGAAATTATCAAAATGGAGAAGAAGATTGCTGCTGGAGCGAAATTCTTTATAACCCAGGCTGTTTATGATATTAAAGTTCTCGAAAAGTTCCTTCAGAGGACGAGGTATCTTAAGATTCCGATAATCGCCGGGATTATTATGCTTAAATCCAGCGTTATGGCTTATCATTTAAAAGCGAAGATTCCCGGTGTTTTTGTTCCTGATTCCCTGGTCCGGGAGATGGAAAATACCAAGGATAGATATAAACAATCCATTGAAATTACCGGTCGTTTAATTCGGCAATTCAGGCGGGTATGCCACGGTGTCCATATCATGCCTATTGGTTGGAACAGATTTTTGCCGCAAGTCTTGGAAGAGGGAGGATTATGATTGTTCTAACTGGCGGGGCGGGTTTTATCGGTAGTTGTTTTCTTGCCAAGCTTAACAGCAAGGGCATAGACGATATTATTATTGTAGACAGTCATCTTAATAGTAAAGGAAAATGGCGCAACCTTCTGGGTAAGCGTTTCACTGATTATATCCCAAAAGAAAAATTCCTAAACTTGTTGGAGAATAACCGTCTTTCTAAGCTGAAGCATATTATCCATCTGGGTGCCTGTAGTTCTACCTTGGTTATTGATCGCGATTACCTGATGAACAATAATTATGAGTATTCCAGGAGGGTTTGTTCCTGGGCGTTTAAGCATCATGTTGCCTTTATCTACGCCTCGAGTGCCGCGACATACGGTGACGGTTCTTTCGGTTATGATGACAGCGATAAAAATACCTTGCGTTTAAAACCACTTAACCTTTATGGTTTGTCAAAACAGCTTTTTGACCTTTGGCTGCTTAAGAACACTAATGAAAAGACTCCGGCAGTAGGCTTGAAGTTTTTTAATGTTTTTGGTCCTAATGAATACCATAAAGAAGAGATGATGAGCGTAATTTGTAAGCAGTTCAATGATATCAAAGAAGGCAGGCCGATGCTCCTTTTTAAATCATATCGGGATGATTATGTGGATGGCGGGCAGAAAAGAGATTTCATTTACGTCAAAGACGCAGTCGAGGTGATCTGCTATTTTTATGATAATCCCCGGAAAGCAGGTATTTATAATTTAGGTACGGGCCTGGCGCGCAGTTGGAATGAACTGGCATCGGCAATGTTTTCTGCGATGGGGATAGAGCCGAAAATAGAATATATTGAGATGCCTGAGCAGATAAAATCGAAATATCAATACTTTACAGAAGCGAAAATGGATAAATTGAGGGCTGCTGGATGCCAGCATCAATTCCTGCCTCTTGAAGAGGCTGTGAAGGATTATGCGGCATACCTGTGCAGCAGAGAGTATCTATAACAGGGGGATCCAATGCATGATTTATGGTTTGCCGGTAAAATAGCCGTATTGCTGAAAGAAAAAATAGATGAAGGCGCTGGATTAAAGCAGATAACCGTCAATATTACCCTGGGTCCTTTTACCCATGTTACCGAGAAGAGCCTGCTTGCTGCTTTTAATATGCTTGCGGAGAAAGAGGGTTTTAAAAACGTTTCCCTTAATGTAAGAAAGAATAAGGCTGTTATTAGATGTAATAAATGCATGACATCTACTGAAGTCGTAAAACCGGTTGCAAAATGTCCGAAATGCGGCTGTAGCGATTTTGAAATAGGCAATACCGAAGAATTTGTGATTGACTCGATCGAGATGATTTGATTTTTTTTGTTTTCAAAAAGCCCAATTTGAGGTATTATATAAGTCAATATAATACTTATTAATCCCGCAAGGAACACAATACTAAATGATAGATTCTCAGGGACTCAAAGATACACCTCTTTTGGCTAGCCATAAAGAGCTTGGTGCTAAACTTGCCCCTTTTGGCGGATGGCTTATGCCTATTCAATACAGCGGCATTGTAGAAGAGCACAATTGGGTACGTAAAAGCGCCGGGTTATTCGATATCTGCCATATGGGAGAGTTCATGATCCAGGCGGAGCCCTCCAGGGGTAATCTTGGTAATTTATTGACGATCAACCTTGAGAAGATGCCGGAAGGCGCCTGCCGCTATGGGTTTATGCTTGATGAACAGGGTGGGATTATTGATGACCTGCTTGTTTATAGGATTGATAACTCTGGGTGGATGATTGTAGTAAATGCCGCTACTTCCGAAGGAGATTTTGAACATTTTGAAAAACACTTAACCGGCGCAACAACCCTTGAAAATGTTTCGCAGTCGTTGGGTAAACTTGATCTGCAAGGTCCGCTTTCAACAGATGTGTTGGAGAACCTGCTTGGTCCGGGTATCAGGGGATTACGGTATTATACTTTCAGTTATTTTAATCTTTTAGGCGAAAGAATTATTATCAGCCGTACGGGTTACACCGGAGAGCTAGGGTATGAATTGTATATGCCGAATGATAAGATCCCGCAGTTATGGGGAAAGTTGCTTAATGATCAGCGGGTCAAACCGATAGGCCTTGGTGCGCGTGATACTTTGCGTCTGGAGATGAGTTATAGCCTTTATGGCCAGGATATAGATAAGGATACTACGCCGCTTGAGGCGGGTTTAGGTAATTTTATAGATTGGAATAAAGAGTTTATCGGAAAGAACAGTCTTTTGAAACAAAAGCAGAGCGGAGTTTTTCGTAGAATGACCTGTTTTCTAGCGGATTCCCGGCGTTCGCCCCGACATAATTACCGCATAATCTATAAAGGACAGGATGTCGGAGCAGTAACCAGTGGCTCGTTTTCCCCCAGCCTGGGGATAGGTATTGGTATGGGCTATGTTAAAGATCAGATTGCTTTAGGCGAGCAAGTTGTTCTTAGCGGGGGCTCAATTTCTATAAATGCGAAAGTTACGAGTAAGCCTTTCTATAAAAACGGCAGCGCAAAATCAGGAGAAATAAAATGAACATACCGGAAAACCTTCTTTATACTAAGGACCATGAGTGGGTGAAAATTGAAGGGGATAGGGCAACTATCGGAATCACCGATTTCGCTCAGCATTCCTTAGGGGATATTACTTTTATAGACCTGCCGAAACCAGGGGCGAAGGTGGAGCAATCTAAATGGTGCGCGACAGTCGAATCAGTAAAGGCTGCTTCAGATGTTTACGCCCCGCTCTCAGGTGAGGTGCTTGAGGCGAATACGGAATTAACCGATCATCCGGAGCTTATAAACAAATCTGCTTATGATACAGGGTGGTTTGCGCTGATTAAAATCGCCGATTTAGGAGAAAAGAGCAGGCTTATGAATTCTGTCCAATATAAAGAATACGTACAGGGTCTGTCTAAATGAATTATATACCGCACACAGAATTAGAGAAAAAAGAGATGCTTAAAAGCATCGGAGTATCAGGAGTCGATGAACTTTTTAAGCATATCCCCAAAGAACTGCGGCCAAGGTCATTTAACATTCCCGAAGGCAAGTCTGAATTTGAGGTGATCGAGTATTTAAAACTGCTTAGCCGTAAGAATGCTACTAATCTTACAAATTTTGTGGGCGGAGGTTTTTACGATCATTATATCCCGGCAGCGGTTGATGCTTTAGCAGGCCGCTCGGAATTTTATACTGCATATACGCCTTATCAACCTGAGTGTTCGCAAGGCTGGTTGCAGGCGATTTACGAATACCAAACAGTAATCTGTGAATTAACCGGATTAGATGTCTCCAATGCCTCTCTTTATGACGGCGGTACCGCGCTTTATGAGGCGGCGATGATGGCAGTAAGGCTTACCGGAAGAAAGAAGATAATTGTAGATAGCGGGGTAAATTTGATTTACCGCACTATGCTTTATGCTTATACTTCCAATCTTTCTATCGAATTTATAGAGACTCCGGTAGTGCATGGCCAGGCTTGCCGGGAGGATATCTATAAACACTTGGATGATCAGACTGCGGCGGTGATTGTGCAAAACCCTAATTTCTTCGGAGCGGTGGATGATTTTTCCGATATTGTCCAGCAGGTGCATAAATACGGGGCGCTGGCAATTGCTTCGGTATATCCGGTTTCTTTAGGGATGTTGAAACCTCCGGCAGAGATGGGCATGGATATTGCAACTGGAGAAGGTCAAAGTTTAGGCATACCTCTATCTTTTGGCGGACCATATCTGGGTTTTATCGCGGTAAAAAAAGAGCATATGCGTCAGTTGCCTGGCAGGATTGTGGGCGCAACAGTGGATAAGGATGATAAAAGAGGTTTTGTTTTGACTCTTCAGGCACGTGAACAGCATATCCGCAGAGAGCGGGCGACTTCTAATATTTGTTCTAATGAGGCGCTTTGTGCTTTGCGGGCTTTGATCTATACTTCACTTTTAGGTAAAGCGGGTTTTCAGAAATTAGCCAAATTGAATTACCAGAAAGCAGAATTTGCCAAGTCGGCATTAGATAAGGTGAGTGGGGTAAAAGTCAAGCGTAGTGCGCCGACATTCAATGAATTTACTGTTTGCCTGCCTAAGAATGCCGATGAAGTAGTCTGCCGGATGATCAATAAAGGGTTTGCCTGCGGTTTCCCGTTGGGTAGATTTTATAAAGGATTAGATAACTATCTTTTGGTTACGGTTACGGAAAAACGCACTAAAGAAGAAATCCTGCAATTTGCTAACAGCCTGGAGGCAGCACTATGCAGTTAATCTTTGAGAAAAGCCGTCCCGGAAGAGAAGGTTTTAAATTACCTGAGATAGATATTCCGATTGCTTCAGATATGCCTGCCAAATATTGTCGCGAGCAACCAGCTTCTCTGCCGGAAGTATCTGAATTAGATGTGGTGCGCCATTTCTCCAATTTAAGCCGCCTGAACTTTTCAGTGGATACGAATTTTTATCCCCTTGGTTCATGTACCATGAAATATAATCCTAAATTTACGGAAAAGGTTGCTTCTCTTGAAGGTTTTAGCGATCTACATCCTTTATTGCCTCAGTTGCTGGGAGGCGGGATGCTTGCTCAGGGTTCTTTGGAAGTATTGTATAATATCGAGAAATTACTCAGTGAGATTACCGGAATGTCCGCTTTTACTACTCAGCCGCTTGCCGGAGCCCACGGTGAATTAACCGGGGTGATGCTGATTGCTGCATACCACAAGCATAACGGAGAGCAAAGAAAACATGTAATTATTCCGGATTCCGCGCATGGGACTAATCCGGCTAGTGCCGCGATTGCCGGATATAAAGTGGTAGTTATTCCTACGGATAAAGATGGTTTTCTGGATCTGCAGGCATACAAAAAGGCCTTAAACCAGGAAACTGCCGCGGTGATGCTTACTTGTCCGGATACGCTTGGGCTTTTTAATCCCAAAATAAAAGAGATTGCGGATTTAGCGCATGGAGTAGGGGCGCTGATGTATTATGACGGAGCCAATCTTAACGCGATATTAGGAAAATGCCGGCCGGGGGATATTGGTTTTGATGTCATGCATATTAACCTGCATAAAACTTTTGCTACTCCGCACGGTGGAGGCGGACCGGGAGCAGGGCCGGTGGGAGTATGCGAGAAACTGGTGGATTTTCTTCCCATATCCCGAGTTATCCGCCGGGCCGATGGGACATTCGCCTTAGATTATCGTAAGCATAAATCTATCGGTTATATCGCCCCTTTTTATGGTAATTTTGGAGTAATCTTAAAGGCTTACGCGTATATATTGAGCTTGGGAAAAAGTGGTCTTGTTGAAGCCAGCGAAAACGCGGTATTAAGCGCAAATTATTGCCTGGAGCGTTTAAAAAATTATTATGCCCCTGCTTACGGCAAGAGCTGTATGCATGAATGTGTGTTATCGGCGGAAAAACAGTTGGAGCAGGGAGTGCACGCTTTAGACATCGCCAAATACTTGATTGATAGGGGATTTCACCCGCCGACAATTTATTTCCCGATGATTGTAAAAGAAGCGATGATGGTTGAGCCGACAGAGACTGAGAGCAAGGAAACACTGGATGCCTTTATTGAGGCGATGATTGAGGCGGCTGTGCTTGCTCAGACTAACCCTGAGGTTTTACATCAGGCTCCGCTTTCTATGCCGATTAAACGGCTTGATGAAACAAAAGCCGCCCGAGAACCGAATCTGCGTTGGCAGTCAAAGTAAGAAATCATGAAGACATTCAGGCTTATCCGTTCCCAAGCGTCTGACGCCGAATACAATATGGCGTTAGATAAAAGGATATTCTGCCGTTATCTTGAAGAAGGTGTTCCTGTCTTACGGATATACGGCTGGCAGTTTCCTTCTATGACTTATGGTATTTCGCAAAAGCCCGAAGAACATATTGATTTAAATAAATGCCAGCGCGACGGAGTCCAGGTCTCCCAGAGGATTACCGGCGGCGGGGTGCTTTTTCATAATCATGAGATTACCTATAGCCTGGTTTGTGCAAAAGAGGATATCGGAGAAGAAAGAAAAGTTTTTGTTTCCTATCGTAATATCTGCAGTTTTTTGATGCATTTTTATGAATCGCTGGGGTTAAATGTGTCTTTTGCGCTTGAGGCGGTTGGTTTTAAGAATAGAAGCCAGCCGCATGAATTATGCAGTGCTTCTCATGAGAAATATGATATTGTTATCGGCTCAAGAAAAATCGGCGGGAATGCCCAGAAACGTGTTCGTCAGGCGATATTTCAGCATGGCTCTATTCCTTTGAGTATTGATTGGGATTTTTTGCGCCGTTATGTTTACTCTTTACCGGATAACATCTCTTTGTTAGCTACGGCATTAGGCGAGGAATTGGCAGTGCTTCCGGAAAAACAAATTCTTGAGCAGAAGCTTATCGATGCTTTTGCATATACGTACGGAGTAGGTTTTATAGAGGAAAAATAATTGTTATCCTGGTTCCTCGAAGAAAGTTTCGAGGTTCGGGATTTTGCTGGATTAAATGATTTTTAGATATCAGTTTAGGCGGGTGCTCAAATATGATCAAGCCGGCGTGGCTTAATAAAAAGATTTCACTCAGGGATTGCAGCCAGGTCAAGGGTATGCTTAAGGATTTGCAGCTGCATACTGTTTGTGAAGAAGCGCTTTGCCCGAATATGGGCGAATGTTTTAACCAGCGCCAGGCGACATTTATTATCCTTGGGGATATTTGTACTCGCGGTTGTCGTTTTTGCGGAGTAACCAAAGGAAAGCCGTCTGCCCTCGATACTGATGAGCCAAGGCGTATTGCCGAGGCTGTGAAAAAGTTAGGATTGATGCATGTGGTGATTACCAGCGTTACCCGGGATGATCTGCCTGATGGAGGTGCTTTGACATTTGCGGAAACAATTTCTTCTTTGCGTGCCATAGGCAACAAGATCTCAATTGAAACACTGATTCCGGATTTTAACGCTAACCAAGAGTCTTTGCGGATTATTGCGGATGCGCGGCCAGATATCATCGCCCATAACATAGAAACAGTACCAAGCCTGTATAAAGAAGTAAGGCCGAGTGGGGCTTCTTACCAGCGCTCATTAGGGGTATTGCGTAGTTTAAAAGATCTTGCTCCTGAGATTGCCCTTAAATCCGGATTAATGCTGGGATTGGGTGAGAAGAGGGATGAAGTTCTCGCGGTATTTAATGACCTTATCCAGGCAGGTTGTATGTTTTTGAGCATCGGCCAATATCTCGCGCCAAGCCTGAATCATTATCCGGTAAGAGAGTATGTAAGCCCGTTTCAATTCCTCCGCTATAAAGAAGAGGGGGAAAGGCTGGGTTTTGCCCATATTGAGAGCGGCCCGTACGTTAGAAGTTCATATAAGGCTAAGGATTATTTAACTCTATAGATAAAACATAGACGGATACATCGATGCGGATATTTATTACCGGAGCAACCGGGTTTATCGGCAGGTCTCTTGTTGATGAGCTTATTTCTCGCGGACATAGCGAAATAACCGCGTTGACGCGCAAGACATCAGATACCGAATTTTTGAGAAACAGGGATATCAAGATAGTTTATGGAGATGTGACGGATAAAACTTGTTTAAAGCTTGTCGAGGGAGATTACGATGTTTTGTTCCATTGCGCGGGGTTAGTTACAAATCGCGATAAAAGGATGTTGCATGAAGTTAACGTAGCCGGGACGGAGAATATATGCCGTTGGGCTGCTGAGCGCAATATGAAGAAAGTGATCTATGTCAGTTCCGTATCGGTAAATTCAGGCAACCCGGTCGATATGCTTACCGAGGATCATCCCTACTCTGCAACAAATCCTTATGGTGTTTCAAAGCTGGAAGCTGAGAAAATGGCTGTAAAGTTTCGCGATGCCGGACTCCCCATGGTTATTGTCCGTCCCTGTATTGTCTATGGCGAGGGAGAGCCGCATTGGATGCCATTTTTATCAAGGCTTATGCGCCTGAGGCTTTGTGTCATTCCTGCCTGTGGGGATAGATTGTTGCATATGGTTTCTGTCCGCAATCTGGCTGTTTGTCTTGTGCGTTGTTTCGAGGATAACCGTGCCCTGGGAGGGGTATTTAATATCGCTGATAACAATGTCCTTACTATTCGGGAGGTTCTTAAGGTTATCTCTAAAAGTTTACATGTTCCCATGCCTGTAACATTTCCCCGTTTTCTTAAAAATGTCGCCTCCCGTCTTCCTGTTATAGGTAAGCGTATCAGGTTCTTTGATAAAGACCGTGTTTATAGTATAAGAAAGTTAAAAGAAACAATTGATTTTTCGCCTCCACATGATGTAATAGTAGAGCTTATGTTTGCCGCGTTGTCTTTACGTGCGCATAAATGATATTCTGATAGTTTGATTGTCCAGTGTTGAAATAGGAAAGGAGAGTATTTTGCCTAAAGCAACTTTGAATGTTAAGTTATTGGATGTAACCGAGAACGCCCTGGCGTTGATATATTCCGCCTGCCGGCAGTGTTATGCCGAAGAGTTTGCCGGAGATATCTACGAAAAGATAAAAGATGATGATGTCAAACAAGCCGCATTCATCAAAAAAATAATTGCTTCAGGTCATGAAAGTCCTTTAGAGCATGTAAAATTCACTTTTGCCATTGAAGGCGTTTCCCGGGCGTTGACTCATCAGCTTGTGCGGCATCGCCTGGCTTCATACTCCCAGCAGAGCCAGCGTTATGTCAAGGAGAGCGATTTTGATTATATCATTCCGCCGTCTATTGAAGCAAACCCTTTGGCAAAAAAGGAGTTTGAAAGAATAATGGCTTTGATCCAGGAAAGTTATACCAGGATATCTGAGGTTTTGTCAGAGAAAGGGCTAAGTGGAGAGACAGCCAACCAGGATGCGCGTTTTGTCCTGCCTCAGGCTGCAGAGACGAAGATCATCGTTACCATGAATTGTCGTGAACTGTTGCATTTTTTCAAGCATCGTTGTTGTTTTCGCGCGCAATGGGAAATCCGCAAGCTGGCAGAGAAGATGCTGTTGGATTGCAAAAAATGTCTTCCCTTGCTATTTTCTAAGGCAGGAGCCAAATGCATCTCTCTTGGATTTTGTCCTGAAGGAGCGCGTTTTTCTTGCGGCAGGTTTCCGGTGAAAGAAGAAAATGCAAAAGAAGGTAAATGAAAAATAGCAACCTGTTATCGTTTCTCAAAGATTCCTTATTTTCCGAGGAATATGCTTTAAAGGCTGGCTTTATGCAATCCTTGGATCCGAGGATAAAGGCATTAAGCTGTGCATTTTTTATCATAGCAACGTTATTCACAAAGAGCATCCCGGTTATTTTATCCTTATATCTGCTGTGTTTGTTTCTTGCCTGTGTTTCTAAGATTAGCTTAGGTTTCTTCTTAAAGCGAACCTGGATATTCATTCCTTTGTTTTCATTGTTCATCGGGCTTCCGGCGTTATTCAGTAATTTTACCCCCGGGGAAGAATTGTTCAGTTTTAAAGTCGCGGGGTTGATGTTGGTAGTCACTTCTTCTGGAGTCATTACCTTTTTATTATTTGTTTTACGGGTTAGCACTACGGTGTCTTTTGCCGTACTCTTAAGCGTTACTACCCGGAATTTTGAACTGCTAAAAGTTTTAAGGATTTTTAGCATTCCGCAGGCATTTGTAATGGTTTTGGGAATATGCTACCGCTATCTTTATCTTTTTATCGAGATGATCGAGAATACCGGTCTTGCCATCAAAAGCAGGGTGGGGAGAATTGGGCATTATAAAAAAGGCCAGCAGATAGTTGGATGGAGTATCGCTTTCCTTTGGATGCGTTCATATCAGTTAAGCGGGGATGTATATAAAGCCATGCTCTCTCGCGGATACAGCGGAGAGTCTTATGTCCTGGATAATTTTAAGACGGATTTTAAGGATTGGCTGTGGTTGGTGCTGACAGGAGTAATCCTAATATGGGTAATCCGGTTTTCTCATTAAAGAATATTTGTTTTTCCTACCTGGGGAGATTCCCAGCTTTAGTTGCTGTGGATATCGACATTAACTCAGGCGAGAAGATTTCTGTTATCGGTGCTAACGGTTCAGGCAAATCAACGTTACTGCATTTGCTTGATGGACTGATTTTTGCGGACAGCGGAAAGCTGGATTTCTCCGGAAGGGCTCTGGATGAATTGAGTTTTAAGGATGATAAATTCAGCCGGGATTTCCGGCGCAAGGTGGGGTTTGTTTTTCAGAACCCGGATGTGCAGTTGTTTTGTCCGACTGTTAAAGAAGATATCGTTTTTGGTCCGCTGCATCTGGGGTTTGGCAGGGAAGAAATCGGAAAACGGCTGGAGAAAGTAATTTGCGTTTTAGATATAAGCGGATTGCTGGATAGATCTCCCCATCAGTTAAGTGTAGGCGAGAAGCGTAAAGTGGCTATTGCCTCAACACTGATCATCGAACCGGATATTATTATCCTGGATGAGCCTACTGCCGGGCTTGACCCGCAGACCTCCCGAAAGATAATCGATCTGTTGATTCAGGAAAATTTAAACGGTAAAACAGTGATTACTTCTACGCATGATTTGCATATAGTGGAGGAGATATCGGATACGGTTTATGTGTTTGGGCAGGAAAAAAGGATAATTAAATCCGGCAGCCCGGATTCTATATTAGCTGATGTTCCTCTGCTTACCGAGAATAACCTTGTGCATGTCCATAGCCACAGACATAAGGATAAGGTGCATGTCCACCCTCATGTGCATTTGGAGCATCACGCGCAGGATATTTAGTCGGCTGATTCTTAAAAAGAAAGGCTTGGATTATGCGTAAAGAGAAATTTCTTTCTATTAAGTTAAGGGGAGGGCAAAGGTTTGTCCGTTTGCTCGGCGATTCAACCAAGCTGAAGGGTTTGTGCAGTGGGCTGGTGGCTTTGCAGCCGGGAGACTCAATTGGAGAGCATAAAACTGAGAACAAAGAAGAAGTGCTCGTTATCATTAAAGGCAATGCTACTGTATATTATAGTAAGGATAAAAGTATAAAAGCCGGTCCAAATACTTTTATATATATCCCTCCGGAAACCGTGCATAATGTAAAGAATTCTGGCAGTAAGATTCTGCGCTATGTCTACATAACCTCCAAGATTAATTAAAACACGTTTATTTTGTAACTCTATGAAATTAAATTAGTTGTATACATTGTCCGCCTGCCTTATTTTGCTTGCATTGTAATATTATTATTGTAGAATAAGCTTATGCAGTCATTTTTTAAGTCCCAGATGGATTATATCTTCTTCATCTACGGGATGAGCTTCTTTATTCTCGCCGTCACCTGCCTGCTATTAATAAATACTGAAGAGAAAAAAATACCCTGGTTTTGGCTGGGGTTATTCGGTGTTGCCCACGCGATTAATGAATGGCTGGATTTGTGGGCTTTGTCCATCGGGGATACCTTTTTTTTCAGGTTAGCGCGCTTGGCGATACTGGCATTATCCTTTATTTTCCTGGCAGAATTCTCCCGTGTTTCTTTCTTGGTTTTGAAAGAGAAGTCCTTAAGCCGGTGGTTTTTTATTCCCTGGTTGATATTAGTCTATTTGGGGTGGTATTTTGGCGAAGATAATGGCCTTAACTTTACCTGTCGTTATTTTCTGGGTTTTGTCAGCGCTTTTAGCGCAGGGGCCATCTTAGTATTTTATGCCTTAAAATTAAAGAATCCTCAGAGGCGCTTGATCGTTTATCTAGGCCTTTTTATTACAGCCTATTCTTTTACTCAGCTGGTAATCGCCAACCCTCCGTTTTTACTCAAACATACTTTATTCAACCAGGATAATTTCACCCGGTTTCTAGGTTTCCCCGTACAGTTACTGCGTTCTGTATTGGCTATGTGTATCGCCTTTACCATACTGACATACTGGTATTTTGTGCAAGGATGGCTGTATGGGGACAGGCCAGGAAAAGAGCGAAAAAAAGGACTTTTGTCAATAGGATTGATCTACTTAATTTTGATAATCCTTGGCTGGTTGTTTGCCTATGAAACCGGTATTTATTTTCAAAAGTTGAATGCAGATGAACTCTCGGCTAAGGCTAAGACTGCATCTTCGGCAATTAATTTCCGCCGCGTAGAAACACTTACTGCAACGCCGGCGGATATCGCTACTCCTAATTACCAGCGTCTCAAAGAGCAGCTCAGAGCGATAAATGAGGCTAATGTTGAAATAAGCTATGTTTATTTAATTCGTTTTGACAACGGAAGGATAACTTTTCTTGTAGATTCGGAGCCGGATTCATCCGGCAATAATTCTCCTCCGGGCCAGGTCTATGCAGAAGCGCCGCCGGAATTAAAGAATAAGTTTTTTAGCCAGCGGACTTTTGTCATTGATTCTTATATTGATAGATGGGGTAATTGGGTCTCTGCTTTTTCCCCGGTCATTGACTTAGAAAGCAACAAAACAATTGCTTTAATCGGCATGGACGTGGATGCTAAGATCTGGCAGCAAAAGATGTTTGAGCATCGCCTGTTTGGTATCTTGGTTGATTTATGTGTATTCCTTTTGTTTTCCACTATTTTCATTATCTATCAGGTCAGCCGGGCTACTAATGAGAAAATAGCTGATTCCCAAAGGCACTTGCAGACATTGATCGATAATATCCCCAGTCCGGTTTTTTACAAAAATATCCAAGGTGTTTATCTAGGATGTAATTTTGCTTTTGCGCAGTTCTTTGGATTAACAAAAAAAGACATAATCGGCAAGACTTTATTTGATTTTAACCCCTTGAATCAGGCAGAACTTAACCGCCGGGTGGATTTAGAGTTGTTTGGCCTGCATGATGGCGGCTCTAAGTCTTATGAAGCTGAATTGACAGATGCGCAAGGCAAGCAGCATATCATATTCTTAAATAAATCCACCTATCCTGGACCGGAGGGAAAGGTTGCCGGCTTGGTAGGGGTGATGCAGGATATTACCGAACGGATTAGGGCTGATGAGCGTATACAGAAGTTAACTAAAATTCAGTCTGCTCTGTTTAATCCGGGAAAGCTGGAAGATAAACTTAGGATAATCACGGATAATGTGGTGGATATCTTTCAGGCTGATTTCTCGCGCATCTGGCTGATGGAGCCGGCAGACCGGTGTAATTCAGGGTGCCCGCATGCTGCAGTTACAGAAGGGCCGCATATTTGCCTCAACCGGAAACAATGTTTGCATTTAGTTGCCAGCTCGGGGCGTTATACACATATTGATGGAGGAGCGCATTCACGGGTCCCTTTTGGCTGCTATAAGATTGGCGGCATAGCATCTGGAGAGTATCCTTCCTTTTTGACTAATGATGTAGCACATGATCTAAGGGTTCATAACCACAAATGGGCAGATCAATTGGGCTTGGTTTCTTTTGCTGGTTTCAGGCTGGGATTATCTGCCAGTGAAACAATTGGAGTATTGGCGCTTTTTTCAAAACAAACCATATCCCCCGATGAATATGCATTGATGAAGGTTATCAGTAATTTGACGATTCGGGTAATCAAGGCGTCGCAGGCAGAGGAGGGATTAAAGAAAAGCGAGGCGTGGTTTTCTACTACTTTGACTAGCATCGGAGATGCAGTAATTACTGTTGATACGGCTGGTCTAATAACTTTTATCAATCCTGTGGCTGAGAAATTAACCGGTTGGTTAAAATCCGAGGCTATAGGCAGATATATAGATGATGTGTTTGTGATTAAGCAGGAAGATACGGGCGAAAAGGCTGCTAACCCTGTTCTAGAGGTTTTAAATAATGTCCGGATAGTGAATTTAGCTAGTCATGCTGTTTTGATATCTAAAGATGGGGGCAGGTGTGCGATTGACGATAGTGCTGCACCGATTAAAAGTGTAAATAGCCAAGAAGCTATAGGGGTGGTTTTGGTTTTTCGCGATGTTACTCAG
The DNA here is from genome assembly GCA_028712505.1 of Candidatus Omnitrophota bacterium. Classification (GTDB taxonomy): domain Bacteria; phylum Omnitrophota; class Gorgyraeia; order Gygaellales; family Profunditerraquicolaceae; genus UBA6249. The sequence continues at coordinate 66,874 of JAQTQC010000005.1, forward strand.
AGGAATAAGATGGAAAATGAGTTGCGTGAGCTTTCCGTTGCTGTGGAACAAAGCCCTACCTGCGTAGTTATTACTGATTTAAAGGGGGATATCCAGTATATCAATCCTAAGTTTACACAGATCACAGGTTATACTTCTGCCGAGGTTATTGGTAAAAATCCGCGCATATTGAAATCGGGAGGACAATCAGCCGAATTTTATAAGAATTTGTGGGATACAATCGTCTCAGGTAGGGAATGGCGGGGAGAGTTCCGTAATAAGAGGAAGAATGGCGAGCTTTATTGGGAAGAGGCATTTATATCTTCAATACGCAATCGCGAAGGAGTAATCACTAATTTTATTGCGGTTAAAGAAGATATCACTGAACGCAAGAAGATGACACAAGAGTTAAAGCAGAAAAATATCGCGTTAGAGAAATTGGATCAGTTAAAGTCGGATTTTGTCTCTACTGTTTCTCATGAGTTACGTACGCCGCTTTCTATAACTAAAGAGGGGATTAGCCTGATTTTAGACGGCGTGATCGGGAGCATTAATCCTAGGCAAGAGAAGATCCTGACAACCTCAAAGAATAATATTGACCGTTTAGCCAGGATTATTAATAACTTGTTGGATATATCTAAAATTGAGTCTGGAAAAATAGAGCTTAAAAAGAAGGATACCGATGTTATAGCCTTGATCAACAATACGTTTGTTGCGTTTGAGAATAAGGCTAAAGAGAAAGGATTGGAGCTGAGGGTAAATTTGCCTAAGGGGCAAAGGTGCTTGTCTTTATATATTGATGAAGACAAGGTAATTCAGGTCTTTACTAATTTGATCGACAATGCTATTAAATTTACTGAAAAGGGGCATATCGGTGTTTCTCTGACGGAGAGGGAAAGTGAAGTGGAATTTGTTATCAACGATACAGGTATCGGCATCGCTGAAGAAGAACTGCCAAAAGTATTTAATAAGTTTTTACAATTCGGACGCACTGACGGAGGAGGAGAAAAGGGCACCGGATTGGGCCTTTCTATCGCCAAGGGGTTAATAGAATTGCATGGCGGTAAAATCCGGATAGAGAGTGAATTTGGCAAGGGGACGAAGTTTATTTTTACCCTGCCTAAATGATTTTACTTATTTTAACTTTAAGCTATACTGATAAAATAAGCTGATCTTTTGAAGGAGTAGCCTAAGATGAAGAATGATAACGCTAAAATACTGGTCATTGATGATGAGCCGGATCTTGTTGAAATGGTCACCTTGAGGCTGGAGGTAAACGGTTATCAGGTTATCTCTGCTTATGACGGCCAAGAGGGTCTGGCTAAGGCCCGGAATGAGAATCCGGATTTAATTATTCTTGACCTTATGCTTCCTAAAATAGACGGCTATAAAGTTTGCCGTCTGCTGAAATTTGACGAAAAATATAAAAAGATACCGATAATACTTTTTACCGCCCGCGCCCAGGAATCTGATATAAAAGTAGGTGAAGATGTAGGGGCGGATTCCTATTTAACTAAACCGTTTGAGCCGGATGTGCTTTTGGTTAAGGTAGCTCAACTATTGAAATAATAAATGAATGGCGGAGAAGTAAACAGAAAAGCTAAAAGAAAAGATTTTTCCTGCGAGATCAAGGTCCGTTTTCCCGGCCAGGATAGCTATACTGTTTTAGCGGTTAAAGATATCAGCGCATCAGGCGCCAGGGTCATCATCACCAGGTTAGTTAAGCCGGGGGATTCTTTTGAAATAAGAATGTGCATCAACGGCCGGGATATCCAGTGCCGGGGCAAGGTTGCCTGGGCTCTGCTATTGCGGCCGGGTTTCGGCAGGATAAATTCTTTTGATGCCGGGGTAGAATTTTTTGAAATAAGCCCGCAGGATAAGGATTTTTTGGCAAAATTAACCGAGCAATAGAAGTTGCTGGTTTCAAATCGGAGTTAAAATGGAAATAATCGATCTATTATTAAAACAAAACCTGATTACCCAGGCGCAGGTGGATAAGGCTAGGGACGAGGTAAAACGCACCGGGATCAAGCTTGAAAAGGCGCTGGAAAAGCTGGGTTTTATCTCGGAGGAGGATATCGCCGAGGCCCGGGCGAATGCCTTGGGTTTTTTGTATATGAATTTGGAGGATTATGTCATTGACGCTGAGCTCACCAAGCTTATCCCGGAGAATGTCGCTATCAAATATAAAGCGGTTCCGCTTTTTAAGATTATGGATGCTTTGACAGTGGCAATGACCGATCCTAGCGATATAGAGGCCCTGGATCATATCCGCAGGATCAGCAAGGCTGGATCCGTCGATCCGGTGTTGGTTTCTGCCAAGAGCATCGAGAAGATCCTGGATTCTTATTATGGCCAGGGTAACTCTGTTGAAGAGATTGTCAAAACCTTTGAAAGCAAAAAGCTGTTGGTTGATAAAGGCGCCTTGACTGAAGCTGCGGAAGAACCTCCGATAATAAAATTAGTGAATATCCTGATTTCCGAAGCAGTTAAGGATCGTGTTTCGGATATCCATATTGAGCCGGAGGCGGCAGTTCTGCGCGTGCGCTACCGTATTGACGGGATCTTGCATGAGGTGCATTCTTTGCCGAAGAAGCTGCAAAATTCGGTTATCTCGAGGATCAAGATCCTGGCGAATATGGATATCGCAGAGAATAGAAGACCGCAGGACGGAAAGATCAGCGTGAAATTGGAGAATAAGGATTTGGATATCAGGGTCTCTACTTTTCCTACTGTCCACGGAGAGAATGTGGTGATGCGTTTGCTGGACCGTTCCTCTATTTTGTTAGGATTGAAGGATCTAGGTTTTAGCGAGGAAAATCTGGATGTTTTCGCTAAAATGATCCTCCAGCCAAACGGGATCATCCTGGTTACCGGGCCCACCGGCAGCGGAAAAACAACCACGCTTTATTCCGCCTTAAGCACAATCAGTTCTATGGAAAAAAATATCATCACTATTGAAGATCCGGTTGAGTATGAATTACCTTTGATCCGCCAGACTCAGGTTAACCCTAAGGCAGATATCACTTTTGCCAATGGCCTGCGTTCAATCCTGCGCCAGGACCCGGATGTGATCATGGTCGGTGAAATCCGCGACAAGGAAACTGCTGAGGTAGCAATACAGGCATCTTTAACCGGCCACTTGGTTTTTTCCACGTTACACACCAATGATGCCCCCAGTTCGCTGACGCGTTTGATTGATATGGGCCTTGAACCATTTTTAATCTCGAGTTCATTAATCCTGATTGTTGCTCAAAGGTTAGTACGCCAGATCTGTCCTAAATGTAAAGAAGAATATTCTCCTACGCCTGCTGCTCTGCAGAATTTAGGCCTGGATACCAATACGAGATTTTTCCGCGGTAAAGGATGTCCTGCCTGTAAAAATACCGGATTTCTTGGCCGCATCGGGATATTTGAAATATTAGTGCTTAATGAGGTTATCCGTAAAATGGTCGAGGAAAGAAAATCTGCGGATGCGATAAAAAAGAAGGCGATTGAATTGGGGATGAAGACTTTGCGTGAAGATGGCTTGGATAAGGCAAGACAGGGCTTGACTACTATTGAGGAGATATTAAGGGTAACTGAAATAGAATAACTAATGCCTAATTTTCAGTATAAAAGCAGGGATAAATTTGGTAAGGAGGCCCGCGGCAGGATGGAGGGCTTTGACGAAAATTCCGTAGCCCAAAAGTTGATCCAGATGGGTTTTACCCCTGTTTCTATTAAAGAGGCAAAGGAAGCTATCCGCAGTTCCAAATTATCAGGTTCTTCGATGAGGATCAAATTCTCTGAGTTGAATATGTTTACCCGTCAGCTTGCCACCCTGCAGAGGGCTGGCCTGCCGATCTTGCTTTCCTTGAATGCCTTGCGTGAACAATCCCAGGATAAAACTTTCAAAGAGGTTATCAGTCAGATAATCCGGGATATTGAATCAGGCTCAAGTTTATCCGGGGCATTAGAGAAATACCCAAAGATATTTAACAGCCTTTATTTGAATATGGTTGCTTCCGGTGAAGCCAGCGGACGGCTGGATGAGGTTTTGGAAAGGCTGGCAACTTTGAGCGAGCATGATGAGACTATCCGGCTGCGGATTAAATCCGCAACCCGTTATCCTATTATCGTAGTAGTTGCGATGGTTATTGGTTTTGTGGTGTTGACTGTTTTAGTGGTTCCGCGCTACGCGAAGATTTATGAACAGTATACCAGGGCCTTGCCTTTTCCGACGCAGGTTCTTCTCGGGATCAACTATGCAGTAACCAGGCTTTGGTGGTTGTTGATCGCTATCGGCATCGCCGCCCGTTTTCTTTTTAAACAGTATATCAATACTAAGGCCGGCAGATTCAGCTGGGATGCTTTTAAATTAAAGATGCCGGTTTTTGGTCCACTGCTCCTAAAACTTTCTATTTCGCGTTTTACGCGGATTACCGGCACGCTTATGCGCAGCGGAATACCGATTTTGAAAATTCTGGATATTGCTTCCGGCTCAACCGGCAATGAAGTTGTTGCTAAAGCCATAAATAATATCAGGGATAATGTTATGGAAGGCAAAGGGATTGCCGAGCCGATGAAGGTTAGCGGGTTATTCCCTCCGATAGTAACGCAGATGGTTTCGGTAGGCGAGGATACCGGTAAGCTTGATGAATTGCTTATCCATGTATCTAATTATTATGACGAACAGGTAGATTATACGATCAACAACCTGACTTCACTAATTGAGCCGATCCTGATTTTTGTTTTAGGCTTAGGGGTATTATTTATGGCCTTAGGCATATTCTTGCCGATGTGGAATTTAATGAGCATTTTTAAAAAATAATGCCTTTGCAACGCTCGCTTAAGAAAAATAAAAGCGGTCTACTCATTCTGGATTCGGCGGTTTCTTTGACAATTATCGCTTTTTTAATCTGGATATTTGGCGCGATTATCGGGGGAATGTCGCAGAATACTAAGGAGATTACCTTGCACTATCAGTTGAATAATTTTCGTATGCTTTTAATTTTATATAAAGAGCTAAAAGGTTCTTACCCCCAAGACCTGAAAATATTGATTAAATCAAGCTGTAGATTATCCAATGCGGATGAGATTATCTTTGATAAAAAATTCTTAGGTTCGCTTGAACAGGATGAACAGGGGGAACCTTTGGATGCCTTTGGCGCGCGTCTTTATTATGATCCCAGGAGGGGGGTGGTAGGTTCACGAACAAAAGGGTATGAAAACTGGTAGCGGAATTATACAATTTATCCATTTATAACAAAAAGGAGGATCCAAATGAGAAAAGGGTTTACGTTAATCGAACTGATCATGATTATCGTGATCTTGGGGATTTTAGCGGCAGTTGCCGTGCCTAAGTATTTCGATCTTCAGACATCAGCCAAGGAAGCTGCGGAAAAGGGTGTTGTCGGTGGCGTGCGTGCGGGTATCTATACGTATTTTGCCCAGAATAAGGCGTATCCGTCAACTTTAGATGCGGCTGCTACGGCAGCGTGTTCAGCAACTAACGTTTGTTTTGATACAATATTACAACAGGGTGGAGTTACTTCTGATTGGACTAAAGCTTCCTCTACGACTTACACCGGACCTGCAGGCAATACTTATACCTATACCAATACAACCGGAGATTTTAAATAATCGCTGGATAGTCTGGCGCAAGGAGCCCTAAATAAGGTTTTATCAGGGTTTTCTTGCGCCGTATTATAATTCATATGATAAGGAATAAAAAGGGGTTAGTTTTAATCGCCGCTGTAATTCTGGTTATTTTTGTTTCTATCGCAGTTTTAGGGCTTTCTACTTTTATTGTGGGTTGGTATAAGCAGATTTATTCCGCAGAAATAGAGGAGCGCTGTATTTACAATGCCATGGCGGGGATTAATTACGCCTTATACCAATACCGCAAAGATGCTACCCATGCCCTTACTAACGGCACTTTTAATATCGACGGAATGAATTTTACCATTTCTACGGTTGCAAGCGGAGGCGGTGGAGGTGGAGGTGGCGGCACTTCTCCTCTGGTGGTTAATGCGACAGGTGCTTACTTGGGGGACAACGGAAGGATTCTACAAGGAGTGACCATAAGGAACTCTTCGGCCAGCCCTATTACTATTAACAAGATAGTTGTTACCTGGACTGGTAGTAATAGGATGGCTAACATCCAGCTTAATGGATCTACCGTTTGGTCGGGGAGCGCATATTCTAGTCCTGCCACTGTAAATATTTCTAATACCACGATTCCTGCCAACACCACTTTTCCTATCAACCTAATCCAATTTAATAACCCTATTTTTAGCGCTAATATTACTTTAAGTTTTGTGATGACTGCTGGCATTACCACTACTGCCTGTACAGCCTGGCCATCTCAGGGGTCTGTTTGTATACAATCAGGTGCAGGGCTTACTATAAAAAGTATGGGTAAGACTGCAGGCTCAAATCAATACCGCAGCGTGCAGGCCACATATACTATTGCTTCGGGGAATGTTTCTGATTATGATGAGATTTTTCAAACTGTTCCGTAAAAAAAAATCTTTTACTTTAATTGAGCTGATCATGACGATAGTCGTAGTCGGCATCGTTGTTTTACCGATATCGGTTATTTTGGCAAAACATGTGCAAAGCGTATTTGTTTCGCAGGACTATGCCTCGGCATTGAATTTGGCGCGCTTTAAAATGGAGGAAGTTCTAAACACTCCCTATGCTAATATAGCTATCGGCACCACATCTTCCAGCTATCCGGGATATGTTTATAATGTAATTACTACTGTAAGTGAGACAAAACCCAAGCCACATAGTAATGAAGGTTTAAAATTGGTTATTGTTAGTGTAGTTAAGCCAGATAGCGCAACTGTTTTGATTACCTTAAGAACATATATCGCTAAGAATGTTACTGTGGGATCATGAGTAATAAGCGAGGTTTCACTTTTATTGAGTTGATTATGGTAATCGCCATAATCGGCATATTGGCAGGGGCAGGTGCCTGGATTATGGCTTATACCGTAAAGAATGCTGTTTTTATTCCCAATCAATTGGGCGTGGATAAGTTGTTGAGCGATGCCTTGAATGTTATGGTTGAAGGGGATTCTCAGGCAAAAGGCCTGCGTTTCAGCAGGGTGATTACTGCAATTGGCTCTACCCGCGTAGATTTTATCGATGGAGACGGAAAAACAGTATATTTTCGCCTGGATTCCGGAACGAATAAATTGTACCGTTCGATAAATGGAGCGACAGAACAGGCTGTCCCTGCATATTCTGCAGCCCCGGGTTTGAACTTAAGCGGTAAGAACGGTGTTCTATTCAGTTTCTACGACTTAAATGGCGCTCCGACTGCTGCTGCGGCAAATGTCAGACGGATTAATATGATTCTGGTTGCTAAAACTGGCAGCGGCTTGTATAATGATTGGCAAGGTCAGTCTGAACAGGTTTCTTCAGTTGCCGTAAAAAGGCTGCAATAGGGTACGGTTATAATCTATGGATTTTTCCAGGCTTCTTAAATTCAACCAAAGTAGTAAAAAGGTTACTTGTATTGATTTCGGGGGTTCGTTTATCAAGTTAGTCTGCCTGCAGATTGGGGGCGGGGCTCAGTCCCTTTTAACTTACAGCTTAAAAGAGTTTGATGTGGCCTCAAGCACGTCCGAGGAGATAAGCCTTTTCCTCAAACAGGTGCTGCAAGGTAATAGCGTATTTGCCAAAGAAACCTACCTGAGTATTTCTGACCCTGAAGGTATTTTTATCAAGAAGCTCAGTCTTCCGTCTATGCCTAAGGATGAGTTGCTTGATGCGGTGAGATGGCAGCTTAAACCTGAGCTTCCTTTTAGCGCCGAGGAAAGCATATCAGATTTAGAAGTTATCCGTGAATATCCTGATAGTGAGGGTGCCAAGAGGGTTGAGGTTTTTTGTGTTTTCGCCAAAAAAGATATAATTAATAAATATGTTTCTGCGGTGATTAACTGCGGATTGGTGCCTCAGATAATTTCAAGCAACGTGTTTAATTATTGCGGAATCCTGGATTCTTTATCTTCTGTCCCGGAAGTCAGCGCAATTTTTGATATAGGTCATACCCATTCTTATATTTCTATCTATCAAAAGAATAAGTTGAGTTTTGTAAGAAGCCTGAATTTTTCCATTTCTAAATTCTCCGCTTCTTTATGCGGGACGCTGCTGACGGATGAGGGGAAGATCGAGGTCTGCATCGATGAAGCCGAGAACTTGACCCGCCGGCAAGGCATTCCTCTTGATGAAACAGTTAAGCTCGATAACGGTGTAAAAGTGGGTCAGCTTATTCCGCTTATGCGGCCTTTGCTTGAAACAGTGGCTAAGGAGCTTGAACGTTCTTTTGGTTATTTTAATTCTGAGGTTAAATCTGGGAACCCGGAAGTTTTATATATCACTGGCGGCGGGGCAAATCTGAATAATTTCGATAGTTATCTGGCCGACCAGCTTAAGATCAAGGTGGAAAAGCTGCCTTTACCGGGTTCGCTTGATATAAGAGGCATTAATGTGGAAAAGTTCTTTCTGGATGCCAATCAGCTCTCCAGCGCTATAGGTTTAGGTTTGTCAGGCGGCGGGATAAACCTGATGCCTCCTGAAATAAAGGCCAAGAAAATTGAACTGATCCAAAAGAGCGCCTTGCGCATCACTGCGATTATTATTGTTTCTGTTTTTGCTTTTTCCTGGTTTGTGGTTAATTTCAGGATCCAGGATTACAGGAAGCGCTTAAAAATAGCCAGGCTGCATCTTAAGAATGTGGAGGAGGTAAAGGATCTGAAACAGGCGGTGGACTCCCGGGATGATTTCATAGATAAGATCCATAAAGGCAAAGTGCCTTCCGGAGGCCTGTTGAAATTAATCGGCTCGGCTGTGCCGGTAAACATTATACTTAATGAATTTGATTTTGACCAGGCAAGCCATTCGATGAATTTAAGCGGGGTGGTCCTTGCCGGAGGAGAATCAGTTGAAAAAGTGCTTACAGATTTTATGAAAGCCCTGGAGGATTCAAGGTTTATCCTGGAGGCAAATCTGGTTAATTCCAAAGAGACAAAAGACGGGAACGCCTTTGAGATGGAGTGTGTTTTAGCTAAATAAAATGAACTTTTCCAGAATAAGCATAACTAAAAATCAAAAGAAAATAATTTCAGTCAGCGCCGCGGGGGTTTTTATTTTTCTGCTGGCCTGGGTGTTTTTTTACCTTCCCGGTAGTAAAGAGGCTAACCGCCTTAAGGATGAACTGGCCTTAACCCAGCAGCAGATCCAGGGTATCGAGTCTCTTTTGTCTGGTTCGCAAAACAGGGATGAGGCAATCCGCATTTTGAAATCAAAACAGCAGTATTTAAGTAATAAATTCCCCAGCCAGGAGGAGGATAGTATAAAGCTTATTCCGGAGATCGCCCGCAAGATGAATATCGAGGTTGTTTCTTTGCAGCCCGGTTCGCGCAGCGAGTTCATTGATGAAAACGGCAAACCGGTGGTTATTGACGGAAAGGTGGCAAGTTTTTTGCCTATAACAATGGAAGTGGTTTGTTTTTATAAAGATATGGTAGGCTATCTATTGGAGTTAAAGAATGTTCTCCCGGCTTTTATAAGCGTGCAGAATTTAAATGCCAAGAAAGATAATCAATCTACCGGCAAGATTCGTTCGACTATAGGGTTCAACTTATACCTGTTAATCTAGAAAATGCGTAAAAAAGATTTGATTGAATTGGGCGTAACCGGGATATTGCTGGCAGTTCTGGTTTTTGTATTTGTCAAGGTGACTAAAAAATCACCCGGCCTGAGCCCTAAGCCAGTTGATTTATCCGCGACCAAACAGGCAGAGGAAACCGGCAATGGGGGCTTGTATTCTCTGCTTGAGCAGGAATCTAAGACTATCCAGTTAAGGAGAGATCCTTTTACCGCAGCTCCGATAGTATTGAAGGAGAATACGCAATCCGGATTTGCTTTAACCGGCATACTCTGGGATAAAACCAATCCACTGGCAATTATCGACGGTGAAGTGGTCAAAAAAGGGGACCAGTTTGGCGGTAAAACGGTTGAGGATATCAAACAGGATGTGGTAATTTTAAGCGACGGACAGGAATTTATTGAAATCAAGCTTGAGCCTTAAGAGGCAGGGAGATGTTTATGGAGAATGAAGGTTTTTCTTTGGTTAAGGTGATCATTATTTTGGCAATCGTTATCTTATTGGCTATAATCGCGTTGCCGTATTTGACAAATTCTGATAAGGCTAACGCGGTAACCGCCAGAGAATCCTTACGTAAACTTTCTATTGCTGCGGAAAACTATGCTGCTGCGCATAGCGGGGCATATCCGGCAAGCGTAGATGAGCTGAGCGGGTTTATCGCTTCAGCAGGTAGTTATTGCTCTAATGCCAGCGGAGCGATCACCGTTTCCGGAGAGTATAGCTATGCCTGTGCTTTGGGTTCAGGAGGTTATACTTTTTCAGCTGCCCCGGTTTCCGGTTCAGGCGGAAAAGTTACTTACACCGTTACCACAGGCGGAGTTCTTAGTCCAGCTTTCTGATACCCTCCATTTTGTTTCTAATTATCTCAGGGCCAAGAGGTTAATAAACAGAAATAGCTTGTAAAATATGTTGCTAAATAGCCTCTTTGTGTTAAAATCAAAAAGATGAGTTTATCATTAAATCTGGGGTGTTTTTCTACATAAAAGGTTTTTTAAAAATGAATAAGAAGGCGCGAAGTTTCGTTACGATCATGATCGTCGTAGGCTTAAGTGCGTTATTGCTGCGCATGGCGATCCATAAACTTATTATTTATAATGTTGAGCGCAATCAATCGTTGGCGCTCGTGAACCTTAAACTTTTCTACACGGCTTTGGAGAATTACGCTAAGGATAATAAAGGGGTATACCCTGAGAATATAAACCAGCTTACCAAAGGCAACCCGGTTTACCTGGAAAAAGATTATCTGGCTGTGTCGTCGGTGAAGGGGTATGAATATGATTGCCAGAGGATGGATGCGACAGGATATAATTGTTCGGCAGCTCCGATAAACTGCAATCTTACGGGCAATAAAGTTTATACTATGTCTACCGGCGGTCTGATCATCGCCGAGGATTGCGATAAGAAATAGGGGGATAAAAGTGAAAAGAATATTCCTGGTTTTCGTTTTATCGCTCTGTATGTGCACCTGTGTCCTGGCTCAGGATAAGGATGCTGCCGGCCAGGGAAATGTTACGCTTGATTTTAAAGAGGCGGATATCGCCAGCGTCCTCAAGATTATTTCCTATAAATCGGGGGTTAATATCGTGACCACTCCGGATGTGGCGGGGAACATCTCGGTGCGGTTAAACGATGTGCCATGGGAAATGGCTCTGGATGTTATCTTGAAGACTTATGGTTTTGGATCCCAGAAACAAGGGAATGTTATCCTGGTAACCAGGGTTGAGAATGTCGCTAAGATTGCCGCCGAAGAGTCTTTGCAGACAGAAATTATCACTTTAAAATTCCTGGATGCGCAGGATGCGCAAAAGATCCTTATCCCGTTGCTCACCCCGCGGGGAAAGATTTCCGTGTTGTATGCCCGCGGCCAAAAAGGCTGGCAGTTTGGTACATTCAAGATTGGAAGAGAAGATGTTGCTAGTTCGGATTCCGGGAAAAATAATCCTGAGGAACAGCCAAAAAGCGAGACTGTGTCTTTTGAGAAGAATTCATCCGGGGAGACGGTGATGAAGAAAGCGGAGTTCGATCCATCGGTAAAGTCCAAGATGTTGGTTATTTCGGATACCCCGAGTAACCTGGACAGGATCCGCAACGTAATCCTGCCTAAGATTGATGTAAAACCCAAGCAGGTGCTGGTTGAGTCAAAGTTCATGGAAGTAAATGAGACCAAGCTAAGGGATTTGGGAGTTGATTGGGGTTTGGGCAGTGCTACTAATGCAGAATCCCTGGCAATTACCACCCAAAACATAAAAAATGGTACTCAGGCTATCGGCGGCCATGCCTTGGGAACTGCTACTACCGGGGCGTTGCTTACTTCCTCTAACCCTTATACTTCCGGCGGTGAGTTTGTGTTTAAGAAGTTAACCGGCACGCAGTTTGAAGCGGTTATCCATGCTTTAGAAAGCGATAACGGCACTAATACATTATCCGCGCCGAGTATCCTCACTCTTGATAATCAGGAAGCGTCGATGCTGGTTGGGTACCATACTCCGATACTAAAAGCTGATATTACCTCCGATACTACTACAACCGGCTCAAAACTTACCCAGACCCTGGATTATTATCAGGAGATCGGGATCCGTTTAAATGTGGTGCCGCAGATCAGCCAAGAGGGTTATATAAATATGATCATCCATCCCAGTATAACATCCTCTAATTCTACAGTTACAGCGACTTCTTATGTGGGCACGAACTCTACGACTACCACGTATCCTATAATCGATGTGCGTGAGGCCCAGACTCAGATTTTGCTTAAAGACGGAGAGACTATTGTTATCGGCGGCCTGCTTAAGGATGTTAAAACCAAGACAAAGGTGGGGATTCCTTTTCTGGTTAATCTGCCGTGGGTGGGAAAGTTATTCGGCCGGGATAAGGACAACGTGGAAAAAGTTGACCTGCTCATTTTTATTACCGCCAGGATTATCAAAGATAGCGATTTTTCTTCCGAGGAGATAGCCAAGCTTGAAAACCGGATGAATAAAGGGACATTGGCTGAGAAGAAAGCTGATAATCCGCTTGCGCAGTTGAAATAAATGTATGTACAAAGTTAACTTTATATTTTCTAAGAAAGGCCTGATGCGATATATTTCGCATTTAGACCTGATGCGCCTATTTATGCGCGCTATGCGCCGGGCCGATCTTCCTCTAAAGATGACAGAGGGTTTTAGCCCGCATCCTAAATTAAGCTTAAAACGAGCTTTAAAATTGGGGTTAGAAAGCGAGAGCGAAGAAGCTTCCATAGTTTTAAAATTTCCGGTTGAACCGGCAGATTTTAAAAATAGGCTGCAAAAACAATTACCAGAAGGGATACAA
>JAQTQC010000023.1:0-11333 GCA_028712505.1 Candidatus Omnitrophota bacterium
TCATCACCGGTTTTAATTCTGATGGGATAATCTAATTCCCCCCTGGTAATATGATCGCTGGCTTCTTTAAGCTTTTCTATCGGCCGAGAGATCTTACTGCCAAGAATGAATCCAAAAACAGGTATTAAGATAATTAAAAATACTATTACCCCCACGGCTTGAAGCGTAAGTCGATATAAAGGCCAGAGTACATCTTTAGCATCTTGTTCTACAAAAACCTTCCAGATAATCCCTTTTTTCAAGAGCGAGGAAAACCTGACTTCTGAAAAAGCGCTCAAAATCCTATTCGGTTGAGCACCTTGGCTCCCCATAATCATAATCCGGGTTTTACTTTGTATGACTTTCTGAAAGTCAATATCTGATAGAAATTTCTTGCTTAGCGGCTTGGTTCCTTTAAGAGATATGACATAGCCTTTTTCATCCACCAAAACGACATGACCAGTATAGCCAAATTTAAAATCTTCCAAGAAGTTAAAAAGACACTGAATATTAACTGCTGCTTTAGCTACACCGATTATCTGACCACTGCCATCTTTTATAGGAAACACAAGAACCATCCCCGGGGTTTTGCCGAATCCGTCAGATTCTATATCTCCTATAAAAATTTCTCCTCCTCCGGTAAAAGCATCCTGCCACCAACTTTCATCAGCCTGATAAAAATCAATGGTCTTGCCGGAAGCAGCAACCAAACCACCGTATTTATCGCTGATAAACACCTCGGCAATCTCAGCCCCTGCCTTAATCTTATCTCTTAATTCCCGGCTGATATCCGTTTCTAAATATCCTTTCACTACTGGGCTATTTTTATCAGCTTTAACCCACTGTCTATCCATATCCGCCATAAATCTCTGGATATCCGCAGGAAGCATTTCTTGATAACGGGAGTTACTCTCTCTAAGCGCTTTCTTAAACGCTGGATCCGTCATCAGCTCTTTGATGTGGGAGACTTTTTCATTAATCACTTGCTGGACATTAAATGCTAAGGCATCCGCAATTTTCCTGTAGTCGCTTCCGACAGCATTCTTCAATAAATCAAGGGTAGAGAAATAGCCCAGCAAGAATCCAATCATCGCAACCAACAGGATAGTCAGGCTGATAAAAATAATAATCCTTCTTCTGATACCAAACTTAAATCTCATCTACCTTTTAAACCTTTCTTCAAACTCTTTTACCTTCTTCTCTAATTCTTCCATTTTTAATTCCCTATCCACGGCAAATTTACTAAACCGCTCCAAATCCTGCATCCTCCCCTTCAACTCCTCTTCGATATGCCTACGCTGGCCGATCTCCTTATGCAAAACCTCATTAGCCTTGGAAAGTTCCGCGGTGCGCACTTTAACCCGTAACTCTAATTCCGCATAAGATTCTTTCAACGCTTCCTCCAGCTCCTTACGTTCAGTTATGTCACGCCCCTCAGAAATAATAAAAATAACCTTGCCTGTTTCATCTTTGGCCGGCTTAAGAGAAAAATCAAAGTAATAAAGGTTCCCATTTTTTGCGAAATGAGTAGCTTCAAAACGCACAAATTCTCCTGCCGCCACCTTTTGTATAGAATCGCGTAACTTTTGCTGCAACACTTCAGAATGTGTCCACCAGAGAGTCTTCCAGAAAGGCTTGTTTATTACTGCCGAAAGCTCGATCCCGGAAAAATCTAATGCCGTTTTATTCACCTCCATCAAAACACCCTCGACAGTCAATATGCCGATGAATTGAAAAGTTTGGTCAAAAACAGCCCGGACCTTGAATTGGCTATCCCGTAAAGATGCCTCCATTGCTTTACGTTCAGTGATATCCTCAATAGCCAAAAGGATCAGCTGAGGCCGGACAGACTCCCGGGGAATCCATTCGGCGTTAAGAAACATTATCCGTTTTCCGATTTTAAGAAAATTATGTTCCACCTGAAAATTACTAATCACTTTATGCTTAGGAAGGACATCATTCAGGAGTTTGCGCAAATCCGGAATGTCCCATTGGTGTTCTCCTAAATCATAGATGAATTGCCTTACAGTTTCTTCGGGTTTTGTTCTGAAAGTATCATAGAAGGCTTTACTGGCTGAAACTATCTTTAAATCCTTATCCAAAACTATTAACGGTTCACGCACTGTATTAATAATACTTTCAACATATTCAAGTCTGTCCTGGATGATCAAATCTTTCTCGCTGTAGACAAAACCCTTTGCCTGGATTTCCTTTAACCGACGATGCAGATTTCTTACCTCAGCTACTAATTGTTCTTCTTGCTCTTTTCCGCGGCTTTTCATTTAACCCTCCTCATCCAAAAATAAAACCCAAGGCCTTGTGCTGCTCAAGCACAAAATCTTGGGTTGACTTTAGGAAAGCTACCTATACTTACCCCTGCTTATAAATTTAAATTTTCCTAAAGAATCTCCTTTGTGAGATTAGATATATTATAACTTTTTTACTTATTAAATCAACAATAAATAGCAATAAAAAACGGTTATTGATCAAATATATCCAATAACCGTCAAGCTTCTTACACTAAAACAGAATAATATAGCCAGGGCGGATCTTAATAGATTAGCCGGCCCTGGCTATATTTTATTATGAATTAGCTTATTTTTATTGAACTTACCGGGCAGGAATCCGCAACTTCCTGCAGATTGCAAGTTGCGCATGTCTGCGCCTTCACATGGGCAACTCCATCGCCCTGCACTTCAAAGACTTCCGGACAGGACTGTTCACATAAACCGCAACCTACACATGTAGAAGCATCAACTGTAACTTTTGCCATATTATCTCCTTACCTGCAATGGGTACACCGGCCACTTCCTCTCGGGCCGCATGCCGTCTTATCTCTCTAAAAGATTCTCGAACATCTCTTCGTGATTTACTTCTTCACTCAATATATGCGTCACTAATTGATAGGTAACATTATCCTTGCCAAAAGTCTTCTTGGCAATCTTATTATACACCTCGATTGCACCTGCCTCAGCCTCGGCAACAATGCGGATAATCCGGTTGATGTCCGCGGTGTTTCTCGGCGGCATAAGATACGGGGCATTAGCTCCTTTTTCCAGGTCCATCGGATTAGCTACCGGCACATCCCCTAATTTCGTGATTAAATCCGCCAATTCTCCGGCATGTTCCAACTCATCCTTGGCTATCTTCTCAAGCATCTCCTTCATATCTTCATATGCCCGGCCACTGACTGTCTGCGCCATGTACCAATAAAGATAAAATGCCAGCCATTCGTCGCAATAAGCCTTATTCAAATCCTTCACTAAATCTTTCAAGCTTAAATCTACAATTGCCCTTGCTTGCTTTCCCATTTTTCCCCCTTCCCTCTCTGCCTACGGCAGGTGAGGCTTACCCTTGCGCTTCCAGCTTCAGATTATACTTCTTTATATTACTATCCGCAACATCCTGCACTTTCTTGATCTCCACAGGATTATTGAGTAGATGTTTAAACCTTCCCTGCATCTTTAAATATTCTTCTACCGGCTTAGGCACAATCTGTTTGCGCGCTGTAATTACTCCAAACTCATATTCAAACAAAGGATAAAGCCCGGTCTCTACAGCCATCTTCGCTACAGGCAACATCTGATTTGATTCATGACGCCAGCCTAAAGGACAAGGCACATGTATCTGAAGATACTTGGGACCCTTGATAGAAATAGCCTTCTTTACCTTACGTATCAGATCCTGGGGAAATCCCGCTGAAGCTGTTGCCACATAAGGAATCCCGTGTGCAGCGCAAATCTCCGGAACAGGTTTTTTCGGCCGCAGGTTACCTGAAGAAAGCGCCCCAACAGGACTAGTAGTGGTATTTGTATCAAACGGAGTAAGCCCGCTTCTTTGTACCCCGGTATTCATATATGCTTCATTATCATAACAAACATACAGGATATCATGGCCGCGTTCAAGCATGCCGCTTATAGCCTGTAATCCAATGTCTCCGGTTGAGCCATCCCCGCCCTGGGCAATGACATTAGTCGTATCTTTCTTGCCTAAATATATCAATGCCGCCTCAATACCTGAGGCAACGGCAGCGGAATTCTCGAACAAAGAATGGATCCAGGGAACACCCCAGGCGGTTTCCGGATACTTAGTGGTGAAAACTTCCAGACAACCGGTACTATTGGCGATGATTGTATTTGCTCCCGCCGACTCAATGACTAAGCGGGCGGCAACTGCCTGTCCGCAGCCTGCGCAAGCGGTATGTCCACATTTAAATAAAGGGCTATTCTCCATATTCTTCCTTAAGCAGTTCCGGTTTTAAATCTATGAATTCAAAATTGACTTCCTTGGCGCTTAATCTCCTGAAGACTTCATGTATAGTTTCTGCAGTGATGTCTCTTCCGCCTAAACCTGCGACAAAACTGCTAATTACCTTCGGGCTTTTCTTTTTGCCGAAAAATGTCGATTTTACCTCAACCGCAATCGGCGCATAAGCGCCTAAAGAAACTGACTTATCCAAAACCGCTACCTTGGACACGTCTTTTAAGGCCTCATAAACACGCGCATACGGAAATGGCCGGTATGAAATAATCCGCAACAGGCCGACCTTTTTGCCTTTTGCCCGCTGCTCATCCACAACTTCTTTGATCGTTCCACAAACCGAACCCATTGCCACGATCACCTTCTCCGCATCTTTAAGCTGATACTCTTCGACCAACAAATCTTTATAATCCCGGCCAAAAACATTATTGAACTCTTTGCTTATCTCAGACAAATAACCTATAGATTCCCGCATTGTTTCCTGGAGGGCAAAACGCGTCTCCATATAATAATCTGGATCGGCCAAAAGCCCCATGCTCATCGGGTCAGCCGTATCTAATTTATATAAAGGCTTATAAGCAGGCAGGAATTTGTTGACTTTATCCTGTTCCGGCATATCCACTGTTTCCATACCGTGAGTTAAGATAAAACCGTCCATACAAACCATTACCGGAAGCATTACACGTTTATCTTCAGCCAAACGGTAAGCAATGAGGTGAAAATCTACCGCCTCCTGGTTATTTTCAGCGTAAATCTGGATCCATCCGGCATCACGTAAAGATATTGAATCCTGTTGGTCATTCCAGATATTTATAGGAGCGCTTACCGCCCGATTGGCACAAGTCATCACAACAGGCAAGCGCATACCCGCGATATTAAAAACTACCTCCTGCATAAGAAAGAGCCCCTGGGAACTGGTGGCAGTATACACCCGCACCCCGGTTGCCGAACTACCTAAGACCACTGAGGCAGCGGAATGTTCGCTTTCCACGTTGACGAACTGCGACTTAAGCTCGCCGCTGGAAACCATCTGAGCCAAATCTTCAACTATATGCGTCTGGGGTGTTATGGGATAGGCGGAAATTACACCCGGCTGGCAGGATTTAATCACCTCCGCTATCGCATGCGATCCCTCTAAGAATTCTTTCATGATTCCTCTCTCTTTGATTCTTCGCTAACCATTTCAATATCCTTCTTCGGGCAGATATCCGCGCACAAACCGCACCCCTTGCAAAAAGTGTAATCCAGCGAAAAAGCGTTCTTCTCTTTACCGCTTACACAGCCTTCAGGGCAAATCATCAGGCACATCCTGCAGGCAATACAATTTTTATGCAGGTAATGCGGCCTAAGAAGGGTTCTCCAGCTGCCGGTCTTGTCGCCTTTGCTGTTTTTTGGTTTTACGGTTAACGGACCAAACATTTATTATTTCATCCCTTTCTTAATAAACTCAAAACCTTCTTTAACTGCCTTGATATTACCCTCCTGGGCCTTACCGCTAAAACGCTTTTGGATAACCTCAATAAGGTTATCCAGTTTAAGTTCTCCGGTAGCAGCGGCAAAAGCACCGATCAAAGTGGTATTCCCCAACGGACGGCCGATGTTTCTTAAGGCAATCTCATTGGCAGGAACCACAAAAACACTTTGCTTGGCCTTCAGTTTAGGCAATTCCAGATCTTCTTTACCGTTGATAATCGCAACCCCATCCTCTTTTAACCCGGAAAAACAGTTATACCCGCGTAAGAGGGTAGGATCGACAATAATTACGTAATCAGGCTCATAGATCTGGCTGCGCAGCCGGACCGGATCGCTGTCTACGCGCACAAAGGCATTCATCGGCGCACCCATCCTGGCTGCCCCGAAGTTGGGAAAGGCATAAGGGTACTTACCTTCGTTAAAATAGCTAAACCCTAATAATGCCGCGGTTGTGATTGCGCCCTGGCCTGCACGGGCATGGATTCTGATCTCTTTCATGATACTCCTAGAAAATAACCGGCAAAACTCTTTTACCGAAAATGACTTTATTGATTATATAGCTTAAAATGAATTTGTCAAATAATTTCTTTTAAAGGATTTTGCGGATAAACATGGAGGTCTGGTTAAGCAGGCTTAAGATACCTTCCGCCTTTTGCGCCTCCAGGGTGCCTAACCCGCATGCCGGGCTGATCATCAACCTTTCCAAAAGAAGATCCCGGTCAATACCTTTTTGGACCAGGATATCCAACCCGGATTTTATCTTCCGGGTCAGCTCTTCAGGAGTCTGACTGGCAACATACCCCTGAGTAGGGACAATCCCCCAGCAGATAATCCCTCCTCTTTTGAGAAATCTGTTCAAATCGTCAGCGTAAAGCACAAATCTTTCCTGGAATTCAAAAGCATCAAAATTAATTATATCGATACCTTCGGCATCCATCAGCATAGACCAATCGGTATTGCCGCAACAATGGATACCCACCAGGCAACCGCTATTTCTTAGACCTTCGGTCAACTCGGAAAGAATATTGATTACCCGATTCCGGTTAACCGGCGTATACGCGGAACCCACGGAGGTCAAATACGGTTCATCGAAGAACATGATTATTTTCTTGCCAAACTCCTTAAAATAATCCAATTGCCAAAGGGCCTTCATACTTAACCCCTTGACCATTGCCTGCATCAAAACCTCATCATGGAGGATGGATTTCCCACCCGGATCATTTATCCCGGAACAAAAAGTAAACGGCCCGGTAACCTGGCACTTGATAAATTCTATTTTAGATAAATCCGCTGTTTTCAGAGCTTTAAGCCGTTGGTAAAAAGTATATAAACCTTCGGCAAAATCAGGACCCAACTTGAAGTAGGATAAATCCTGCTCAAGAAATTTCTCGTAAAAAACCTCCAGTTCTTTTTCTTTGTCAACGAGCTCAAAACGCAATCCCTGTTCATTCATTTTAAGCCCGGGCAGATTCTCGCTGAATTGCGCGATCATCCCCTCGCGCATATCACGCTTGGGAAGTTGCGGCCAGAAAGGAACGCAAGGTACGGAACAAAAGACCAGATCCACCGCCTTTTGCGCATCGCAAAAAGGCAGGCTGCCAATACCGGTTGCCAGGCCTTTTAAGTTCATCCAACCTTCTCCCTTTTAAGAGTGCCGCTGGGCCGCATCTCAACTACCTCTTCCATCTTGACTTTAAAAATCACGAACTGTTCAGGGATAGCCACCTCAAAATATTTATGCGCCTTACCCTTAGTTACACCTTCAATAACCCTGGCAATAGAAAGGTCAAGCTGCTTATTATGCACCTCTTTAATTATCCCTTCATATTCCGCGCCAGAACTGATAATCTCCACTCCTCCATTGATCTGATAACCGATCAAAGTGTTGCTATCGACGAAGGAAAGCGACGCCCGCGGGTTTGCCCGCAAGTTGGAGAATGTCCTGCCGATAATATAATCCACCAAATAAAGATAATTCCCTGTTACCTTTAATAAGAATTTGGGCGCGGCATTAGGCCTGCCTTTTAAATCACAAGAGGCTAGACTGATAAACTCCCTGGATTCGATAAGTCCCTGCAGGCTTTTATTGATCATGGCTTGTTTGTACTCTTAAAATCTACGATATCAGCTAAGATATTGGCAAACGCCGAATCAAAATCGTAAACCGAATCAAAATCAGACAAGTAATCCTCATCACTCTTTGACAAAAGTTTTTTATCGATCATACTGTAGACAATCTCGCCAAAGTCCCTGGTCTGGCTTATCCCCCAATGCGATAATACCCTTTGAGCTAAGGCTCCGTATTGTTCAATCGCGTAATCCCGCAGGCCAAAGGCCAACTCCCTGCCGGTAACATGCGCCTGTTTTTTAAGTTTATCTTGCGTAAAATTCAACCCCTGCAACACAAACTCATAAGCATCCGGCTTATACCTTTGATCACGACTGCAGATATCATCGACTAAGTCAGAAAATTTGCTCATTATGGTTTAGGCAGATTCAAACCTGACATATCCTTAAGTTTACTGGCTGCTATTTCCTGGGCATGCTTAAGCGCCCGGTCATAAGCATCGCAGATGGATTTCTCAAGTATGCTTTTATCAAGCTCAGCAAGATTACCGTTAATATTAACGCTATTGATCTTCTGGGCGGCATTCATATTGATCTTTACGATACCATTATTGCTTAAAATATCAAAATTAGTTTCTTCCAGCCTGCGCTTCAATTCCTGCATCGACTTTTGCATCTCAAACAACTGTTTCATTTTATCAAACATATTATTCTCCTATAATGCTAAAATCCTAAATTCTCCCCTACGATAATCACTTTAAGTCTTTTAGGGTTGATCTCAGACTCAATAACTAAAACCTGGCAACACATCCTCTTGTATTCCGGCTCAAGGCATATGTCATTATGACAGGCGCCGTCTACCAGGCAAGCCGACTTCCAGTTCAGGCGTTTACAATTAAGCGGGGTAACATACTCCCTGCTGCGCTTGAGCGCTTGAGCCAAATCCGGGACAATCTTGTTTAAACCGCAGACTACGATTAGATTATCGGCATTGGCGATACCGCTCGTGCGATGCCCATAGCCGCTGAAGAAAACCATCTCCCCGGCCTGAGAAATAGCATTGCAACTGCTCAGGAAATAATCCGCCTGGCAGCCGAGATTGCGTATCTGTAAACTCTGCTGGCGGCTTATACCTGACTTATACTGATTAAGCACTTCATATCCGGAGGCCTCCAGATGAGCCACGATACCTATCTCATCCAAAGTCCTAGAGCCGGAAATGCCAACACTGGAACTTTTTAAAATAGCCTGCTTAATCCTATCCCTGGCTTCTTGCCTGGAGCTTGCATAAATGCCTTCGATGTTACGGCGTTTTAAATTAGCGATTAAATCAATTATCCTTTGTTCCATAATTCAGCGTGACAAGATATCCATATAAGTATCCGGCAGGCTATGCCCTGTTGAAACTACCTGTCCGGCCTTATTGATAAATACATAAGTAGGCACGCCCCTGATTCCATAATTCTCCGCGGCTTGGCCATTCCTGTCCAAAAGAACCCTTATATCCAAAACATAATTCTTTAGAAACCTCTCGACCTTATAGCCTGCTTCCCCGACATTAACCGCAAAGACATCTACTCCTTCTTTTTCCATCTGCGGATGCATCTTATTTAAAACTTTAAGTTCCGAACGACAATAAGGACACCAGGTAGTCCAGAAAAAAAGTATGGACGGCTTACCCGAAGTAACGGAAAGGTTGACCGGTTTGGATTGTAAATCATTCAATATGATATCGCCCGCAAAAGCTGTATCGACAAAGCCTAAAGCCAGGATCAAGCTTAGAGCAAAGGAAAACATGCCGCATTTTAGCGGATTGGGCATTAAAACCTCCTTATCGCTGTATACATAAAAAATATACCGGCCAAAACAATCAGCGCTGCGCAAACCTTTTTTATCTTAAGCATCCAATTGCCGCTTTTAGGTAAGCCGACAATTCCAGTTCCAAAAGTACCGATCAAAATAAAAATCAGCCCCATGCCATAAGAGAAACAGAGCAATAAGAATCCCCCATAGAACAGGTTTTGCCTGGTCGCCAGATAAGCCAATATCGAACCAAGGATCGGGCTAAGGCAAGGAGAAATCATCAACCCTGAAACAAGACCTAAGATGAATGCCGAAAAATAACTCCCTTTCTTGCTTTGGGGAAGCTTCAAATGCCAGTTCAGGTTAAGATCAAACAGGCCGAACATGGAAAGACCGAAAATAAATATTACTGCCCCGGATATAAGATTAACCAGTGGATTGGAACTGAACTTTCCAAAGAAGCTACCGGTTAAAACTGCCAGGATCCCCAGGAATGAATAAGTGGCTGCCAGGCCGGTAACATAAAACAGGCTCAAGAAAAATCCCTTGGATTTTGAATTCTGGGCATTCCCGACTACGTATCCGGCGGAAACCGGGATCAACGGATACACGCAAGGGGTAAGGCTGGCTAAGAAACCTGCGAAAAAAGCGACGAGAAAATCAAACGGGCTGCCTAAGAACTGCATCAATCCACCTCAAATATGGTTTATCCCCGGACAAAATCGGGATAGCGATGATCTCCGGCACAGTATAACTATGCAGGGATTTTACCAGTTTAATCAATCTTGTCAGTTTTTCTTTTTTGGATTTAATGATCAACAGGGACTCTTTGGCCTTCTGGACTTTGCCTTCCCAAAAAAACAAAGAATTGACCTTATCTGTGATATTGACACAGGCAGCCAGCTTCTGCTTAATCAAAGCTGAGGCAACCTTCTTTGCTTCTCTCATATTGCCTGCGGTAACAAAAACAACGATATGCATCGTTTAAGTCAAACCTCGTCTCAAAAAATAATATCTGCCGTTATATTGACAAACTCATTATATAGGGATTAAACTGAATTTCAAGGAGATTGTTAAATGCTTTTTCCCGAACTCAATACCACAAGGATATCTTTAAGCAGGGGGTCGCTAAGGCTGCCGCTTTCTTCTTCCATCCTGAATATATCCGAAAGACAGGAAATCAACCTAGCCCTATCCCTTTTAAAGTTACCTCTAAGAAGGCTTGCGCTAAAATATTCCCTTAGGCGCTCTTTAGATGGAGGAATCCCCACATTAACCAGGCGTTCTATATCAGCTTTCTCTTGATTTAAATTTATCCGCTGCAAGCTTGCTCGAGGCATAGTTTTCATGTTTGCTTTAAGATTATTTAGGGATACAGCAACAATGGGTAGAAGACGAAAATCAATACCACCCATACCTCCCCCGCTATTATTTCCCTTATCATTATTTCCCGGCTGTGGCTGATTTAACCATTCCGCGAAATCAACAACTTTAAAAACCTTAGCTCTACCTTCTTCAGTGAGGTAAAAATAGGCCTTGATTCCGGCGGACAAATTGGCTTCCTCAAAATCATCCATCGAAAAACCCTCCGGGATCGTCCCCTCAAGCACAACCCCGATAGGAACCTCTGTGATTTTCCCTGAGCGTTCAGGAGGAAGCAAATCTTCTCCAAGCCCATCCTGCCAGGAAGGCCCTGGTTTTGTAAGAATCTTTGTTACATCATACGGATGAGTATGCAACACGCCTAATAA
>JAQTQC010000023.1:11433-18474 GCA_028712505.1 Candidatus Omnitrophota bacterium
ATACGGACAGCCGTGATCCTTACTCCCAAATTCCTGCGGGATAATTTGCTGGCTAAAACATCCCAATTATACTGCCCGTGTATATAAAAAACGATTTCATCCCCGCCTTCCTGATTGATAAGAAAACGCTTATTCTTACTGTGCTTGACAACAGGTATATACCTTCCCAAAAGCCCGACAAAAGACTTTAATTTATCCGACATCTTCCTCTTAATAGAATCATCCGCTCCGATACATAAATCCAAAACTGCTTTTTCTTTTTCCGCATTATCCAGGTCGATCTTCTCCATATACCCTTGATGCGCCTGAGCCAGGTTTTTCTGGATATCCGCCCAAAATCCGATCACATCAACAGCTATCAGCCTGCCGTCTTCTTCTAAGTATAACGCTGAGGCATTGGCTAAAAATTCCTCTCCGGAACTAATCCGATGATTCTTGGGATTGGTTCCTATTACTGCCTGGGCCTCCCACAGTATATCCACTGCAGTAGCAGGCGAAAACGGCGGGGCCCTGCTCATGATGATATCCAACCCCTTTAATATCCTTAATAATCTCTCTTTTTCTTCTGTACGCCTGGCCAAATCAGCCCGCCAATACTTCGGATAATCGAATAGATCTATGATATCCAGATATTTCTTTATCAAGAGCTGCCTTTGGGCATTCTTGACGCCATTTTTTACTTCAAGCTCCAGCCCTTCTTCTGTCTTAGCCCTGACCTCTTTCATGCTATCCTCAGAAGGCAACTCTCCCGGAGCAAGACCTAATTCCTGCCTGATTTTATCCGCCTGGAACACTAAAACATCGAATTCTCTTTGATCGAACATGGAATTCTGCGAGCCAAAACGCCTGCCCATCTTAGCGGCCTGCAATGCCTGGATATCTGCCAATATCTTGGCATTATCGCTGCTGTCCTTTACAGGATTACTCACTCCAAAATTGAATAGAAAAGTATAATTCTGGATAGTTTTATTATTCCTGTATTCATCATGCAGATCCTTGGTCAATTCAGCAGTCAAGCTTTTTGCTACCCATTCCAACCTTTTTAGCACCTCTGCCTGGCCTAAAGAATCTACTATCTCAGCCTCAATCACAAACTTATCCTGTTTAAATAAAAGCGACAAGGTATTGTCCTCTGCCGAGCTGATTAAACCCGCACTAAGCAGGAGTTCGGTTGCAATAGCCTGCCTTAAATCAATGAACATATCTACTTGTGACTCACCAAGAATGGTATTCAAGAATTTTATTGATGCCTGATTATTCACCACCAGAATATCCCCCTGGTGAACTTTGAGATCCATGGCCACCAGGGAATTTGTAAGGATAATTCGGCTTTTAAGATCCTCTAAAACAACGATGTCCTGGTCGGAAACCATCTCCCCTTTTTCAAGCTTTGCTGCAATTTCTCCGATTGACTGTTGAAACATGTTATACTCACTTATCCTGGCATTGATCCTTTCAACCGCCCTGCTTTCTGCCGAATCCGTTTCCTCCGCTGCATCATCTTCCTGTTTAGAATCCTGGATTAAAGAGACCTCTAACCCCAAATTACCATCTACTACAACATTCTCTCCGACCAAAGCAGCATTTGCACTTTCACCGGTATCCTTATCATTCGGAACCATCGTAACCGGGCCCAAAGTTTTATCTCCAAAATTTGGTATTGCTGGCGCCACCCCTTCAATACCCCCTGAGAAATAACTTCTAATTACCTGCCCATATGGGGTATAAACCGGCTCCTTAGCATTGAATTCTCCTTTTTCGAAATTATCCTTATAAGCTTTAAAATAAGTGTCCGCGGAATAGCTAACTTTAGATTGCAGATTGGAAAGGTCCCTACTGTCTATGAGCCGGGAATACTGGTTATTCTTTCCCCGATTCCTGGCCTTAAACCATTGAGCCAGAATTAGCGAATAATAAACCTGCCGGAGGGCCGCGTAATGATTAGAATTATTTATACTCTTGGTCAACTTGGGGAGAATCTCTTCCCTTATAATCTGGCTGGAATACTCATTAAGCTGCTTTTCCCTTTCATCCTTAAAAGAATAGACATTGCTATCTTTCAGATAATCCTGTTCCAGCATAACCTTAAGCGTAGCCTTATAGACATAAGCCGAACCTGCCGACTCGCCGATAATAATCTCATCCGGAACAATCCAAGGACGGGTAAGAGTAGGTATGGTTACATTCTGACTCTCATAGATCTGGCCTGCCTTTTGATAAACCTTATCCCAATATTTTCTTCCCTCGGGAGTCTGCGGATTCATCGCATCAGCAACATCTTTTTTAAGCTGCAAATCGCTTTCCAGGAATATCCTGCCTACTTCGGTTTGAGCTAAAAGCGGATCGATGATATCATCAGGTGAATCCGGCCGCAGGTTGACCCAAAATGCGTTATTCGGCAAAGCAATCCCCACAAAAAAATAATTAAGCAGGTCCTGGGTGGTTGATTCTACTTTCCGTTTATCCGGAATCCTGCCATTACCATTATCTAAGATAAGCTTAAAACTACCGTCAGGATTATTACAGGATATGGATCTTAAATGCAGGGGGCGGATCTTATCCGCGGGCAGACTATTGCGTAAAGATGCCAAATGGCCTGCAACATTTAGCTCAACAGAAGCAACCTGGGCAAAACCCGTTTGCTGGAGGGTTAAGAAAATACAAAGCAACACTGCGATAATTTTTAACGTTTTTGATTTTTTCATTGATTTAGCTGGCGAATCATCATCCGCCATAAGTTACAAGAGTACTATTATAAGTATGCTATATAGGTAAGAAAAAACAAGGCTTAAACACAGAATAAAAGAAAGGGCTTTCAGTAAGCTTTAATGTATTTTAACTGACCTGATCCTGCCCAATTGCGAGCAAAGATCAAAAACCAGGGTGGGGTCTTCAGTGGCCATACTTACTTTATAATTATGACTTTCCTCCCGCTCCGAGTCTTCGCTGATAACCAGATCGCTGCCGAATTCCGCCAAAGAATTCTTAATCACCTTTAGTGAACTATCCTTGGCATGCAAAATAAATTCTAAACTATATTTAGCACTCATCTGAGCATTATTACCGAAATCATCCTTCCGGCCCCTTCTGCTTCTTTGCGGAAAGAAAAATAACCATCATCAGAAAACGTGCAGATCCCCGGGTCGAAGATGTTTTCCTCTTTTACCCCGCGTTCAATTAACTGTTTTTGGTTAATCAACGCGATATCCATAAAGATACGTCCTTGTCTTTCAACCAGACCGAAACCAAAATTACTTTTGAAATCTTTCCCAACCTCAAAACAACATGAGCGGATAGACGGGCCGAAACCAACCAAAAGCTCACCCGGACGGCTGCCGAATTTTTCCTGCATCAGCCTTACCCCTTCGGCACAAATATTCTTCTCGGTGCTGCGCCAACCGGCATGTAAAACTCCAGCCGCGGGGCACCGAAGATCATAAATGAAAACCGAAAGGCAATCCGCTGTCAATATGGCCATTGGAACATCTTTCTTATCAGTCAAAAACCCATCTGTGTCACTAAGCGAGCTCTCATAATCCAAAGCGCCGCTACCCTTATCAGCTTGAGTAACACAAGTTATGATTTTACCGTGTACCTGCTTTGCGCAGATTAAATCACGATGGTCAATACCTATTCCAGAAAGAAACTTTTTACGATTCTCCAGAGATCTCTGGGTATCCCCATAACATAAAGACATATTCCCGTCCTGGCGCCTGCTAAAAGCACAAACTGGATCTTTTAAGCCGAATTTCTCTAAAGGGTTATTAATCAACATCTATCTCCACAAGCTTATCCCGCGATTTCTCTCCGGATTTAATCCTTATCTGGTATTTCTTTATCTTTAAATACGCGCTCAACAAATCAACAAGCTGCTTATTGGCCGCACCTTCTGCGGCCGGCTTAGTAAGATAAACTTTAAAGCTATTTCCTTGTTGCTCAACACGATTCCTGCTGGCGCGGGGATTGACACGGACATTAAAAATCATTGATTATCTACCGGTTATCTGCTTGGTGTCCTGAATGTCTGTCAGGCGCTGACTAACCTTATCTAAGCGCTTCTCAGCATCAGCATACTTGGAATTAGCATTAAGCAGATGGCTGCCCAAGATATCAAAGTCTTCTTTAAATTTATCCGTCTCAATAGAAAGGGCACCCAAACTCTTCAAAATAGTCTTGGCGTTCTCTTCAACCTTTAACCCGCGCAACCCCATACAGATTACCTGCAGATAGGCGTAAAAGGTGTTCGGAGAAACCGGGATAACTTTCTTGAGCATACTGTAAGAAAAGATATCTTCTTTGATGATTACCTCGTAATAAACATTCTCCGCCGGAATATACATCAGAGCAAAATCATAGGTATTTTCCGCAGGAAGTATGTATTTTGCGGAAATCTCATTAATCCGGTTTTTCACATCCTGGATAAATTTCTTACGCAAAGATTCTTTTACCTGTTCATCTACAGCATCCTGCATCCGCTGAAAATTCTCTAAGCTGAATTTCGCATCAACCGGCACCAGCCGTTCCCCTAAACAGATCACCGCGTCCACCGCGTCTGAACTTTTAAAACGATACTGGGTATGATAATGCTCCTTGGGCAAAACCTGGGAAAGCAAATTCTCCAGCAAGGTCTCCCCCATCGCCCCGCGGAACTTCGGGGCACGCAGGAGTTCCTGAAGGCTGGAAATATCTTTACTGATAGCGATGATCTGTTTATTAGTCTCTTCCAGCTTACCCAGTTGCTCTTTTACGTTCCCAAAAGCGGAAGTGGCGTTGCCTAGATTCTGACCGATGATCTTGTTGGCCTCTTGAATAGACTGGTTCATCTGATTCAAGCGCTCATTAACCTGAGAAGATATCTTTAAGACGATAAAAACAATAAATGCGGCCAATACCAGAAAGAGTATCGCGATTAATGTATTCATAAGCGTATTATACCATTGGCAGCTTTGCGATTAAAGCAAATAATCTTTTTTTACCCTTTTGACAGAACGGAAGATATTCTTTTTGACATCCGGGCAGGCCTTTTCCAGCTCCTGGATAATCCGGCCCATCCTGGTGCGGTTTGAGGTGATCGAATGCGGACAAACACAAGTATCATGGCCCAGCCTTGCTTCTTTGGCAAAACGTTTTATGAGATATTCCTCTACGTAGGCTAATGGCCGGATAAGGATAATCTTACCCTTAAACAGTTTTTGCTTTGGAGACATGCTGGAGATCTCGCCTTGAAAGAATAAATTCAACAGCACTGTCTCAATAATATCATCCATATGATGCCCCAGGGCAATCTTGGTACAGCCAAGTTTATTGGCGGCGATAAACAGCTCTTTCCTTCTGTTCCAAGAACACCAAAAACAATTTATCTTACTCTTGTCTGTTTTTTTGAGTACATCGGACTTTATAATCTTATATTCAACTTTGAGCTTCTTAAAATATCTCTCTAGCTTAGCGGAAATCGACTTAGGATACCCCATATCGATATGCAACGCCATAACTTCATATCTTATGGGCACAAAGGCCTTACGGTCAAGCAGCAGGCGCAACAAAGTTAAACTGTCCTTGCCGCCGGAAACAGCAACCGCGATTTTATCCCTATCGGCAAGCATTTTATAGTCCATGATCGCCTTGCCCATGCGCTTAGAGATATAATATTCCGTGCCTTGCAATATTCCCATAAAATCAACCCCTGCCGGAATCAACAACCATTTTGCGAATTTGCTTATTTACCGGATGACTGAGCAACTGTTCAAGATTAATCGGCAGGCGCAGCGACCAGTTTTTCTGGCTGATTGTCCCCGGAGTATTTATACGGTACTGATAAGGCTCGCCTTTAAACACATCTGATAAGGCCAACAAATCTATTATTGAATTGATACAAAATACCGCCTGGGAATTTAAGACAAACTGGGTTATCTTCGCTAAAAGTTCGCTGCCGGACTCTTCGCTGGCTTCTCCGGGACAACCCAATATCTTCCAAAGCTTATCCTTTTCAGCATAACTATTTTCATAAAGCTCGATAAAATCCCCCACCTCTTCTTTGCTCTTGCCTAATATCCAAACCAGTTTGTCTATACAGTCGATCCCCTTCTTCCACCGCAGACGGCCATAAGAAGAGAGATTTAAATCAAAAAGCTCGGGTTTTACCCTGAAGAAATCTATTTGTCTATCTTTACATTTTCTTACAAATAAACCCTCATCTACCGTGCCTGCTTCATACTGCCACCAGGCCCTCCAATTAGTAGTATCATGGGTAGAAAGCATGGCTACGCTAAGCTGACGGTATTCCCCGGGCAAAAGAAAATCATGTTTCACATTCCAATCTTTGACCCAGCGTTGCACATCGTTTCCGGGAATACCAAACTCAAACAAAGTTTCGGTGCAACACCTAGGAATCACCCCTAGGTCCTCGGCGCAAAGCAACATCTTTGTATTCTTTATCAGAAGATCTAGTATATCCCGGCCGTGCTTCGGCCAAAGGCTTTCATCCACAGGATCAAATGAGCCGTTTAAACCCTGATTTTCCTGAGGGTCATCATAAGGGATACTCCATATACGAAAGAGCCCGACTACATGGTCAATACGTAAAATACTATAAAAATTCTCGGCATATTTTAATTTTTCTTTTACATAAAGATATCCGTCTTTAGCGATATTCTCCCAATTATACGTCGGCATCCCCCAGCGCTGTCCTTTAGCGCAATACATATCCGGAGGGGCTCCGGCGGCAAAATCCAGCTTAAAAAACCCCGGATGCGCCCAAACATCCGCGCTATCCCGGGAAACCAAAACCGGAAGATCTCCTTTTAAGAACACGCCGTTTTTAGACGCGTATTCGCGGCAGGATTTGAATTGCTTGAAGACAATCCATTGTAACCACATTTGAAAAGTCACCTTTTCAATATTCTTCTGCCAGAATTCCTGCAATGCTGCCCCATCGCGCCGTTTAAACTTATCCTCCCACTCATACCAGGCAGCTCCGTGATAATATTCCTTTAATACCTTAAAAAGCGCAAAATCTAACAGCCAATAGGCGTTTTCTTTTTG
>JAQTQC010000036.1 GCA_028712505.1 Candidatus Omnitrophota bacterium
CGCGCACTGCCGCGTTGATTATCGACCCTCATATAAGCTTAAGGCAGGTGTACGGGAAGTATCTGGATAAAAAACACCTGGAGCTGAAAGCTGTGGTGGACACACATACCCACGCGGATCATTTTTCATTGGCTGCGGTATTAAAGAAGGAGTTCAAGGTGCCAGTTATTATGCATGAAAAGGCGATTTCTGAAGTAGCTACTCAGAGAGTTAAGGACGGTGATGAGATAAGCATCGGGCAGGAAAAACTAAAAGTTATCTACGCTCCCGGGCATACGGATGATACTATAAATTTGTATGCTCAAGGCATGGTTTTTACTGCAGATGTGCTTTTAATCGGCAGTGTAGGCAGGTCGGATTTTCAGAATGGTTCTCCCGATTCAATGTTTGATACCTTGCAGAAGCTAAAGGCTTTAGCCGGGAATACGATTGTTTTTCCGGGGCATGATTACCATGAAAAGAAATCATCAACTATAGCGATCGAGAAAGAGCAAAATCCTTTCTTGAGAGAAGGGTCAAGGGATAATTTTGTCGCAGATATGCGTTCTAAAATACTTCAGAAGCCTTTTAATATCGACAATATTATCCGGGTTAACCGTCAAGGGGAGGCTTTATCTCTGGAGATGATTTCGCCTAAAGAGGCAGCTGCTTTAAGTAAAAGTGATCCACAGGTAAAGTTCTTAGATGTGCGTTCTGTTCTGGAGTTTAGCCAGGAGCATATCAAGGATTCTCTTAATTTACCTATTGATATGCTGGCAGCAAAAGTTAATGAATTAAGCCAGGCTAGACAGACTTATATAGTACTTTGTCGTACAGGAAACCGTTCTCCAATGGCTGCTGATATGCTTATGCAGTCAGGAATACATACGGTAAAAGTAATGGACGGCGGATTAACAGGTTGGCAGAAAGAAAAACTTCCGGTTATCAAAGGTGAAGGGGGAGTTTCTTTGGAAAGGCAGGTTAGGATTATCGCTGGAAGCATTGTTTTGCTTGGTATTATTCTGTCACGATTTATCCATCCCGGGTTTATAGGGATATCCATATTGGTTTGTTGCGGGTTGATTTATGCGGGTTTTACTGATAATTGTTTAATGGGCATGCTTCTTATGAGGTTGCCGTATAATAGAAAACTGTATAAAGCGAAGATGGGCGGTGGAACCTGTTCAATTTAAAAAGTAATTGCTTTTAAATAAAAGCTTGAGATTATCTTAGAAAGTTCTATAATTACTTGAAGTATCAAAAGGAGGTAGTGGTATGGCGTATCAACAGGGTGGTGGATTCGGCGGGCCCAGGCAGATGCACAAGGCGGTTTGCGCAGAGTGTAAAAAAGAATGCGAAGTGCCTTTTAAGCCCAGGGAAGGTGGTAAGCCGATATTATGCAGAGAATGTTACGCAAAGAGTAAAGGGCAAAACCGTTAATTAGAGGAAGCGTCTCTATTTTCAATAAATAAAATAGGGACGCTTCTTTTATTTTTCTTGACAAGCCACACATTTGTGTGGTATATCTATAGCCATGGAAGAAAAGATATTTTTGACGCCAAAGCAGGAAAAGGTGCTTAATTTTATCCGGAAACGGGTAGGGGAGAGGCTCCCTCCTACAATTCGCGAGATAGGGGAGGAATTGGGCTTTAAATCTACCGGAACAGTAAGGGATTATTTAAAGGTTTTAATCCAGAAAGGTTTGGTGAGGCGGATGAACAACAAATCCAGGGCGATTGAATTAACTGAACGCACATCTTTTAGAATCCCGATAATTGGTACCATAATGGCCGGCAAGCCGGGTTTGGCTTATGAAGAAATCCAAGGTTATGTAGATAGCGATGATTTATTTCTTGGCCGTTTGGGCTTTGATGATGTTTTTGCTTTAAGGGTTAAAGGCGATAGCATGATTGATGCCGGGATCCTTGATGGCGATGTCGCGGTGATCAAGAAACGCCCCAGCGCTGACAATAATGATATAGTTGCTGCGCTTTTAGATAATAATGAAGTTACCTTAAAAAGGCTGGCGTCTAAATCCGGCAAGTTCCATCTGGAAGCTGCCAATGCCAATTATCCGCCAATTTTTGAAGAGTTTAAAGTTATCGGAAAGTTAATAACGGTTATAAGAAAATATTAACAATGAATCAGAATAGTTTTAACCCTAAAGCCCGCTGGGACAGGTTTGAGCCGGATGCAGCAGGATTTGATCCTGAGTGCCTGAATGAGCGTATTGAGGTTTTAGCTTTCTTTAAACACGCTAAGATATTTCCTAAAAGTTTTAGCTGGAATAATAAAGAATACCAGATTGAAACCATTACCTATAACTGGCAGGAGCGCCTTGGCCAGGCATTAATTAATTACTTTTCCGTACTTTGCGCTGGCCAGATTTATCAGATATCCTTTAATAATTTTACCTTCCGCTGGCAGATCGACAAACTCATCCAATAAGGTTTATTTAGAAAAGTCCTTACGAGCGCAGCGAGTAAGGGTTAATTCAACACAAATACAATCCCGGTAAGTTTATATGATTCTACATATTGATATGGATGCTTTTTTTGCTTCAATTGAGGAAGCAATTAACCCCAGACTTAAAGGTAAGCCTTTAATTGTCGGTTCCCGGGGAAACAGGATGCATACCGTAGTTTGCGCGGCAAATTACGCGGCCAAAGCTTTGGGTATCCATTCCGGAATGCCTACAAAGAGAGCTTATAGTATTTACTCTAAGTTGGAATTTGTGGCAGCGGATCAGGCTAAATACATCTGGACTTCGGAGCAGATTTTTGAGTTGCTTAAGGGGTATGGATTACCCTTGAATTATGCCTCAATTGATGAGTTTCAACTGGATCTTTCCGGTTATGCCGGTCAAAACCCGGTAAGTTTGGGTAAGGAAATTAAAGCGCAGATATATGCAAACTTTAACATCAGTGCATCAGTAGGTATAGCCAAGAATTGGTTGTTGGCTAAATTAGCCTCTAAACTGAATAAGCCGGATGGCTTGACCTTGATCGATGATGCAAACTTCGAACAAGTTTTACGTAAGACAAGCCTGGATAAACTTTGCGGTATGGGTGGAAAGAATGGCAGGATTTTAATGGCCCGGGGGTTAAACACCTGCTGGGATTTATACCTAAACTTACCGGGATTTTTTGATAATAATCCCGGTAAGTTTGAGGAAAGTCCCGGTAAGTCTAGTGAAAAGCCTAAGTCAATAAGTCATTCTTATACTTTGCCGAAGTTTGAATTAAACCCCCGGGTTATTCAGGCCTGGATCAGGTTATTGTCTGAAATGGTTGCTGTAAGGCTTAGGCAGCAAGATTTAGTCAGTCAAACCGTGCATCTTTGGCTGGATGGCCCGGAAATCGGTAATTTTGGAGCCCAGAAAACCTTTCAGACCCAGACAAATGACGGCTATGAGATTTACCAAATAGCCCTTAAAATAATGGCCAAGTCGAGCCTAAGAAACCCTAAAATCAGGGCAATTGGGGTCACCTGCAGTAGTCTTTCTGAAGGAGTCTATCAGCCTTTACTTAGCGAAGAATTACGTAGAGAGGGGCTTATCCAGGCCCTGGACCGCATAAATAACCGCTTCGGTGAGAGGGCAATTTATCCCGCAATTACTGTTTTAACCCGCTAGATTCTCCGCAGGGGAAATCTTAAATTAAACGCTAAAAATCCAGGTATTCTTATATAGGGATTTTCTTTAAAGTGTTAAGCTTAAAGAATAGCGGTAAGTTTAAGTAAAGAAGAAAGGCATTTTCCACAGCTAAAAAACTCCTTGAGATAACCTATTATCTTCCATACAGTTATATACACTTACGTAAGATTGACAAGTTAACATAAGATATATTATAGGAAGTACGCCTATGGGGAGAAATGGGCTTTACTGGGGCCTAAAATGAGTTAAAAAGTAATAATTATCAGGAGAAAATTAATGCTTAAGTGGTTATTGATTGCGCTTTTTGTTCTGTTCTTTCTTTCGTTTTTGTTTCCGCTGGTGGAGTATTTTTTGTGCTGATTATGTACTGCCCGCCCTGGATTCTAATCGCAGATCCAGTAGTTATTCCCTTAGCTATCAGGTTGTGTGCTCGTTTAAGGATCCGGCTAAAGGTTTGTTGGGATATACGCATGGATTTGGCTGCCTCTTTCTGGGCTAAACCCAGGTAATCAGCCAGTCTTAAGGCCTCAAATTCATCCATTTTAAGCTCTACCTCATCAGGCCTTCCTGGCCTGCCCCGGGGGCTAAATTGGCTGATTTTAGGGTCAATTTTGACTAT
>JAQTQC010000037.1 GCA_028712505.1 Candidatus Omnitrophota bacterium
TTCTGGCAGGCCCGGCAGGATGTACAACCGTTAGACTTATACTTAAGAAAAGCAGTCTGCACAACCTCAACCCTGGCCTGTTTTTTCCGGCAGCCTTCGACAAACCATTTGACCAATGTCGCGGTATTGCCGTTTTTCACCGGGCTTGCGGAAAGTACTAATATCTTCTTGGACATGTCATTATTTTACCTTAATAAAACAAAAATCCCAAGCATAAATTTAGCGGGATTGGATATCGGATCAATTTACAGCGAATTGTTAAAAGGCTTATGCGTATCGTCACTAATAAGTATTTTCAACCTCTGCGGATCCCAGGGGTAAAATGTCAGGAATTCCTCCTTGACTACTTCCGGCAGAACAGCGCTTTCCACGCCTTTCAAAGCCATGGCGATAATTTTATTGCCTTTATTCCTGTTCTTGCGCAACTGGGAATCAACCCACTTGCTTTTATGCGTATTCTCGCCTATAAGGCAAACTGCGATATTGCATTTGGCTATCCTCTCGCCGATCTCCCTCCTGATAGCTGCGGAACCTTCAGCATCAAAATCAAGATCCAGGGCTCTTTCATAGAAATCCAATTCGTAATCCTGGCAACGCAACAAAGGTATCAACTTTTCGGTTTTGGGAA
The DNA here is from genome assembly GCA_028712505.1 of Candidatus Omnitrophota bacterium. Lineage (GTDB taxonomy): Bacteria > Omnitrophota > Gorgyraeia > Gygaellales > Profunditerraquicolaceae > UBA6249. The sequence goes on from JAQTQC010000037.1 coordinate 629, forward strand.
GATCTTCAGGAGCAAAACTCAAGAAAACTCTTTTCATTTTTCCTGTTTGATAATGTTAAGGAAATTATAGAGGCAGGACTCTTTGATTCTTTTTAGCTTCGGCAAAGCTAGACTCAATATACCAGGGGCATTGCCAGCAATCCTTGAACTTGCGTTCAACCATAGTCTGGCAGCCAGACAGCAACCAGCATCTTTTGCCGTAGTTTTTTTGATAAATAGCGCAGTTTTCCCTGACAGCTTTTACGCATGACCAAAACTGCCAGCAATATTGGGGTTCCCGTGGCTTGGACATATCTCCCCCTTACGATAAAAGTATATCATATTATTTCCGGGCTTGTAAAGGTGTTTTCCGGTCACAAGGCAAGAAAAAGGCCCCTTTCAATTAAAAAGAGGCCTTTTTATATATATTAAGAATGAATTAATTCTGGTTTTCGAGCGAGGTTATCTCCAATCATCGCCAACCTGCTTGGCAGTAATTGATGCAATGAATTTGCTGTCAGCGTTTGTTTCTTAAGCTTAAAACTTATTTCTTAACAGTCTCGCATGCTACTTTATCAGCAGCAGCCTTATCAGCAGCAGCCTTCTCTTCCTCTGTCATCTTAGTTTCATCAGTAGCAACTGCGGCATCAGTCTTGGCTTCATCTGATACGACGACCACGCCTGAAGCTGCCCCTGTTTCCATCATAGCCTTATCATCAGCTGGTTTAGCCGCTTCCTGGGCTAAGGCTAAAGAACTGACAAAGCAAAGAACTAAAATTACAAATAGCGCTTTCTTCATTTTGATTCACCCCCTTTCATCAAATTAATTGTTTTAAAACAGGTAGGACAATACATTAACTAATGATAACAGGGTTTTCGAAGTTGTCAATGGGTAAACATATCCAAAACTTTCTCAAAATGCTGGTAATCTTTTAAAGACCTCCAATCCCCTCCCCAGGTCCAGCCCAAACTGATAAAAGCCTTTACAACCGGGCAATCACGGGTAAGCGTGCCGGGTTCAGCCGGGTCATAAATTGCGCCTGCAGGCAAAATAATCTCTCCTTTGATATAAGGATTCTGCAGCGGATTGATATCAACGGCAAAACCATAAGAGTGCATAGAAAGTTTCTTGCCTCCGGTTACCTTCCGGTAATTAAACGCGGAGGTATTGTTGGCTAACATTGACTGGCCATCGCTGTTCCATTCGCCGTTCTTATGGAAGCGGTCATGCGAAATCGGGATAACTGAATTAATTGGGAATTTGTCTTCTAAAGCAACCTGAAATACCTGTCGGATATCGCTTAGCAGCCTTTGGTCAACAACAAGTTGCCCTTTGTGGACTTTGCCGTCAAAGGAATAATACAAAACGTCCAGGATCCTTTGCTTAGCTTTGAATTCAGGAGGAGCAAATTTCCTCAAGGCCTCAGCCAATGTGATATTACTATCCACAATAGGGTTTTCGATAGTGCCAAGCGCAAACCTTTCGGGAATTACGCTGGGAGCCCTCCTCAAAGTGACACACCCGGATAAAATTATAATTAGAGATAATAAAAATAAGTATTTCCTGAACATAAAGTCATTATAGCCTACAAATTAAAAGATCCCAAGCCCTTTTCATCGGGCCTGGGATCGATTATCCAGCTATCTCGACTGCTTAAAATGACCAGTTAACAAAAACCATGAATTCCAGAGGGTCTTTATTGCCATTATAGTTGGCCAGGCCGATCTGCAGCCCATCAAGGGATTTAGTGTAGTTAACCAACCCGAGTTGCAATCCGTGCATTTCAGCGGCAGAATTGACTATGCCTCCCTGAAAACCCCTGACCGGGCCTTCGGCATAATTGACTATACCTAAAGCTGCTCCGCTGAATTCTCCTTTAGCCATATTAACCGCGCCAAGTTGAGCGCCAATGAAGCGGTCAGTGGAATAATTGAATATCCCGGCTTGGGCGCCATGTACGTATCCTTCAGCCCAGTTTACCATACCAAGCTGCGCCCCAGTTAGATCTCCTTTGACAATATCTAAAATACCGCTTTGCAGGCCAACAAAACGGGATCCCACGCGATTCACAAAACCAGCTTGCCAACCGTGAGAAAAACCCTCAACCCAGTTGCCCAGGCCAAATTCTACACCCTTAGTATTTCCTTTAGCTTCGTTGACCCCAAAGAAAACAAAACTAAGGCCAGTAACATCCTGGTTGACAGCATAAATCAAACCCAGGCTCACGCCTTTGATTGATTCTTCTGCCGGAACCATCTGAACCGGATTAAATAATGCTAACTGTATAGGCTTAGCCTCTCCCGCCATAGCTGTCCCAACTAAGCTTAAAACAAGCAACGCACTGAGTATTAATCTTTTATTCACGGCACCCTCCTCTTTTCGTCCACCTGGACGACACCCGTGCAAGTCCAATTAGCGCGGGGTGTTTTTCCATACAGTATCACCTACGCTTGCCTCATCACCTCCTTTCAATCACCATTAGTTGCACAAAAAAATAGGCAAAAAATAGGGACGGTTCTGTTTTTTTAGAACCGTCCCTCGGATTGCGACTTTGATGACAACGATACTCTGATTACCAGCCTTATTTTACGCCCATCAGCATGTTTGTCAACTCCTTTTACCCTAAACCTTACCTATCCACAGCCTGCATTGTTTCGATAACCCGCTGACTTACACCCTGCTTCTGTAAATAGCTGATATCATCCGCGGTTAAAGAATACTTTGAATTTGCAGCTTTAATCTTAGCGATGATCTCATCGCTGGATACACCCTGCTTGGTCAAATCCACTATCTGCTGCATGGTCAACTGCGCCGGAGTTTGAGTTGCAGTATCCTGAGCCGGTTTCTTGATCTGCGCTCCGACTACTGCCCCTGTGCCACCGCCGATCACTCCGCCGATCGCCGCACCCTGGATAGGATGGCCGCTCTGATAGCCGATGATCCCTCCTGCCAGCGCGCCAACCGCTCCGCCAATACCGGCGCCTTCAGCTACTCTTGTTTTATTTGAAGCGCAACCGGAAACAACTAATGCTAATACTAAAATGGAAAACAACCAAAAAAACCGTTTCATTTCATACCCCTTTCTTTGTTTTTGCATCTCCTCTCCTATTTCTATTTTCTTCTATCCGAAATCTTCCAGGAATACAATTTCCCCTGCCCATCTAAATTGAGCGAGATTATTTCCGTAAGCAAACCTCCCGACTGTTTACGGTAAACGCATGTTTCCTTGATGCCGGTCTGGCCCTCAGCCGGCTTGCATAAGGTCGGCTCTCCATAAACCTTAACGATCTCATGCTTCGAGGTTAATGTTTTAAGATTACCGTTATGGATGTCGGCCCCTAGTTTATCGTAGAGCTTTTCCTCTTTATCCAATTGCGCCTGCATTTGCTTCTGGTTATCTTCCAACCCCTTTAAAAACATAACATCGTCAAAATGGGTTAAATATACGCATCCCGAAAGGAATAAAAGGATAAAACTTAAGAAAATATGCGGGACGACTGCAGCTTTTATCATATTAGAAATAATTATGCTCCTTTATTTCTTATACTCTACTGCCCGGCTCTTAGCAGGAAGAGAAACATGGCTACCTGCTAATTTCCACTCCTTG
>JAQTQC010000024.1 GCA_028712505.1 Candidatus Omnitrophota bacterium
CGAAACCCGAGCGCAGTTTGCCACGCCGGGGCAAACAAGCGTCCCTGCGGGAAACAAGACAAGCCAGACGCTAAATAATCAACATTGCGTCGCCGTAACTGTAAAATCTATATTTCTTTTCAACTGCTTCCTGATACGCCTGCTTCATCAGCTTTTCTCCGCCAAAAGCGCAGACCAGCATAAAAAGCGTAGTCATTGGAAGATGAAAATTAGTCAACAGGCAATCCACTAACTTAAACTTATACCCCGGATAAATAAACAGATCCGTATTGCCTTCTTTGCGGCCCTCGGCATAAGTCTCAAGCGTCCTTAAGGCAGTAGTGCCGACAGCAATAACCCTGCCGTGGTCCTCCTTGGCTTGCTTAAGCTTAGCAATGGCCTGGTCAGGCACCTGAAAATACTCCGGCTCCATCTTATGCTCAAGTATATTATCGCATCTGACCGGACGGAATGTCCCTAAACCTACATGCAAAGTTACATAAGCTAGTTGAATTCCCTGAAGAGGCAGATCCGCAAGCATTTTTTCCGTAAAATGCAGGCCGGCAGTCGGCGAAGCAAGCGCCCCTTCGTTTTTGGCATAAACCGTCTGATAATAAACTTTGTCCGAATCAACCGGCTCGCGTTTTATATAAGGCGGCAAAGGCACAACACCATAATCGTAAATTACATCCGCATCCGGCTGCTTAAAACTGATCTGCCCCCGGGCGCTCAAAACCCCGGAAATCTTTCCCTCCCCAAAAATGATCTTCTCTCCGACCTTAGTCCTGCTTGGCTGAACCAGGCAGGAAAATGTCGAACCATTTAGGCGCCGGGTAAGCAAAATCTCAACCCTGCCGCCGGTTGCCTTCTTGCCCATCAAACGGCAATGCAGGACCTTGGTATCATTAAGTACTAATAAATCTTTTTGTTTAAAGAAACTCCCGACATCATTGAATATGGTGTGGGTAATCTTACCGGCTTTACGGTCAACGACCATTAACCGGGCATCCTCTCTTTTTTCCAGAGGATACTGGGCAATCAACTCTTTAGGAAGAGGATAATCAAATTCTGCAAGCGTAAGCATAATTTATATTAGGGATGGATAGATTTAAGGTTTAAGATTCGGTTTTGAATTAAGGAAACCGATCACCTGTTCGTTCAGGTCGTCAATTGAGAAAAAAACTATTCCATCAGGGAGCAGATCGGCAACAGCCCGATATTGGTTAAAAAATAAATCCAGGTTATTCTTCATCAAGAACAGGCCTATACCGGCATATACCTTTCCTTTACCGCGGTTACCCAGACCGGATTTAACCACTTCTTTTATAAATTGATTGTCTTTGGTGTAAGACATCATCACTACATAATCAACAATCCCTTCCTCAAGCCAGGCTGACCAATCTTGAAAGGCATTGGCGTAGGCGCGTTCAGTTAGGGGGATGACTGCGCAGGAAACTGCCAGGTCCGCGGACTTAATCTTCACCAGACTGGATATCTTACGCACCAGGTCCGTAACCTGCTGGCGCTTCCAATTATCCCAAGCCAAATACTCATCTTCGTTATTCAGCGTATCCAGAGGATCAAGCCCGGTCTTATCTTTAAAGCGCTCGACATTCTTCGGTCCATAACCATAAGTTAAACCGAATTTCTTAAACCTTGAGCCGGGTATAAACGGCACCGGAGAAGGGTAGCGGATATAATCCAGATGCACACCGCTGATCAAAGGATAACGGTTAATGATTTCATTGACCACTGTCAGGATATATCTCTCTATCCGGGGATCCCCGGGCTCTAGAAATATCTGGTCTTCTCGCAGGTAATATTTGTCCAGTTCTGTCTTGGATTCAATTTTTGACGGCATCTGATACTGATCCAGGGTCAAGACAGAATTTCCGTACTTCTTCAGGATATCCGCCTTATTATTCCTTCCTAGGCTTAAGACATTTATCCAGGCAAAAACTTTTATGTTGTTTCCCTGTGCCTCCCTGAGCAATAAATCCAGGCTGTCCACTCCGGTAGCCTTAACCATTTCATCATATTTAGTCCTGTCGCAAACCTTAGAATCATAATAGGCATTTCCCGACTGGAAAAACTGCAGATAAATCTCATTTATCTTGGCCTTTTTACAGCGGGCGATCAAGTTGCTTACTCCGTCTTTGGCATAAAGCACATCCTTGCTTGAGAAGACTGAAACCCAGATACCTCTGGCCGGAGCTTCTTTAGCCGAAGCCTCTTTATCTTGCGCAAAAGCCAGGCTTAGACTGAACAAACATGCTACCAGCAATAAAATTGATATATTCTTTTTCATTTTTTTACCTTAACCTTACGTTCGGCTTCAGAAAAGCTGCACCCGCAATATTTCTGGCAATAGATCCCCTTGGACCTGGCCTCATCGTGCGCTGCCCTAAAACCTTCACGGAAATCTTCATAATAAAAACCTACTTTTGCCTCTTCCGCAACCTGATTCCCCAATTCTTTCAGCGATTCCTGATCCTGATAAGGACTGACCAGTAAAGTAGAAGTAAACGCGTCAAAACCGTTGGTTTGAGCATATAAAGCTGTCCGGCTCAGACGCATCTTCCAGCAATGCAGACAACGTTGCGGAGCGCTCAAGTCAGTTCCGATTGCCTGGATAAAATCTAACGGCATATACTCGGGATATTCTACCTCAAGTTGCAAACCATTGCTTAAAAACGCAACTGCTTCTTTACGCCTGTTGTATTCACTAACAGGATGGATATTCGGATTATAAAAAAATCCTTTTGCCTTAAAACCTTGGGAGTTCAAACTTTTCAAAGGATAAATCAGGCATGGGCCGCAGCAGATATGTAATAGGATATTCATTTCAAAGGCTAGAAGATCTCTTCCTGTTGTTCTTTACTAAACTTCAGGCCAAAATGCTCAAATGCCTTCTTGGTGGCCAGCCTCCCCCGGGAGGTACGTTTCAAATACCCTGCCTTCAAAAGATACGGCTCGACTGTATCGGCGATAGTATCCACTTCTTCATTTAAGCTGGCTGCCAAAGACTCAATCCCCACCGGTCCGCCGCCAAAAGATTCAAGGATAAGCTTGAGCACCTTGCGGTCTAAATCATCAAAACCCGCCTGGTCTATGCCTAACTCATCAAGAATCTTCGAGGCTGCCGCCTGATCCACCCGTTCAATCTTCAATACCTGGGCATAATCGCGCACCCGGCGTAAAAGCCGGTTAGCAATACGCGGAGTGCCTCTTGCCCGGCGGGCAATCTCCAAAGACGCCCCTTCGTCAATTTGCACTGCCAATAAGGCGCTGGAGTTTTTTATAATTTTAGCCAATTCTTCTATTTTGTAAAAATCCAGGCTGTAAAATATACCGAACCTACCCCGCAAAGGAGCCGCCAGAAGCCCTGTACGCGTAGTCGCGCCGATTAGGGTAAAAGGCTTAAGGTTGAACTTGATAGTTTTAGCGTATGGACCCTTATCAATCACGAAATCGATCTGAAAGTTTTCCATCGCCGGATATAAAAACTCCTCAACTACCTTCGACATCCGGTGTATTTCATCGATAAAAAGTATGTCCCCGACTTCCAGGTTAGTTAAAATTCCGATTAGATCTCCGGCGCGCTCAATAGCCGGTCCGCTGGTAGCGGTAATTTTAGCACCCATCTCATGCGAGATGATATGCGACAAAGAAGTCTTGCCCAGGCCCGGCGGCCCGCTTAAAAGCACGTGTTCTAACGGCTCATTTCTTTGCTTGGCTGCCTGTATCGCTATTTTCAGGTTATCTACGATATCTTTATGGCCGACAAATTCAGAAAACTTCTTCGGCCTCAAGGAAATGTTTAAGACTACATCCTCTTCGGATTCCTTGATATCGGCGACAATCGGGTTAGACTTAAGCAGGGTTTTCCTGGTCTCTTCGCTCATAGGGTATGATATTTTCCTTATTTCTTGAAATTATTATATCTTCAAACGCCGCGTTCTGGCGGGCAACGATCTCTTTCATCTTCGCCAGCTCCAGGATCGCCAGGAATATGACGATTATTTCCAACTTGTCTTTTGATTTGCTAAACAGGGTAGAAAGTTTTACCTCTGTTTCAATCAACAACAGGTGCAGGATATCATGTACCTTCTGCTCAACAGTAAATTGGTCCTTGATTACTTCATAAAAAACCTCTTTGGGGATATCTTTTAATGCCTGGGAAAACGCACTGATTAAATCAAACAGGCTTGCTTCGAAATACTTATCCCCTTCTTCTTTAGTTTTATCCTGGGCATCCGCGGGCAGCTCTGCTTTAGGGCGTTTGAAAACATCCTGCTGGCCAAGTTCTTTCTCCCTTAGATTATCGGCGATCTGTTTAAATTTCTCATACTCCAGAAGCCTCTTGACCAGTTCGGCACGCGGATCCTCCTGCTCTTCTTCTGCCGGAGTCTCGGTTGCCGGAAGGAGCATTTTGGATTTTATCTGCATCAGGGTTGCCGCCATCACCAGGAAATCACCTACGATATCCAGATCCAAAAGCTGCATAAAATTAATATACTCCAGGTACTGCTCGGTAACTTTGGCGATAGGGATATCATAAATATTAAGATGGTCTTTCTTGACCAGATACAAGAGCAGGTCCAGAGGGCCCTCGAACATATCTAAACGTATTTTATAATTCATATTATATTTTAAGCAGTCCTCTCACTTCAGCCATGGTTTTCCTGGCGAAGCTTGACGCTTTCGTCTCTCCGGAAGAAAGGATCTCCTGGATATGTTTTTTATTCTTCAATAATTCCTGTCTTTTTTCCCGGATAGGAGCAAGCAAGCCAAGGATTCTATCAGCTAATTCCTTTTTACAGGCGGTGCAGCCGGTTAAGGCTTTAGCACAACGCTGCTCTACCTCCTGCTTTTGCCCTGGAAAGAATACGGAATAATAACTGAAGACATTACATTTATGCGGATGGCCTGCATCGCTTAAGCGTATACGCAGGGGATCGGTAATCATATTCTGTATTTTCTTGCGGATTACTTCCGGCTCTTCGGATAAACCGATATAATTATTATAGCTCTTGCTCATCTTGCGGCCGTCTAAACCTAAAAGGCGGGTGGCCTCGGTAAGCAATGCCTTTGGCTCGGCAAAACAATCCGTCCTATAGATATGATTGAACTTACGCACAATCTGACGGGTTAACTCTAGGTGCGGCAGCTGGTCTTCCCCTACCGGCACAGCATCGGCCTTATAAAGCAAGATGTCTGCCGCCTGCAACACCGGATACCCCAAGAAAGCATAGGTACTTAAATCCCGGTTGGTCACCTCGCGTAATTGCTCCTTATAAGTGGGGCAACGCTCTAAAAGACCGAGAGGAGTGATTAAAGACAGGATAAAAGAAAGTTCAAGGTGCTCTGCTACATGCGATTGGATGAAGATTGTTGACTTTTCAGGATCAATACCGCAGGAAAGCCAGTCGATGACATTATCCAACATGTTATCTTTGAGCAGCTGCGGATTTTCATACTCCGACATAAGCGCATGCCAATCCGCGACCATAAAGAAACACTCATATTCACTCTGAAGTCTTGTCCAGTTGGATAATGCGCCGACCAAATGGCCCAGGTGAAGTTTCCCCGTAGGACGCATCCCGCTTAATATTCTTTTTTTCATAGCTTCCTGGCAATTTTCTCTATTTCATAAGCCTCGATAATATCGCCTTCCATAAGCTGGTCAAAACCGCTGATGGCTATACCGCATTCAAAACCTTCGGCGACATCGCGCACATCGTCCTTAAAACGTTTCAGGCTTGAGAGCTTACCTTCAAAAGCAACCTGGCCGTTGCGCACCACCGTAACCATGCTATTACGGTTAACCTTGCCCTTGGTCACTATGCAGCCGGCAATCAGGCCTGAACGCGTAAGCTTGAACATCTTCTTGACTTCAAGTTTACCTAAGAATATCCTCTTCAGCCTGGGATCAAGCATACCTTCTACCGCAGCTTTGATATCATTGGCCAATTCATAGATTATGTTATATATCTTCACCTCCAGGCCTTCTTTAGAAATCAATTCCTTAGCCAATTCATCGGAGTTGACATTAAAACCTACTATCAAGGCATCAGAGGCCATTGCCAGGATTACATCCGAGTTGTTGATATTGCCTACGCCGGCATGAATCACATCAATTTTTATCTCGGAGACATTCAGCTTATCCAGCGTGTCCTTGATCGCCTCAAGCGAGCCCTGGACATCGGATTTAATAATCAATTTCAACTCTTTGATTTTTCCTTCGGCTATTTGAGTATGCAGATCTTCCAGGCTTACCCTTTTTACGCTCTTTATCTGCTGCTGCTTTTCCTTTTCCATACGCGCCTGGACTAAATCCTTTGCCTGACTTTCATCTTCAATCACAAAGAATTGCTCGCCTACCTGGGGGATCCCGCTTATCCCCAATATCTCCACCGGAGAAGCAGGGCCGACAGCAGTAACTGACTGAAACCGGTCATTAAGCATCGCCCGGATTTTTCCATACAAATTGCCTACGATTATATTTTGATTAAGATGTAATGTGCCGTTTTGTACTAGTAGCGTGGCTACCGGCCCCCGGCCTTTAGCCATCCTCGCCTCAACCACTACCCCACTTGCTGGTCGGTTAGGGTTTGCTTTTAGCTCCATTATCTCTGCCTGCAACAGGATCATCTCAAGCAAATTATCTATGCCTTCGCCGGTTTTAGCAGATACCGCAACAGTAATGGTCTTTCCTCCCCAGTCCTCGGCAGTCAAGCCGACTTGCGATAACTGCTTTTTGACCATATCGATATTCGCCTGCGGTTTGTCTATTTTGTTTATGGCGACAATGATCGTTACTCCGGCAGCCCGCGCGTGGTCGATCGCTTCCTGGGTCTGTGGCATAATTCCGTCGTCAGCGGCAACCACTAAAACCACAATATCGGTAATCCGGGCGCCTCTTGCGCGCATAGCAGTAAACGCTTCATGGCCGGGAGTGTCCAAGAAGGTTATCTCTCCCCCGGGAAGACTCACCCGGTAAGCTCCGATATGCTGGGTAATCCCTCCATGTTCTCCTTCAGCTACTTTGGTCTTGCGGATAGCATCCAGCAGAGAAGTCTTGCCATGGTCAACATGCCCCATAAAAGTAACTATCGGCGAACGCTTTTTAAGATCAGCAGGTTTATCCTGTTCCTTATGTTCCTGTAAAGCTGCTTCTTCGGCATTAAGCGCTTTCTTGATCGCGCAATTATATTTTAAACACAATTTATTGACCGCTTCTTCATCCAACGCCTGGTTGATGCCAACCATTACCCCCATACTCATAAACTGTTTTATCAGGACGCTTGGTTTCTCCTGTAATTTTACCGCTAAATCCTTGAGGGTAATCGGAAGTTCAATCTCGATTATTTTACTCGGAGCAACTGCCGCCTTGACCTCAACAACAGGCTCGACCTTAATTTTTACTTCATGTTTTGCTTCTATTTTATGTACTGCACCCGATTCAACTTGATGAATCGGTACGCGCTCCGCGTGCTTCTGCACAGCACCCGTCTCTACAGGGTGAATCGGTGCGTGCTTCTGCACAGCACCCGTCTCTACAGGGTGAGGGGTAGCGTGTTTTTGCGCTGCAGCTGATTCCACCGGATGAACTGGTGCGTGCTTATGTGTAGGCTTAGCCTCTACCTTAACCTCAGGTTTTGATTCATGTTTTATTGCCGGCTTAATTGCCGAAACGGATTCTTCTTTTTTCTTTTTTACAGCAGTTTTGGGTTTTAAGGTATGGGTTTTAGAAACAACCTTTGGATGAACCGGTGCGTGCTCCGCACGCTTATGCGCTACACCCGATTCAGCTGGATGAACCGGTGTGCGCTTCTGCGCTACACCCGATTCAACTGGATGAACCGGTGTGCGCTTCTGCGCTACAGACTTGGCTATTTTCTTCGCTACTGTCTTTTCTTTCTTTACCTTGGTGGGCATAATCTCTCTCCCTTAAACTGCCTTTTATCTAGGCTTTTATATTAAAAACTAGGCTAACTCTTTCGCCTCTGCGACTATCTTCTGGGCCTTCTTCTCTCCGATACCCTTGATCTTTACCAAACCCTCTTCTTTAACTTTGATTATATCCTGGATACTCTTAATCCCTGCCTCTTTTAAACTTTCAATAACCTTATCTCCAACTCCAGAAAGATCTTCCAAAGAAGCTCCTTCTTTCTTAGCCGGTTTTTTGGTTTCTTTCTTGGTTTCTTTTTTAGTCTCCTTCTTGGTTTCCTTCTTAGCCTTCTTTGCTTTAGGCTCTTCCTCTTGCACGCCTTCTGACTCCGACTGAACAGCCTGATCTTCCGCTTTACCACCCAATGCCTCAGCGGCAATCATGCTCTTGGTACGGATGTCCAACTCCCAACCCACCAACCTGGAGGCAAGGCGCACATTCTGACCATGTTTGCCGATACTCAAAGAAAGCTGATCATCATCCACAATCACCTCGGCCTTCATTTTCTCCCTGTCCAATTTTATCTCAGAAACCTTAGCAGGAGAAAGAGCAGCCTTAATATATTCACGCACATCATCATTAAAACGCACGATATCGATTTTCTCACCCTGCAGCTCATTAACGATATTCCTTACGCGGTTGCCGCGCATTCCTACACAGGCACCTACTGAATCAACCTTATCATTCTTTGAACAGACCGATATCTTGGTCCTCTCACCAGCCTGACGTGATATCGCCTTGATTTCAACAATCCCCTCATAAATCTCAGGGACTTCTAGTTCAAACAGTTCTTTAACCAGGTTAGGGTGCGCACGTGACAAGATGATCTGCGGCCCCTTAATATCCTTCTTCACTTCCACAACATAAGCGCGGATACGCTGCCCCTGTTTAAATTCCTCTTTGGGAGACTGCTCACGCTTAAGCAGAATACCCTCAGCCTTTCCCAAGAGGTCAATAACCACATTGCCCTTCTCAAAACGGTAAACCGTTCCGCTGACAATCTCGCCCACACGGCTCTGAAATTCGCCGAAGACAACATCCTTCTCTGCCTCGCGCATCTTCTGGATAATTACCTGACGCGCAGTAGATGCGGCGATACGGCCAAAATCAATACTGGTTATTTTCTCATTATTGCGGAATGCGCGGATCTCGCCTGTTACCCGGTCAATCTCCACCTTAAACTCTTCATCAGGCTTCAAATCAATCACCCTCTTGGCAGCGCTAAGCATAGCGCTTTCCACTGCCTCAAGCATAACCTCTTTCTTAATTCCTTTTTCACGTTCAATCTGTTCAATAATCGCTAAAAGTTCATGACTCATTTTAAATTCTCCGTTTTGCTTAGAACACCAGTTTCGCTTTGTTTATTTTAATTAAAGGGATCTCCAAAACTTCCCCTTCCTGAATGATAAATACAGATGTTTCATTAACACTGTTGATTACCCCCTGCCACTGACACTTTCCGCTTATTAAATCATTAAGAAAGAATACCGCCTCTTTATTCATGCAACGCATAAAATCTTCCCTGGTCTTCAACGGCCTGTCAAGCCCGGGAGAAGAAACCTCTAAGCTGTATTGGCCGTTTAATATATTTTTTGCATCCATCTCCTGACGGAGCAGACGGTTTAATGAGCTGCATTCTTCCAGGCTGATCCCCCCTTGAGGTCTATCCGCAAGCAGGCTTAACGACAATCCCGAACTATCCTGCCTAAGGATAATATCCACCAAAACAAAACCCCTGGAAACAAATAATTCTCCAGCCAATGAATTTATTTCATTTTTTAATATCTGGAAACTCATGAGATATTAATCAAACGTTTTATTTCGGTTAATGCCCTGTCTTTAGGACAAATTATTTTTTCTTTGCTGCGACGTAATTTTATCTCAACAGTATTATCCTTAAGGCATGAACGGCCAATGATCACCTGCACCGGGATCCCCAGGAGGTCAGCATCTTTGAATTTAATCCCTGCCCGCTCATCACGGTCATCTAAAAGCGCCTCTTTTCCCAAATCAACAACCTGTTTATAGACATCCCCGGCTAAAGCCATAATCGCATTATCCGCTACATCCAAAGGCAGGATAATCACATCAAAAGGAGTTACTTCCAGCGGCCAGATGATCCCTTCGTTATCATTATTCTGCTCAATAACCGCAGAAACCAACCTGGAAACCCCGATACCATAACAACCCATAATTACCGGTTTTAGCTGACCCTTGGCGTCTGAAAAGTTAGCCTGGATCGCCTGGCTGTATTTTGTCCCTAATTTAAAGATGTGGCCGACTTCGATGCAATTCAATTTATCCATCTTGATCTTGCATTTCGGACAATCTTGCGACTCTTCTTCCTTAAAAGTCCTGGCCCCTGCACATTTTGGACAGGATAAGACTACATCTTCTCCATCCTGGCTGGGAACCATAAACTCATGGGAAACCTTCCCCCCCATAACCCCGGAATCCGCCTCGGTAATCAGGATCCTTAATCCCAGACGGGAGAATATTCTTTTGTAAGCGCCAAACATCGCCTGATAATTCTTATCCAGGCCGGCCTCATCCTGGTCAAAACTATAAGCATCCTTCATGATAAATTCACAGCAGCGGATCAAACCGAAACGCGGCCGGATCTCATCGCGGAATTTAGTCTGGATCTGGTACAAAACCAAAGGAAGCTGCCGGTAACTTGATACCTGGCTCTTCACTAAATCCGTAATCGCTTCTTCATGGGTCGGGCCTAAACAAATACTCCTGCCGCGGCGATCCTTAAAACCAAACATCACCTGACCTAAATCTTTATCCCGGCCGGTCTTCTGCCAAAGTTCTAGAGGCTGCAAAGCTGGAAGCAATAATTCATTCGCCCCGCAGGCATTCATCTCCTGGCGGACAATCTTTTGGATATTTCCCAAAACCCTTAACCCCAAAGGCAGGTAGGAATATACCCCGGCCATAAGCATACGCACTAATCCGGCGCGCAACAGCAGCTTATGGCTGATTGATTCCGCATCCTGCGGTGTTTCTTTTAAAGTAGGGATAAAACTTTTGCTCCAAAGCATATCAATCCTTATCAAATATTTCTCTCGGCAGCATCACGCCTCTTTTAGCAAGAAGCGGATAAAATACCGGTTGTATTCCCGTGGCCCTGAATCTACCGCTTACCTTACCGTGCTCAACAACATCATTGATTTCATAGTAAAAAATGTCCTCCAGGTTTGACCAACCGTTCTTGAGCCCGTTTATCTGGGTAATCCGGGTAATCTTACGCGAACCATCGGCAAGCTGATCCTGCTGGATAATTAAATTTAAAGAGGCGGAAATCTGACGGTGGATCGCCTCTAAAGATATCGGGATACCCGACATCAGAATCATCGTCTCTATACGGTGCATAACCTCCTGAGGAGAACTCGCATGGATTACCGAAAGCGCTCCGCTATGGCCGGAGCACATTGCCTGAAGCATATCCAGGGCCTCGGCGCTTCTGATCTCTCCCAGAATAATCCTCTGAGGCCGCATACGCAAGGAATTCTTAAAAAGATCCCGGATACTGATCTCGCCTTTACCTTCAATATTAGGAGTCTTGGTCTCAAGCCTGACTACATGATCCTGCGCCAGGTGCAACTCCGCCGTATCTTCAATAACAATCGTGCGTTCATCGTTCTCGATGTAGCTGGAAAGCACTCCTACGGTTGTAGTTTTACCGCTTCCGGTTGCACCGGCGAATATCATATTCACCTTGCCTCTTATGCAAGCAACCAGAAAATCCGCCATTCTTTTATCCAGCGTATCCAGGCTGATCAAGTCCTCCGCTCTCTGGATTACCTTTAAGAACTTACGGATGGTTATTGTCGGACCATCCAAAGCTAATGGCGGGATAATGATATTTACACGCGAACCATCCGGAAGACAGACATCCGTATAGGGCTGAGTCTCATCAACCCTCCTTCTGGTAGGCGCCAAGATCTTTTGGATAACATACATCAGCTGCTGGTCGCTGTCAAACTTGATATCAGTCTTCAGTTTTTTTCCATGCTTCTCGACATATACATTATGAGTCCCATTGATCATGATTTCCGTAACTTCCTGGTCCATCATCAATTTCTCGATAGGCCCAAAACCGGCGAATTCATCAACCAACTCATTGATAATATTTTCCCTATCCTGCTCTTTAAGCACACCGCGCGGCTGGCTAAGGATCCCTTCAAGGATTTGCCTGATCGTACCGGCTACCTCTGTTTTATTGCCGGCACTTTTATACAGGATACTACTGTAACGGGCTATAAAATCCTCACGCACCCTTCCTTTTAGTGTTTGATGAGTCACGTTTTCTCCTTGGTTTTAAGTTCCTTTAATAAAACGCGCACACAATCCTTCGGGAAAATCTTCCTGACTATCTTACCCTGTTTAAATAAGACTCCCTGATCTTTTCCAAAAGCAACTCCGATATCCGCTTCCTTAGCTTCTCCCGGGCCATTAACTACACAGCCCATAATCGCCAATTTCACCGGCCGAAGCCAAGTGCTGTAATTAATAACCGATAATCTATCTTCCAGCTCTTTTACTATGCCCACCAGGTTAACTTTACAGCGGCCGCACGTAGGGCAACTGATAACCTGAGGTCCGAAGTTACGCAGCCCCAAAGACTCTAAGATGCTTTTGGCAGCCCTTACTTCTTCTAGCGGGTTTTCAGTCAAAGATACCCTTATTGTATCACCAATGCCTTCTAAAAGCAAAGCCCCTAAAGCCACGCTGGATTTAATAATCCCGTTATAAACAGAGCCGGTAGCAGTCAAACCAAGATGCAAAGGATAATCACAAACCCTGGAAATCTTCCGATAGGCCTCAAGCGTATCTAAAACATTATTCGCCTTAAGAGAAATCACGAGATTATGAAACTTCAGCCCCTCCACCATCTTGATATAATTCATACAGCTGGAGACCAGCTTTTGGCTCATTAAAGATCTCTTTGAATCCACGCTTTTAACCGAACCGGAATTAAGCCCGATGCGTAAAGGAATCCCGGCTGATTTTAACGCCGAGATAACCGTTTCCACATCTTTCTTCTTATCGATATTTCCCGGATTTAACCTGATCTTATCCGCCCCGCTTTCGATAGCAGCAATTGCCAGGCGCCAATCAAAATGGATATCCGCCACCAAAGGCAGTTTTACCCTGGGTTTAATCTGTTTCAAAGAGACCGCGTCATCCAAATCATTGATTGCCAGGCGCACAATCTGACATCCTGCATCCTTCAATTGATTAATCTGCCTGACGGTATTTTCTACATCAGAAGTCCTGGTCTTGGTCATCGACTGGATAACTACCGGATTTTTTCCGCCAATCAGAACCCCGCCAACCTTCACCACCCTGCTTTTTCTTCTTACTATATCCATATTATTAACCACCGACAGCTTTACTTAGCTTGTCGCCATAAAGCCGCAAGATGTCATTATAAGTAACTACCAAAGCAATTGTAATCATCAGGGTAAAACCGACGTTATTCACTATATTCTCCGCTTTAACACTTAATGCCTTCTTCCTTAATTTTTCCAAAGCTAATAGGAAGATATGCCCTCCGTCAAGAATAGGCAAAGGCAGGAGATTGAATATCCCCAGACTGACACTCAAAACCGCGATCAAATGCATAACCGCAATTATCCCCAGTTTTGCCGTCTTGGAAGTGATAAAAAATATCCCCAGCGGACCGGTCATAGAATCACGCATAGACATCTTGCCGCTGATCAGCCTCCACAACCCTCTATAAGTCAGAACAGTCAAATCTATTGTTTTTTTAAGCCCCAGGTATGCGGATTTGAAAAACCCATGTCTGACTTCGACGATTTCATCAAAAGGAGAAATACCGATGATCCCCAGGGTACGTTTTTCGCCTAATTCATCTCCTAAAATCTTGTCTTTAATCGATACATTGAATTCCAAAGCCTGCTCCCCGCGGAGAACCTTGAGGTTTACACTTTCCCTGGTCTGTCTTTTTTGGATCTGGCGCTGTAGATCCTCCCATAAGTTTACCTTTTTACCGTCTACCGCGATTATCTTATCGCCTACCGCCAGGCCCGCCTCTTTAGCCCCATAACCGTCGATCAGGCCACCGACCTTACTGGTAAGGCTGGGATACCCCACAAAAAGAATACACCAGAAGAATAAAAAACCGAGGACATAATTCAGGAACGGCCCGAAGAAAATTATTTGGAAACGCCTACCGACACTCTTGGAGAAATATTCATCTGGCTTACCCTTATATTCCATTTGGCTGTCACCGGCCATTTTCACATATCCACCCAGGGGAATCAGGCTCAGGCTGTATTCCGTACCATTTTTCTTCTTTTTAAGAAGCTGCGGGCCAAAACCCAAAGAAAAATTCTCCACCCGAACGCCATTTAGGCGCGCAGCGATAAAATGCCCAAATTCATGCACAATAATCAACAGGCTTAAGATTAAAATAAAAATAACTATTGCAATCATCTTAAATTCCTCAAATTAGCCGCACATACAGGCTGCTTCTACCCTGGCCCAGGAATCAGCAGCCAGAATATCCGATAAATCCGGGTTATCTGTATTTGAATGCCGGCGCATCACTTTTTCCACTATTTTCGGTATAGACAAGAAATCTATCCGCTTGTTTAAGAAATTATTTACGCTTATCTCATTGGCCGCATTTAAAACCGCTGGCATTGTCCCTAGCTGCCTTGCCGCCTGATACGCTAAAGACAGGCAAGGGAATTTCTTAAAATCCGGTTTCTCAAAATGCATCTTATTCAAACGATAAAAATTTATCCCTGGAAACCTATTTGCCAGCCTGTCCGGATAGGATAAGGCATATTGTATCGGTATGCGCATATCCGCGGCTGAAAGCTGCGCCATAATCACCCCGTCATTGAACTCAACCATGGAATGGATAATCGCTTCCGGATGGATCAATACTTCGACATTCTCCGCCCTTAAATCAAACAGGAACATCGCCTCCAGAAGTTCTAACCCCTTGTTCATCAAGCTGGCCGAATCAACGCTTATCTTCTTCCCCATTTTCCAACGGGGATGGCGCAAGACCTTATCCAGGCTCACCTTTTTAAACTGGCCGGCCGGCATATTTTTTAAAGGCCCACCGGAAGCAGTAAGATATATCTTCCGGACATCGGCCTTACAGTTATTCCCTAAGCTTTGCCAGATAGCCGACTGCTCGCTGTCAACCGGTAAGATATTCGCCTTATATTTTCTTGCCAAGCGCATCAACAAAGGACCGGCCATCACTAAAGCCTCTTTATTAGCCAAGGCAATATCTTTACCGCTCTTGATAGCGCTAAGCAAAGGCCCCAGCGCCGCTGAGCCGGTAATGGCGAACATCACCAGGTCAATCCGGCTATCCCTGACCATTTCAATCAAGCCGTCTTCCCCACAGAAAACTTTTGTCGAAGAGCTTAAACCAGAGCCAAGCTTAGCAGCTGCGTATTTATCTCTTACGCAGACAAGGCGCGGCTTGAATTCCTCTATCTGCTGTTTTAATTGAAGGATATCCGAATTAACGCTTAAAGCCTCAACCTTAAACTGCTGCGGGAAATTCCTAATTACCGAAAGCGTACTCTGGCCTATTGAACCGCTGGAACCCAATACCGCAATCTTCTTCACCCCACACCTTCCCACTATTGACTTACCCAAACCCAGGTTTAATACTTAATCGATAAGAAGGCGCAGGATTCATCCTCTAACACCTTCCCCTTATTAACTTTCATTGGAAACCCTGCTTCTTTAGCTATTGAGTATATACAAGACACAGGGTCATTTTACGATCACGCTGAGGTAAAAATAAAATACCGGGGCAGTAAATAACAAACTGTCAATCTGATCCAATACCCCACCCATCCCGGGGAAAATACTTCCTGAATCTTTTATCTGACAGTCCCGCTTGAGCAGCGATTCAGACAGGTCACCCAGCTGGCCGAGTACCCCTAAACCAAGAGCAACTAAAAATAGCTGTCCAAGATCAAAAGGCAAGAACGGTTTACTGATCAAAGCCCCTAAGACACTGAAAAGCAAACCGCCAAGCGAACCTTCAATGGTCTTCTTCGGACTTATATGCGGTATCAAAGGTCGCTTACCCCAGCGGCTCCCGATTAAATACGCACCGATATCGCCTAACTTGATCATCAACAATAAGGCAACAAGAAAACCAAACCCTCCGGCAAGATAACGTATTTTTATAATAAAACTAAAAAACCAGGAAACATAAAGTATCCCGAAGAGCGTGGTCGATATATCTACTATCACTCCCGATGAATCCCGGCGCTTAAATTGCATCAGCAGGATAAAAAACAGGGCCAGGACGATAAAAAGCAGCTCCCAGCTTTTAGTCGGTTCAAACCTGAACATTATTGATAGCGGGATAACCGCGCCCATACCGATACCGAAATATTTATATATTTTAATCCCCTTTTTCTCGAGCATTAAGAAATATTCATATAATCCGGCAATGATAAAAACGACTGCGGTCAAAGCACAAAGCCAGTCAAAGAAAATAACCGCCGAAATTATACTGATAAGCACAACGGAGCTAATTATTCTTTTTAACAGCATTTAAGCCTCCAAACCGACGCTCTCTATTTTGGTATTCCCCGATCGCCTCTTTCAAATCATCTATCCCGAAATCCGGCCAGTATTTCTTGGAAAAATAAAACTCAGAATACGAAAGCTGCCAAAGCAGGAAATTACTGATCCGTAATTCTTCGCTGGTACGGATCAAAAGATCCGGATCCGGGATATCCGAAGTATAAAGATAATTCTTGAAACGCTGCTCATCCAGGTCCTCCGGCCGAATTTTACCGGCTGATACATCCTCGGTAAATTTTTTGGCGGCATCTATGATCTCCTGCCTGCCTCCGTAATTCAGCGCCAGCACAACCTTAAGCCCGGTATTCCCCTTAGTCTTGTCCTGAGCCTTCTTAATCTTTTCCTGGAGATACTTAGGAATCGGCTCATTCCTGCCGATAACCATAAAACGCATGTTATTCTTATGCAACTCGATAACTTCCTTATCCAGGAAATTTCCCAGATAACGCATCAACACGCTGATCTCATTCTTCGGCCTGGACCAGTTTTCCGTAGAAAAAGCGAAAAAAGTAACCGTCTTTACACCCAATTGGCCGGCACCGCGGATGATCTCTTTTACGCGTTTTATCCCCTCCCGGTGCCCGATAGTCCGGTTCAGACCTTTCTCTTTTGCCCAGCGGCCGTTACCGTCCATAATAAAAGCTATGTGTGTAGGGATTTTTAAGAAGTCCTGCATACTACTGATGCACCTGATAATCTATATTAGGAAAGAGATTGTCTTTATATTCAATATCGGAAAGCCAATTCTCATTAATACTATTGGACTTGATATCCTCATAAATCCGGTTAAACCTTAAGAGGTGATCTTTAGTGCGGCGCACAGCATAACTGGTGTGCGTGCCAGTTCCGAGTATAAATGCCCAATCAGAGCTTTGTGCAAGCAGCAATTCACGCAAAGACTGGTTTAGTGCCCGGCGCAATAAACCTTGAGCCCCGGGATAACTCCTCGCCAGCTCGCTCATCCGTTCCGAAGCCACATGCAAATGGCGGTAGATCCAATCATTTGTCCCTTGCAGCCACATTTCCGAATACCCCTTATAACCCCAGCTGGAAAATGACGGGGTAATCACCTGATTACGCGGACTCTCTTCTAAATATTCGGAAGGAGTAATCATGCGTATTTCATTCTGGTCGCAGGCAACTTTACGGAAAAGAAAATCCAGCCACATCGGCCCTTCATACCACCAGTGCCCAAAAAGTTCAGCGTCATAAGGAGAAACGATAATCGGCGGCTTACCCATAAGGTCATTAAGGTAATTTG
>JAQTQC010000025.1 GCA_028712505.1 Candidatus Omnitrophota bacterium
CCGAGATTACGCAATCAAATGCCCCATCCTTAAACTTCAATTTCTCGGCGTCCATCTTCTTAAAAACAACATACCTCATCAAACCCATTGCCTTCAGGTGTTTGCGCGCCACCTTTAAAGCATCCGCATCCAAGTCAATGGTAGTAAACCTTACCTTGCGTAACGCTAGACCTGCAGCAGTACAACCCTTCCCTGTCCCAACCTCAAGTACTGAAGCAGGTCCGAATCCCGCCCTATCCAGAACAAATTCCCTGGCCCTTACCATATCCAAACCCTTGCGCTTGAAATCGCACATTCGCCTTTTATATTCCGCCAAGATATCTTTCACCTCGACCCCCTTTCCAATGCCCTAAACTACTTCTTGCTCGATGCACCTGCATCGATTATGCCACCTTTAATCTTCAAGGCCTTGGAATTTAAAAGGGCGTCGGCGATCTTCCGGTGAGCCCGGCAGATAATAATCCCAAAGGTTTGCCTAGACACATTCATCCTCTTTGCCGCCGCCTCCTGGTATAGCCCTTCAAGATCCGCCAAGCGTATTGACTCCAATTCATCAAGAGTAATATTTATCTCCTCAAGCATACTCAAAGGAATCCCCCGTGGCTTAAAATAATCCGCTTTTGGGTCGCAGCAAACTTTTCTGGATTTAATCGGCCTGGACAAATCTATCTCCTTCAATTATTAGCATATGCTAATAATAACGCATAATTAACCCTCTGTCAAGGATTAGTGTAATTAGTTCTTAAATGGCGGGGCTCAGCGAATTACAAGGTTAAGCAGGCTTCCGGTAATCAATGCGACTGCAACCATAATCAGGGTTGCCTTGAGCAGGTCTTTAAAACCCAACTCTTTAAAAAATACAACAAAGGTCGCGGCGCAGGGAAAAGATACGGCCAAAAGAACGGCAGCGATAAACAACTGTTTGACGCTTAAGGCCAGCGGCATAAGCATACCCACTGCCACATCCTTCCTGAACAACCCCATAACTAAAGCAACTACTGCTTCTTTAGGCAACCCGAACAACCCTTTGATTACCGGAGCAAATAAAGCCGTAAATAAATCAAACAGTTTAAAGTATAAAAGTACGTTGATGATTAAAACGCCTAATAAAACCAACGGTGCGGCTTCGATTACAAAACCCTTGATTCGCAAAAATAATTTTTTCCACAAAGTTGATAATGAAGGAAGCCGGTAAGGAGGAATCTCGACCAGAAGTTCCGGGCTATATCCTTTAACGGTATGATTCAAGATTACCCCCAAAACCACCCAGATGACTAAAAGAACCAGATATACTCCGGAAACATAGAATCCGGAATATCCCCCCAACAAACCCAGAATCATCGCCTGTAAAGCCACACAGGGTATGCCGATGGAAATTAAGGTTGCGGCAATAAAGCGTTCACGCCTGGATTCTAAATTACGAGTGGCTAAAATCCCCGGAACATTACAGCCTAAACCCAGAAGCACCGGGATGATCGCAAAACCATGCAGGCCGATCCGATGTAAAAGATTATCTAAAAGCATGGCCAAGCGAGGCAGGATACCAATATCCTCCAATAAACCTAAAACTAAATAAAAAGAGATTATATAAGGCAAGACCATGGCAAACTCGATATAAGGAGCGGTGGTCAATAGCCCCAAGGATTGTTTAAAATCAATCTTACCGTTAATCAAATCTCCGATTAACAAATGATGGAAAAAACTCTCTTCGCCCAAAAGCGGACTGAGTTTAATCAACAACGGCTGATAAAAATTAAGGAAGATAGGGTCGGCTATCCTGCTGATTAAACTTTCCCCGATGAAACGCACAATCTCAAAAGAAGCGAACATCACGCCAATGGCGATGAACGCACCGCTAAACGGCCTTACTGAAGCATCTTCCAAAAGCTCACGCAGGTTATGATGCCTGTGGGTTAAACGCTGCACCTGCTCGATGATCTCACCAATTGCCTGCCAACGATCCCGATGGCTGGATTTATCCCGGGGTTTAATCTTTATCTCTTTTATCTTCTCAACAAGTGTTTTTATCCCTGAACCGGTTACGGCGCAAGTTGAAACAACCGGAATCCCCAGGATCTTCTCCAAACCAGCTATATCAATAGTTACCCCGTGGTGTTTTGCCTCATCGCACATATTCAAACAGATCATGACCGGCAAACCCGCTTCCAGAAGCTGTAAAGTCAAATAGAGATTACGCTCCAGATTAGTGGTATCAACTATATTGATAACCGCTATCTCATTCTTGGTGGACTCATTTAATAATGATCCGACAACCTCTTCTGCCTTGGAGCTGGGCTCAAGTGAATATGTACCCGGCAAATCGATGACCTCGATCTCCTGGTCTCCAAGCTTAAGGAACCCGCGCATGATCTCAACCGTAGTACCGGCATAGTTGGAAGAAATAACCTGCACCCCGGTAAGACGCGAGAAAACTACACTCTTGCCGACATTAGGATTACCCACTAAGAAAATCTTCTTAATCATGGCTTTCAATCACTATCTTATTAGCTACTCCGTGGCCCAAAACTAAAACACTCCTGCCTACCTTAATCGCTACCGGACCTTTTAACCCGATATGGCTGATTTTGGTAATCTCCCTGCCCTTATAAATCCCCATGCTCATAAACTTATTTTGCAAAGCCAGCCCAGCAGAGATATCCAAAACAGTCCCCTTTTGCTTTTCTTTCATCTGGGTTAAGCTTATTTTTCTCATCTTATTTAATATACCTGGCTATTGCGTTATATACCCGGCTGGCTACGACCTTATACCCACGCGCATTAGGATGAAAAAAGTCGCTTTTCATCGACGGGTTGGTAATGATCTTATACAAAACCACCGGGATGAATATCGCCTGTTTCTCCTCGGCCAGCTTTTTAAAAGCTGTCCGGTATTCCCGGAAAAACAGGCCCGCACTGATATCCACCAAAGCCACCATTATCCCTTTCGCCTGGATGCGGTCGATAACTTCGCTTAAATTCTTAATTGTTGTTTCCTTGGGGATCTTTTTTAAAAAATCGTTCCCGCAGAATTCAACAATGACCAAACGGGGATTCTTGGATAAAACGTCCTGCTCCAGGCGCTCCAAGGCGGAAAAACTGGTATCACCATCTACTCCGGCATTAATTACTTCCAGTTTTACCATCTTACCCAAAGCTGTCGGGTAATCCTCACCGGGATTTGCCCCATAACCAAAAGTGATGCTGTCTCCAAAACAAATGATGCTTTTGCCTTTAGCATCAAGATTCTTGATCTTCTGCTCCCCGCAACCGGATAATAAGATACTCAAAAAAATCAATAAAATCCCTGGATTAATTTTTTTCATATTTTAACCTCAATTGTCCGCAGGCAGCATCGATATCCTGCCCGCGCTCCCGGCGTAAAGTCACGTTCACTCCCTGCTTAAAAAGATAGTCCTTAAACAGGAGGATATTTTTCTTATCCGGCGGTTCTAATCCAAGCCCGCTAACCGGATTAGACGGAATCAGGTTAACCTTCGAAAGCTTGTATCCGGAAAGTAATCTTACCAGTAACTGGGCGTTCTTTAAATCCGAGTTCATCCCTTTAATTAAAATATACTCAAAGGTCACCTGGCGGTTAGTCTTATCACTATATGCCTTACAAGAAGCAATCAACTCTTTGAGTGGGTATCTTTTGTTAACCGGCATAAGCTCGCTTCTCAATTTATCATCGGCGGCATGTAAAGAAACCGATAGCTCTATTTGCAACCCCTCGCCGGCAAGCCTGAGTATCCCGGGGATGATCCCGCTGGTCGATATGCTGATCCTGCGCGCCCCCATATTAAACCCTACTGAAGAATTTATAATCTTGGCTGATTTGAGCACTTCCTCGTAGTTATCCAGAGGTTCTCCCGTACCCATAAACACCAGATTTGTAAGCCTCTCGGGATAGACCTCTTTTTCCAAGAGAAGCAACTCATCCAATATCTCTGCGCAGCTCAAGTTACGTTTAAAACCATTCATTCCGCTGGCGCAAAAACGGCAGGCAAACTTACACCCCACCTGGGTAGAGACGCAAGCCGTGAGTCTTTGATTAACGGGAATAATTACCGCCTCAATAAAATTTGCGTCCGCTAGCTTTAAGAGCAGCTTCTTGGTGCCATCGTTTGACTTTATTTTTCTGGCGATTTCTAAACCCGAGATAAAGAAATGGGCATTTAATTTATCCCTTAGCCCTTTCGGTAAATCGCTCATTTGAGCAAAATCCAAAGTCAACTTCTTATAGATCCAGGAAAATATCTGCTTGGCGTGGTATTTCTTAACGCCAAAGTTCTCCAGCCTATTCTCCAGTTCTTGGAGAGTTAATTCTTTGATATCCTGCATAAATAAAACTATTTTCTCAGCTTTTCTTTGTCAATCTTACCGGTGCGGTTTTTAGGAAGCTCTGCACAAAACTCAAAATAATGCGGGATCTTAAAATGCGCCAGGTGTTGGCGCAAAAAGAAACGTAAATCTTCATCCGGAATATTTTTCCCTTCTTTAACTACAATAAATGCCTTGGGGAGTTCCCCGCGTAATTTATCCGGGACCCCGACTACCGCGGCTTCAGCTATATCCGGATGTTTCAGCAAAACCGATTCCACTTCCGGCTCAAAAACAATTTCTCCGCCAACCTTAATCATTTCTTTCTTCCTGCCGACAATATAAAGAAACCCCTGGGTATCGAATTTACCCAGGTCCCCGGTATAAAACCACCCATTCCGGATAGTCTGACGGCTCAGCTCCTCGTCTTTAAGGTACCCGTCGGTAACTACCCAGCTTTTTACCACAACTTCACCTACCTGGTTTGCTTTTAATTCTTTAGCCGAATCATCGAAGATCTTTACCTCAATCCAGGGAGCAGGCCTGCCGACACTCTCAATATTCTTAGAACCCATCGGTAAAACCACGGTCGGGGCATTGGTCTCGGTTAAACCCCAACCGTTTAAAAGCTGGGCCTTGGGGCAAAACTGATGAAACCGGCGCAAGGCATCCGGAGAACTTGAAGCACCAAAAGTAACGATCCAACGCAAACTAGATAAATCAAAGGTCTCAAACTCTTTAAGTTGTAGCAGGGCATAATACATCGACGGGACAATCCAGAAAAAATTAACTTTATGACTTTGCACATTCCTTAAGAAATCCAGGGGCATAAAACGTTCCATCAATACCAGGGTCAGACCAAAGGTAATTGTATTCTGGATATAAATCAAACCGCCGAGGTGCGAAAATGGAAGGGCGCAAAGCGTAACATCCTTAGAGCTTAAATCCGCATTTACAAAAAAGGCCATTGATTTCGTCGGGGCATCCAGTTGAAGATAGTTAATCAACACCCCTTTTGGTTTTCCGGTTGTACCTGAAGTATAAAAGATTATGGCGTAATCCTTTTCTCTTACCTCTAAACCGGAGAAATCATTTGTCTCTTGAGCTAAAAACTCTTCGAAACTCAACACGCCCTCTTCGGACGTACGGCAGGAAATGATATGTTTCAATGAAGGCAGTCCAGACTTAAGATTGGCAAATGAAATATTGGCTTTGTGTTTAGTGATAAGGGCCTTGGCTTCAGAATGGCTAAGGCAAGAGATTATTTCATCCTCGGTAAGCATAAAATCTAAAGGCACACTGCATGCCCCGATGGACCAGATAGCCAGATAGCTATAGATATATTCCGGCCAACTGGGGAGATAAATAGCAACTTTATCCCCGCGCTTTAGCCCGAGTTTAAGCAAGCCTTGAGCCAAAGCAAAAACTTTATTCTTTAGTTGCTCAAAAGAAATCTGCTCCTGGCCAAAGATAATCGCTGGCCTGTCTCCATATTCTTTTGAACGCTGTTTTAAGATATCAACTATATCCATTAGAATCCATACCAATAATTAACCAGTGGTTTCCCTTCGGCTGACTGGTCTAAGATCACATTCTTCAGACGGGTATACTCTAAGAAACCTTCCCTGCCCAACTCCTTGCCAAAACCACTCTGTTTAAACCCGCCGTAAGGAAGCTGGTTATAAAACATCCCATAAGTATTAATCCAAACAGTTCCGGCGATTATTTTCCTGGCTAACTCCTGAGCCAAAAACAGATCCTTACTCCAGATACAAGCAGCCAGGCCAAAATCCACGCTATTGGCTAAAGTTACAGCTTCATCCGAGCCGCTGAATTTATTAATTAAGACTACCGGGCCGAATACTTCTTCCTTAAATATATGCGAATGCGCATTGGCATTAGCTAAAACCGTAGGTTCGAAGAAATAACCGTTTCTTAATTCCGCGTTTTCCGGAATCTTCCCGCCGCATAAAAGTTCAGCGCCTTCGGCTTTTGCTTTCTCAATATAGGCAATTACTTTCTTACGCTGGGCGTCATTGATCAATGGCCCCATTTGGGTCTCAAAATCATCAGCCAGACCTAATTTTATGCGCTTGGCCTTCCCCACAAAATCAGCCAGGAATTTAGCGTAGATCTTTTCCTGTACGAAAACCCGGGACATCCCCGTACACATTTGCCCCTGATTTAAGAAGATCGACGCAAGGCAGCTGTTTACTGCAACTTCTAAATCAACATCATCAAATACAATACTGGCGCTTTTACCACCCAATTCCATAGTCATCTTTTTGATATTCTTGGAGGTATATTGCAAAATCTCCTTGCCTGTTTCATTGCTACCGGTAAAAGAAATCATGTCCACCCGTTTATCCAGACAAAGTTCTTTACCGATCTGGGAGCCTCCGCCGTTAATTACATTTACTACTCCTGCAGGTAAGCCGGCCTGATGGACAATCTTGGCTAACTCCAAGGCAGTAAGCGGAGTAAGGCTGGATGGTTTTAGAACAACCGTATTGCCGGCAGCTAAAGCCGAAGCCAGTTTCCAACAGGCAATCAAAAACGGATAGTTCCAGGGAATAATCAATAATACCACCCCCAATGGTTCACGGAGTAAGCGGGACTTCGCCTCTTCAGACACATTCAGTTCTTCATCAGCCAAATAATTTATAAAATTGTTGCCGGCAAACTCAAAAGTCTTAGCACCAGAGGGGATATCCATAAAAGTGGTTTCTTTGATCGGCTTCCCGGTATTCTGGGTTTCCAACTGCGCCAAGGTAGCAGCATTATCCAAAATACCCTGGACAATCTTAAATATAAATTCTCGACGCTCAAGCAGGGAAAAATGCGGCCAAGGCCCGGAATCAAAGGCAGCCCTGGCGCTGGCCAAAGCTAACTCTGTTTCTTTCAAAGAAGCCAATGAGGCTTCGGCAATTACCTTGCCCGTAGAAGGATTGATAATATTCTGCTTCTCCGAAGTTTCGATAAATTTTCCGTTTATAAAAAGCGGGTATTTTAAATTCATTTAATCTTTACCTCTTTGAACAAAGAAAACAACCTGGTAAACGGGACATACCATTTGGAGAGCTGGCCTAATTGGCCGCTTAATTTCATTTTACCCTGAGTAACCGCCACAAAACAATCGAGCTTGCCTAAAAAAACCTGCTCCCAAACAGCTTCCGGAGCGGATATCACAAACGGAGCTTCAACATCAAAATCTAATCTTACAATCCTTCCTTGCTCAAAATTAAATTTGAATGCCTCTCTATTACCATCCATCTGGATAGCCAATTTCAAGGTCAAATCCAGCTCCCTGCCCTTTTGAGCAATAAACTCATCCCGGTTAACTAAGTCTACGATCGCCTGGATATGTTCCCGGCTAAACATATTATAAGCCGGTTGATTACGTTTTAAATCATATTTTAAGGCAAAATCCAAGCTGTCCAAAATATCTTTATCAAACAGGCGGGCAATCGCTGCACTTTTAACCGCTTCTTCCAATACCTCGGTAATACTTAAAGCATTCTCAAACTTATCGGCAATCGCCACTGTCCCATGATTTCTTAGAACCACCAGGTTATTTGTCTTGAGGGCGGCGATCACCGGGTCAGGGTTAACCACCGTCGGTGTTTCCTGGGGGATCACCGGGATATCCCCAAGATAGAATTTAGTTTCAAAACTCATGGCTTTGATCTTCTCGGCAACCGCAAAATACCCGTTGATTAAAGGAGGGTGGCAATGCACAACTACCTGGGCAGGGAAATTCTTATAAACCAGGCTATGTAAAGGCAACTCCGAACTTGGTTTTATATCACCGGAGAATTTTGCATCTGCTAAATTAACTTCAACAATATCCTCTTCTTTGAGCTGGCCCAGGAATGTGCCACTGGCAGTAATCAAGATTTTTTCTTCATTAACTCTGGCGCTCAAATTCCCGGACTTAGCCACTGCCAAGCCTGCCTCATACAATCGTTTTCCAACCTCGATAATTTTTAGCTTCAAATCCTGTTCAGACATTCCGCACCTTTAAGTAGATATGTTTAGTAATTAAACCCGCCGGAGTAACATCAAAAGCCGGATAATATGCCTTGACTTCTTTTGGCGCAAGCCGGATACCTTGATAGATTTTAAGTTCATCATCCGGACGGATCTCAATCTTGATTTCTTTTCCGCTTTTCAATTTTGACGGCGGAGGACACAAGACATAAAAAGGAACTTTAAAATATTTAGCTACGACTGCTATCTGATAGGTCCCGATTTTATTGGCGATATCCCCGTTTTGGGTTAAATGGTCAGCGCCAACAATCACTTTAGTCACTTTCCCTGATGACAATAGATAAGCCACCATATTATCGGTAATAATAGTCACCGGGATTTTCTGACGCATCAGTTCCCAAGCAGTTAAGCGCGATCCTTGTAGATACGGCCGGGTTTCGGTAACATAAAAACTTATTCTCTTGCCCTGCTCTTTGGCAAACTCGGCAATTAGCGGCATTGACCCGCTAACATTGCAATGTGTAAGGATAACCTCCCCGTCTTTAAGTAAATCGGCCATATCCCTGGCCTGTTGTATGCGGCCGGCTTTGAGCATCTCCAGAAAACCCAAGATACATTTCTCCAACGGCACCTTGCTCTTATCCCAACCCAAAACCATATCTGTTAAAACCTTAAACGCCAGCGTCGGGCGGGTGGCATTAATCGCCTTAGCCACCTTCTCCAAATTAACTTTCTGCCGCTTGCTCAAAATGAAGGTATACATTACCAAAAGCACCTGGCCCACTGCCCGGGTCTTCATCTCCTTGATTGCCTTGGCTGCCTCCAGGTAATTCTTTGCCTTTAGATAAACTTCTTTCTGCGGCAATTTTGTCTCATCAAGAATATAGATTATATTGCCTTTTAATTGAATCGGCCAGAAAAGCGGCGAATACCTTAGCATAGGTTATTTACCTTCCATCTTCTTTACTGCTTCCAGGGCAATCTTGATCAAGTTGCTTTCGGCCATATAATAAAGCGGGTTCATAAATCCCATCTCTCCGGTAATCACGTTGTCGCTGACTGCCAAAATCGATCCGGCCTTGATCTTATATGTCTGGCAAATAGTCAGTAAGGTGGAAGAAACCATATCTACAGCTCTTGCTCCTTCTTTACGCTTGGCTTCCACAATCTCGCGCGTTTCGCGCAATAATGCGTCGGTAGTCCAGGCTTTCCCGCGGTGCACATTCAACCCCATATCTTTAGCAATGTTAAATAACAAATCCGATATGCCCTTATCACTGACTGTCTTAAAATCTTTATCCACATAATAAGGGGTAACTCCGTCTCCGCGGATGACCTCATCCACGATAAACAAATCCCCTATCTTGATATTCTCATCAAGCGAGCCACAGGTGCCTACGCGGATGATATTCGGGATACCGGCATTGCACATTACTTCCGTAGTGATCGAGGTATCGGTTGAGAACCTGCCGCCATTGATCCCGGTTACCTTAATTCCTTCATAATTACCGGTGTACATAGTATATTCCATAAAAGAAAAATTCTTCACCGGATTATCAAGCTTCTTCATTAAAACATCCAGCCGGTCCCTTGGCCCCGGGACAATCGCATATTTGCCCACATCCTGCGGCCGGAGCTGCACCATTTGGGTTAAGTCTTTACCTGTTAAATGAACATCCTTCTGCATCTGCATATTAGTTTTCTCCTTTTACTTTAAGCCCGGTACATAATTACGTTCGCCTTCTCCAGAGTAATCAGGCCTTCTTTAACCATTATATCAAGCTGCGGGATAAACTGGTTGATTTTCTCTTCGCTATCCACTATTTCAACAACCACCGGAAGATCATCGGAAAGCCGCAGGATATTTGAGCTATGCATATGGCTTTTACAGCCAAACCCCATAAATCCTTTGATCGCGGTGGCTCCGGCCAAACCGCTCTTCTTGGCTAAAAGAACAATTGCTTCATAAAGCGACTTGCCCTCCCATTTATCTGCCTCACCGATAAAAATCCTTAATAACTTGCCGTCTGCGGGGATCTTCATATTATCTCTCCTATAAAAGTTCCCACTCTGAATAATAAGAAACCTAAGATTATGCTAGCAAAGACATTCCCGAACGCCCTGATCATCTGGCCATTCCTGACCAAACTATCAGTTTCAAAGATCAAGGTTGAGAATGTGGTAAATGCTCCGCAAAAACCGATCATCAATAACAATCGCGCATCCGGGTTAAGCATAAACTTCTTATCTGAGAAGGCAGCTAATATCCCAAGGATAAAACATCCGCTGATATTGACCACCAAAGTCCCATAGGGAAAGTTGGTCCCCATAAATCTATAAACAGCTCCGCCTAATAAATACCGGGCAACTGTCCCCGCCGCACCCCCAATAACCAAATTTACGAATTTTATCATCATTCTTTAACGCGTCTATCTTGTCTTGTTTCCCGCAGGGACGCTCGTTTGCCCCGGCGTGGCAAACTTCGCTCGGGTTTCGCCTCGCTCTACCTACTTCGTATATAGCCGGGTAACCTTGCCCGCTCGGCCTGCAAACGCCCTGCTTGGAAACAATCCAAGCCAGACGCTTTAAATTTCTTAATTACCTATCTATAAACTATAAAACAACGACTCTTATTATTATCAAAGTTGGCTACTAAAACTGGCACACCATCATTATTCCTGCGACAAAAATATGCCTCTGAGATATTGCAACCGAATTTTAAACCCTTAATGGGCTGATCAATTAAAATCTTTAGGAGTAAATCTCTGAATTTCAACCAATTATTATTTTCAAAAATACTTCCAGGCAAAGATTCATTTTTAAATAAATGCTCCATCTGATTTTTAAGAACACTTAATTCTACAGCAAAATCTAGGGTAGATTCTTCCTTTTCTATACTCTGCTCAATACTGTACATAAAATTTCTTATTTCTTCACTGCGATCTAGATCGATATGAACTGTCCAATCACAGTAAAACTTTAAAGTTGGGTATTCGTTTGAATTCAAATAATCTAAAATTTTTCTTAGTTCTACCATTAAATAAACAACACAACATTCCTCGCGAAAAGGAATTCGGTCATTCAAAAATAATTCAAGTTTGCTTTTAATATCCTCTTTCATTACTCGCAATGAATCTGGCGAGATTTCGAGCGAATGTCGATTTTAGCCAATGGAGCTTGAGTATTCCGGGTATCCCCGTGGAGCGAAGCGACAAAACGGGGACGGCGAAGCTGTTTGAGCAGTATTTGCTAGAGCAAATACTGCAAGTTCTGCAGCCGCCGGAATACGAAAGAACATTGGCGTTATAAAATCGACCTGAGCGAGAAAATCGACAGATTCATTTTAAAGAGCAAACAGCTTTCCCATGTTCCCACCCAGGATATTCTGCTTATCATCCTGAGATATATCTAAATCATTTACTGCCTTTATGCCGCTTGCGACATCCTTTTTTGCCGGCCAGTCGCTGCCCCATAAAATATGTTTAGGCCCCATAAGCTCAAGAGCCAGCGAAAAGTTGGCTTTAGTGGTATCTCCGCTAGTATCCACATAAATATTCTTAAAATAATCCGATGGATTAGCCTGCAGGTCTTTGACAAAATTGATTGAGCGCAACATGGCATAAGTTGCGTCAAAGCGCTGTTTTAAATAACATACCGCTCCCCCAAAATAGGCAAAAACAAATTTTACCCTAGGGTATTGCCTTAGAATATCCGACATCAGAAGCTTACCTACCGAAATAGTGGTATCAAACACATACTCCACTACCGGCGTAAGCAGAGGATCCTTTACCCGCTCAAAGCCAATCGGGTTAACAATCTGCGAATGCACAAAAACCGGGATATTCTTCTCCTCTGCTTCCTTATATATAGGTAAGAACATCTTATCATCCAGGTAAATCCCATTATAGCTTGAAGCAAGAGAAATCGCCTTAAACCCCAGCTCATCAGTTGCGCGTTTTAACTCCTCAAGCATATCAATAGAATTATCCACCGGTAAAACCGCGGCTCCGATAAATCTCTTGGGATAACGCTTGAGAATCTCGGCGACATTATCGTTATAAATATGGGCGACCTGGCTGATACTGCCTAATTTTAAATGCGCATCAGATGTAGGATAGCTTAAAACAGCTGCATCAATACCAGCCTCATCCATCATCTTTAGCTGAGCTTCAATATCCCCCCAGCCCTTATGGAAGAAGTGGGCATTGTTGATGATCTCATCCGGTAACCAATGGCTATGGCTGTCAATTAACATCAATGCTCCGTGCTCCTTAATATACGCTCAGTCATCTCCTGCTCATAAAGTGCCTTGATTTTCTCTAATCCTCTTCTACCCAATTCCTTAGCTATGATTTTCTCTACTGCATTGAGCTTGATATCGAGAAAAAGAAACTCCGGGTTTGTCTTTTGACCCTTGTATTTTAATTCCAGGCAGGCCTTTTCTTTAGCAGAGATGTACTCCCGGTACTGCTTAAGAAGTTTGTCCAGATATTCTTTCTCCTGCGGCAGGTAAGCGCCTAAAAGCTCGTTCTCTACCTCCGCAAGGATATCTTTATCAATATCCGTTTGGGTAAATTTACGCTCATATTTATCAAACGCCTCTTTGGTGGTTTTATACAACCAGACAAGATATCGCTTCCTTAAGTTTTTTACATCCTGTTTATTCATAATTGCACCGCCTTTATTGTTTTACTAACTCAACCGTATCGAAATACAATGTACCCTTGGACTCTGAAAGCGGTTCAAATTGAAAGATCTTGATCGGAAAATCAAGCTGGCCGTTCTTGTCAGCACTTTCCGGCTGCCAATCATCGCGCACCATGAATTTATCAAAATTGCAGACTACCCTTTTCCATCCCTTAAAATCATCCTGGACCACAAAACGCCAGATCTCGCCGCCGTTATCCTTGATATCAAAAGCGATGCTTCCCTTGGAATCTGTTCCATAGACATAAAAAGAAATAGCTTTGTACTCTTCCCATTTTATGTCTTTCGGATCAATAGACCAGTTGGCGTTTTTGGCATCCAGGCCGCTGCCGCGGGAAACATAGATATATCCTCCGGGGGCAGCATCATAAACTACCTTGAGTGACTTATTGCCAGTATTTTTGATATCAACCGCTTCGGTTACCTCAACATTTGAACCATTGCCTGAACCAAAATCAACCGTGCCATCAGGCCCTCCGGTAACTGCAATCTCGAAATCATCAATTAACAAATCCTCCCCCGCTGCCCAAGAAACCCCGGCAACGGCTAAAACTGCCAGCACTGCTAGAAAAAACGTTTTCTTCATTTTTCCTCCATTACTTTCCCGGATGCTGCTGTTTAAACGGTATCACCGGAGCAGTCCAGGGCGTTTGTTGGTTAATTACCGCGATCTCTAAAGGACAAACATTTGCCGGCACAGTCAGGGCAAAACGCACGGCATTTTCAATAGCTTCAGTGGTCATCAGGCGCGAGGTGTCATTGGTAATCTCTTGTAATTTCCCGGTCAAATCCGTATCGGTTACTCCGGGTAATATAGAGGTAACTTTGATCCCCTTATCGCGCAGTTCCCAAAATAAACCCTTGGAAAATGCCCTTAAACCAACCTTGAGCGAACTATAAACAATGAAATTTCTGGGAAGCGGGTCGCATAAAGTGGAACCGGAAACCATATTAATAATCGCACCGCTCTTATTCTTGATCATATCGTTGATCACCAAACGGATCAGCCTTACATAACCCAAATAATTAGTGTGCGCTAATCTTTCAAAATCCTCGATCGGCTGTTCCTGAAAAGGATACTGGCTGGATACCCCGGCATTATTGATCAAGATATTGATACTGCCGAATTTATCTTTAGCCGCCCTGACCAGGTTTTCCAGATCCTCTAATTTCGTCACATCACAGGCAACCGGCAGGACTTCAACTTTGTATTTTTTGGCGATCTCTTCTGCCGTCTCCTTCAAGGGATCAAGATTGCGAGCACCGATAACTAAATTTATCCCTAAGCCCGCAGCAGTGCAAGCCAGGGCTTTACCGATACCGCGGCTGGCGCCGGTAATAATCGCTGTTTTTCCTTTCAGTTCCAAGTTCATAGTATCCCTCCTATATTCTTATTGCTTGCTAAACGGCTTACATACAACAGAATTAACAACCCCAAACCAAAAACCAGAAAACCTAAAGTGAAACTCTTTTGCATAATTAAACCACCAAGGCTGACGCCGATGCCTCCGGAGATAAAACGTACTCCGCTATTTAAGCTGGCTGCTTCATTTAAAAGCTCCGCCGGTAAATCCGTAAGCATGGTAGCCAAACCCACGTGGTTAAATGTCCAACCCAAGCCCCAAATAACCATTAACAAAATAAGCAAGCTCAAGGGCAATTTTATCAAAAATGAAAAAATACATAAGACCATAAAAGCAATACCTAAATTAACCACCCTTATCCGGCCTATTTTGTCTGCCAGGCGGCCTCCCCAAACCTCGCCGAATATGCCGCTTAAGCTAGTCAAAGTAATCAACATACTGATATAAAACTGGCTTAAGTTCAACTGAGTTGAGAAATAAACTCCCAGCCACTGCTGTACAGCATGATAAATCAAGCTTATAAGAAAGATATAACTGAATATCTTGATAACTTTTTTGTTTCTAAAAGCTTCCAGATAACCCAGGCGGAAATTACCTGTCTCTTCTTTAAAGCTGGGGAGGAAAATATACATCAATATCCAAAGTATAAATCCGCTTAACGCCGGGATAACAAATATCAACCTCCAATTAATTATCCCGCTAAGAAATAACCCGAATAAAGATGCCACGAAGGTGGAGCCGAAGAATAATCCGATATAACGGCCGCGCTTTGCTTCCTTCAGGCGCCGGGCGATTAAAATAAGGCCGAGCGGGATAACCGAAGCCCCGAATAATCCCATCATGAACCTGGCAGCAAAAAGAGTGGCGATATTCTGCGACACTCCTGCCAAAAGATTAGCCAGAGAGAACAGGAATATACAAAACAGCTCGACTTTGCGGGCATCAAAAGCGCGCACCAGAGGGCCGTAAAAAAATGCCGCCAACCCGTAGGGAAGCATATACAACCAGATAATCTTACCTACCACAAATTGAGAAAGAACAAAATCAGCTGCGATAGACGGGATTAACGCGGCGGCGGCCGCGACATTAAAAGATAGAACTGCCCCCTCTAAACAAAGGAGGGCAAACGTAAATTTATTCACTTAAGACTTAAGCGCTTCTTTTTCAATGATCTCTTTAAAGATCTTTAAGTTATGCTGCGAGCCTTCGTTTATAAAGCCTTCGACCTGTTGGTCATTAAACTTGGCTTTACTATCCATATGAAAATGCTGGATCCAGGTCAACTCAATCCC
This sequence comes from Candidatus Omnitrophota bacterium, assembly GCA_028712505.1. GTDB lineage: Bacteria > Omnitrophota > Gorgyraeia > Gygaellales > Profunditerraquicolaceae > UBA6249. The sequence goes on from JAQTQC010000025.1 coordinate 15,674, forward strand.
CTCGGGCTTAGGAGTATAAAGCCAGATAATCTTCATATACTCAAAAGGGAACTTCGGATCCTGGCGCTCGGCATAAGTAAAATAATTATCTTTAAAAAGCAGCCTCCAGGACTGCCAGGATTTATCATCTTCATCCGTGAGGCGGAAGACTATTTTGTTAGCCTCTTTCTTAACCACCTCAGCTTTTTTATACTCTGTGCCGAATAACTCTGTCCAACGCGGGATATCATTGGAGATATCAAATACCAGATCATAAGGCGCATTGATAATTATTGAATTACACGTATGTCCCATCATATCCTCCTAATTTTATATTCTTTTAGACTATATAAAAACGGGTGGCTTGGACTGAATTCGAGCCGCGGTGTGCGGCGAGAAACAGTCCAAGACAGGACCCGTTTTATTAAATTAGTCTAAAAGAGCAACTACCCGGGCCCAGGCAGCCCCGGTATTCTTGATCCGGATCGGGAAACAAACAATTTTAAAACCAAGATCAGGAAGTTTTTCTAAATTAGCCAGCCTTTCTATGTGGATAAATTCTTTCTGGCGGCCGTAAAAATGCGCCGGGTAAAATTTCTTAGGGTCTTTTGTTTTTAAAAACTCGCTTAACATAAATCTGTAAGGCCGGTCAATACCCATGGTATCTACCCCGAAGATCTTCACTCCGCAGGACAGCAGGAAATCAATAGCCGAAGGATCAACCCCCGGATAATCTGAGAAATATCTTGCTCCGCCATAAAATTTATCCGCACCGGTATGTAACAATACGATATCCAAAGGTTTAAGTTGGTATTTTATTTTCGCCAAAGCTGCTTTTATATCGTTCTCATTGATCGCCTCATCCGGTTTTTTGTGAGTCAAATCCAGCTTTACGCCGTTCTGATAACAATATTCCAGGGGGATTTCATCGGCAGTCTTCGATGGCCGGTTTTCTGATTTGGAACCGTAATGAAAGGAGTAATCCAGGTGGGTGCCGATATGCACCGGGGCATGAACGATCTCTAAAGACAAAAACTCTTCATCCGGCAGCTGTTCTTTCTTAACAATCCGCATGCCCAAAGCGTATTTTATCCTGCCCAGGATTGTTTTACCCATGATCACGCGGTTAAACTTGGCAACCCCGGACTTGTGGGATATGCGCTCAATATCCACCTTATGGACTTCAAAGGCCTTTTCGTCAATGGGCAAACTTAAATCAATAATCTTCATTTTGCTAATTTTGACTG
>JAQTQC010000026.1 GCA_028712505.1 Candidatus Omnitrophota bacterium
GAGTTCTTTAGGAAGAAAAGAAAAAATCCGTAAATATTGGAGAGGTGGCTGAGTGGTCGAAAGCAACTCACTGCTAATGAGTTGACCTGGGTAACTGGGTCCCTGGGTTCGAATCCCAGCCTCTCCGAAAAAATTCAATAAATCATCCGACGCATACCGTCGGATTTATTGTTTAAACGATAACTGATATGGCAAAACAGCATTTAAAAGAAGGGGGGATGGCAGAGGTTGTCGCCATTTCCCTGCCGATGGTCGTTTCTCATGCTTGTGACACGATCATGGTCTTCACTGATCGTTTGTTCCTTGCCAGGCTTAAGCCTGAATTGATGAACGCGGTTATGGGTGGAGGTCTGGCATCTTTTATGATGATTTCGTTTTTCATCGGCCTGGTGGGTTTTACTACTGCCTTAGTTGCCCAGCATTTGGGGGCAGGCAAGAAAAAAGATTGCGGCTTGGTATTAACCCAGGCTTTGATTTTCTCCTGTTGCGCGTATCCGATTATTCTTTTGCTTAGGCCGTTAGCTTATCGGTTGTTTGTTTTTATGGGTGTTGGGCAGGGGCAGTTGGGGCCTCAGATAAGTTACTTGAATATATTGCTTTACGGATCGATTATCAGCCTGATAAGGACAAGTATAAGCGGTTTTTTCTCGGGAACCGGCCGCACAAGAATCGTAATGATCGCCTCGTTTGCCGCTATGCTTACCAATGTCGGCCTGGATTACGTATTTATTTTCGGTAAATGCGGTTTTCCGTCTCTGGGTATTCATGGTGCGGCATATGCTACTATTATCGGCGGGGCTGTCGGTTTGTCTATCCTGTTTGCCGCGTATTTTGACCAGGGTAACCGCAGAGAATATAGTATTGAAACTTCGTTTCATTTTGACCGGATGCTCGCCGGAAAGCTTTTGCGTTTTGGTTACCCCACGGGAATCGAGATGTGTTTAAACATCATTGCTTTTAATGCCATGGTAATGACGTTTCATTCTCTCGGCCCGGCAGCAGCTACTGCCGCTACCTTAGTTTTTAACTGGGATTTTGTTTCTTTTGTCCCTCTTATCGGAATAGAGATTGGCGTGACTAGTTTAGTCGGCAGGTATATGGGTGGTCGGCACCCGGAAAAAGCCCACCGTTCGGTTATGTCCGGGTTAAAACTGGGGATGATTTATTCGGCCTTTGTTTTTATTTTCTTTGCGGGGTTTCCCGGTATGCTGGTAAATGTGTTTCGGCCGTCTGCCGCAAGCGCTGTGTTTACTGCCGCTGTGCCTATGGCGGTGTTTATGGTTCGTCTAGCTTCTGTGTATGCGCTGGTTGAGACTATGCTTTGTGTCTTTATCGGCGCCCTGCGTGGGGCAGGGGATACTTTTTGGGCTATGCGCATGTCGGTTATCTTACATTGGCTAATGGTTGCTGTACTTGTTTTGATCCTGCGCGTCTTGCATCTTCCTCCGGAGATTGGCTGGACAGCCATGGTGTTTTTCTTTCTGGTATTCTCCGCCGTTGTTTTTATCAGGTACCATAAAGGACAATGGAGATATATCCGTGTTGTGGAGCCTTCTGCCCCTCCGGAAATAATCCCTGAGATAGGAGAGGTTTGATTTAGATTTAATATTTTTACTTTTAAGGCTAAATTTTGATATAATAGGTTTCATTAAGGAGATCGACATGAAGATATCTATAGGACTGACTTTCCCGGGCACTCTACAGGATGAGTCGATAATTTGTTATCTTTGCAAGAAATTCGATATCAGCTTAAATATCATTGAAGCCTCTTTTTCTATGGATGCGGGCTGGTCTATCCTTACGGTAGAAGGCCAAGAAAATGAAATTAAACGGGCTTTCGAATATTTAGCGGAAAAAGGCGTAAAAGTCCAGCAAATCCAAATCGATAAGAAATAAAACCTTTTTAACCAATGGCTTATACTGTTTTTGCATTAAAATGGCGTCCGCAGGATTTTGAAAGCGTTGTCGGACAGGATCATATAGTCGGTACTTTAAAAAACGCGATTCAAAAGAACCGGCTTGCCAACGCTTATCTTTTTACCGGCCCAAGAGGGGTTGGCAAGACTTCTACCGCAAGAATCCTGGCCAAAGCTTTAAATTGTAAGGAGGGGCCGACAGTAACACCCTGTCAAAAGTGCCCTTCTTGTTTAGGGATTAACCAGGGGAATTCGCTTGATGTTATCGAGATCGACGGAGCCTCTAACCGCGGTATTGATGAAATCAGGGCTTTGCGCGAGAATGTAAAATTTTCCCCCGCCCAGGGTAAATATAAGATTTATATCATTGATGAAGTGCATCAGATAACTCCTGATGGTTTTAACGCCTTGCTGAAGACCCTGGAAGAACCTCCGGAGTTTGTAAAATTCATCTTCGCTACTACTCATCCGCAAAAAGTTATGCCGACAATTATCTCCCGTTGTCAGCGCATGGATTTCCGCAGGATCCCGGTAATCGAGATTATTTCCCAGCTGGAAAAGATCATCCTTCAGGAGAAAACTACAGTAGACAAGGATGTACTTTTTGCGGTTGCCAAAAGCAGTGACGGCTCATTAAGGGATGCAGAATCGATCCTGGATCAGTTGGTATCTTTTTCCCAAGGGGCAGTTTCTATCAAAGATGCTATTGCTGTTTTGGGCATGGTTGAACAGGATATTCTGTTTGCCCTTACCGATACGATAACCCAGAAAGATCCGCAAGGTGCTCTCAAGCTTTTCAATGAGATAATCGACGACGGTAAGGACCCGGGGGTCTTTCTTGCTAATCTTATTGAGCATTTCCGGAATTTAATGGTAGCTAAAGTTTCTAAAGCCGATACAAAATTGGTTGATCTGCCCCAGGAGGTTTGCGACCGTTTGTTTAAACAAAGCCAGGGATTATCACTGGAAGAGATTTTTACCGCCTTCAATATTTTAGTCAGCACGCAGGAGATGGCCAAGCGTCTGGATTCGCAGCGCATACCTCTGGAAATAAGTTTGGTCAGGTTGGCGTATAATCGTTCGGAGGGGCATGGCCTGGCTTCTGCTGGCCAAAGCCATAAATCGGATAAACATATTCCATCCGGAGAAAAAGCAAAAAAGCATCCGGTTGAGAATGACCCAACGGTTAAATTGAAGGAAGAAGTCAATAAAGAAGCTCCTGTGAAAACTCCTCCGGAGAAAGCGATTATTTCTTTAGAGCAGGTAAAAAGCGTTTGGAATAATATTGTAAATAATCTGGCAGGTATTAAAATGTCGGTATCCACCTATCTAAGCGAAGGCGAGCCGACTAAAATACAAGGGGATATCTTAACCGTAGCTTTCCCTAAGAATTATACATTGCATAAAGAGTCTTTGGAGAAGAAAGAAAACAAGGCAATGATTGAGAAGGCTGTCTCAGAATTGTGTAACGCGCAGTTAAGGCTGAATTTTATTTTGATTGATCAGGCCAGATACGAACATGATGTACATAATAACCCTTTTATCAAGTCCGCTCTTGATATGTTCGGGGGAAGGGTGGTCAGGGAAGGGTAATGGCTAATTATACGGCTTCTATAGAGAAATTGATCGAATGTTTGATTAAGCTTCCCGGTATAGGCCGGCGCAGCGCTGAGCGTATTGTGGCGCATGTTTTGGGTGCTTCCAAAGATGAAATCAAAGCTTTATCCGAGTCTTTGAACAAAGTTAAAGAAAGCGTGCGCTCTTGCCAGATCTGCAATAATTTAAGCGAGGAAGATACTTGTAAGATCTGTCAGGATCTTCGCCGGCAAAAAGATATTGTCTGTGTGGTTGAGAAGCCCAGCGATGTCACGGCAATTGAAAAAGCGGGTAATTTCCAGGGGCTTTATCATGTACTGCTTGGTTCAATATCGCCTCTGGAGGGAAGAGGCCCCAGCGATTTAAAGATCGATGGGCTTATCCAAAGAATAAAGCAGGGGAGCATCCGGGAAATAATCATTGCTACTGATGCCGATACCGAGGGCGAAACCACCTCTCTGTATCTTATCAAGTTACTTAAGCCGCTGGGAGTGCATCTAAGCCGTATCGGGTTGGGGATCCCCGTTGGTTCAAACCTGGAATACGCGGATGCCACGACACTTTCTAAGTCTTTAGAATCCCGCCGTACAATTTGATCCCATTGAACTATTGATATGATTAACATCATTAAGCTTTCAAAAAATTACGGGCCGAAAGTTCTTTTTGAGAATATCTCTCTCAATATAAACCGGGGAGAGAAGATCGGGCTTATCGGTCCTAACGGTACGGGTAAGAGTACTTTATTCTCTCTTATTTTGCAGGAGACAGAGCCGTCCAGCGGCGAGGTAAGAGTGAATAAGGGGGTGCATATAGGTTATCTCCCGCAGGAAGCGAGTTTCAAATCTGAGCATACCGTGCTTGGAGAGTTGACTGAGGGTGATGAAAGGATTATCCGCTTAAAAGAGGAAAAAGAAAGGCTGGAGTCTAAAAATGAAGCCGGTTCAAATCATTATGGTGAAGTTCTGCATGAACTAGAAACCTTGGGTTTCTTTGAACTGGAATATAAAGCTAAAAAGATACTTTCAGGGCTGGGTTTTAAAGAAAGAGATTTTTCCCGCCCCATAAGCCAGATGAGCGGCGGTTGGCAGATGCGTGCTCTCCTGGGCAAGCTGCTGACTTATCATTATGACCTGTTGCTGCTTGATGAGCCGACTAACTATTTAGATTTAAACGCGGCATTATGGCTTAAAGATTATTTGGCTTCTTTCCAGGGGACTTTTATCATGATATCCCACGATAAGGCATTTTTAACCGATGTCACCAACTATACATTTATTCTGGAAAACGGTTCAATCTCAAAAGTGCACGGTAACTATGAGCATTACGAAGAGATAAAGGCGCAAAGGCGCATACATCTGGTTAAACAGTTTAAAGAGCAGGATAAGAAAATGAAACAGCTGGATCAGTTTGTAGCCAGGTTTCACGCCCAGCCGAATAAGGCAGCTTCTGTGCGGGCTAAGCGTCGTGTTTTGGAAAGGATGGAAGAGGAAAAAATTGTTGTTCCTCCTGATCCTCGGGAAAGTATCGGGAATTTTTCTTTTCCCCAGACCCGCAAAAGCGGACACCGGGTGATTAGCCTGGAGGCAATTTCTAAAGCTTACGGAGATATCCAGGTTTATACAGGATTGGATTTTGAGATCACTCAGGGGGAAAAAGCGGTTTTGGCCGGAGAAAACGGAGCTGGCAAGTCCACGCTCTTAAAGATTTTGGCGGGAATTGTCAGTATAGACAAAGGAAATAGGACTGTTGGATATAATGTGGATATCGGTTATTTCTCGCAGACGCGCACAGATGTTTTGAATGTCGAGAATACTGTTTTGCAGGAGGCCTATTCTGCTGCTCCGGGTTATATGGCGGAAGAAACCATCAGGACTATCCTTGGTGCATTTTTATTTAGCGGTGATGATGCTGAAAAGAAAGTTAAAGTGCTTTCCGGCGGAGAGAAAAGCCGGTTGATCCTGGCTAAGCTTTTGATTGACCCCCCGAATTTCCTGCTATTGGATGAACCGACTACCCATCTTGATGTGGATGCCGTGGATGCCTTGGTCAGGGCGCTTAAGAGCTATGAAGGGACAATTGTCTTTATCAGCCATGATATTTATTTTGTCAGTTCGGTTGCCAATAATGTCTTTGAAGTCAAAGCCGGCAGGGTGAGGAAATTTCCCGGGACATTTGATTATTATCTTGAAAAACGGGATAGCCTGGTTGAAACCTCTGTTGAGCATAAGCCCAGACCTGCGGCAGTCAGGCAAGTTGATGAGGCTAAAGAGAAGGCCAAAGAACAAGAACGAAAAAATAAAGAAGAAGAGAAGAAGCGGAAATCCCATAATTCACTTATCCGCGACAAGATTAATAAACTTATCAAGAATAAAGAAAATCTGGAGCTTGAAAGCTATGCCAAGGCGCGGGCTTTGTCTAATCCGCATTTTTACCGGGATGAAGAGACGGCGAAGGAGTACGGCCGGCGGATGAAGGAAATTGAAAAGCTTATTCAGGAGATTGAAATGAATATAAAAGCTCTTGAAAGCCAGATTATCTAGTGTTAGAATACTACCCACAATTCCCCCTTAGCTCAGTTGGTAGAGCGAGAGACTGTTAATCTCCAGGTCCTAGGTTCGAGTCCTAGAGGGGGAGCCATCTTTAACGCCCAGGCGTATGCTTGGGCGTTTTTTTGTCTCTTGGCCCTTAGATAAGATGAACGAAATGGGGATACAAGTCCTGCAAGTATAAATTGTTGCGTAGGTTTTTTATTTGTTGTAGAATTAAAAAAAGGAGGATAGATGAGTAAGACTGCAAAGGCTGTATCCTGTTTTAAAGAAGGTTTTAGCTGTTCGCAGGCGATACTTTCAACATATGCTCAGGAATTAGGGTTGGATAAAGATACTGCTTTAAAAGTTAGCGGAGCTTTTGGCGGCGGAATGGCTGGTATGGCAGAAACGTGCGGGGCAGTAACTGGCGCATTTATGGTAATCGGTCTTAAATACGGCAAGATAAGGCCAGAGGATGAAGAATCAAAAAGAAAAGCATACGCATTAGTTAAAGATTTCGTTAAACGATTTAAAGCAAAAAACTCTTCCATTGTTTGCAAAGAACTGCTGGGTTGTGATATAGGCACTCCGGAAGGGGTGAAGATGTTCAAAGACAAGAATCTTATCAACACGCTTTGTTCTCAGTTTGTGCAAGATGCGGCAGAAATTATCGAACAGATCCTCTAGTTTAGAAAAATAAACGTAAATTCGTTAAGAAATTCCTCAAATCAAGGATTAACAGTTTATTCGGGAGTTGATATGTCAGTATATTTTATTGTAGAAATCAAAACTAATAATGAAAATAAGGGTCTCTATGCTGAATACATCAAAAAAGTCCGTCCCTTGGTAGAAAAATATGAGGGGCGGTATTTATCCAGGGGAGGAAAGATCACTCCGGTTTTTGGTGATTGGAATCCCGAGAGGATTATCATAATTGAATTTTCTTCTGCAAGAAAAGTAGAAGAATGGCTCAACTCCCCGGAATATAAGGAAATCGCGGTATTAAGAGAAAGCTCTACGATTACTAAAGCTATTATGGTCGATGGTTGCGCTAATGAGTGAGTATGGGCAGAAAAAGATCAGCGATCGCGCTATCAGTATCAAGTTTATTCATTCGGAGAATAAACAGCTAATTTTCAGAAAGCAAGTCGAGCAACTGCAGAAAAAGATTGATTATATCAAGATAGATATCGATTGAGCAGTCGAGAGCGGTGTTCCAGTTATTAAAATTAGCTAAATTCTTAAGCTTCTTTATTTTATTGAAATCATATAAGAGATAACCAACGAATATCAAAATCCCGATAAACGCAATAATCTTCCGGGCCCTTCCTTTTATACTTACAAATATCCTGAAAAAAGTCACGATGATCAAGCCGATCAGGGCCCAAAAAAGCAAACCGCCTAAGAAAGAGAAGTCAATTTTCGAATACAACCCTATAGTTCCGGCAAAAAACGTGATTATCGCTGTCAACCAGGCAACTTTGATTGCCAGATTCTCATCAATTGATATCAGGACTATCCCCAGTGTGATTCCGTCGGTAAATGTGAATAGCCCCATCATTAACATATTTAAGGGGAAAGAAGCCCGGGTGAACATCAGCCCGATAAAACAAAGGATGTTGATTATCAGCGCCGCCCAGAAAATCTTGATTATTAATTTTGGTTCGACTATCAAATCCTGCTGGCCATATTTATTTATCTTGGAAGTAACAAACGATTTTCCTTCTCTGTGCGCTTTTCTGAAGAAACTAAGCACTAATTGGGCTCCTACATAGCAGAGAGTCAGTGAAAGAGAAAGGATGAAAAAAGTTTTTGACATCAGGGTGGGGAAAAGCATTCAGGCCTCCTTTTTAGTAGTAACTATATTATATAGCTAAACTGGATTCTGTGATAAAATAATTATAAGGAGTAATAAATAGAAATGAAACCAGGTTTTATCATTCGCCGGATGTTGGAACAGGAAATCGCTGAGATTGCCATTGAGTGGGCGGCAAAGGAAGGCTGGAATCCGGGTTTGGATGATGCGGCTTGTTTTTATGCTGCAGACCAACAGGGTTTCTTAATTGGCGAGTTGGATGGTCAACCTGTTGCCGTGATTTCCGCAGTGGTTTATGACAACCGTTTTAGTTTTATGGGGTTTTATATCGTTAAGCCGGAATTCCGCGGCAGGGGTTATGGGATGCAAGTTTGGCGTGCAGCCCTGGATTATTTAGGGAGCCGTAATATAGGCGGGGATGGCGTACTGGAGCGGATAAAGGATTATGAGACCCAGGGTTTCAGGGCGTACTATAAAAACCGGCGCTATCAAGGTTTAGGCTCTGGCCGGGCAGGCTCTGCGGGTTTAATCGAAATCCAGAAGGTTGATTTTGAGAAACTGGTTTCTTACGATGATGCTGTATTCCCGGCCAAGCGGCATCAATTTCTCAAGTGTTGGATCGGCCGGCCTCAGACTAAAGGTTATGCTTTGTTAAATGGCGAAAAACTGTCGGGATATGGAGTGATCCGGCCTTGCTATAAAGGATACAAAATAGGGCCTTTGTTTGCGGATAATGCCGAGACAGCTGAGAAAATATTTAATGCCTTGAGGGGAGAAATTCTTTTGAACCAGGAATTCTTTCTTGATATTCCGGAAACTAATCCCGAAGCAATTAATTTGGCAGAGAAGTATGGTATGAAAGTAGTTTTTGAAACCGCGCGCATCTATTCTAAATTCTTGCCCGCGACACCGTTAGAAAAAGTTTATGGGGTTACCAGTTTTGAACTGGGTTAGGCTTAATGCTTGCAGAGATTTTTTGTTTGTGTAATAATATATCTTTCTAGGGGATAATAAAAGAAGGAGACAATGCTTAAACAAATTATTATCAGCATTGGTTGTGCGATTTCAATTCTTAGCTGTTTTTATTTGGCTGTCGCTGAAGAAGTCGCTCAGGTTGTTGAACCGCTGGATCAAACTTCGGTTGCGCAGGCGCAAGCCTGGTTGGCAATGGTGGATAATAAGCAATATGAGCAATCCTGGGAAGCTGCCAGCTCCTATTTTAAATCTCTGGTAAGTAAAGAACAATGGATATCTCAGGTTGCAGCGGTCCGTAATCCTCTGGGAGATCTTGTCTTGCGCCAATTAAAGACAAATCTGTACCAAAAAACAATACCTGGAGCAGCAGATGGTGAATACTATGTATTGACTTTTAATACAGCTTTTAAAAATAAGGCATCTGCTATTGAAACAGTTACTTTTATGAAAGATAAAGATAGCCAGTGGCGTTTGGTGGGGTATTTTATAAAATAACAGAGGAGGTGGAGATGCTTGCTAAAAAATTTGCTTTAGGATTTGGCATTGCAATAATACTGCCGATGTTGGTCCACTATGGGGTTAGTACATTCAGCCCTGCGCCTAGATGGCAGGATCGCTATGATTCTTATTCTTATCAGCGATATGATAAAGCAACTCCCGAAGAAAGGGTGCAGATAGATAAGGAAAGAAAAGAGAAAGAAATGGCTTGGCAGGAAAAAGAGAAAACCTTTCAGAGGAATCTTTTCTTTGTAGCCGTGCCGGTGGGCATAGCTTGTATATTTATCGGCGCCGTTATTGCCATTCAGGCGATAGGGACTGGTCTTATGTTTGGCGGGATTTTTGCCTTGACTGAAGGTTATATGTTTTATTGGTCTGAACTTCAGGATTGGATGAGATTTTTATCATTGTTAGCTGCTTTTATGATGCTTATACTTGTTGGCTATCGTAAATTGGCTAAATAATTTAGTGTAGGAGTAGGGTTGGTATTGACGGCCAGGCACATCTGCTATTGTTAAGTCAACGCCTCATTCGGATCAGTCTGGATGAGGCGTTTTTATAAAAGGGGGCTATTGTGAGAAAGGCAATATCTTTAGGCATAGCTGCATTATTGCTTATTATTTCATCCGGCACTCTCAGCGCACAGAATGAAAAAACATCAACGGATGCCTTAAGCGTTATCCATAACCGCAAGAGCGTGCGTCACTTTACCGGTAAAAGCGTTTCGCGGGATGATTTAATCACGATTGTTAAGGCCGGGATGGCTGCTCCGACGGCAGTGAACATGCAGCCTTGGTCGTTTGTGATAGTTACGGACCGGCCGTCTCTGGATATCCTCGCTCAGGCCTTGCCTTATGCTAAGATGCTGGATAAGGCAGGTGCTGCAATAATCGTTTGCGCTATTGCCGAGAAGGCATTTCAGGGAAAGGCAGAAATTGCCATTATCGACAGTTCCTGCGCCTCGGAAAATATATTGCTTGCTGTAGAGTCTCTGGGGCTTGGCGCCGTATGGACAGGGGTTTATCCGGATAAGGAGAGAATGGATGCTGTCCGAAAAGAGTTCAATATCCCGGAAGGCGTTATTCCTTTGAATGTAATTCCTATCGGGTATCCTACTAATGAAGATAAGCCGAAGGATAAGTTTAAACAGGAAAATATACATTGGGAAAAATGGTAAATAAGCTGCCGTTTTAATCACGGAGGATATATGCGTAAGTTTATCTTATTGTTTCAATGCCAGGATCAGAAAGGGATTGTCGCCAGGATCTCGGATTTTATCTTTGAGCACGGGGGCAATATAGTCGCGGCTGATCAATATAGCACTGACCCGGAAGGCGGGTATTTCTTTATGCGCGTTGAATTTATCTTGAGCAAGGGGCAACAGAATAAAGATTCCTTATCCGAAGAATTTTTACCTATAGCCAGGGAATTCTCCGGCCAGTGGAAGATTATTGATAAGTCGCAAACTTTGCGCATGGGGATATTTGTATCCGAAGACGATCACTGTTTATTAGATTTGCTGTACCTTTATGTGTCAGGGGAGCTTGATGTCAAGATCCCCTTTGTCTTAAGTAACAGCGAGAAATGCCGTAAACTTTTAACCCAGCATAATATCCCGTTTCATTATGTCCCCGCCAATAAAGAGAACAGGCGGGAGGCGGAGCTGTTGTCTTATGCTTTAGATTCGACTGATTTCCTGGTTTTAGCACGGTATATGCTGGTGTTGTCACCTGAATTCCTGCTGAAATACAATAAAGATATAATTAATATCCACCATGGTTTCTTGCCTGCTTTTAAAGGAGCTGATCCTTATGGTAAGGCGATTAAGCAAGGGGTTAAGGTTATCGGGGCTACCGCGCATTTTGTAAATGAGCAGCTGGATGAGGGGCCGATTATTTCTCAGGAAGTAGAATATATTTCGCATAAAGATAACCGTCAGGTGCTTATCAGGAGGGGAAGGAACCTGGAAAAGAAGGCGCTGGCTAATGCGATCCTAAGTTACGTTGATTACCGTATCATCAAGCACGAGAATAAAACCATTGTTTTTTAAAAAACAAGGGGGATCCCTATGGCTAAGAAAGTTGCAATCGTTGGTGCCGGAGTGGGTGGGTTAGCAACAGCTGCTCGCCTGGCGCATGATGGTTATGATGTCGAGGTGTTTGAGAGGCTTCCTGCCTGCGGCGGACGGAACAGCTTGCTTGAAGACTCCGGGTTTAAAATCGATATGGGCCCGTCGTTTGTGATGATGCCGGATTTTTTCGAGGAAGTCTTTTCTTATTGCGGGGAGTCGCTTAAAGATTATTTGGACCTGCGTGTTATTGACCCGAGCTATAAGATTATTTATTCCGACGGAGAGGTCCTTACTGTGCACCAGGATAGCCAACGCACAAAAGAGGAACTGGAGCGGATAGAGCCGGGAGCTGCTAAACAATTTGATAAGTTTATCCGGGAGACCGCCAGGATATACGGTTTAATCAGGCCGCTGCTTTATAGGTGTGTAACCTACAGATCCTTGCTTCATCCTTATTACTGGGCCTTGGCAGGTAAAATACGCGCTTTAGAATCATATTGGCAGCTTGCCCGTAGGTATTTTAAGAGTGACAAGCTTTGTTATGCTTTTACATTTGAGGCGATGTTTATGGGCGTCTCTCCGTATCAGGCTCCTGCTTTTTATAGTGTTATTACTTATACGGACCATGTGCAGAAAATCGCCCATCCTATGGGGGGAATGTATCAAATACCTTTAGCTTTGGAGAAACTGGCTAAGAAATTCGGCGCAAAGTTAAATTATAATTGCCCGGTGGATAGTATCACCGAGGGATGTGGACGGCTTGCAATAAAAGCGGGAAGCCGTATTATTGAGCCCGATTATACGGTAGTCAACGCTGATTATGCTTATACTCAAACAGATTTGCTTAAACGCAAGATCCCCGAATTTAAATATTCCTGTTCGACTTATTTGATTTATTTAGGGTTGAAGAAAAAGCTGGATAAGCTTGCCCACCATAATTTATTCTTCAGTAAAGATTTAAATAAGAATTTGGACCAGATCTTTAAAGATAAACTGATACCGGAAGACCCCTCTTTTTATGTGCACGTACCTACGGTAACTGATCCTTCTTTAGCCCCTCCTGGAAAGGATATCTTATATTTATTGATACCTGTGAGTAATTTAAGGAAATCTAGCGATGATCTGTCAAAACATGAAGAGAGGATAAGGAAGCTGGTTTTTGATAAAATAAATTGTTTATGCGGTTGTAATCTTGATGAATTGATCGAAGTAGAGCATCGTTTTTACCCTCAGGATTTTATCGGCAGGTATAACATCAAATATGGGGCGACTTTTGGTCTGGCGCATAATTTGACCCAGAGCGCTTTTTTTCGTCCGGCTAACTTTGATGCGAAAATAAAGAATTTGTATTATGTCGGAGCAAGTACTCAACCGGGAGGCGGCCTGCCGGTGGTTATTGCCGGCTCGCGCATAGTTGCGGATTTGATCAAGCAGCGCAAAGCGTCTTGATTTTTTGCAGTACTTCCTTGATTGTTGATTCAGGCGTAGAAGCCCCTGCAGTTATTCCTGCGTTTTTGGCTTTGGCCAGCCAGCTTTTTTTTATTTCGCGGCTGGAGTTAACCCAGTAGCTTCTCTTATTTAAAGATTTCGATATTTCATAAATCCTTCTGGTATTGGCGCTTGTTTTGGAGCCGATAATAATCATCACGTCGTTTTTCAAGGGCATAACTTTTACTTCGTTTTGTTTTGATCTGGTTGGTTTGCAGATAGTGTTATGGAATTCCAACTCTTCCACATTCTTTCTTAAAATTCTGATTATCTTTAACACTTTGTCCAGGTTTTGCGTTGATTGTACAACTACCCCGGCTTTCCTAAGTAACTTTAGTTTTTTAATCGGGATATTCTCCAGGCTGTCTATAATGATTGCTTTAGTCTTAAGTTGCCCGACAATCCCTTTGACTTCGTCATGGAATTTATCCCCGATCACAACTATTTTAAAGCCTTGGTTTTCCAGTTTTTTGACAATCGCATGTATTTCTTTTACCGTCGGGCATGTTGCGTCAATGATTGAATAGCCTAGTTTCTTTGCCCTGCGTAAGGTTTTATTGGAGCAGCCATGTGCCCGGATCAATAGTGTTTTGCCTTTGCCTGCGCAAAGACGATCGGTTTTTTTTATCCCGGATTCCTGGATTCTCTTTACCACCTCTTCGTTATGTACGATATCTCCGAGCATAAAGACCGGTTGATTTGTTTTTGCGGTCTCTATGGCGATATTAATCGCTCTTCTTACCCCGAAACAGAACCCCGCTGAATTTGCCAGGTTTACCTTCATAAGTATTTACGCTCCTGTAATATTTTAAGTATAAGCCGTATTTTCTCAGGCTTGCTCACGTATGCCCGGGTAGTAAAAATATCGTAATTATTTTCTTCGATTTTTTTCAATATTGCGGCATAAACCTCTTTCATGCATAATACTACAAATCTGTCAAAACGACTATTGATGAGTTTGACTCCTTGCAAGGAATCATCATAAAATTGCCGGCAGCGGTCAATTTGGAAACTTAAGAGATCTTTGAAGTTCTTATCAATTCTGCCTTCTAACAGTTGTTTTTCGCAGATATTAAACTTGGCCATTTCATCCTGGGGCAAATAAATCCTGCCGCGGGCCAGGTCTTCTTTTATATCCCTCAAGATATTCGTAAGCTGCATGGCAACCCCCAGTTTTATGGCGAAGACTTCAGCGGAATTATCCTTGTACCCGAAGATCTTCAACATGATTAAGCCAACTACCCCGGCTACTCTATAGCAGTATTCATTAAGGGGGCTAAAGTCCTTATAGCGTTTTATCTCCAGGTCCATGTGCATTCCTTGAAGCAGCGCGTTAAAGTATTCTTGAGGGATTTTGTATTTATTAACTGTTTGGCTGAAAGCCGCCAGCAGGGGATCGTCTATTTGTTTTTCCGAGTAGGCCCGAGATATCTTCAGTTCCAATTCTTGCAAGTTTTTATTTTGGTCTAAAGAGTCAGGATTGTCCACTGTTTCGTCGCTCAAGCGGCAAATTGCGTATATGGTGTAACTAGCGTATTTCTTTTCCCGGGGCAGGAAAAGAGAGGCCAGATAAAAAGTTTTGGCGAATTTCTTGGTGATTTTTTTTGCTTCCTGAAAACCCAATTGTAGCTTTTGATTATGCATAAGACTATTTTACAATCAAATGACCTAAAAACAAATGATTTAAACGCCGGAAATCTGATTGCTAAAATGGCAGGTTAGTAATACAATAAACATATGTCGAAGTACATGTTAGCCCTGACGTTTTCCGTTATTTTCCCGCTGCTGCTTAGTTTCTATCCTCCTTTAAAATTTTGGCGTAATTTCAAGGCACTTTTCTTTTCTTTAAGTCTATTGGTAATTATTTTTGGCGCCTGGGATGTTTTTGCCACCTGGCGCGGGCATTGGTATTTTAATCCCGCAGGTGTATGCGGGATTAAAATTATTAATCTGCCGGTTGAAGAATGGTTATTTTTTATAGTGGTCCCATTCTGTTGCATATTTACTTGGGAGGCGCTTAAATACATTCAGGAGAGGCTTAAATGAAAGAATATACCTTGATAGCCCTCAGTTCTGTAATTCTGACCCTGTTGATTGATAAGCTGGCAGGGGTTGGTATCTTTAAGCAAAAACTATTTTATCTATTCCTTATTATCATATTAGGTTTTAAATTCCTGGTGAACGGTTATCTTACCGGATCAGGTATTGTTATGTATAACAAGCAGTTTTTTCTCGGCATAAGGGCTGGGAGTATCCCACTCGAGGATTTTCTTTTTGGTTTCAGCATGGTTTCCCTGGGGATTATTTTTTGGGAGTTTGCCAAGAGGCGCATAAAATGAAAAAGATATTTATATTGTTATCGATCCTATTTACTTGTCTGCCGGCATTGTATCCTATGGATTGGAAGCTATTGCATAATAAGGCGGATGTATTGAGCCTTTCGGCTGCTCAGGATGCGGTAGCCAGAAATCAAAATCTGCTGGAAGACCAGTACGTTTTGGGCTTGGTTTATTTAAACTTACATCAGGACCGGGCTGCATATCAGGTTTTCGCCGCGCTCCTGGATAAATATCCTAATATGGTAGAGCTGAAATGGGGTCTGGCAGAGTCTTGCCGCAGGTTGCATGATACTGATAAAGCGGAAAGTTTCTTAAGCGAGGCAATCAAACAGGATCCCGGATTT
>JAQTQC010000038.1 GCA_028712505.1 Candidatus Omnitrophota bacterium
CGGGCAGTGGATGTTTCGGGTTTTGAAGTGCGGCAGTGCGTGGCCCAGAATAAATCATACGGTTACCTGGTGACGGATAAGGTTTTTGATTATATAAAGAGAAGAAAGCTATATAGATGAAGATAAATTGTATTGTAGACAGTCTACTTAAGCACTTGACAATAGTTGAGTTACGAAACAAATATTTACGAGAGAAAGAATCTATTAAAATGAGGAATTATTTTATTTTCTTAAACCAAAATATTTCTTATATAACTAACTGTCTTGCAATAGATTGCATAGACTGTCTACTATTATGATAAGGATTGCTCCGTCAATATTATCGGCTGATTTCAGCAAACTGGCGTTTGAACTTAAGAAGGTTGAGGCTGCCGGAGCGGATTTGATCCACGTTGATATAATGGACGGCCATTTTGTCCCGAATATCACAATTGGGCCGGTAGTCGTAAAATACATACGCAAGGCAACTTCGCTTCCCCTGGATGTGCATTTGATGATTGAGAATCCAGCCAAATATATCGATGCTTTTGTTAAGGCCGGGAGCGATATGATCACTGTGCATATTGAGACGGTGACAATAAAAGAATTAGCAGCGATCGCTAAGGGTTTAAAGAAAAGCAGGGTTAAACTGGGGATTTCTTTAAATCCGGGGACTCCTTTAGCTAAAATTATCAAAGCCCTCCCGTTAGTTGATTTTGTTTTGGTAATGTCGGTTAATCCCGGTTTTGGCGGCCAGGATTTTATCCCGTCAGCCTTAAATAAGATACGCTCGCTGCGGCTGATTTTTAAGAAGGATATCGCTGTGGACGGAGGAATTAATAATTTCACCGCTAAGTTGGTGGTAGGGGCAGGGGCAAGTGTACTTGCCGCAGGTTCATATATTTTTGGGGCGAAAAATACAAGAAAAGCAATTAACAGCTTAAGAAAGGCACCCCGCCGCTAATTGGAATTGCGCGGGTGTTGTCTTTGTAGACAAGGAGAGACTCGATGAGCAACACAGTTTCACAAATTAAATTCGGCACCGACGGTTGGAGGGCGATTATCGCAGATACTTACACGTTAGAAAACGTGAGGGTTTTAGCCCAGGCAGTAGCGGATTATTTAGGCAGCGGTAAGAAGGTAGCTGTCGGATATGATACGCGTTTTATGTCCGCCAAATTCGCCGAGGCCAGCGCAATAGTATTAAAAAACAACGGCATAGAGGTGATTCTTTCTGACAGACCTACGCCTACGCCGGCATTAAGCTTTGTCGTAAAAAGCCGTAAGCTGGATTTAGGGATCATGATTACTGCTTCACATAATCCGGCAGAATACAACGGTTTCAAAATTAAGAATGCCGCCGGCGGAGGAGCCAGCCAGGAAATTACCCGGGAGGTTGAAGGCCTGCTTGGCAAGAGCCCGGTAAAAGACGCGGCGTTGTCCGAACCGATCAAGACCGTGGATATCATTAAAGATTATATAAAGTTTATCCGCAATTATATTGATTTAAAGAAAATCAAGAATAAGAGATTTAAAGTTCTGGTTGATTCTATGTATGGTTCAGGAGACAGTTTTATTGCCCAGGTGCTTAAGGGAACGAGTATAAAATTGGAGTTTATGCGTAATACGATTAATCCTTCTTTTGATGGCGGCAGGCCTGAACCGGTGGAGGAGAACCTGGAGGAATTAAAAGCGCGGGTAAAAAAAGAAAAGTTTGATTTAGGTATTGCTTTAGACGGCGATGCTGACAGGATCGCGGCGGTGGCTCCCGGAGGAGTATTTATCCATCCGCAGAAGATATTAGGTCTACTCGCCTTGCATTTAAATCAGGATCGGCATTGGAGCGGCGGCCTGGTCAAGACTATTTGCGGCACGACGATGATGGATAATATCGCTAAATTCCTGGGGATCAAGCTTTATGAGACCCCGGTAGGTTTTAAATATATTTCAAATCTTATGGAAACTGAAGATATTGTCGCCGGCGGAGAAGAAGCAGGCGGTATGGGCGTCAAAGGTTATATCCCGGAACGTGATGGGACTATGGCGGGTTTACTCTTGATAGAAATGATGGTCTACCGTAATAAAAATATGCTCAAGATTTTAAATGAGGCTGAAAAGGATTTTGGTAAATATTATTATGTGCGCCAGGATTTGCATTTGGCTAAACGGGTTGAGCCAAAGAAAGAAAGTTTGCCTTCGGAGTTATTAGGCAGAAAAGTCGTAGAGATTAAGGATTACGATGGTATAAAACTTATCTGTGAAGATGAGTCTTGGTTGATGTTCCGTGGTTCAGGAACTGAGCCGATTATGCGTACTTACGCTGAAGCAAAGAGCCTCACTCAAGCTAAGAAGCTGCTGGCGTTGGGGAAAGAAATAATTTTGAAAGATGTACAGATTTAGCAGGTTTATATTCCTGGTAATCTTAAAACTTTTTTTTCAGTTTGAAGTTAAGGGTAGGGAAAATATCCCTGAAAAGGGCGGATTTATTCTGGCAGCTAACCATGTCAGTTATCTTGATCCGGCTGCTGTAGGGGTGGCCTGTCCCAGGACAGTGCATTTTATGGCCCGGGATAGTTTATTCCTTAAGCCGGTATTGAAATCATGGCTTAAGGCGGTTGAGGTTATTCCGCTAAAAAGAAACGCCGCGGATTTATCGGCGATTAAAACAGGCTTAAAGATTTTGCGTAAAGGCGGGGCATTAGCTTTATTTCCCGAGGGTACGCGCAGGACGAAAGTAGATATGTATTTAAACCCTGAGCCGGGTGTAGGATTTTTGGCGGCAAAGGGAGGTGTGCCGGTGATTCCGGCTTTTGTGTCCGGCACATATATAGCAATGCCGAGGCAGGCGCGGTCGCTGCGTTTAGCAAAAATATCCGTGCGCTTCGGAAAAGAAATTCACATAGAAAGGGGGAGGCCTTATCAGGAAACATCGGATCTGATAATGGCTAATATTAAACAATTATCAAATAATTAATTATTCAAATCAAAACAAAATATTATTTTAAAGAAAGGGAGTAATTGAAATGTCAAGCACAACAAGAGAAGAATTGGAACAGTTGTATAATCAAAGTATTAAAGTTTTAAAAGAAGGCCAGGTAGTTACCGGCAAGATCGTCGGGATCAAGACCAAGGAAGTCTTGGTGGATGTAGGGTTTAAATCCGAAGGCATTGTGCCGATTACGGAGTTTAGCACCGGGGATTTAGAGATCGGTAAGGAGATGGAATTCCTTCTTGAGACCATGGAAAACGACGCCGGGGTAATGACCTTGTCGCGTGAAAAGGCCATGCGGATGCAGGGATGGGATAAGATCGTTAAGATATCTAATGACGGTACTCTGGTTGAAGGTAAACCGGTTAAGAAGGTTAAGGGCGGATTCCTGGTTGATATTATGGGAATAGAAGGGTTTTTACCCAGCTCGCTTTCTTCTTTCCGTAACATTCCTGACAAAGATATCTTGTATAAGGTCTTTAAATTCAAGATTGTTAAGGTAAATAATCTGCGCCGCAGTATTATTGTCAGCCGCCGCGAGGCAGTACAGGCAGACAGGGATGTGGCCAAGAGCAAGATCTGGGGAGAGCTTAAGATCGGCAATATTTATCCGGGGTTAGTTAAGGCAATTACCGACT
>JAQTQC010000039.1 GCA_028712505.1 Candidatus Omnitrophota bacterium
AAGAGATTTGTTTATGCCGGTTTAATTATCTTATGTGCTTTAGGTTACGCTAACGGAGAGGATCTGTCTTCAGAAGAGGCAGTCTCGGTAGAATTTAAGCTGGTTTGTGCCGGAGCAGGACAGGTAGATTGCCGGAAATTAGCCAAGCGGGTTAAGCAGGAAGAATTGCATGTAACTAAGGAAGCGTTTCTTTCGACAAAAGACATCGCATCTGCAAAAGCCAAGGAAGAATCCGGGGATATTGATTTCCAATTCAATAAAGAGGGGTCGCAGAAGCTCAACGAAATCACGTCTAAGAATGCAGGAAAAAGAATGGCTATATTTGTTGATGGGAACTTACTGTCTACTCCTAAGATCTGTGATCCTGTCATATCGGGGAAAATTACCATACCCAGCGGACTGGAAAAAGAAAAAGCGCAGGCTTTGGCAGTCCGTATCAATAAGGCAACTACTAAGAAGTCAGCTATCGGTTCATCTTATTTAAAGTAGCGGCTGGTTTAGAAGGAATAGATGTCGAAGAAAATCTTATGTATTATCGCGTTGGTGCTGGTTCCGATGGTCTCTTGGGCTGGGCAAGCCTGGGAAAAGAAGGATAACTTTTATTTCCTTGCCAAGAACCGGGATAATTTTGCTTTAGAGGGCGCCGGGCCGAATGTGTTTGCCAGTAAATATTTGAGATATAACGGGGTAGATTTCTTGGTCAGGGCACCCGGCGACTGGAAAGATTATGGAAGGCTCAACCTGGAAAAGAACAATATGTTTTCTCTGCCGATAAGGCCGGGGGTGAAGGTAGGCGAAATAGATTTATTAGCCGGAGGCAATTACAGCAATAGCTATGAGCATGATAGCTTAATGCGTTTATTCGGGGACAAATATTTCTACGCTACACTTAGCGTTATTTTTATCTATGAAGATGGTATTTGCCAGGAGCTGTCTGTGCCGGTTTTCTGGGATTGGTTTAGTGTCGGTATCGGCACATGGAGTAAAGGCGGGGCAACGATTAAATCTTTAGGCGAGAATCCGGTGCGCCAGAAATGCAGCATATTCCATATCAACTTTGTTAATCCCCGGCCGGAGGAGCCGATAAAGAATATCCTGGTTACAGATAGCTGGATAGATGACCGGCCTTTTTCAGATGTTTTCGCGGTTACGCTTAAATCTTCTGATACTTTAGATGCGATAGCAAGAGAGGATAAGTAAGTGCGTATATTAGTGATTGGTTCAGGTGGAAGAGAACATGCGCTGGTTTGGAAGATCGCGCAATCAAGACTTGTGGCGAAGATATTTTGCGCTCCGGGGAATGGCGGCATCGCGCATTTAGCGGAGTGCGTTGATATAAAAGCCGATGATGTTTTTGGGCTGTTGGAATTTGCCCGAAAAGAAAAAATCGACCTGACTGTGGTTGGCCCGGAGGTAGCCTTATCTTTAGGTATTGTGGATGAGTTTATCAAAGCCGGATTAAAGATCTTTGGACCGAATAAGAACGCCGCCAACTTAGAGGCAAGCAAGGTTTTCAGCAAGCAGCTGATGCAAAAATACAATGTACCTACAGCGGATTTCAAAGTTTTCGATGATCCTGAAGCGGCAAATAAATATATTGAGAAGATCGGCGCACCTTGTGTGGTTAAAGCTGATGGTTTGGCTGCCGGAAAAGGCGTGGTTGTCGCCAAAACCGTTAAAGAGGCAAGGGGTGCCGTAGCTTCTATGATGCAGGATAAGATTTTTGGCGATGCAGGTAAGAAAATAGTTGTTGAAGAATGCCTTGCGGGCCAGGAGGCCTCAATCATGGTGATTACGGATTCAAAGCAGGTGTTGGCTTTAGCTTCAGCCCAGGATCATAAAAGGGTGTTTGACAATGACCAGGGAGCTAATACCGGAGGAATGGGCGCTTATTCTCCCGCTTCCATAGTTACTGCGGATATTCTGGTTGAGGTTATGGAAAAGGTGATCTATCGGATTATTGACGGCTTAGCTAAAGAGGGAATAGGCTACCGGGGAGTTTTATATGCCGGTATAATGCTGACTAAGGAAGGGCCAAAGGCCTTGGAGTTTAACGTGCGTTTTGGCGATCCGGAAACCGAGGTAATCCTGCCCAGGTTAAAGTCTGATTTGGTGGAGGTGATGCTGGCAGCCACTGATGAAGAGTTGATCAAGGTAAAGAATTTATACTGGGATCCCCGGGCTTGTGTCTGCGTAGTCTGTGCCTCTGGCGGTTACCCGGGAGATTATGCTAAAGATAAAGAAATTAAAGGATTGGAAGAAGCAGAAAAATTAAAAGATATCGTGGTTTTTCACGCCGGGACTAAAAAATCCGGAGATAAGATATTGACCAGCGGCGGCAGGGTGCTGGGGGTAACCGGGTTAGGCGACACAATCGAGGATGCCATACATAAAACATATAAGGCAGTAAGTAAAATTAATTTTGAAGGCATGCATTACAGGAAAGACATAGGGGCAAGAGCGATAAGGTAGGCAGCAACTAGGAATGCACGGAGGAAAAATGAATAAGATCAGTATACTTATGGGAAGTCAATCGGATTTAGAGACGGTAAGCGAGGCGGTGAATGTGCTAAAAGAGTTTAAGGCGGATTTTGAGGTCAGGGTTTTATCCGCGCACCGGACTCCCAAAGAAGTGGCCCAGTATGTAGAGACAGCCCCTAAACGCGGCACCAGGGTTTTCATTGCTGCCGCAGGGATGTCTGCGGCTTTGGCGGGAGTGGTGGCTGCGCATACTACTTTGCCGGTTATCGGCATACCTATCGAAACCAAGAATTTAAAAGGACTGGATTCTCTATTATCAACTGTACAGATGCCTCCGGGGATTCCGGTTGCCTGTATGTCTATAGGAAAATCCGGGGCGAAGAATGCGGCGATTTTTGCTTTGGAGATATTGGGCTTAAGTGATCATAAGATCGCGGTTAAGCTCTTGAATTATAAGAAACAGATGTGCCTTAAAATCAAGAAGACAAAAATCAAGTTATGAGTTTGACAAAAAGATTAAGAATAAATCCGTCGCTGCCCGAAGATGAGTATATTAGTCAGGCGGCTTCAGCCATTGCTAAGGGCGGGCTGGTAATCATCCCAACCGAAACGGTTTATGGCATTGCGGCTAATGCCCTGGATAAAAAGGCATTGGATAGGCTCTATGAAATCAAGAAGCGGCCTCTGAATAAGCCTTTTGCCCTTCTTATCGGAGATAAAGCGAAGGTAGAAGAGTTTGCCGTTGATATTCCGGTTAGCGCTTATAAATTAATGCATAAGTTCTGGCCGGGCCCTTTGACAATTTTATTAAAAGGAATAAATGGCGAAAGAATAGGTTTGCGTATGCCGGATAACCGGATTGCTTTAAAGATTATTGAGCAGGCGCATGTTCCGGTAGCTTGTCCTTCGGCGAATATCGCGGATAACCCTGCGCCGGTTGATTTTCTCCAGGCGATAAAAGATATGGATGGCTTGGTGGATTTGGCGGTTGATGGTGGTGAAGCTAATTTAGGCGTAGAGTCTACGATCGTGGACTTAAGTGTTGAACCGGCCAAAATAATCAGAAGTGGATT
>JAQTQC010000006.1 GCA_028712505.1 Candidatus Omnitrophota bacterium
GCTCTAATTTTATATTTCTGATTTTATTTAGAATCTTATGCTCACTGCTGTAACGACCCTTAAGAAATTGCGCGATATAGACATTTAATCCCGCGCCAGCGGCCCTTAAAGCCAAACCGATTGCCGCAGTAGTTTTGCCTTTACCATTACCGGTATAAACCTGAATCACCCTGCCACCGCCTTCCAGCTCAATAGACCAAGAGCACATAAAGCCGTAACAATCAATCCGGCGCAAAAGATGCCGGCGATTATGGAAATGAAAGCATAACGAAAACGAATTTTAAATAAAGACGCCGCAATCACTCCGCTCCAAGCACCGGTTATAGGAAGCGGGATAGCCACAAAAATAACCAAACCTAAAGCCTCGTATTTCTGAATAGCATCCGAATTCTTCCTGGTACGCTCAAAGATCCAATCAAAAAAACGCGACCAGATCTTGAATTTCCGTAGGAACTCGGTAACCGGCTTGAAAAGGAAAAGTGCCGGAGCCACGATGATACAATTACCTAATACAGAAAGCCAAAAGGCCTTTGATAAACTCATCCCAAACGACAAGGCCAAAGGTATCGCCCCTCTTAGCTCCGAAACCGGCAAAGCCCCTACGATCATCACCAGATAATCCTTGGGCAAATCTTTTAGATAGCTTAAAATTGCATCAAGCATGTTTAAGGTTTTTGATAAATTCCCGGATCATAAAACGGATAAATCTCAGGGTATCGATAAAAGGATTAATCTGGCTTTTCTGTCCGGAATAAATAGTCTCAACCGGGACAGACTCGATCTTAAACCCGGAACGTGCGGCTTTGATCAAAATTTCGGATTCAGTTTCATATTTAGACGTACATAAATCAATTTTCTGCAGAACTTCTTTTTTTATCAGGCGGAACCCGCATTGAGTATCAGGGATACGCTGTTTAGCAATTGCTGAAATTATCCACGACATAAAACGGTTGGTGATAATACGTATCAACGGCATACCTCTGGTCAAGGCCATCCGGTTACCAGTGACAATCCCGCAATCCGAAGATTCTGCCTTTTGGATAAAGGTTTTAATGTCACCGGTCGAATGCTGACCATCCCCATCCATGCTTAGCACCGCATCAAAGCCTT
Organism: Candidatus Omnitrophota bacterium; assembly: GCA_028712505.1. GTDB lineage: Bacteria > Omnitrophota > Gorgyraeia > Gygaellales > Profunditerraquicolaceae > UBA6249. Next base: position 1,111 of record JAQTQC010000006.1, read on the forward strand.
CCGCCAGCGCCAGCGTATACCCTTTGATCAAAGACGCACCTTTTCCGGTATTCGTCTGGTTGCGAAAAACTTCGGCACCGGATTCCCCGGCAATCCGCGCGGTATCATCCCTGGAGCCGTCATCGATTACGATCACTTTCAAGCTTAATTCATGTATCTTATTAATCAAGCCGGCGATTGCCTTGGATTCATTATAAGTTGGGATGATCACACAAGTACGCATAATTATTCGATCCAAAACCTGCGAAAAACATACCACTGGTCGGGATATTTACGTATATAGTCCTCAAATACATTCTTATAAACATTGATCAAATCAGCTAAATCCTTGAGTTTATCTCCGCTGGGATTAAACTCAACCGGTTTCTCTATCCTTAAAGTAAAACTGTCATCCGGATTCCTGACCATAAAACCGGGGATAATACTTGCCCCGGTCATAAGGGATAAGGCTGCTGGCCCTTCAGGAAAATGCATAGGCTTGTCAAAAAGATCTATAACAATGCCTTTACCGCTAAAATCCCGGTCGCCGACTAAAGCAACCATATGATTATTCCGAAGCTCATGAATACAGCTTCTTACGGCTTTGCCCATAGCAATAACATTGACCCCCTTGACCGCCCTTTGGGCGACAAAAAAATCGTCTACTTTTTTATTTTTATGCGCTAAAGCAACTGCCCAAAAGGGATAGCCCAACTGGGCCAGGACCACTCCACCCAATTCCCAGTTACCTAAATGCGCAGTCAAAACAACCACGCCCTTGCCGCTTTTCAGTGCCTGGTCAAAATAATGCAAATTCTCTAATTTTATGTTTTTATCAATGTAAGCACGATTGAGTTTTTCAAAGCGAAAAAAATCACTCAGGTATTTGGCGAAATTCCTAAAAACCATTCTGCCTATCTTACGCAGATCTTTATTTCTTTTTTCCGGAAAAATAGCCTTAAGATTAGCCTTTACAAACCTTCTGTCGCGGAAAGCGAAAAAATAATGCAGGTCGGCCAGGAAAACAGCAATAGCATAAACTAGCTTTAAGGGCAGGTTCAGTGCGATAAATTGACCGAAACGATAGAGATAATAATTTAACACGATTGACGGCTTTGCCTGACAGGAGGCAAACCATTGTCCTCCGACTTATATGCTCAAAAGAAGCTTAGCGATATCCATGCTGGCATTGGGCTTGGAAATTTCCCCTGCAGCCAACTTCAAGCGTTCTGATTTAGCTTTATCTTCCAATAAATCATCGATAGCCTGATACACATCTTTAGGCTCATCCACTTTGATTGCCGCACCCTTATGCGTTAAAAAATTAGTATTATTCACCTCTTGACCCGGGATAGGCTTAACAATAACCATGGGAAGTTTTGCGCTTAAAACCTCGGCAGTAGTTACCCCTCCGGGTTTAGAAATAATTATCTTGGAGATATACATCAACTCATGGATATTCTGCACAAAACCAAAAAGATGTATCTCTTTTTTATAACGTTTGATTTTACGCTTAAGTGAATTATATAGTTTCTTATTCGTTCCGGTAATGATCAACTCCTGGATATCCTGGCTGGACTTCTCAAGTGATTTAACAATAGTCTTGATCGGTCCAAGACCTTGACCCCCTCCCATTATCAAGACTACCGGCTTAGAAGGATTGAGGTTTAGTTTCTTAAAAACATCTCCGCTATTCAACTTTTGGTTAAATTTATGGTCAAAAGGTATGCCAAAAGGCCTGATTTTAGAGGCCGCAATTCCTTTTTTTGCCAGGCGCTCTGCAACATCCTCCGAAGGAGTTATATAATAATCCACATTATCATAAACCCAATACGAGTGAGGGATATAATCGGTGAGCACTGCCACTAACGGCAGATTCGAGCCATAAGCCTTCTTGTAATCTGCCACCATCCCGCAGGGAAAAGCCTGGGTGCATACAACCAAATCAGGATTGAAGCCATCAAAAAGTTTCTTCAGCTTTGGTGAATTGGATTTATGCACACTTTTTTTAATCTTTTCTAGCCCCTTAACCACGCTGGGGTTATCATAAAGATAATCCCAAACCTTAGGAGTATATTTAATTACTTCCATATAAATCCGGTTAATCACTTTTTCAGATATGGGATTAGTATAATTAAAGGCATTGATATTCAGGATCTCGCACTTTGGCGAAAGCGCCTTAAGCGCCTTTTCAATAGCCATAGTGGCGCTACGATGGCCAGAGACCTCGGATATATACATTAAGATTATACGTTTAGGTTGCATAATAAAAGTCAGATCCTGCCTTCTTTGCAAAGCTCCAGAAAAGTATCGGCAATCCGTGGACAAAACTGCCTGCCGCTTAAATGCCGGATTTCATTGACGGCAACATCTTTTGGCAAGGCCAGGCGGTATGGTCGGTCACTGCTCATAGCATCAAAGGAATCCGCTACGGAAATTATTGAAGCGATCAAAGGTATTTGGTCGCCTTTTAAACCATCGGGATAACCCTTACCGTCAAAACGCTCATGATGAAACCTTACGCCGATCATCGAACCCTCCAATTCCTTGATCGGCTTAAGTATATTTACCCCGATCATCGGATGTTCTTTGATCCGGTTACGCTCTCCGACAGTAAGCTCATTCCTCTTATTTAAAATATGCTCCGGTACGCCGATCTTGCCGATATCATGCAGAAGACTGGCAATATGCAAATTCTCCAGAAACTTAGCATCAAAATCCCTTTTATTTTCCTGGCTGATCCGGCGGGCAATTTCCAGACTGAGATTGGTTACCCGGGTAGTATGCCCGTGAGTATAATTATCCTTGGCCTCAATAGCCGCAGCCAAGGCTATAGTTGTACGCACAAACAGCTGGTGCTTACGGTCCAACTCGATACCCAGCTCCTTAAACAACTGGGCATTCCTGACCGCCATGGTTACATTGGAATTAAGAGCAATAAAAAAATCCAACTCTTCATCAACGAATTTCTTGCCATTGTTTTTCTTGCCTAGCAACAATATACCGAGTAATTCATCGCGGAAATAACTGGGGATACAAACCACGGATTCCAAAAGTTCCATCTGATATAAAACATGAGTTAATTGTTGCTTAACTTCCGGTTTTATCTTAGGGCTTTTCAGCGCAGCCTTCGCCTCACTCTGAAGTAGCGCCTCCCTGCCGAACATAAAACGGCCCATATGGGCCTTAAAGAAACGGATCAGTACATCATCTTTATCAATCCGGATTAAATCCAGCGGTATCTTCTTTTCCAACGACCCCTTGGAAACAGTAAGCGAATAGCCTTCTTTTGTTTTATCATGAAGAAAGAAGCTCGCATGAGTAATCCTGGCCTTACTGACCATCATCCGCACCATCATCCGGATCAAAAGATCCGGATCGTGAACAAAGATCATATTTTTAGCAGCGTTCTGAAGTTCTTTTTTATAATCAATAGCCATATTTTAAAATTAAGGTTCAGATATCTAAGACAATATATTATTTATACAAGAAAAACCGGGGATTGTCAAGGCAGGCACGGCCTTTTGAGCCGTTAAAAACAATTCTACTCTTCATTAATGACCGCCAGGATCTGTCCGACTTCTACATCAGTTCCTTCACGGTACATTATCTCAGAAATAACTCCGGTGCAAGGGCTGGGTAAGTTAAAGGTGGCCTTATCAGTAGCCAATTCAACCAGATCATCCTTTTCCTTTATCTTCTCCCCATCTTTAACAAACCAATATGATACGGTAGCCTTAGAGATACCTTCGCCTAATTCCGGCAAAACAACTTTTATCATAGTTTTCTCCTTTTAGATTAACCGGTTTTACCCAATTGATTCGCGCAGGGATTCTGAAAGCGTTGGATGCGCAAAAATAATCGCCCGAATCTGGCTAATCTTTAGATGAAGCGAAACAGCCATAGCTAGAATGGAAATAAGCTCTGTGGAGCGCGGGCCGATTATGCAACCCCCGACGACCTCTTCAGAATTCCGATTAACCACAACCTTGATAAAGCCATCTACTTCGTCAATAATCCGCGCCATTGAAGAAGCGCGGAAATCAAATTTAAATACCTTGACCGGGATACCGGCGACAACAGCCTTTTCTTCATCTAAACCAACACTGGCAATCTCAGGGTCGCAAAATATGCAAGCAGGCACGACAGGATTATTTGACTTGTTCTTATTATCAACGATCATGTTCTCAACCGCACTGACTCCCTGGTAAGCTGCGTAATGGGCAAGCATAATTTTAGCCGTACAATCTCCTGCCGCATATATATTGGCTACACTAGTCCGAAGATAATCATCGACGGCTATGCCTTTCTTATCCAGCTTTATCCCCAATTTCTCCAAGCCTAAGCCGGAAATGTTCGGTTCCCTTCCGACACAAACCAAAACCTTCTCGTAAACATTCAAATCAACAACCGATAAATCCGAGCCGGTATAGACCTTAATACCTTTTTTCTTGAAAATAACTTCGATTTTTCTCGATATTTCCTTGTCTTCGCCCTGTAAAAGCATGGGTAGTTTTTCCAGCAGAGAAACCTCGGAACCTAAAGCAGAAAATAAACTGGCGAACTCACAACCGATAACCCCTCCCCCGATGATCAACAATGACTTAGGCACAGACGGCAGAGAAAGCAACTGGTCGCTGGAAATTATCTTAACCCCGTCAAATTTCAACTGGGCCAATTCGGCTGGGCGGCTTCCGGAAGCAACGAGCATAAACTTAGCGGACAACTTTCCGGTATCAACCTTTATCTCATGCTCTGAAACAATCTCAGCGGATGACTTAATTAAATCGATCCCCCCCAGCCTGCTGAGCATACCTTGAGAAAGGTCCCAAATAAGTTTATTTTTTCTTTCCTGAATTTTACCGAAGTTAATACGGGGGTTATCTGATTCAACACCAAAAACGGATGATTTTCTTACAAGTGAGTATACTTTGGCAGAAGCAATTAAAGCCTTGGTAGGTATACAACCGCGGTTTAGGCAAGTCCCCCCGATTACGCCGCATTCAATAAGACAAACCTTTAGACCCGACTCTTTTGCCTTTAAGGCAGCATTAAAACCTGCCCAACCTGCTCCAATAACCGCTAAATCATACATAGGCACGGGACTTAAGCTAATAGTTGCGCTGCTGCTTGGGCGATAGACTCAGCTGATTTACTCAGCTTGTTCTTTTCTTCCTGGGAAAGCTCTAATTCAATGATCTTCTCTATACCATCCTTACCCAGACGGCAAGGTACGCCGATACATGCATCTTTGATACCGTACTCTCCGTTTAGATAACTGCACAAACCGACAATACGTTTTTCATCTTTTGCTATAGCCTTGACAATCGCGGCAATTGCCGCTGAAGGAGCAAAAAATGCGCTCCCCGTACCCAGGTTAGCGACAATCTCCGCCCCCCTGCCAATCGTGCGCGCAACTAACGATTTAATCTTGGCCTCATCCATGAATTCATCAAGAGAGACACCCTTGACTTTTGTGAACCCGGGCAACGGCATCATCGCCTCTCCATGAGCGCCAATTACCGAAGCCTCAATATCAGTGCATTTAAGCCCTAAATCCTGAGCTATCAAATTAGCGAAACGCGCGGCATCTAAACTGATCCCCATGCCAAAAAGCTTCTGAGGTTTAAAACCGGTAGTCTTTAAAGCATAAAGAGTCATAATGTCCAAGGGATTGGTCACTATTATGACAATGGCGCCAGCAGCCAGTTCTTTTATATGCGAACATACATCTTTTAAGATCTGGGAGTTCTTGGCTAATAATTCTTCGCGGCTCATCCCAGGTTTACGCGCCAGACCGGCAGTAATCACCACGATATCCGACCCCTTAACCAACCGGATATCATCACTGCCCTTAATATTATAGTTATATTTTAACAAAGGCCGGGCATCTTCCAAATCCAACGCCTTGCCGACAGCCAAACCTTTTACTACATCAATAAGAAAAACATCGCCTAAACCATCTCCGGCGATGCGCATTGCGGTTAAACTACCGACGTTTCCTGCCCCAATAACAGAAATCTTCACTCCGCACCTTCCTCCCATTAATCTATTTAAATCAACGTTTTATTTTTTTAATAATCGCATCTGCTATTTCTTTAGTACCGACGGCAGACGGATCAAGCGGGTCCGCTTTTAAATCATAGGTCAGCGATTTTCCTTCAGCCAGGACTTCTTTTACGGCATTCTCCAGAGCCTCTGCCGCCTTATCCTCTCCAATATGACGAAGCATCAGGACCCCTGACAAGATCATCGCTATAGGATTAACTTTATTCTGCCCCTTATATTTCGGAGCAGAACCATGCACTGCCTCAAAAACCGCGCAGTCAGTACCGATATTCGCACCGGGAGCAATACCCAGGCCTCCGATCAATCCAGCACAAAGGTCAGAAAGAATATCACCATAAAGATTGGGTAGCAATAAGACATCATATTTATGTGGTTTAACTACCAGCTGCATAGACATATTATCAACAATTGCTTCTTCAGAAATTATCCTTCCGGAATATTCCTGCGCAACCTCCCTGAATACCTTCAGGAACAACCCGTCGGTAAATTTCATAATATTCGCCTTATGCACACAGGTAACTTTCTTGCGGTTATTCTTCAAGGCATATTCAAAAGCAAACCGAGCTATCCTCTGCGAGGCAAATTTAGATATGGGCTTAATGCTTATCCCGGAATCCAGGCGGATATTTTTCTTCGTGTCTTTTCCTATCTGAGCGATCAATGCCTTAGTTTCAGGTTTCCCCTCTTCAAACTCAACCCCCATATACAAGTCTTCGCTATTTTCCCTGATAATAACCAAATCAATATCGCTAAACCTGCTTCTGACACCGGCATAACTTTTCGCCGGACGCACGCAGGCAAAAAGTTCAAGCGCCTGCCGGATAGCCACATTTACAGAACGAAACCCGGTGCCTATAGGAGTCGTTATCGGCCCCTTAAGCGCAACCTTATTTCTCCTGATTGAATCTAATACGCTTTGAGGAAGTATCTCTCCGGTTTTCTCAAGGATCTCAGCCCCGGCGGGCGCCTCTTCCCATCGGATATCTACGCCTGTGGCCTCAATACACCTGAGAGCTGCCTGTGAAACTTCCTGACCGATACCATCACCGGGAATCAAAGTTATTTTATGTGCCATTTAAATTTTAAGCTCTCCGTATTTTTTATAATAATTCACAATTCCGCCTTCAGCTAAAAGATCCTGCATGAATTTAGGTAAAGGCTTGATTTTTAAGTCTATTCCTTTAGTAATATTCCTCACTAATCCGTTATCCAAATCAATCTTAAGCTCATCTGACTCATCAATCTTGGAAGTATCTGTTTCAATCAGGGGCAGGCCAATATTGAAACTGTTGCGGAAGAATATGCGCGCAAATTGAGATGAAAGGACTGCCACAATCCCGGCCTCTTTAATTACCAAAGGGGCTTGCTCACGGCTAGACCCCATGCCAAAATTATTCCCGGCAACGATAATCGACTGGCCACGGGTAATCTTCTGAGGAAAGTTAGGATCGATATCCTCCATGATATGCTTAGCTAACTCGGACATATCCGTGATCGCAAACTTATACCTACCGGAAATGATAAAATCCGTATTAATATTGTCGCCTAATTTTACACTTTTTCCCGCTATAATCATATAAGTTTTAATACAAGATTGAGCACCTTAATCTTTTGTCTAACGAAATCCTTGCGAACAAAGTGAGCAAGGGTCATAGCTGTTTGAATTCTTCCCTATTTTTTGCTTTGGACATAGCCATATCCAAAGTAATCAAGCCCTTTTGGTGTAATTCTTTCAACGATTTGTCCATGGTATGCATACCATGTTGCGAACCTGTTTGCATCAAAGTCGGTATCTGTTCAATCTCCTGTTCGCGGATAAGGTTACGGATACCTGGAGTAGCCACCATAACCTCAGTACATAAAACTCTTCCTTTGCCGGACATATGCGGCAGAAGAAGCTGGGAGACGACTCCTTGCAAACAATCAGAGAGCTGCATTTTAACCTGCTGCTGTTGATGAGGAGGAAAAACATCGATGATCCTGGCAATAGTCTGCGGCGCATCAGGCGTATGCAAGGTTGCCAAAACAAGATGCCCGGTCTCAGCCGCTGTCAAAGCCGTCGAGATAGTCTCCAGATCGCGCATCTCACCTACCACAATGACATTGGGATCTTGGCGTAAAGCATGGCGCAAGGCCTGGGCAAAAGAATGTGTATCAGAATAAACTTCACGCTGTTTAACTACGCTCTTCTTATTGGTATAAACAAATTCAATCGGGTCTTCTATACAGGTAATCAGACATTCTCGCTCACTGTTTATATGGTTGATCATTGCAGCTAAAGTAGTAGTCTTGCCCATCCCGGTAGGACCGGTTACCAGGACTAAACCATTGGACTTATTCGCCAAATCGATAATGATCTTTGGTAAATTCAATCCCGCAGCAGTAGGTATCTCCAGGGGAATGCGGCGAAAGGCACCCTCTACGCTCCCTTTCTGAGTATGAATATTTACCCTGAAACGGTCTAATTCAGGCAAGGCGAGTGAAAAATCCAATTCTAATTCACGCTCAAAGATCTCCTTTTGCGAGCTAGAAAGCACTCCGTAAACCATTTTCTTTAAATCCGGCTTATTGAATTTCTCTAGTTCGGTACGTACTAACCTGCCATCAATGCGCAAAATCGGAGGCTCATTTTCAGTAATATGCAAATCCGAAGCGCCCTTATCGATACACATCACAAGCAAATCACGAATTTCCATGACTCCCCCTTTTAGAAGTAAACCCTTGGATCACTTATGTAGCCCTTAAGCGCTGAAGCGGCGACTGTAGCCGGAGATGCTAAATAAATAAATGCCGATGGATTACCCATCCTGCCTTTAAAATTACGATTGGCGGTTGAAATAACCGATTCACCGTCGGAAGGCACACCGTTATGTGTACCCACGCAAGGACCGCAGCCTGGCGCAACAATAGCCGCGCCGGCCTTAATAAATATATCGACTAAGCCTAACCTTAAAGCCTCCAGATAAACTTCGCGCGAACTCGGAGCAATGATCATCTTCACCTCTGGATGGACTTTACGCTTATTTAAAACTTTTGCCGCAGCCCTAAGATCATCTATCCTGCCATTAGTACAGGTACCCAGAAAGGCCTCCCCTATTTTTATCTTCTTTAAGGCAACCGCCTCAGATGTATTGTCCACGCTATGCGGCATAGAAATCATCGGCTTAAGATTAGAAACATCAAACTCATGGACACTTTCATAAACCGCGTCCTTATCCGCAGAAATCTGCTCAAAGCGTTTATTCTTTTGCCCCCGGGATTTAAGCCAAGCAAGGGTTTTCTTATCTATCGGCATAAATCCTGCTTTTGCCCCCAGTTCGACCAGCATATTAGAAATAGTAAAACGGCCATCCATGCCCATATTATCGATCACCGGCCCGGAAAATTCAACTGCTTTATAGGTTGCCCCATCGCTTCTTAACTTGCCGATTATATACAAGATCACATCCTTGGCAAAAACACCTTTAGGCAGCTTACCGTTTACTACAATTTTCATAGTCGCAGGCACCTTAAACCAGTTCTTCCCGGTAGCCAAGGCAATAGCTAAATCAGTTGAGCCTACTCCTGTAGAAAACGCACCGATTGCCCCATAAGTACAAGTATGGGAATCTGCCCCTAAAACCAGATAACCCGGCAAGACATTACCAGACTCAGGAATAACCTGGTGGCAAACCCCGCAACCGATATCGAACAACTCAGTCTTGAATGCTTGCGCAAAATCGCGCATCTTTTTATGCACCCGGGAAACTCCTTCGCTGGGGCTTGGTGCGCTGTGGTCAATTACCATACAAAACTTAGTTTTAAAACTCTTGACCCCCAGCTCTTTAATCCGGTCGATTATTATCGAAGATGTACCATCCTGACCAAAAGCGAAATCAACTTTGCATACCGCAAAGTCTCCGGCAACTAAATCCTTGCCTGAATGTTTACTTAATATCTTTTCGGCGATTGTTTTTCCCATGTATATTTAGCTATCCAATCTTGGTTAAAGCTGCTCCACCCACTCTTTTATCCTATCTATGCCTTTTTTAAGCTCATCCATACTCGTAGCGAAACTTATCCTGATATAATCATCCATACCGAAGCTACCGCCGGGAATTACGCTCACGTATTTTTCATCCAGCAGGCGCCGGGCAAACTCCATAGAATCCAGGCCTGTTTTTGATATATTACAGAACATGTAAAACGCTCCCTGCGGCAAAGTAAAACTCAATTTCTCAATCTCCTTAAGCCTGCTGGCCAGATAATCCCTTCTTTTCTGGAATTCACGGCATAATCCAAGCGTAAAATCTTCAGGGGCCGACAATGCTGCCACTGCTGCCTTTTGAGCTATGGAATTCGGATTAGACGTTGAATGATCCTGCAGATTGGAAATCGCGTTAGCTATATCTGAAGGCGCCCCCAGATAACCGATACGCCAGCCGGTCATGGAATGGCTTTTAGACAAGCCGTTAACCGTAATGGTCAAATCATAGATATCTTTATTAAAACCGGCAATTGATTCATGCTTTACCCCGTCAAAAATAATCTTTTCATAGATCTCATCGCTAATCACGAAAATGTTTTTGCTCACGCAGATTTTGGCGATCTCTTCAAGCTCAGAGCGGCTATAAACCGAACCTGCCGGGTTAGACGGGCTATTAATAATCAAAACTTTAGTTTTTGAAGTGATATGTCTCTTAAGATCAGCTACACTAATCTTGAAATTATTAGCAGGACTGGTTTTAATAAAACGGGGTGTTCCCTCGCAGAGATTGACCATCTCAGGATAGCTGACCCAATAAGGCAGCGGGATAAGCACTTCATCGGCCTTGTTTAACAACACCATAAGCGCGTTATAAATGCTGTGCTTAGCCCCATTAGAAACAATAATCTGACCCGGGGCATACTCCAAAGAATTATCTTTCTTGAATTTCTGGCAAATGAGTTTCTTTAATTCCGGTGTACCTGTGGTAGGGGTGTATTTGGTGAAACCCGAGTTCAAGGCCTCAACTGCGGCTTGCTTAATGAAATCAGGGGTGTCAAAATCCGGTTCTCCGGCGGCAAAAGTGACTATATCTTTGCCTTCGCTTTTAAGCTTTTTGGCTTTAGATGTTATCGCCAGGGTTGAAGAAGGATTTATCTTTTTTAAACGCTCCGCAAGCCTTGTATCTATTTTCATATAAGTATTTCATTACTTACAAAGAATCACTTTTCTTTCGGAATATACTTCTTATGCCGCCAATAAACTTCTTCTGCGGTTTTTTGTCCTTGGTCAGAGGTTCATTTAATGCCGGCTCATGCTTCTTTTCAAAAGCCTCCTCTTTAACAATCTTACCCTCAACCGTTTCATCCACAGCTTGAGCAGGCTGAGACTTCGCTTCTTTAACTGCTTTGGCTTTCTTAACTTCTTTTTTCTTGATCTCAGTAAGCTCAAAGATAACCATCTCGGCATCATCGCCGCGGCGCTTACCCAGACTGATAATCCTGGTAAAACCGCTTGACCGCTTGGAAAAACGCGGGCCGATTTCATTAAAGAGAAGAGCCACTAATTTATGCTCCCCTAATATTTTTTGAGCCTGCCTGCGGGCAAAAAGAGTATTTGCCTTGGCCAGCGATATAAGATGTTCGATCATTTGCCGGCTGGCCTTAGCCCTGGAAGATGTAGTCTTAATACTCTGGTTGACGATTACATTCCTTGCCAGACTCCTGATTGTTGCTTTATGCCAGCTGGTGAAACGGCCTAATTGCAGTCTTTTCTTTGCGTGTCTCATTTTATTTTAGCCCTTCTTTAGTTTCTTAGGATCAACTTGCATCCCTAGAGTTACTCCCATACCCATAAGCAACTCTTGTATTTCGGTGAGGGATTTTTTGCCAAAGTTCTTAAAATTGAGCATTTCTTCTTCGCTCTTCTTAACCAAATCAGCAATAATCTTAATCCCGGCTTCTCTTAAACAATTAGAGCTTCTGACTGAAAGTTCCAGTTCGGAAATAGGCAGCCTTAATTTTTCGTACAAAGCTATTTCTTCCTTGGTCATCTCCGGCTCTTCCTCTGCTATATCTTCGGGAAGCTGCCCGAAATTTACAAAGATATCCAAATGCCTTTGTAGAATATTGGACGCATATAAGAGCGCATCCTTAGGATTGATGCTGCCGTTAGTCCAAATCTCGACAATCAGTTTGTCGTAATCCGTACGCTGACCTACGCGGGTATTCTCGACAAAATAATTTATCTTTTTTATAGGCGTGAATATTGAATCAATCGGAATGAAACCGGCGACTTTATCTTCTTTTTTATTCAGTTCTGCCGGGACATACCCTCTGCCGCGGGAAACTTCCATCTCGATATTCAGTTTCGTATCCTTGGTGAGAGTAGCGATATGCAATTCAGGGTTGATGATCTCAATCGTCTCATCCACTTCGATATCCTTAGCCTTAATCTCCCCCTTCTTATCCGCTTTCAGGTAAATTGTTTTTGGGATTTTAGAATGAGAATTTATGATCAGGCTTTTGATATTCAAGATTATCTCCGGAACATCCTCTAAAACTCCAGGGATAGTGGAAAACTCATGCGAAGCTCCGGCAATCTTAACCGCGCTTACCGCACTGCCCTCGATCGAAGAAAGCAGAACCCTTCTTAAGGAGTTCCCCAAGGTTACTCCATATCCTCTTTCAAAAGGAGCGGCAATAAACTTTCCATATGTCTCGGTATATGTTGACTCATCACATTCAAGCTTCTTAGGAAACTGAAAATCTCTCCATTTTATACCCATTTAATTCCTCCTTAGGCGAACACTTTCATTTTTATTACTAAAAATCAAACACCTTACAACCTTTACCCGGCAAACCCTGGAAACTTCAGATAAACAGGGATACCTGTTACTTGGAATACAACTCGACGATCAACTGTTCCTGGATCGGCTGTTGGATATCTGCTTTTTCCGGAAGCCTTAAGATCTTTCCCTTCAACTCTGCCGCCTGAAACTCGATCCAGCTCGGAACGGTCCGGTCTTTAGAAAGCTCTAGGTTATCCTTGATCTTTATCTTAGGCTTATCTTTAGACTTAACTTCAACCAGATCATCTTTGTCAACTAGAAATGAGGGGATATTAACCCTGCGTGAATTTACCGCAACTAAATTATGCCTAACGATCTGGCGCGCCTGTGAACGGGATATACCCATCCCCATACGAAAGATAACGTTATCCAGCCTGCGCTCTAAAAGCTGCAAAAGCACCTTACCGGTTACCCCTTTGGTTTTTGAGGCAACTTTGAAATACTTACGGAACTGCTTCTCCATAACTCCATAAATTCTTTTTACTTTCTGTTTTTCTTTCAGCTGCATGCCATAGTTAGAAAGCTTCTTTCTCTTGCCTTCTCCATGCTGACCCGGAGGATAGGCCCTTTTATTGGCCGGACATTTTTCAGTCTGGCATTTTGTCCCTTTGAGAAAAAGTTTTTCTCCCTGCCTGCGACATAACCTGCAAACTGCACCAGTATAGCGACCCATAAATTAAACTCTCCTTTTCTTCTTAGGACGGCAACCGTTATGAGGAATAGGAGTTACATCCTTAATCAAAGTTACCACCAAGCCTGCAGCCTGAAGTGCGCGAATTGCCGACTCCCTGCCAAAACCAGGACCTTTTACATAAACCTCGACTTCTTTAAGCCCTACTTCCTTGGCCTTTCTGGCAGCGTCAGTAGCAGCTACCTGGGCGGCAAAGGGAGTTGATTTCTTAGATCCGCTATAACCGACATTCCCCGGAGCGCTCCAGGCAATAACATTTCCCTGCTTATCGGTTATACTGATAATCGTATTATTAAAACTTGCTTGGATATGCGCAACACCACTGGTGATCCCTTTAGCAATTTTCTTCTTTTTTGCTTTATCTTTTGTTGCCATATTCTATTTACTCCTCTTATTTACCAGCGGGCTTAGCAGCCTTTGCCGGTTCTGACTTTTTAACTACCGCCAGGTTGACTCTCTTTTTACCTTTTCTGGTGCGCGAATTAGTACGTGTACGCTGCCCTCTTACCGGCAGACCCTTCTTATGGCGCATCCCTCTCCAGGAACCGATATCCATAAGCCTTTTGATATTCTGCGATATATCACGGCGTAGATCCCCTTCAATCCTCAAGCTACCCTTCTGCAGGATTGCAGTAAGACGTGAAATTTCTTCTTCGCTTAAATCTTTTGCCCGTTTATCGGGATTAATCTCGGCTTCTTTAAGCACAACATTAGAGAGCGCCCGGCCGATTCCATAAAAATAAGTGAGAGCGATCTCAATTCTTTTTTCCTTAGGTATATCAATACCCATAATTCTTGGCATATTATTAACTCCTTACCCGCAAAGGGTACACGACGCGGAAACGTCGCACTTGTTTCTCAAATAAAACAATGAGCCGGCCAAATCCTTTTAGCCGGATGAAAAAATAGTTAACCCTGTCTTTGCTTGTGTTTACTAGTAGCGCAGATTACCCGCACCACCCCTCTTCTTTTTATTATCTTACACTTATCGCAAATTTTACGAATCGATGCTTTAACTTTCATTGTTATCTCACCCTAAAAGTAATTCTCCCCCGACTTAAATCATAAGGAGAAAGTTCTAATTTTACCTTATCACCTGGAAGAATCCTAATAAAATTCATGCGCATCTTGCCTGAAACATGCGCTAAAACTACGTGCCCGTTTTCCAACTCCACCTTAAACATGGCATTAGGCAACGCCTCGATTATTTTACCTTCTGTTTCAATCAGTTCTTCTTTAGGCATTAAATGAGCGCTTAACTTACGAACACGATAGTGTTAGCAAGTTAATGCGCGAATTTATCCCGAGCTTACGCAGAAAATTTCTACGAAATTTTCAAGTACCTAAGCAAGGGAACTTACTCATTATGCTGTCAAAATGACCGGACCCTTATCGGTAACCGCTACCGTATGCTCAAAATGAGCTGAAGCCAAACCATCTCTGGTTACCGCTGTCCAGCCGTTACTGGCTATGCAACATTGCCAGCCACCAAGGTTTACCATCGGCTCAATGGCTAAAACCATCCCGCTTTTTAAAAGCGGACCTAGATGTGCGGCTCCAAAATTCGGAATCTCAGGTTCTTCATGTAAGGCCTTACCAATTCCATGCCCGACAAAATTCCTAACCACTGAGAACCCATATTCCTCCACAAAACTCTGGATGCTATGAGAAATATCACTTAAATAATTCCCCGGACGTGCCTGTTTAATTCCCGCCTCCAGAGAATTTTTGGTTACCTCGATCAGCTTTTTCTTATTTTCATCTACCTTGCCCACAGGCACGGTAACTGCCATATCCGAGAAATAACCTTTAAGATTAACGCCTAAATCTATACTTACGATATCCCCTTCCAGAATCACCCTGGGGGACGGAATTCCATGAACAATCTCCTCATTCACGGAAATACAAGCTGTTGCCGGAAACCCCTTGTACCCTTTAAAAGCCGGAAGTGCATTTTCTTTAAGGATCAACTCCTCGCTTAAGAGATCGATATCCAGAGTAGTCAATCCCGGCCGTACGGATTTTTCTATTTTACGCATAACCGCTGAAAGAATCCGGCCGGAACGTTTTAACATCTGCAAATCTTCTTCCGACTTAATAGGAATCACTTAAACCTTAGTGCATAGCGAAATAATCTGCTCCAATACTTCCTGGGCATCTAAATCCGCATTCAAACTATGCAGTTTCTTTTGCTGCTCGTAATACTTTATCAAAGAAGCAACTTCATTCTTATAAACTTCCAGGCGCTTACGCACCGTAGTTTCATTATCATCGGAACGCTGATACAACTCGCCATTACAATTATCGCATAACCCGCTAACCTTAGGAGGCATATTTATCTTATGGAAATTCGCTCCGCACTTAGAGCAAACCAACCTGCCGGTAAGCCTTTTGATAATCACCTCATCGCTTGTATTCAAATAAACTACCATATCTACCGCAAGTTGCTTACCCGCCAATATCTCATCCAGGGTTTTAGCTTGGGACAAAGTCCTGGGATAACCGTCTAGGATGAAACCTTCTTTTATATCTGGATTATTAAAACGCTGATCAAGCATTGAAGCCACTAAATCATCCGGTACCAGCAGCCCTTTATCCATGATACCTTTAGCTTCTTTACCCAAAGGAGTCCCGGCTTTAACATTCTGCCTTAGTATGTCCCCGGTGGATATATGAGGCAAGCTCAATCTCTCTGCCAGCCTTTTTGCCTGCGTACCTTTACCTGCTCCAGGTGGACCTAAAAGAACTAGATACATCATCTTCTCCCTTTGATATGACCGCTTTTAATAAAACCTTCGTAGTGATGCGTCAAAAGATGTGATTCAATCTGCTTTAGAGTATCCAGCATAACCCCAACGATAATTAAAATTCCAGTACCGCCAAAAAACGAAGCTACCAAATAAGGTATCTTAAGCCAGGCCATAATAAAATCCGGGAAGATTGCGATAACTGCGATAAAACTGGCACCGGCTAGAGTTATCCGGGTCATTACATAATCAAGAAACTCAGCAGTTGGCTTGCCCGGCCGTATTCCTGGGATAAACCCGCCGTATTTTTTCATATTTTCAGACAGGTCGTTAGGATTAAACACAATCGCCGTATAGAAATAACAGAAGAAGATTATCAAAAGAGCATAAATTACAGAATACAAAAACTGTCCGCGGATCAAACCTTGAGCTAAACGCTGAAATCCGGGATTCGGTATAAAAGAAGCCAAGGTTGCCGGAAAAAGTATGATTGACTGCGCAAAGATAATTGCGATAACCCCGGAGGTATCGACTTTAAGCGGTATATAAGTACTCTGGCCTCCGTAAATCTTCCGGCCCACTATACGCCGGGCATATTGCACGGGGATCTTCCTCACCCCCTGAGTAATCATAATTACCGCAAAAACCACACCTACTAGCAATAAAGCCATAACCAGCAAGGTGATCGGTTGGATCTGCCTGCGGCTGGCAGCAAAAGGCGAAATTAAAACAAACAACTGGTTTAAAGCTGTAGGAATCCTGGAAATAATACCCGCGGTAATAACCAGGGATATGCCGTTTCCAATGCCGCGTTCCTGAATCTGCTCTCCCAACCACATGATAAAGATCGTCCCGGTAGTAAGTGTCAACACCGTCAAGATACGGAATCCCCATCCGGGATGCATGACAATCTGCAACCCCTCAAAACGAGCCGGATTCTCCAACCAAAGAGCGATAAAATAAGACTGAACAACCGAAAGCAAAACCGTTCCATAACGGGTAAATTGATTTATTTTCTCATATCCGGACTTTCCCTCTTTAGCCATTTTCTCAAAAGCCGGGATTACTGCAGTCAAAAGCTGCATAATAATGGAAGATGAGATATATGGCATTATCCCCAGGGCAAATATGGTCAGACGCTCCATAGCGCCTCCAGAAAACATATTAATTATACCAAAGAGCGTACCGCCTTGAGTCTTGGCAATCCGGTTAAAGAAATCCGCTAAGGCTGCCCCATCTATACCGGGAGTAGGGATATAACAACCTACCCGGTAAATCGCAATAAGCGCACCTGTAATGATCAGCCGTTTTTTTAAATCCGGGATTTTAAACGCATTAACCAGTGCGTTAAACATTTATGATTTCTACTTTACCGCCGGCGTTAACAATCTCAGCTGCCGCGCGCTTAGAAAACGCATGCGCCTGTATAGTCAAGGCATTCTTGATACTGCCGTTTCCTAATATTTTAATTAGAGCGTTTTCATCGCGGATGAAACCATTATCCTTTAAAACTTGAGGCGTAACTACAGTTTCTTTGATCGAACTCAAGTCTTCTATATTAACAATCTGATATATTTTCTTAAAGTTGCTCACAAAACCCCGTTTGGGCATCTTGCGGATAAGCGGAGATTGACCTCCCTCAAAACCCAAATAAAAATGCCTGCCGGCACGCGAGGTTTGACCTTTGCTTCCACGCGTAGATGTTTTACCATGCCCGGATTTAGGACCGCGCCCCAGGTATTTTCTTTTCTTATGAGAGCCAAACGGACGCTTAAGATTATGCAAGGCAAGCGAACTTACTTCAATCTTTTCCTCTGTTCTTTCTGAGGCGACCTTCTTGACCACCGGCTTCTTAACTGTCGGCTTCTTGATTATTTTCTCACTATTGTTTTTTTTCTCTTTCATTTTATTCTTTAAGGCTCCTTAGACCTTGCATCGTAGCCTTGATTACATTAATTGGATTATTGGATTTTAAGCACTTAGTAAGGATGTCTTTGATCCCGGCAGCTTCGCAAATCGCGCGTACCGGTCCGGCAGCAATAACCCCTGTTCCTTCCGATGCTGGCTTAAGCATAACGCTTGCTGCGCCGAACTTACCGACGATACCATGAGGAATAGTTGACCCCTCCATAGGGATGTTAAAAAGACTCTTTTTTGCCTTGGTCAAGGACTTACGGATAGCCTCGGCAACTTCATTGGCTTTATCCAAAGCAAAACCCACCTTGCCTTTACCGTCTCCGACAACCACTAAGGCGCTAAAGTGCAGCTTCTTACCACCCTTGGTTACCTTGGTAACCCGGTTTATACTGATTACCTTTTCAACTAAATCCGACTGCTGTGCAATATTTAATTCACGCATAATTTAAAACTCCATTCCACCTTTTCTTAATGCCTCGGCAAAAGATTTGATCCTGCCATGATAAAGATAACCCGCCCGGTCAAAAATAACCTTGCTAATCCCCTTCTCTTTTGCGGTCTTAGCGAAAAACTCTCCAAAAAGAGCAGATGATTTCAGGTTTCCGGCTGAAGGAAACTTTTGTTTTAAGGTTTTATCTTTAGTAGAAAGTGAAAATAAAACCTTGGCACAAGTATCATCCAAAACCTGCGCAGAGATATTTTTTAAAGAACGGTGTACAACCAAACGCGGCTTCTCCGGCGTACCCGCCATCTTCATCTTAATTCTTTTATGCCTCTTTAACCTTAATTCTTCTTTTTTTCTCATTTTATTTTCCCGTAGCCTGCGCCTTTCCTACTTTCTTTTTAACATGCTCACCTGCATAACGTATCCCTTTGCCCTTATAAGGCTCAGGCGGATAAATCGAACGGATCTCAGCGGCCATCTTTCCAATCAACTCTTTATCTACACTCTTTAAGATTACCTGTGTAGGTTTGGGAGTCTCAATCTTTACACCCGAAGGTATAGAGATGTTCACCGGATGGGAAAACCCCAAAGCCATATTCAACTTGTCTCCGGCTACCGCGGCTTTAAAACCTACCCCCTGAATC
The DNA here is from genome assembly GCA_028712505.1 of Candidatus Omnitrophota bacterium. Lineage (GTDB taxonomy): Bacteria > Omnitrophota > Gorgyraeia > Gygaellales > Profunditerraquicolaceae > UBA6249. Next base: position 20,418 of record JAQTQC010000006.1, read on the forward strand.
TCAAGCTCCTTGACATATCCTTCAGTTACACCCTTGACCATATTTACAATCAGGGCACGGAAAAGTCCATGCATAGATCTATCTACTTTCGTATCAGATACCCTTTTAACAAAAAGTTGACTATCCTTAATTTCTATGCTGATACGATCGGATAACTTACGGCTGATCTTGCCTTTCGGTCCTTCAACAAAAACTACCCCATCCTTAACTTCAATTTTTACTTCCTTTGGTATTACTACCAGCTTTTTCCCGATTCTAGACATTTATTTTTTCCTCAAATAGAGGACACCCGCACAACTTGCGCTGACCTGCGCACACCAACGCAATCCCTTATTAGCGTTGGGTGCCATAAGCGCGGGGCGCCTTACCAAACATATCCGATAACTTCCCCGCCTATACTCTTTTCCCTGGCTTCTTTATCGGTAACTACACCTTGAGATGTTGAAATAATCGCCAATCCCCTGCCTCTTAAAACTGAAGGCACCTTTTTTCCTGGAACATAAACCCTCAATCCGGGTTTAGAAATACGCTTTAAGTTACGAATAGCCGATTTTCCAGCAGTATACTTTAGATAAACCCTGACCACCCCCTGCTTTTTATCTTCAATCAGCTTAAAATTATCAATATACCCGTTATCTTTAAGTATAGCTATAATTGATTTTATATTATTAGATGCCGGCAAATCCACAACATCTCTCTTGATAATGATAGCGTTGCGTATAATCGTAAAAACATCTGCAATTAAATCTGTTCTTGACATTTAACCCCCATTTTAATGAACATTTGACTTACGAACGCGACAGTGTGAGTAAGTCAATGCGTGAATTAATACTTTGCCGAACAGGCAAAGTATTTCGTATCTACCAACTCGCCTTTTTCACACCAGGGATAAGCCCCTGCCAGGCCAGTTCCCGGAAACAAATCCTGCAAAGTTGGAACCTTCTTAAGTAACCATTACTCCTTCCGCAAATTGAACAGCGGTTATATTTGCGGGTTGAAAATTTTGCCGGCCTTTTCCATCTAGCGATTTGAGAATTCTTTGCCATTATTATTCCTTATCCTTAAAGGGCATACCAAAATATTTTAGCATCGCCCTTGCCTGATCGACACTCTTGGCGTTTTTAATCACAAAGGTAATATCCATGCCCTGAGTACGGGTAATCTTATCATATTCAATCTCCGGGAATATTATCTGCTCGCTTAACCCCAAGGTGTAATTATTCGCCTTGTCAAAAGAATCCCGGGAGACACCACGGAAATCACGGATACGCGGTAAAGAAACATTTAACAAGCGATCCATAAACTCATACATCATAGCTTTTCTTAAAGTCACCTTTACCCCGACTGCCTGGCCCTGCCTGACTTTAAAATTAGCGATTGCTTTCTTTGCTCTGCGGACAATCGGTTTCTGTCCAGTTATATTGGCCAATTCCTCAGCGGCTTTTTCCAACATCTTAATATCCTGAGTACCTTCGCCGATCCCCATATTCACTACAATTTTAACTACTGCAGGCACAGCCATTTTATTCTTGATCTTAAAATCCTGCATCAGCTTTGGCGCAATCTCGTTTCTGTATTTTTCTAATAGTCTTGGAATCATCTTTTCCTTTATTCTGTCAAACTCTTGCGTTTTACCTATATCTACCTACTATATACCTTCCTTACAGTGCCCCTTTACAACTCTTGCAAAACCTGGATTTTGTACCGTCCTTTAATATCATTACCCCTATGCGGCTGGGTTTAGAGCAATGCTTACAGAAAAGCATAAGGTTAGAAATACTCACCGGCATTTCAATCGATACTATCCCGCCTTTTTGATCCTGGCGGCTCTGACGCTTATGTTTTTTAGCAAGATTTAAACCTTCGACTAAAGCCCGCGCGCCATCCTCAATCACATTGATTACCTTACCCTGCTTGCCTTTGTCCTTACCTTTAATTATCTGGACGATATCATTCTTTTTGATTTTTTGCATTAAATTACCTCTGGTGCTAAAGAAATTATTTTATTAAAATTTCTGTCCCTTAACTCACGGGCAACCGGCCCGAATACGCGCGTACCCCGGGGATTATCTTTTTCGTCGATAATCACTATGGCATTACGGTCAAAGCGCAATATCGAACCATCCGCTCTTCTTATGTCATGCTTAGTACGAACAATTACCGCCCGGGCTTTCTCGCCCTTTTTTACCGCCGCCCCAGGTATGGATTCCTTGATGTTCACATTAATCACATCCCCGATCTCGGCATTAAAACTTCCCTTCTTGCCTAAGGTAGCGATCATTGCCGCCCTGCGCGCACCGGTATTATCCGCAACATCCAAAATAGTACGTAGTTGAATCATTTATGCAATCTCCTCGGGAGTAATCTCAACCTTATGGAACTTCTTTAATACTTCCTTAACGATGAAACGCTTATCTTTTGACAAAGGGCGACTTTCAACAATCCTTACCGTATCCCCCAGCTTTGCAATGCCCTTTTCATCATGAGCCTTGAATTTATTATGCAGCTTTACCGTCTTAGAATATTTCGCATGCCTGCCTAAATGCATGGTCCTTACAACTACAGTCTTCTGCATCTTGTCGCTAATCACCACTCCGCTAAACTCTTTTTGCCTACCCATCTTATTTATCTTTCTTCTCTTTTAAGATTGTCCTGATCCGAGCAATATCCTGTCTAATCAAGCCAAACTTGTGCGGTTTCTCTACGCTGCCCGTATAACGCTGAGCATTCAACTTGGCTAACTCGTCATACAAAGCCTTCTCTTTTACCAACAACTCATCTTCCGATAAATTTCTCAACTCTTCTGTTTTCATATTATTTATGTGCCCTGGTTACAAATTTAGTACGTAGAGGGATCTTGAAAGCCGCCATGCGAAAACAAGCCTTGGCATATTCCTCGGGAACCCCACCTAACTCAAAAAGGATACGGCCTCTTTTAACCACGCAAACCCAATGGTCGAGATCCCCTTTTCCTTTACCCATACGCACTTCTGCCGGTTTCTTGGTTATAGATTTATCCGGAAAGATCCTGATCCAAAGCTTACCGCCCTTATGCAACTGACGCGCCAGAATAACGCGCACCGCTTCAATCTGGTTGTTCTTGACCCAGCCATTCTCCAATGACTTTAAACCGAATTCCCCATAAGACAAATACGCTCCGCTGGTGGCTATCCCGCGCCTTTGCCCTTTTTGCAATTTACGATACTTAACCCTTTTTGGCATTAAAACCATATCTTACTACTCCTAACTCTAGTATTATCTCTGAGGCCTGAACTGTTCTTTTGACTGCTGTTGCTGGCCTGCTGTCTTTGTCTCTTCCTGTATGAATTGTTTACCTAAAACATCGCCTTTATAAATCCAAACCTTAACCCCGATCAAACCATAAGTAGTCAGGGCTTCGGCAAAACCATAATCAATATCCGCACGCAAAGTCTGTAAAGGAACCGAACCAATCTTATAAGTTTCCCTGCGCCCCATCTCTGCGCCATTAAGCCGGCCAGAGCAACTTACCCTTATCCCTTTTACCCCAGAGGCGATAGACTGTTCCATAGCCCTTTTAACAGCACGGCGAAAAGCAATCCTCTTTTCCTGCTGCAAGGCGATATTCTCAGCTACCAATTGCGCATCCCAAGCAGGATTATTTATTTCATGTATATCTATAGAAAGTTCATTCTTGACCAAACTGTTTAGATCTGAACGCAGACGCTCAATATCCGAACCATGCCGACCGATAATAATTCCCGGGCGGGCGGAGAATATGCGGATCCTGATTTTCTCCGCTAATCTCTCAACAACAATCTTGGAAATCGCTGCCTGCTTGAATTTACTTTTGATGAATTTTCTGATCTTAACATCCTGCTGGATAAAAAGAGGAAAATCTTTGGCTTTGGCAAACCAACGCGAATTCCACTGTCTTATAAAACCAATCCTTAATACCAAAGGACTTACTTTATGACCCATAAATTATTCTCCAGGTTTTAAATCCAATTCAATTTTTATATGCGCGGTACGTTTTACTATTGATGCAGCCCGTCCAAAAGCAGCGGCCTTAAATCTCTTCCACATCGGCCCTGGGTTACAAGCAATCTTTGAAACATACAATTTCTCTATCCCAAAACCCTTGACCTTAGCATTAGCAATCGCGGATTTCAATATTTTAATCAGATATTCTTTAGGTCTCTTGTTTAAATGCAACAGGATGCTCTGTGCCTCAGATGCATCTTTACCACGGATAAGATCCATAACCAGCCGGACCTTACTTGGTGAAACCCGTAAAAATTTCCCTTCAGCCTTTGAAATCATCTTATGTCTTCTCCAGGGCCTTCTTAGCCTTTATACCACCATGTTTTCTGAATATTCTCGAGGGGGAAAACTCACCTAATTTATGGCCAACCATATTCTCGGTGATAAAAACCGGATTATGCCTTTTACCGTCATAAACCGCGAAGGTCAAACCCACAAAATCAGGGATAATGGTTGAACGACGGCTCCAAGTCTTGATTGCCTGACGATCCCCGCTCTTCACATGCTTCTCGACCTTTTTCAATAAACTTTCTTCGATATATGGACCCTTTTTTAATGAGCGTGGCATAATTATGGTTTCCTTCTCTTTATAATAAATTTGTTAGAATACTTTTTGCGGTTTCTCGTCCTGTAACCTTTAGTCGGTTTGCCCCAAGGAGTAACCGGATGAGGATTACCCTGGCCTGATTTACCTTCGCCTCCGCCGTGCGGATGGTCAAAAGGATTCATCACTACGCCTCTTACTGAAGGTTTAATACCCAACCAGCGATTTTTACCTGCCTTACCTAAAATCAGCGATTCATGCTCTATGTTACCGATCTGGCCGATAGTCGCATGACAATCTAAGCTTATCAATCTTACTTCTCCGGAAGGAAGTCGGACATGGGCAAAATCACCTTCTTTTGCCATTATCTGCGCACTGGTGCCTGCTCCGCGGACAATCTGACCCCCCTTACCTTTAAACAATTCAATATTATGGATCAGTGTACCGGAAGGGATATTGCGGATCAGCAGGCAATTGCCAACCTTGATATCCACATCCTTCTGGTTGCTGGAAATAATTATATCTTCTACGTTAAGACCGACCGGAGCGATGATATAGCGTTTCTCTTTATTCGGATACTCCACTAAAGCGATTCTGGCTGAACGGTTAGGATCATATTCGATACCCAAAACCTTTGCCGGCTGATCATATATATCACGCTTAAAATCAACTATCCGCAGCATCCTTTTATGCCCGCCGCCGATATGCCTGGTAGTTATGCGACCGTAGGAATTTCTTCCGCCGGTTTTCTTAAGCGGCAATAACAAAGACCGCTCGGGCGTATGTTTGGTAATCTCGGCAAAATCCGGACCGCTCATATGCCTTCTTGATGGTGTTGTCGGTTTAAATTTTATTGTTCCCATTTATATTCTTTCTTTTTTTGTTTTACTTACGCTCTATATACTGGATCCTATTTACTGAACTTCGATTTTCTGACCAGCTGCTAAAGTAACGACGGCTTTCTTGGTATCTGATGTCCGACCAAGTTGATGCCTTACCCTTTTTAACTTGCCGGCAGAAACAAAAGTATTTACATTCTTTACCTTCACCTTATATGCCTGCTCAACAGCTTTTTTAATCTGTATTTTATTAGCAGAATTGACTACCAGAAAAAGATATTTACCGCTTGGCTGGTAGGTGCTGGATTTTTCAGTCTGTAAAAGCGCCTTGATTACAATCGGATTAGTACCCATTACTTTAACCTCTCAGTCAAATCGCTTAAGCCGGCCTTGGTAATCAGCAGCTTCTGGTTGTTCATTACCTCGTAAGCGTGGCAATCTTTAGCTAAATCCACAGTTAAGAAGCTGATATTCTTTAATGCCTTCTTCAGGTCGGCATCCAGTTTATGCGTTAAAAATAAAACTTTTCTTTCTTTCTTTAGCTTAGGAGAGAATAATTTAAGGTTGGTTAATATATTTACCGCTAGCTTTGTCTTCGGAGACTCAACCTTAAATTCATCCAGGATCAGGAAATTATTTTCCTTGAGTCTGGTATTTAAACTTGTTTTTAAGGCAAGCGCCTTGATCTTTTGTGGAAGTTCATAAGAAAAATCCCTGGGGTGAGGCCCAAAAACCACGCCGCCATGCCTCCATAAAGGAGAACGCGTAGAACCTACGCGGGCGCGGCCCGTGCCTTTTTGTTTCCAGGGCTTCTTACCTCCGCCGGAAACTTCTCCGCGGGTCTTAGTCGCAGCTAATCCTTTTCTTTGATTAGCTTTGTAAGCCTCAATGGCCTGATGCAGGCAATCGCTATTTTGAGAGCCGTCAAAGATATCAGCATTGAGTTTTATCGTATCAATTTCCTTGCCTTCGCTATTATATACAGGTAGAGTAAACATATTATTTCTTAACCGCTACTTTCTTGTTTGCCTTTTTCTTGGCCTTAGTAATAACCAAATAACCATTCTTATGACCAGGAACTGCCCCTTCAACCAAAAGAAGGTTATTTGCTAAATCCACCTTTACGACTTTCAGGTTTTGAACTGTAACCTTTGCGTTACCCATATGTCCCGGCATATTATGTCCGCGAAATACACGACCGGGAGTAGTACTGGAACCGATGGAACCAACCCTGCGGTGTGAAGTCGAACCATGTGTCCTTGGCCCACCCTTCCAATGCCAACGCTTCATACCGCCGGCAAAACTCTTGCCAATAGAGATACCGCTGACATCTACAAAATCACCCTCGGTGAAAAGATCAACCTTAAGCTCATCTCCAGGCTTATATTCAACATTTGCTTCTTTGGAAAGCTCTTTAATTACCTTACGCGCAGGGATATTCAATTTCTTGAATAATCCCGCCTGGGGTTTCTTAATCTTTTTCTCAGACACCCCTTCAAAACCAAGTTGAATATTCTTATCCTTAACCATTAAAACAGGACAAGGGCCAGCCTCTATAGCCGTAACTCCGACCTGAGAGTTATCCGCCGCAAAAACTTGAGTCATCCCAATTTTTTTACCAATTAAACCTATCATTTTTTTATCCGTTTTTGACACATTCTCCTCGCTCAGTGACAACCCTAACACTTTGGGTTTTCTTGAGCTTGTCGAATGGGTTGATTTACTACTTGATCTCTACATCCACACCTGCGGGCAAATTCAATTTCCTTAATGAATCGATGGTCTTAGCTGTGGGTTCAAAGATGTCAATAAGGCGCTTATGGGTAGATAAATCAAACTGTTCACGTGACTTCTTGTCAACATGAGGAGAACGCAGTACTGTATAAATCTCACGTTTAGTAGGAAGCGGCACGGGGCCGGAAATCTTAGCCCCGGTACGCTTAACAGTATCCACAATCTCTATTACTGCCTGATCCAAAAGCCGGTGATCATAGGCTTTTAACTTAATCCGAATCTTCTGAGTATTCATCTATTTATGCAATGATCTCCGTAACTACGCCTGCACCCACAGTGTGTCCACCTTCACGGATGGCAAAACGCGATTCCTTCTCCATAGCGATGGGAGTAATTAATTCTACTTCCAGGACCACATTATCGCCGGGCATAACCATTTCCACCCCTGTAGGAAGAACAGCTGATCCGGTAACATCAGTAGTGCGGAAATAGAACTGCGGCCGGTATCCTTTAAAGAATGGGGTATGCCTTCCGCCTTCTTCTTTAGTCAGGATATAAACCTGGGCCTTGAATTTTGTATGGGGAAGAATTGATTTGGGGGCAGCAATAACCATCCCGCGTTCAATATCTTTCTTTTCCACGCCTCTTAAAAGCAAACCGACATTGTCACCGGCATGGCCCTCATCAAGCAGCTTACGGAACATTTCAATTCCGGTAACTACTGACTTCTTTGCTTCTGGCCTTAAACCGATAATCTCAACTTCTTCGCCAACCTTTACCTTGCCACGTTCAATCCTTCCTGTACCCACGGTACCCCTGCCTTCGATACTAAAAACATCTTCCACTGCCATAAGCAAAGGCTTATCCAATTCTCTGGGGGGCAAAGGAATAAATTCATCTACCGCTTTCATTAAATCCAAAATCGGCTTGGCATCCGGGCTAGTAGCATCCGGAGCAGAATAAGCCTTATTTGCGCTACCGCGGATAATCGGAGTTTTATCTCCCGGATAGCCATATTTAGTTAAAAGCTCTCTAATCTCCATCTCTACCAGATCCAAAAGCTCTTTATCATCTACCAAATCGCATTTGTTCATAAATACAACCATAGCCGGGACATTAACCTGACGGGCTAAAAGAATATGCTCTCTAGTCTGAGGCATAGGGCCGTCAGCAGCTGAGACTACCAGGATCGCGCCGTCCATCTGGGCTGCGCCGGTAATCATATTCTTGATATAATCAGCGTGGCCCGGACAATCGATATGCGCATAATGACGGGAATCTGTTTCGTATTCGACGTGGGCAACTGAGATAGTAACTACCTTTGTATCATCCCTGACTGTTCCACCTTTAGCGATATCCGCATAATCCCTGTGTGCAGCTTTACCGAGTTTTGATAAAACATTACAGATGGCGGCAGTAAGTGTAGTCTTACCATGATCAATATGACCGATGGTTCCAATATTTACATGTGGTTTACTTCTTACAAATTTCTCTTTAGCCATTTTTTAGTCCTCCTATTTTTTTAAAAAGTTTTTCTTGCGCCTGTATTCGCTGATCCTGAAACTATTTTTTCCGCTACATGCGCAGGAACCTCGCTGTAAAAGGAAGGTTCCATTGTATACGATGCGCGGCCTTGTGTCAAGGATCTTGTTATAGTTGCATAATTAAAAACTTCGGACAACGGAACGTTCGCTCGGATGGTACGTAAATTTAATCTCTGGCCGAGGGCAATAATTTTTGCACGCCGCGAAGAAAGATCGCCGATGATCTGCCCCATGAACTCTTCAGGGACAGTCACTTCAATATCCATAATCGGTTCCAACAAAACCGGATTGGCTTTTCTCATCCCATCCTGAAAAGCAATAGAACCAGCCATTTTAAATGCCAACTCTGAAGAATCAACTTCATGAAATGATCCGTCAACTAATACAACATTGATATCGGTAACCGGATAACCGGCTAAAACTCCGTTCTTTGCCGCACCCATTATTCCCTGTTTTACTGCGGGAATAAATTCACGCGGAATAGCCCCGCTTTTAATTTTATCTTCGAAGGTAATCCCTGTGCCGGGAGTTTCCTGCGGGCCCATCTCTATAACACAGTGGCCGTATTGTCCGCGGCCACCGGATTGTGAAATAAATTTCCCAACACTAGAAACACTCTTTCTGATTGTTTCGCGATAGGCCACCTGCGGAGCACCCACCTGGGCCTCTACATTGAATTCGCGTAAGATCCTGTCTACGATAATTTCCAAATGCAATTGCCCCATACCGGCAATTAAAGTCTGTCCGGTTTCCTGATTATAGGTAACCCTGAATGATGGATCTTCATCTTCCAGCTTATGCATAGCTAAACCCAATTTTTCCTGAGCATCCTTTGATTTAGGTTCAATCGCTTGCTGGATAACCGGTTCCGGAAAACGCATCGCTTCAATAAGGATGGGATTCTTTTCCATGCATAGAGTATCGCCGGTTTTGGTATCTTTTAAACCCACCAACGCCGCAATATCTCCCGTAGCGATACTCTCGGTTACTTCCTGATGGTTAGCGTGCATCTTGACAATCTTGGTAACCCTCTCCCTCTGACGCTTACTGGCGTTATAAATATATGTACCGGAGGTAAGGGTTCCGGAATATACCCTGGTAAAATAAATTTTACCGACAAAAGGATCAGTTGCTACCTTAAAACATAAAGCGGTAAACGGACTCTTGTCATCGGCAACAACCTCTTCAAACTCGCCGCTATCCGGATTGGTACCTTTGACTGCAGGCACTTCAACCGGAGAAGGAAGATAATCCTTTACCGCGTCTAAAACCAGCTGTACCCCTTTATTCTTAAAAGCCGTACCGCAAAGCACAGGCACAAATTTATTAGCAATACAAGTCCGACGGATGGCTTTCTTTAATTCCTCATTAGTAACTGTCTTACCTGCCAGATAATCCTCCATGATCAAATCATCACCTTCGGCAACTTTTTCGACCAGGATTAAGCGATATTTTTCAAAATCTGCCAGCATATCCTCGGGGACTTCCTTCTCTTCAATCTCTTTCCCCATTTCATCTTTGTAATGAATCAGCCTTTTCTCCACCAGGTCAACTATGCCGTTAAAATTAGCTTCCTTACCTACAGGTAACTGGATAGCGGCAACATTGGCCCCTAATCTTTCGCGCATCTGATCTACTACGCCCAGGAAATCCGAGCCGGTACGGTCCATTTTATTTACAAATGCCAGACGAGGCACGCTATAACGGTCTGCCTGACGCCATACGGTTTCTGATTGCGGCTGAACTCCACCGACGCTGCAGAAAACTACTACTGCACCATCCAAGACCTTCAGTGAGCGTTCCACTTCAATGGTAAAATCAACGTGTCCGGGTGTATCGATGAGGTTGATGGTTATGCCTTTCCAGCTACAAGTAGTAGCTGCAGCAGTGATCGTAATGCCTCTCTCCTGCTCCTGAACCATCCAGTCCATAGTTGCTGCCCCGTCATGGACCTCCCCGATTTTATAATTTTTTCCGGTGTAATAAAGTATACGCTCGCTGGTTGTAGTTTTTCCAGCGTCGATATGTGCGATAATTCCAATGTTCCTGATTTTATCTAACGGTATTCTTCTCATATTTTACCTTTTACCAGCGGAAATGCGCATAGGCCTTATTCGATTCGGCCATCTTATGCGTATCATCTCTTTTCTTTATAGCTGAACCTTCACCTTTATAAGCAGAAATAATCTCATCCGCCAATTTCTCCTGCATCGGCTTGCCTTTTCTATGCTGGGCAAAGTCCCTGATCCAACGTAAAGCGATAGAAGTACCACGTTCCTGTCTGACTTCTATAGGAACCTGATAAGTCGCGCCGCCGACCCTGCGGGGTTTTACTTCCAAACGCGGCCGGGCATTATCCAATGCCTTATAGAAAACTTTAAGTATATCCTGTTCATTCAAATTCTTCTGGGCAATATCAAAGGCACTGTAAACCAACTTTTCTGCCACGGCCTTCTTCCCCTCAACCATAACCATATTGATAAACTTGGCAACTATTTTACTGTTAAATTTAGGATCTGCTAAAATAACTTTTTCTTGCGCTTTTCTTCTTCTCATTATTTATCCTTTGGTTTCTTTGCCCCGTATTTTGAACGCGACCTTCTACGCGCATTCACCCCTGAAGCATCCAACGTACCTCTTACAATATGATAACGCACGCCGGGTAAATCCTTGACCCTGCCGCCCCTGACTAAAACAATGGAGTGCTCCTGAAGATTATGCCCTTCTCCGGGGATATAAGCAGTGACCTCGATACCGGTGGTAAGTCTAACCCTGGCAATCTTTCTTAAAGCAGAGTTGGGCTTCTTAGGCGTCATGGTACGCACCTGAAGACAAACACCTCTTCTCTGCGGGCAATTCTTTAATGCCGGAGATTTACTTCTCTTTTTCTTGGAGACTCTTCCAAACCTGATTAATTGAGCAATTGTGGGCATAGATTATTCCTTTTCCTCTTTCTTCTCTGCGCTATTTTCTGCGCCTGATTTTACTACTTCGATATCACGGTGAGCCTTGAATCCTGTACCTGCCGGGATCAAGTGCCCCACGATAACATTCTCTTTTAAGCCGAATAGCTCATCGCGCTTTCCACTAGTAGCTGCTTCGGTCAAAACACGTGTTGTCTCCTGGAAGCTGGCTGCGGAGATAAAACTTTCCGTAGTAAGAGAAGCCTTGGTTATACCTAAAAGTAACGGGGTAGCCTGAGCAGGCTTGCCGCCTTTTTTAATTACCCGGGTATTCTCCTTCTGGAAGACCCACTTATCTACCTGTTGAGTAGCCAGGAATTCCGTATCGCCCGGATCCTCAACCCTGACCTTTTTAAGCATCTGACGGATAATTACTTCGATATGCTTATCATTTATACGCACACCCTGCAGACGATAAACTTCCTGAACCTCATTTACTAGGTATTCCTGCAAAACCTTATCGCCGCAAACACTCAAGATATCCTGCAAAACAACCGGCCCATCAGTAAGCTGCTGACCAGCGGTAACCTTATCACCCTTATAAACATTGGGATGTTTACCATGGGGAATAATATATTCACGGGACATCCCGGTAACCGACTTGACGATAATTACGCGCTGACTTTTCTTGGTTTCGCCAAATTCAACAAACCCATCAATTTCGCTGATAACTGCCGGATCCTTAGGACGTCTGGCTTCGAAAAGCTCTGCCACGCGCGGAAGACCTCCGGTAATATCACGAGTCTTGACTACTGTACGCGGGATCTTCGCCAAAAGATCTCCACCGCCTACCCGTTCGCCATCTTTGACGATAATATGAGCACCGATCGGAATAGGATAAATACCCAGAACTTCTTTTTTATCATCAATGATAACCACCTGCGGATGATACTCCGGCTTATGTTCAACAACCACGCGCTCAGTTAACTTTGTAACCGGATTGAGCTCATCACGCATAGTAATATTCTCGCGCAAATCCTCGAAACGCACAATACCGCCAACTTCGGTAAGAACCGGCAAGGTATACGGATCCCAGCGGACAAAAACCACACCCTTCTTAACCTCTTCACCGTCAAGAATGGTGATGAATGCACCTTGAGGAACCGGGTAACGCTCAAGTTCACGCCCCTGGACATCATTAATACTGATTGCGCCGTTTCGGTTTAAAGCTACATTCTCCTTATTCTTTAGCGTAACCCTTAAGCTGTGATATTTAACTATACCATCATTTTTAGACTTAATGAATGACTGTTCGATTGTCCTGGAAGCTGTACCTCCGATATGGAAAGTTCTCATGGTCAGCTGTGTACCAGGCTCGCCGATACTCTGGGCAGCCACAACTCCGATCGCCTCTCCCAGCTCGATCAACCTGCCGGTAGAAAGATTACGGCCATAGCATCTTGCACAAACACCTCTTCCGGATTCACAAGTTAAAACACTACGGATTCGGATCTTCTCGATACCTAATCTTTCTATCTGTTCGGCCTTCTCTTCAGTAATCTCATGCCCCTGTTCAACAATAATCTCGTCGGTAATAATATCGACTACGTTATCCAAGGCCACCCTTCCGATAATCCTATCTTTAAGACTAACCACCTCTTCATCGCCTTCAACAATTGCCGCAACCGTAATACCGTTAAGCGTGCCGCAATCATCTTCACAGACAATAACCTCTTGAGCTACATCAACCAGCCTGCGGGTTAAGTAACCTGCATCGGCGGTTTTAAGAGCGGTATCAGCCAAGCCCTTACGCGCACCATGTGTGGAGATAAAATACTCTAAAACATTTAGACCTTCGCGGAAATTTGCAGTGATCGGATTCTCGATGATTTCACCGCTAGGTTTAGCCATCAAACCACGCATACCGGCAAGCTGCCGGACCTGCAGGCGCGAACCACGAGCACCAGAATCAGCCATCATAAAAATAGGATTAAACGGATGCATTCCTTTAAACAATAGATCTGATATCTTATCCGTTGTATGTGTCCAGATATCAATAACCTTGGATTTACGTTCACTATCGGTAATTATACCTTTGCGGTATTGATCTTCTACTTTGGCCACTTCTTCTTTAGATTCCTTTAGAACCTCCAGCTTCTCAACCGGAACAGTCATATCATCTATACCGATGGAAATACCGCCTAAGGTACCCATCTCAAAACCTAAACGTTTTATATCGTCTAACAACTTTATGGTTACCCCATGCCCAAACCTCTTATAGCAGCTTAAAACGATATCGCTAACCCTGCCCTTATTTAATTCCCGGTTAACGAATCCGAATTCAGCGGGCAAAACCTGGTTAAATATTATACGGCCGACGGTAGTAGTAATCATCTGCCTTCCGTTGACAACATTCTTCTGGTCAAAATCATAAAGGGCATCAACCCGGAATTTTATCTTAGCGTGTAGCTCCACAGATTTATCATCATAAGCTACTAATACTTCATCAGCGCTGGAAAATACTTTTCCTTCGCCTAATGCACCTGGCTTCTCTTTACTCAAATATGAAACGCCCAGGATAATATCCTGAGTCGGAGAAATCACCGGACGGCCATCAGCCGGAGAAAATATATTATTTATAGCCATAATCAGCACCTTAGTCTCTAACTGTGACTCCAGAGACAATGGTACATGCACGGCCATCTGATCACCATCAAAGTCCGCGTTAAAAGCAGTACAGACTAAAGGATGGATCTTTATTGATTTCCCTTCGATTAATAACGGCTGGAACGCCTGGATACCCAAGCGGTGCAAAGTAGGAGCACGGTTAAGCATAACCGGATGATCTTTGATAACCTCATCCAGGATATCCCAAACCTCGATCTTACCGCGTTCGACCATACGGCGGGCGCCCTTGATCGTATGGACAAAACCTTTTTCTCTTAATTTTTTGATGATGAAAGGCTCGAATAACTCCAGGGCCATCTGTTTAGGAAGACCACATTCATGAAGTTTCAATTCCGGGCCGACAACGATAACTGAACGACCGGAATAATCCACGCGCTTACCGAGAAGATTCTGCCTAAACCTGCCCTGTTTTCCTTTCAGCATATCGGAAAGGGATTTTAACGGACGATTGTTAGCCCCATTTACAGGTTTACCATGACGGCCATTATCCAAAAGCGCATCCACAGCTTCCTGAAGCATACGTTTTTCATTACGTATGATAATTTCGGGAGCGCTTAATTCCATCAACTTTCTTAAACGGTTATTACGATTGATAACCCTGCGGTATAGATCATTCAGGTCGCTGGTCGCAAACCTGCCACCCTCAAGCGGGACTAAGGGACGTAAATCCGGAGGAATAACCGGCAGGATACTTAAAATCATCCATTCCGGTTTATTGCCGCTTTTCTTAAAATCTTCAACGATCTTCAGGCTCTTAATAGCCTTACGATTGCTTAAAACATCCTTGGATTTCTCTAAATCTTTTCTGAGCTTACGGCAAACTACATCTAAGTCTAATTCCTTCAAGAGCTCGACTATCGCTTCAGCTCCGATCTTAGCTTTGAAATTAGTGCCGTATTTATTTAATGCTTCCTGGTACTGTTCATCAGTAAGCAGCTCTTTTTTCTTTAAAGGAGTATTGCCCGGATCGACAACCACATACTCCTCATAATAGATAATCCTCTCTAAATCCCTCAGTCCGATATCCAATAAGGCACTCATCCGGGAAGGCACAGCCTTAAAAAACCAGATATGGGTAACCGGAGTAGCTAAATCGATATGGCCCATACGTTCGCGTCTAACGGATGAACGATCCACAGTCACGCCGCAACGGTCGCAGGTAATCCCCTTAAATTTAATGCCTTTATATTTACCGCAGTTACATTCCCAGTCACGCACCGGTCCAAAGATCTTTTCGCAAAATAGCCCGTCTTTTTCCGGCTTCAATGTACGATAATTAATAGTCTCTGCTTTCTTAACCTCACCCTTAGACCAAAGCTTGATTACCTGAGGGCTGGCGATCTTAATTGAAATACTATCAAATGAGACGATCTCTTCCATTATTTGGCCTTTTCTGTTTTGATATCAAGGCATAAGCCTTGTAACTCTTTGATTAAAACATTAAATGACTCTGGAGTCCCATGGGTTAGGCGCTGTTCACCCTTAACTATTGCCTCATAGATGCGCGTCCTTCCGCTGACATCGTCGCTTTTTACCGTAAGCATTTCTTGTAAGGTAAATGCCGCGCCATAAGCCTCTAATGCCCAAACTTCCATCTCACCTAACCTCTGACCGCCGAATTGGGCTTTACCGCCTAAAGGCTGCTGAGTGACCAAGGAATACGGGCCGATAGAACGAGCATGTATCTTTTCGTCGACCAGATGGATTAATTTCAGGATATACATATACCCGACGGTTACTTTCTGGTCAAAAGGCTCTCCGCTATAACCATCATAGAGAGTAATCTTGCCGTCTTCGGGAAGATTCGCTTTCTTCAATAACTCCTTAATCTCGCTCTCTTTAGCACTGTCAAATATCGGACAACTCACGTTTAATCCTAAAGCTTTCACTGCCCAGCCTAAATGACATTCCAAAATCTGACCTACGTTCATACGCGAAGGCACGCCTAACGGATTCAAAACCATATCCACCGGAGTCCCATCAGGCATATAAGGCATATTTTCTTCAGGAATGATCCTGGCGACCACACCTTTATTACCATGACGACCAGCAAGTTTATCCCCCTCGGAAAGCTTACGCTTTGTGGCAATATACACCACGACTCTCTTTAAGATACCCGTGGGCAATTCATCTCCCCGACGCACCTTCTCGATCTCTTGCTCTTCTTCAGCTAATAATTCCTGCACCTGTTCATCAAAAGAAGCAGCTAAGATCTTGGCTTCATCATTATCGCTGAAATCATATTTTTCAACCTTCTTCTTATCTATACCTAAGATCTGGGCTAAACGCACAGTCTTTTCAATCTGCAAGAACTCAACTTCCTGTTTATAGTAGGCCTTGAGTTCGCGGATTTTCGCCAATTCTTTGGTCTTTTCTTCTTTGGTCTTACGGCCGCGGTCTTTACGCTGGAAGACATGTACATCAATAACCACGCCTTCAACCCCAGGAGGAACAACTAAGGAAGTATCCCGAACATCCCCAGCCTTTTCGCCAAAGATAGCCCGCAGTAATCTTTCTTCAGGGCTAGGCTCAGAATCAGTCTTAGGGGTAATTTTACCTACCAGAATATCCCCAGCGCTTACTTCTGCGCCAACCCGGATAATCCCATCCTCATCCAAATTTCTCAATGCTTCTTCACTTACATTAGGAATATCCCGGGTAATCTCTTCGTTACCCAGTCTGGTTTCAGCAGCTTCAATTTCAAACTCTTCGATATGAATAGAGGTAAAGGTATCGCTCTTGATCAATTTCTCGCTAACCAGAATAGCATCTTCAAAGTTATACCCTCTCCAAGGCATAAAAGCCACCAGGATATTCTTCCCTAAGGCCAGTTCACCGTCTTTAGTAGCAATTCCGTCGGCAATTGCCTGACCCGGCTCTATCTTATCTCCTAAATTTACCAATGGCCTCTGGTTTATCGAGGTATCCGCGTTAGTACGCAGGAATTTCTTTAGATGATAGATCTTTTTGCCTACGGTAATCGAGGAGGCATCAACACTGCTTACTTTTCCTGATTCTTCAGCAAGAACCACTGTCCCGGAATCCTGGGCGACTTTTGCCTCCATATCAGTACCAACTAGAGGAGCCTCAGTAATCATCAGAGGAACAGCCTGGCGTTGCATATTTGAACCCATGAGCGCGCGGTTTGCATCATCGTGCTCTAAGAAAGGAATAAGTGCCGCAGCCACTGAAACCAACTGCTTGGCAGAAACATCCATATACTGCACATCTTTTGCTAAGACCTTGGGGAAATCTTCCCTATATCGACAGGTAACAAACTTATCTATGAATCTACCCTCGCTATCTAAGGCAACATCAGCCTGGGCAATAATCTTATCTTCTTCGATATCCGCAGTTAGGTATTCAAATTTCTTAGTTACGCGGCCATCTTCTACTTTACGATAAGGAGTTTCAATCAGGCCTAAAGAGTTGATCCGGGCAAAACAGCTCAAGGAAGCGATCAAACCGATATTCGGACCTTCGGGAGTCTCAATTGGACAAACCCTTCCATAATGTGAAGGATGGATATCCCTAACTTCAAAACCCGCTCTTTCGCGAGAAAGACCACCGGGACCCAAAGCACTCAGACGGCGTTTATGAGTCATCTCCGCCAAAGGATTGATCTGGTCCATAAACTGAGACAACTGGCTGCGGCCAAAGAAATCTCTAATCTGATTACTCAAAAGCTTGGAGTTAATCAGATAGTGCACATTCAGATTATCGAATTCACCTAGAATACTTAATCTTTCCTTGATCGAACGCTCAACCCGGGAAAGTCCGATACGTACCTGATTCTGTACCAGCTCACCAACACTCTTTACGCGGCGGTTTCCTAAATGGTCAATATCATCAATCTTTCCTTCACCGGTATTTAACTTGATCAAGTATTCGATTACTTTGATCACAGTATCAGAATCGAGTATTCTTTTCTCTAAGGATACGTCCATACCTAATTTACGGTTGAGGATAAAACGTCCTGCCCTCTCTAAATCATATCTGGCAGGATCAAAGAATAACCTGTAAAATAGACCTTCGGCAGCTTCTTTAGTAACCGGTTCGGTAGGCCGCATCTTGCGATAGAAATCAAGATATGCCTCTTCTTTATTCTTGGTATAATCTTTCTTTAAGGTATTGATGATCTCGGGATACTCCTTACCAAAAGCAGCAAAAATCTGGCTGTCTTCAGAAAATCCAAGGATCCTTAAGATCTGGGTTGCGGGAAAGTTTCTGCGGCGGTCAACATAAGCGGTGATTGTCTCGGTAAGATCATATTTAAATTCCAACCATGCGCCGCGATAAGGGATAACGCGACCATAGAATATTTTCTTACCCGTCGGATGCAGCTCCTCTTCAAAAGATACACCGGGAGAACGCTGCAACTGGCTGACTACTACGCGCTCGTCGCCATTTATAATAAATGTGCCGGTCTCAGTCATTAAAGGGATCTCGCCAAAATAAGCATCCTGCTCTTTTGTTTCCCGGGGAGTAGTCAGGCGAAACTTCACCTTTAACGGAGAGGCATAACTTAATGAACGATTTTTAGATTCGCTTATCGTATACTTAGGCTTACCTAAAGAATAGCTGATAAAATCCAATTTTACCGAGCGATCAGGACTTTCAATGGGAAAAATCTCCCCAAAGACTTCTTGCAACCCCTGATTCTTTCTTCCATCTGCCGGAACATCAACCTGCAGAAATTCACGATAAGTATCCAGTTGTACATCCAAAAGATTAGGTAAATCGTAAACTTCTTTTATTTTGGCAAAGCTTTTACGTTTATTCATAATCCCTTATGGCTAGATTCAGCCTAGTTTTAGTTACTTAGGTTTACTTAAACTTACTTATACTTAATTATATTTACTTTAACTCTACGGTTGCACCAGCGGCTTCTAATTTCTTCTTCATTTCAGCAGCTTCATCTTTAGTAGCGCCCTCCTTGATTGGCTTAGGAGCAGCATCAACTAAATCCTTGGCTTCTTTCAAGCCCAGATTAGTGATAGTACGAACTTCTTTTATAACCGCGATTTTATTTGCGCCAGCGTTAGTCAGCACAACGGTAAATACGCTTTTTTCCTCTGCGGCAGCAGCCGGAGCAGCAGCACCAGCAGCCGGAGCAGCAGCCATCGGCATATTCGCACTTACACCAAATTTCTCTTCCAAAGCCTTAACTAAGTCTGAGAGCTCTAAAACACTCATTGTCTCTATTGACTTGATTAATTCTTCCAATTTTGCAGTTGCCATTTATTCCTCCCTTTTTAGCTAGTTTTTTTCTGTTTGATTTGATCTAAGCAATAAACGAATTTCTTTAAAGTTTGATTCAATACAACAACTACCTTGACAATCGGACCATTCAAAGCACAAACTACCTGAGCCCTAAGCACATCCTTAGACGGAAGCTTGCTCATAGCCTCGATGTCCTTTGAAGTTAATACCTTCGCCTCCAGGAAACCGCCTTCTAATACCAGTTTCTCATGTTCTTTATGAAAATCGCATAGAATCTTTGAGACACCCACCGGCTCATCCTTAAAGAAAATCAACCCGCAAGGCGACTCAATTGATTTGATCAGCTCATCTAAACCTAATTCCTTCATCGCCCTTCTGGCAATACTGTTCTTGACCACAAAAAGATCTGAACCGCCTGATTTAAGAGTCTTCCTTAATCCACTCATATCCGGGCTGGCTACTCCGGAGTATTTCACAATGATAAGCCCCTTGGATTCTTTAAAAGTGTTCTTTATCCGGCTCTCTGACGTCTCTTTAACTAATAATCCGATTTTTTTCATCTTACAGACTCGCTTTGCCTTATGTTATTAACAGTTGATCCTTAAACCCGGATTCATGGAAGTAGCAATGCTCAAACTCTTGACAAATTTACCTTTTACTGAAGCAGGCCTGGATTCATTAACTGCTTCGACAACCTTAGAAGCATTATCGTTTAATTGATCCTCGCTGAACGAGATCTTACCTACGGACAGATGCATACCACCCTGCTTATCAACACGGAACTCAACTTTACCCTTGCGCACATCTTCTATGGCTTTAGTTATATCGTTGGTAACCGTGCCGGTTTTGGGAGAAGGCATCAAACCGCGTGGCCCTAGAACCTTGCCTAATTTACTCAAATCCTTCATCATTTCAGGAGTAGCTATAGCGCAATCGAAATCAAGAAAACCGGCACCAACCTTATCAATCAACTCGATGCCACCTATATAATCCGCTTTTGCTTCCCTGGCCTGACGTTCATGTTCGCCTTTACAGAATACAGCCACCCGGACTTTCTTACCAGTCCCATGAGGAAGCACCACTGTACCGCGGACCATTTGATCGCTTTTCTTAGTATCAACACTTAAATTAAAATGCAGGTCAACTGAGCCGTCAAACTTTGGTTTAGGCAGCTTTTTCAATAAAATGATCGCTTCCTTTAACTGATAAAGTTTGTCCTGCTCAACCTGCTTAACCGATTCCTTATATCTCTTGCTGGATGTTTTCATATTTATCCTTCAACCGCGATCCCCATGCTGCGCGCGGTACCTTCAATGATTTTAATCGCCTGCTCCATGCTGGCAGTATTTAAATCCGGAAGCTTAAGCTTGGCAATTTCCTCAACCTGTTTCTTGGTTACCTTGCCAATAGTTTCTTTCCCGCTGATACCTGATGCCTTAGCCAAATTGGCTGCCCTCTTCAGTAAAATCGATGATGGCGGGCTCTTTATAATAAAGGTAAAGGTCCTATCCTCAAAAACACTGATAACTACCGGGAGGATTAAACCGTCTTTGCCCTTAGTCTGGTCATTGAACTGTTTGCAAAACTGCATAATGTTCACGCCATGCTGACCTAGTGCAGGGCCAACCGGAGGAGCAGGATTTGCCTGTGCTGCCGGAACGTGTAATTTAATCTGAGCCTTGATTGCTTTTGCCATAGTTATACCCTCTCCACCTGCCAGTACTCTAACTCCACCGGCGTAGAGCGTCCAAATATAGAAACACTTACCTTGACTTTTCCTTTTTCAGGATACACTTCTTCAATCACCCCGTTGAAATTTAAAAATGGCCCCTCATTAACCCTGACCTGCTCGCCTTTTTCAAAGACTATCTTTGGCGAAGGCTTAGCAGCAGTTTCTTTGGTACGCTTAAGAATGCTATCTACTTCATCTTGGGGAAGCGGCACAGGTTTACGGCCTAAACCGATAAAACCCGTAACTCCCTGTGAATTCTTAATAAAAAGATAGGTCTCTTCGCTTAAATCCATCTCCACCAACAAATACCCCGGGAAGAATTTTCTCTGGGTGATTTTCTTCTTGCCGGAACGGACCTCCGAAACCTGTTCCGTAGGGATAACTACGCTAGAAATAGACTCGCTAAGACCGCTTGAGGCGATCTTTTTCTCTAAAGAAGCTTTGACCTTTTCTTCAATCCCGGTCTGAGTATGTACAACGTACCATTTCTTCATTTAAAAACCACGCTTAGAAATCTGGATAACCCCAGATCTACTATCCCAATAAAAATTGTCATTATTCCGGTAACCGTAATTACTAAAACTGTGGAAGCCAAAAGTTCTTTTCTGGTAGACCAGGAAACTTTGGCTAATTCAGCCCGAACCTCTTTTAGAAAATTTACCGGTTTCGCTATTATATTCATATCCAAAAACCCTTCTGCCAACCTGTAACTACAGGAGCGGCAGGACTTGAACCTGCAGTCACGGTTTTGGAGACCGTTGGTTTGCCATTAACCGACGCCCCTAAGTTTAATTTTTCAATTTCTATCCCGACTCATAACCCGCGTAAAAATTTATTTAAATTTTTACGCATTCGTCGGGATAAATTCGGCCATTTACTTATGTCGCGCTTTGCGCTCCATAAGTCAAGACCTTATTTAATTTCCTTATGCGGGGTATGTTTATGACAGGAATTGCAGAACTTACTAAGCTCAAGCCTATCTTGATGCAACTTTTTATTTTTACTCGTCGTATAATTACGATTTTTGCAAACCGTGCATTCTAAAGTGATTGTTTCACGCATATT
The DNA here is from genome assembly GCA_028712505.1 of Candidatus Omnitrophota bacterium. Classification (GTDB taxonomy): domain Bacteria; phylum Omnitrophota; class Gorgyraeia; order Gygaellales; family Profunditerraquicolaceae; genus UBA6249. The sequence continues at coordinate 42,713 of JAQTQC010000006.1, forward strand.
TATATTTATTCTTCATGCCCCGCTTAATAGTATTGCGCGGGTATTTGTTATCTACGAAAGCTGGAGACGAGAATTGAACTCGTGACCCCGTCCTTACCAAGGACGTGCTCTGCCAACTGAGCTACTCCAGCAGAAATGGATTCGCTCCGTCGAATAAGCTTTTAAACAAAAAAAAACCACAGACCAAGAAATTATTCAATTCTCTCTTTGAGATTATAAACTACCAACTAAATATTATTGTAATAGATGTTTACGTAAAAGAGAAGTTTATACTATGATTGTATATTTGTCAAGAGCTTTTTTAGCTTTTTTTTAATTCCTTTAAGATACCATATTTCCCCGGGGATATCCCTTGGCCCCTACATAATTACTCATCCGGGCAAACTCGTCTAACGAAAGACCCTCCGGCCGTACATTCCTGTCAATCCCCCGGCTTCTCAGAAATTCCTCGAGCAAATCCGGGCTAAGACAACCCGACAGACTATTTCTCAAGGTCTTCCTTCTTTGGCCAAAAGAGCTGCGGATTAATTTAAAGAAAATTTCCTCATCTTGAACTTCAACCGGTGGCACCGTTCTAAACTTTAAACCCAACAAAGATGAATCGATTTTCGGTCTGGGCTTAAAACTTCCTTTCTTTATTTCAAAGATAATCCTGCTTTCGGCGTGATACTGCACAAAGCAACTAAATGATCCGTATTCCTTTGAACCGCAACCAGCATTAACCCTGCGGCCAAATTCTTTCTGCACAGTCATAAAGGCTGAATCGATATCAGCTCGATAGCGGATAAGATGTTCGATAATCGGGCTGGATATATAATAAGGTATATTACCGATAATCTTTATTTTTTGCCTTATATGATTCTCTTTTAAGAATTTATGGATATCAAATTCCAGTATATTTACATTTACCAAGTGGCAATTGGGATATAAACCTATCCGCTGCCTGAGCGCAGGAAAAAGCCTTTGGTCTATCTCTAAGGCATAGACCTCCTTTGCGCTTTGAGCCAGCTGTTCTGTCAGGTCTCCCATTCCCGCCCCTATCTCCAATACTATATCGTCTTGGGACAATTGACAGGCAGAAACTATTTTTCTCTGGATATTCTTATCAACAATGAAATTCTGGCCTAAGCTTTTTTTTGGTTTAATGTACATTTTATGGCAAGTGCTATAGCAGAAACAAGGGAATTCGGATTAGCTAATGCGGGTTTTACAGCCAGATCAAAAGCAGTTCCATGCAAAGGAGAAGTACGAACAAAAGGAAGGCCAAGGGTAAGGTTGACACCGCTATCAAAATCCGTTAACTTTAAAGGAATCAGCGCCTGATCATGATATAAAGCGATCACACAGTCAAAAATCCCCTTCTCTGCTTCTTTAATCGCTACATCCGCAGGTAGCGGGCCGGTTATAACCGTTGCACCATGTCTCCTTTTTAAAGCCGCAATCGCCGGCTTAATTACTCTTAGCTCCTCTGTTCCGATTACTCCGTTATCAGAAGCATGAGGATTAAATCCACAAACAACGATCCTGGGCTTAGGGATTAAAAATAATTTCCTCAAACCCTCAGCAGTATTTAAAATGTTATTTTCCAGTTTACTTTTAGTAATATTATCGGAGGCATCCTTAAGTGGTATATGCCTGGTGACTAAGCTGAACTTGAATTTATTATTGATGAGCAGCATGATCAGATCTCGGCAATTAAATCTGTCAGCCAAGTATTCTGTATGGCCGGAAAATTTAGAGCCCGCTAGGTTAATCGCTTCCTTCGAAATCGGACAGGTGACTAAACAATCCAGGCGTTCATCTTTAAGGAGTTTGACGGCAGTATCAAGATACTCCAGGGAGGCTGAACCATTCCGGGAGCTAACCCTTCCAAAGACAAAACTTCTCCTCATCACATTCTTTAGATCTACGAGTTGAGCGGGCAAAGAACTTGCCTTTAAAACCCTGGCTGCCTCAGCCAATACAAAACTATCTCCGATAACCGTAAAATCGGCTTTATCCTTTAGTAGTTTTAGCGCTTTGAGAGTGATAGCTGGCCCTATGCCGGCAGGATCCCCTATTGTAAGCCCTACTCTAATTTTCAAGGATCTTGATATAGGATTGTTTTTTAATTTCATCTAACCAGTTAGCTAACTTTTCCTGCAGCTTCTTATCAAATAAATAAGCCTGGACCTTCTCCTGGGACTCGGCAAGATCCATTTGCCGGATGGGCAGGATTTCATCCAATATAAATATATAATATTGCCCATCGATCTTTACCGGGTCAGATATCTCAGATAACCCTAATTTAAATACAGTGCCCTCAATTTCATTGCGCAGACTTTGCCCCTGAGAGACAGAAAGAGTATCTGCCGTAAAAGTATACCGGGTAGCCAGACTTTCAATTTTCTCACCTAAACGCAAAGAATAACTCAATGTTTTGGCAGTGCTTTCATCCTGCGAGACGATAACCGTCAGGAACCGCTCCTCCGGCTTTATGAATTTACTTTTATTTTTATTGTAAAAATCGGTTACTTCGTCAGGCCGGATCACCACTTTGCTGCGCACCTTTTGCTCAACGATATTATAGGTAAGCATTTGCTCTCGGATCTTATTTTCTAAATCCGCCTGCACCAGCCCTTGCCTGGCCAGATCTCGCTCGAAATCAGATTCTAACGCATAGCGCCTCTTAATCTCGTTAACCTTGGCTTTTATCCTGGCCGGCTCAATAGTCATTTTCTCGGCTTTTGCCTGTTGAAGCATAATCCTATCCTCGATCAGGCGCTGCAAGAGGTCCTGTTTAACCGAACCCACCTTCTCCTCCAGTTCCTTTCCGCTTAGCTCCCGGGAATATTGCATCCGTATAAAATTTAAGAAGTCGTTAAGGTCTTTCTGCGTAATGATTTCGTTGTTAACCACTGCCACAATTTTATCCTGAGCGTAAACCCCGCTAAAGGAGCAACATAACAAAGATACCAGCGCTGCAAAACTAATTATGTATCTCATTAAAAACACCTACTTTCTTGAAATTGACAATTGCCTCTTTAAGCAGCCGGCAGTAGAGGTCAAATCCCACGGCTACGATGAAACCATGCTGTTCTTGCCCCAGGAGGTTTCCCGCCCCCCGGATCTCAAGATCCTCCATGGCGATATTAAAACCTGAACCCAAATCACTATTATTCTCTATCGCTTGAAGTCTCTTTCTGGCTACCGGCTCGATCAGCTCATTGTGGCCGATCAAAAAATAAGCGTATGCCGAACGGTTAAACCTGCCTACCCTCCCGCGCAATTGATGCAAATCCGCCAGCCCAAAACAATGCGCATTGTTAACAATTATAGTATTAGCGTTAGGGATATCGATCCCGGATTCAATAATCATCGTCGAAACCAGAACATCAATATTTCCGTTTATGAAATCCAGCATCACCTGCTCTAACTGCTTTGCCGGCATCTGACCGTGAGCTATTGATATCCGTGCACCTGTCCCTAGACTTTTAGCAACTCTATCCCTGACCTTTTCCAGGTCAAGGATACGGTTATGTAAAAAGAACACCTGTCCGCCCCGCTTAAGTTCGCGCTTAATCGCCTGGGCGATCAAATCTGAATCATATTCTACCACAACCGTCTTAATAGGCAACCTATTTTGAGGAGGAGTATTAATCACGGAAAAGTCTTTAGCGCCCATCAGGCTCATATATAAAGTACGCGGGATGGGAGTAGCGGTCAAAACCAGGACATCTATAGAAGTCTTGATCTTCTTCAATTGCTCTTTAGCTTTAACTCCGAAACGCTGCTCTTCATCAACAACGACCAAACCTAGATTCTTAAAACTCACATCCGGCGAAAGCAGCCTGTGTGTACCGATGACAATATCTACGCTGCCTTCGGATAAACCTTTGATAATCTCATTTTGCTCTGTGGCGGTCCTAAAGCGGGAAAGCATCTCAACTCTGACTGGGAAATTTCTCAGGCGCTGGATAAAGTTTTTATAATGCTGTTCAGCTAAAATAGTGGTGGGTACAAGATAAGCAACTTGCTTGTTATCCATCACCGCTTTAAAAGCCGCACGCATAGCCACTTCGGTCTTACCGTACCCCACATCCCCGCAAAGCAAACGGTCCATGGGTTTAGGAGACTCCATATCCCGCTTAACTTCTTCCATCGCCTTAACCTGATCCGGAGTTTCTTGATAGGGAAAAGTTTTTTCGAAATCAACCTGCCAATCAGTATCCTTAGAGAATTTAAAACCTTCGCCTGCCAGGCGCATCGCCTGCAAACCCAACAATTCCCAGGCTAGCTTTGCAATACCTTTACGCGTATGTTCTTTGACCTTCTGCCACTCTTTATTTCCCAAGCGGTAGAGTTTCGGCTTACGCGTATGAAAAGCAATATATTTCTGTACCAAATGCATGGAATCAACCGGAACAAAGAGTTTTTCGTTGCGGTCATACTCAATTACCAGGTGCTCCTTAACCACCCCTCCTGCCTGGATCTTCTGCATACCCAGAAACTTTCCGATACCGTGCTGGTTATGTACGACAAAATCGCCGGCGTTTAAATCCACAAAATTCTTTAAAGGGAATTCCTCGCTAAAAAATGCGGGCCGGGAACTTGAAGCTTTATGCGGAAGGATGATAACAATATTATGCTGCCAGAGAGGCTGGCCGCTCTCGGGGTTAAAAGTCTTAATGGAAACTATTCTTTGATTATCCAGATCTATCCGAATCGGCAGCTCGAAAGAAACGGGAAAGATATCGACAACACCTCCGCGCTGGCTGAAATCACCCTCACCGGAAACCTGTTCAAACCTTTTATAGCCAAAATCAACCAGCGTCTTAGACAGGTGTTCCGGGTTAATATCCTGCTCGAGATATAATTTAAGGGATTTAAACATTATTCTAAGTCAGCTTAAATTAAAAAGGGGCGTTTCCTTTTTAGGGAAACGCCCCTTTTCCACGCTACATTCTATTTGGCTCCCTTGCGACTCCAGGCAAGTACCAGAGGAGAAGCGATAAAAACCGTTGAATATGCTCCGGCGATAAAACCCACAAATAGAGCAAATGCGAAATTACTTAAAACCTCACCTCCGTAAAATAAGAATGCAATTACCACCAAAAGCGTCACCCCGGAAGTAAGTAGCGTCCGGCCAAGGGTCTGATTAACGCTTAAATTAATCAATTCCCTTAAAGAAAGCTTGCGGTAAAGGCGGCTATTTTCGCGCACCCGATCATATATGACGATGGTATCATTAATAGAATAACCTGCGATAGTCAAAAAGGCAGTAACGCTTAAAAGATCGATCTGCCGGTTAGTGATCACCAAGAAACCCATCGACACCAAAACATCATGCAAAAGGGCGCTTACGCCTGCTATGGCAAAATTAATATGCTTAAACCTAAAACTCACATAAATCAAAATACCGATTAAAGACCAGAACAAAGCCAAGATAGCTTTGGTTTTAAGGTTCTTTCCGGCAACCGGACCCACCCGTTCGATCTTTAAGATCTGAATATCCTCGTCAGGAAAAACCTCTTTTAATTTATTGGTAAGGATCTGATTTTTATCTTCGGAAGTCCTGATTAAAACTACCCTGGGATTGTCTTTAAATTGCTGGATGGTAGCATCCGATAGGCTTATATCTTTTAACACCCCTCTGACTTTATCAATAGAGGGAATATTCTTAAAGCTGTACTCCTGGAGCTGACCACCTGCAAAATCAATTCCGTATGCCGCCGGGCCCTTCTGGATGTACGAAAAAACCCCCATGACAATTAAAATAATCGAGAGGGCATAAAATATCTTTCTCTTGCTGATAAAATCAAGCTTGGTCTCTCCGATAAACTTTAACATCGGCAGACTTTTAATCCATCCTAAATTAAGCAAGAGCTCAAAAATCACCCGGGTAACTATAATAGCTGTGAACATACTGGCCAATAAACCAATGGTCAAGGTAACTGCAAAACCCCTTATCGGACCGGTACCAAATTGGAACAAAAGAAAAGCCGCGATTAAAGTAGTGAGATTAGAATCAAATATCGCACTGAAAGCGCGCGAATAACCATTGCCTATGGCAGTACGCAGATTTCTGCCTAAAGCCAGTTCTTCCCTGATGCGCTCATTGATCAAGACATTGGCATCTACGGCCATACCCAAGGATAACGCAATACCGGCGATACCCGGTAAAGTTAATGTGGCTGAAACCCCGGGAAAAAGCGCAGGCAATAAGCCTAAGCCCCCGAGGATTATAAGCAGGTTTAATAAAAGCGCGATATCGCTGATAAAACCGGCAAGAAGATAATAACCGAACATAAAAATGAAAACTAACGCACAACCTATCAGACAAGCCTTCACACCTTTATTAATGGAATCCTGGCCTAATAACGGCCCAACGGTCCTTTCTTCTTCGATATGCATCGGAGCAGGAAGCGCGCCCACCCTTAGAACCAGAGCCAAATCTTGCGCAGTATCCGCGTCAAACCTGCCGGTAATTACTGCCTCACCCGAAGGAATCGCTTCTCTTATCCGGGGAGCTGACTGCACTTTACCGTCTAAGACTATTGCCAGACTCTTACCTACATTAGCTGCAGTCACCTCGGCAAACTTCTTGGCTCCTTCGGCGTTAAATTTCAAGGAAACAATCGGTTCATTAAACTGGCTCTGGTCAAAACGTACCTCGGCGTTAGTTAAGGTATCCCCCACCAATGCCGCTTTTTTCTCAACCAAAAGCGGCATATTATCATCCAGGGTATACTTTAATTCATACCCTGCGGGAATATTTCCGGCCAAGGCATCCTTGAGTTTAACCGGATCATCGGAAACAACCTTGAATTCAAGCATCGCGGTCTTACCGATGATATCAATGGCCCGTTCCCTGTCAGTAACCCCGGGCAGTTGTACAACAATCTCGTCCTCGCCCTGTTTTTGAATGGAAGTTTCCCTGACCCCGAATTCATCTATACGGTTGCGGATCACTTCTACCGCCCGATCACAGGCATCAAGCTTAGCCTGGCCGTCAAGATGGGTAGTATCAACCTTAAGCAACAGATGCATACCGCCCTGTAAATCAAGCCCTAAATTAATCCGCTTGTTTAAAGGAAAGGCGTAATAAGAAAATAACCCCACCACGCCAAGGATAAGCAATATCTTATAGATCAGTTTTCTTTGCATAACTTAAAACTCCTGTTTTTTAAGCACTCTTCAGGTTCTTAATATAAGCAATGCTGCTCTTTTCAATCTCCATTTTCACATTCTCATCAATGCGCAAGATTACAGTCTTCTCTTTTACATTGACAATTGTGCCATGTATCCCACCTAAGGTGACTATCTCGTCATTCTTATTGATCCCGGACAGCATTTTCTGATGCTCTTTTTCTTTTTGTTTTTGCGGACGAATCAGCAAAAAATAAAAGATACCGAAGATCAAAACTAAAGGAAAAAGCTGGATTAACGGACTGGCTGCACTCGACTGTGGCATATTAGGCTCCTTTATCTTTCTTTAAATCTTTTCTTAATAAATTTTTAACGGTCGTTGATAGCTGCGCGCCGTTTTTTATCCAAGCGGCAATGCGCTCTTTTTTAAGCACCGCTTCCCCGGTTGTCGGCTTATAGTAACCTAACTCTTCAATTAACCGGCTGTCCCGGCCTTTACGCTCATCAAAAACTGTAACCCGAAAATGCGGTTTGCCCTTAGGGTTCTTTCCGATCCTTCTTAAACGAATATGCACTGCCATTTACTGCTCCTTTCTTAACCTCTGATTGCCTCCATCATAGCTTTAGCTTTATTCACTGATTCCTGGTATTCTTTTTCCGGAACAGAGTCAGCGACAATCCCTCCTCCGGCTTGTATATAAGCAAAACCATCTTTAAGCACAATTGTACGGATGGCTATGCAAGTATCTAAATTATGGGAAAAGCTGAAATAACCGATTGATCCTGCGTATAAACCACGCCTCAAATTTTCCAGTTGATCGATAATCTCCATCGCCCGGATCTTAGGTGCACCGCTTACCGTGCCTGCCGGGAAGGCAGCTTTTAACACATCATAGATATCAAATCTTTTTTTGTCAAGAGTCGTGCTAACAGCGCTAACCAAATGCATGACATGAGAATACTTCTCCACGCGCATAAAATCATCAACTTTAACCTTGCCCAGTTTGCTTATCCGGCCTAAATCATTCCTGCCCAAATCCACCAGCATCAGATGCTCCGCCTTTTCCTTCTCATCGGCGAGCAACTCTTTTTCCAAACGTGCATCCTCTTGAGCATTCCTGCCCCGCCTGCGCGTCCCGGCAATTGGACGGGTCTCAACCAAACCATTCTCGCAACGCACGAGCATTTCAGGGCTTGAGCCAACAATAGAAAAATCTTTAAATTTCAAATAATACATATAGGGAGAGGGATTGAGGCGGCGGAGAGAACGATATATCTCAAAATCATCCTTATCTGTCTTGACCTTGAACCTTTGAGATAAAACGACCTGGATAATATCCCCTTTCTTTATGAATACCTTGCCTTTCTTAACCATATTCACAAATTCCGCCTTGGTCATATTACTGCTGACAGATAATTTTCGAGCGCATCTTCTTTCCGCCTGCTGAATAGCGCAATGATTAAATTCATCATAAATCGATTCGATCTTTTTAACTGCCGTTAGATAAAGCTGTTTTTTCTTTAAAATTCCCGCCTTCTTCGGGAGGATGACATTGCTTACAATCTTTAAAGAGTGGTTAAGCCGGTCAAAAATTAAAATTGTATCTGTCAGGATGAAAAGGGTGTCAGGGATCTTTAAGAGATCCTCATTTTTGTCGGGGATTTCCTCAAAAAACTTCACTGTATCATACCCCAGATAACCTACAAACCCTCCGTAAAAAAGCGGCAGGCCAGGCAACTCTACACTGCGGAAGTCTTTCATTATCTTCTTAATTTCATCAAGAGGGGTTTTTTTAGTAATAAAGCTCCTGGTTTTATTATTGGCGGCCTCAGTAATCTCAATCTTGCTGCCCCTGCTTTTGAAGATCAGGCTGGGGTTAATCCCCAAGAAAGAATAGCGGGCAATCTTCTCCTGGCCTTCTACTGATTCCAAAAGAAAAGAATAGTCCCCCCGTTTAATCTTTAAGAAAGCGGAAACCGGAGTATCTAAATCCGCGTTAACTTCCAGATAAACCGGGATAACATTACCCTTGCCGCTCAATTTTAAGAATTCTTTTAAACTCGGTTTAAACATTTGTATGTAATCGCTTCTGGCAAATCCTTGTTCGTGCCTGTAACTTATCTCGCTTACAATCTACAAGTTACAACTTCACTTAATCTTTCTGTAAAAACAACTCCTGTTGCCTGTGTGACAGGCCTTACCCACCTGGCGCACCTTGATTAAGAGTGCATCCATATCGCAATCATAAGCGATAGATTTAACAAATTGAAAATGTCCGCTGGTTAACCCTTTTACCCAATACTCTTTTCTTGAACGCGACCAAAAACAGGTTTTACCTAATTTCAAGGTCCTGCGCAAGGATTCCTTGTTCATATAAGCAATCATCAGAACTTGATTATTCTTATAATCCTGGATGATCGCCGGAATCAATCCGTTTTTATCAAACTTCAAACTACCTAACTTAAATTTTATCGTTTTCATAATCTTACAATCACCCCTCTTTTATTTAGATACTCCTTCACCTGTTTAACGGATAATTTGCCATAGTGGAAAAGCGAAGCGGCCAAAGCAGCATCCGCTCCTCCTTGCGTGAAAACATCATAAAAATCTTCGAGTTTTCCCGCACCCCCAGAAGCAATCACCGGGATATTCACTTTAGACGTAATTTCTTTAGTCAGTTTAAGATCATACCCGTCTTTAGTACCATCACAATCCATGCTGGTCAAAAGGATCTCACCTGCTCCAAGCCTGGCGGCCTTTTCCGCCCAGATTACGGCATCAATGCCCGTAGGGGTTCTGCCACCGTTAACAAAAACCTCCCAAAAATCTCCCTGTTTCTTTGCATCAATAGCTACTACAATACACTGACTGCCGAATCTTTTTGCAGCGCTACTGATCAACTCCGGAAATTTTACTGCCTGGGTATTCAGGGAGACCTTTTCCGCCCCGGCATTAAGGATATTCCGGATATCATCAATCTCGCTTATTCCTCCACCAACCGTAAACGGCATAAAGATATTCCCGGCGATTTTTTCAACCAGGGTAACCAGGGTTTTTCTATTTTCAATGCTTGCAGTAATATCCAAGAAAACGAGCTCGTCAGCGCCCTGGGCATCATACGCCTTAGCCACGCCTACAGGATCTCCGGCATCACGAAGCCCAAGGAATTTAACCCCCTTTACAACCCGTCCATCTTTAATGTCTAAACAAGGAATAATACGTTTACTTAACATTAATGAACGCTTAACTTACGAACACCTACCTGCCGTAGGCAGGCAACAATGCGAGTAAGTTAATGCGTGAATTAATCCCATCGAGTGTGACAAAATTACCTTAAAATCTTGTCACATATTACGAGACGGGATAAGAGTTAACAAATAATTTCCGTTATTTTACTTTCTTCTGCAAATATTCTCTTAATGCTGCCCAGGTTTTTTTGCCCACCTTACCATCCACTGACAGGTTATTTGCCTTCTGAAACTCCCTTATTGCCTGACGGCTCTGCTTGCCGATCTTGCCATCAATGACTCCCTGATAATAACCGGCATTTTTTAAAGCAGCTTGAATTTGTCTTGGGCTCGGCCGATCTTTGGTTTCTCCGGTTTTATCCAAATTATCTGTTTCCATTACTGTTGTCTGTTCAGAAACAACTTCTTCGGTTTTAGCAGACGACTGCGATTCTAACGCAGCAACCTGGTTTCTTAAACCCTGCATCTCTAAGTCCTTCTTTTTGCTGCTGGCACAACCGTTTAAAGAAAAAATAAAAGCCGCTACCACCGCTAACCACACTATCCTCTTTCCCATGTTTCCTCCTTTTATTTCAGTTTTAAGGCCTCGACAAGAGTAAACTTGCCCTCATATAGAGCCTTGCCTACAATCACCCCAGACAAACCTTTTTTCTGCAAACTTTTAAGCTTGATCAAATCTTTTAAATCCGACACCCCTCCGGAAGCAATAACATCCAACCCGGTTTCCCGGATCAATTCCTTGATTCCCAGAATATTCGGACCGGCCAAAGCACCATCCTTGGAAATATCGGTATAGATCACCTGTTTAAACCCGATATCCTTCAGCTCTTTGCCAAAGTCCAAAACATTCTTAGAAGTTGGATTATTCCACCCGCGGGTCAGAACTTTAGAATCTTTAGCATCGATACTCACAACTATTTTTTGACCGAATTTCTTAAATGCCTTCTTCAAGAATTGAAGATCATCCGCAGCCCGCGTGCCCAGGACAACCCTTTGCACACCCAGACTAAGCAGATCGGAGATTATTTCCATACTCCTTACCCCACCGCCGAATTCAAGAGGCACGCAAACCTCTTCCAGGATATCCTTCAACGCCTCTAAATTCTTAGGTGAACCGCTGGAGGCCCCGTCTAAATCCACAATATGCAGGAATTGCGCCCCCTGTTTAGCCCAATGCTTAGCCGCTTTAACCGGATCACTGGAATAAACCTTCTCCCGGTCAAACCTCCCCTGGAAAAGCCTGACTACCTTGCCGCCCCTTAGATCTATCGCCGGTATGATTAGCATGATTCCACAAAATTCCTGATTATCTTTAAACCTACTGCCTGGCTTTTTTCCGGATGAAACTGCACTCCATAAATATTTTCCTTTGCCAAGGCGCAGGCAAATTTCACCCCATAATTACAGTTTGCTGCAATAACATCCCTATCCGATGGTTCAGGATAATATGAGTGGCAAAAATAAACCTGCTCATTTGCGCTTACCCCGTTTAGCAGAAGACACCCGCCTGAAACATCATCTAAGTTATTCCACCCCATATGCGGGATCTTTTGTCCGAACTTAGCGCTGAATTTAACCACCTGCCCTTTTAAAAGACCCAAACCTGTTTTGTTCTTGGCCTCCTGGCTGGTTTCAAATAAAAGCTGCATACCCAAACAAATACCCAAGAGGGGTTTTTTATTTTTAACCTGTTCTTTAATAGTCGAGGCTAATTCCAATTTCTCCAATTCCGCCATCGCATCATCAAATGCACCAACTCCCGGCAGGACGATTTTTGCACAAGCATTCAATTGGTTTCTTTTATTAGTTACAACTGGTTTTGCGCCGCAAAGCTCAATCGCCTTAGACACGCTATGAATATTACCCATGCCATAGTCAATAATCGCAATCTTCATTAGTCAATAACACCTTTAGTAGAAGGGATACCTTTCCTACGCGGGTCAATTTGAGTGGCTTGATCCAAAGCGATACCCAAAGCTTTGAATACAGGCTCCAAAGTAGTATGCAAATCCGGATTTATAGGATCGATCTTTATATTAAGATTCATTCCCAAATGTTTAGCTAATGCCTCAAAAAAATGGTTAGCATAAGTCAGATCATACTCTTCCTGTTTTCCGGAACCACCTTTGACCAACTCCGAGAATCCCGGCTGTTTAGTATTATAATCTATATGGAAGTTGCCCCTGCCGCTTATATCTACCGTGACAGTAGCAGTTACCTCTTCCATCGGTACTGATGCCGAACCAATACGGTTAATCCCCCTTTTTTCACCAAGCGCCTTTTTAAAAACTTGGCCTAAAACTATACCCACATCTTCATTGGTATGATGGATATCAATATTAAAATCACCCCAATTAACAATTATCTCTAAGTCAAAATGCCCCCAGTAAGCAAACAGGTCAAGCAGATGGTCGAGCAAGCCAATACCGGTTTTAATTTTCCTTTCTTCCGTACCATCAATATTTAGTTTGACTGATATTTCTGTCTCGCTAGTCTTTCTGTTAACTACGGCAATTCTTTCTTCCATTTTTTACCTCTTCTGGCATCCCTGCACGCAGGCAGGTTTAGCTAGCCTATTGTTTTAAATAAAACGGGCCTTTACCGACTCCACGTGCTTTTGCAGCCCCTCAATTCCGGCAATTTTCTCCAGCGGCTCACGCATTTTCTCCAGCGACTTCTTGGTATAGCTGATGATATGGCAACTCTTCACAAAGTCAAACACGCTTAAACCGGAAAAAAACCTTGCTGTGCCGCTTGTCGGCAAAACATGACTTGGGCCGGCCACATAATCTCCTACAGCAGCCGGACTATAGGGCCCAAGAAATATTGCCCCGGCATTCTTTATGTGCTTAACCAGGCCTTTGGGATTCTGCACCAAAATTTCCAAATGTTCAGGGGCGATTCTATTGGAAATCTCGCAAGCCTGTTTTAAATTCTTGGTTAAAATTATATACCCGTTACCACCATCCAGCTGAGAGCTCACCTCTTTAGCCAGCGATTTAGAATTAGTGATCAATATTGCCAGGCCTTTTGCATGTTCTGCCTGGGCGCGCAGGTCAGCAACGATGAATTTCGGATCGCTGAAACGATTGGCAATAATCACCAATTCTGTTGGCCCGGCAATCATATCAATATCAACCAATCCGAAAACCTGCCGCTTTGCCTCGCTTACGTAAATATTCCCCGGACCGACGATCTTATCTACCCGAGGGACAGTTTTTGTCCCATACGCCAAAGCCGCTATACCCTGAGCTCCCCCCACACGGTAGATCTCGTCTACTTTTAAAAGATCGGCAATTACCAGGATATGCGGATTAATATAGCCATTCTTATCCGGAGGACTTGCTAAAACAATCTTTTTTACCCCCGCCAGCTTTGCCGGTAAAACCGTCATATAGACAGTTGATACCAGCGGAGCAGTCCCTGCGGGGATATAAATACCCACTTTTTCCAACGGGGTGTAATTCTCCCCCAGCACCGCCCCTTCAACTCCTTTTATCCTCCAGGACTTACGCAACTGCTTACGGTAAAAACGGTTGACGTTCTCTATGACTACTTTAAGAGAACTGACAAAATTCGGGCTGATATTGGCATAGGCCCCGCTAATCTCAATCTCCGAGACCTTTAGCTGCCTCGGCATCATTTTTACCCCATCAAACTTCTTGGTATATTTAAGCAGCGCCTCATCACCGAAAAGACGCACATCATCAATGATCTTCTTAACCTTCTCTTCAACCCGGACCTGGCGGCTCAAACCGCGGTCATAAATCTTATCTAATTTCTTACTTGTTGCCTTAATTATTCTCATCTTATCTGTATTCCCTGCCTTCCCGCAGACAAGCTACCTATCACCTACTCACTAAAATAAATTACCTTCCCTCAACAGGAAGATCTTTAATTATAGCTCTTAATTCCTCAAATGCCAATCTAAAGTTTTCAGGTTTTGCTCCCCCGGCCTGGGCAAAATCCTGCCTGCCTCCGCCGGATCCCCCGATAACCGGAGCAATTTGGCGGATCAATGCCCCGGCATCCAAACCCCGGGACAATAAATCCTGCGTAACTGCGATCACCAGATATGCCTTCTTTTGTCCGCTATCCTGCGAACCTAAAACAACCAACCCCTTACCTAAACCTTCTTTTATTTTATCTGCTAAAAGCCGCAGGCCACTCATATCTAAATCCGGCTCAAGCGAAACAACAACCCGTACTCCGTTTATTTCCTCCGCTTTCTCTATAAGGCGAGGGGCAGTATCCTGCAAACGGTTATTTACCTCCAGACTGCGTTTCTTCTCCTGCTCCCTCAATTCCTTTAATTTATTTTTTTTCTCTGACTCCTCGGCAGCCTTGATTTGCTCTTCTTGAATAAACTTCTTCGCGAAATCCGCAGTAACCCCTTCAATCCTTCTTATGCCGCTAGCTACTGAACTTTCGCTGATTATTTTTATCTTCCCGATCTTACTGATATTATCGATATGCGTGCCACCGCACAACTCCTTTGAAATATCCCCTATAGCAACCACCCGCACATTTTCGCCGTATTTCTCCTCAAAAAACGCCAGGGCTCCAGATTTCTTTGCTTCTTTAAAAGCCATTTCCTTACAACTTACCGGCTGATTTTTAACAATCCAATTATTAGCCACCTCTTCAACCCTGTTGATCTCCTCTTGAGACAAACCTTTAAAATGAGTAAAATCAAAACGGAACCTGTCTTCAGCTACCATTGATCCCTGTTGCTGGACATGGCTTCCTAGAACTTCACGCAGCGCTGCCTGCAATATATGCGTAGCCGTATGATTGCGGGCAATATTAACCCTGCGCTCAAGATCGATCTGCGCAACTAGCTTATCTCCTTTTTTGAACACCCCGGAGACAACTTTGCCGGTATGCAAAAAAATATTATCGATCTTTTGCGTATTTAAGATTTCAAAAACATTCTTTCCGTTTATTAGCTTGCCAGTATCCCCTACCTGACCACCGGATTCAGCGTAAAACGGAGTCTGGTCTAAGACAATCTCCAGACTTTCACCTGCCTGGGCTTCAGCTATTTCCTTCCCATTTCTTAGAATAGCTATGACTTTGGCTTCTGCAGAATCATCTTTATAACCGAGAAACTTTGTCGGATCAAGTTTCAGACCCAACCCCCTGGCATCAAAAACATCACCTTTCATCTTGCTGGATGATTTTGAAAGACTCTTCTGCTTATCAAGCTCCCCCTGAAAAGCAGCTTCAAAGTTCTTGTCAACCTTAATATGCCTCTGGATTAATTCATCTCTGGTTATTTCCAGCGGAATTCCATTGGTGTCATACAATTTAAAAGCAGAAATACCTAAAGCCGTAGCCAAGCCCCCTCCGGCAATAATAAAGCCGTCTTCTTTTGGCTTAATTTCTAACTCCGCTTTTATCTTCTCGATTTCGCTATCCACTAAAACACTGCTTAATTTCAATGTATTAATAAAATTCACTTCTTCATTCAAGATAACCTGGGCAATATCCTCCTGTCTCTCTCTTAAATCCGGATAAGGTTTATGCATAATCTGGGCAAGCTGCCCAACTAGCTTATTTAAAAACGGCTTGTTTATCCCTAGGCTTTTTAAATGCAAAACACTTTTACGGATAATCTTCCTAACGATATAGCCGCGGCCTTCATTAGAAGGCGTAATTCCGTCATATATTGAAAAAACTACCGCTCTTAAATGGTCGCTAATCGCATAATAAAGTTTTTTACTCTCCTGAGGCTCTATTTCCACAGAACGCTTTATCTCTGCGATTATCGGCTGAAATAATTCTGTCTCAAAATTATTCTGTTTTCCCTGCATAACCGCGGCCAGCCTCTCCAGCCCCATACCCGTATCAATATTCTTATTCGGCAGAGGCTCTAAAGAACCGTCATCTTTACGGTTAAACTGGGTAAACACCAGGTTCCAAATTTCGACAAATCTTCCGCAGCTGCATGCTGGGTCGCATTTTTTTTCACCGCAACCCGTATCCGGGCCGAAATCATAAAAAATCTCCGAGCAAGGTCCGCAGGGTCCGTTTGGCCCTTTTGTTTTAGCTTCCGCAGGCCAGAAATTATCCTTATCGCCAAGCCGTACAATCTTAGCTTCAGGAATACCGATTTTATCTTTCCAGATATCGTAAGCCTCATCATCATCCTGATAAACCGAAACCCAAAGTTTCTCCTGATCAATCTTTAACTCTTTAGTCAAGAACTCCCAGGCCCAGGCAATCGCCTCATCCTTAAAATAATCACCGAAAGAAAAATTCCCCAGCATTTCAAAAAAAGTATGATGAGCGCTGGTCTTACCGACTTTATCTAAATCATCCGTACGCAGACAGCGCTGGCTGGTTGCGGCGCGCTTAAACCCCGAATCAAAACCCATAAATTCTTTTTTAAACTGATTCATCCCGGCAGGAGTAAACAACACCGTAGGGTCATCTTTAGGAACTAGGGAATCGCTCTCAACAATCTTGTGTTTCCTGTCCTTAAAAAATCTTAGAAATTTTTCTCTTAAACTATCGGCTGTCATAATTATTTACCACTTCACTGATCAAGTCCGGGGAAAACCCCCTGCGCATCAAATACGCATATACCCTCTGCCTGGCCTTAAGCGGCTCTACGCCTTTTAACCTGGAAAATCTTTGTTCAGCCAAACGCCTGAGAATACTGCCTTCGTCATAATCCTCTTTCGCCCGAACAAATGTTTCTTCAATAACCTCTTTATCTAAACCCTTCTGGATTAACTCCTGCTTAATCCTTCTTAAGCCAAATGGCCGCTTAAGCCGGCTGGATACCCAACCCCGGGCAAAAATGCGGTCATCAACAAACTCCCTATCTTTTAAGAAATTTAGCGTATCCCGGCAGAGTTCCTCGGAAAACCCCTTCAGCTTCAGTCTCTGCAACAATTCCTGCTCGCTGCGCAGACGGTACTTAAGCAATAGAAAAGCATACTCCCTGGCTTTTTCCGGATTATTTACTTGCGGCCTGTTCGCTGAGGCTAAGCTTCCTGCGTATTTCCTTCTCAATATCTTCTTCTGTTTATATTTTTCTGATAAAGAATATCTTTATCCACATTTATATAGATTATCATAAAATCCGCGGAATTCCTATCGTATATTTCTCTATCTACTTTATTTATCTCATTCAAAACAAAGTATAAATAAATGGCGCAACCGCACTACTCTGAGCAAGAAATAGTAATCCGCCTATTAATAAAAGTAAAATAATTATCGGTGCCAGCCACCACTTCTTTCTCACCCTTAAGAAATCCCAGAACTCTTTCAATATAGCCAATTTACCCATCCAACACCTTTCTTTTAAAATTGCCTCTTATAAGCAAGAGAAGGCCCAACCGGACTCTCCTTGATCTTCCAGTAAGTTTTCCGGTCTTTATTAATCTTTCTCTCCAATAGGTCTATTCCGAACAATTTAATCATTAAACCTATGGGCGTAAGAACTAAATAAAATAGAACAATCAATAAAAATCTCGTATTCAACCATCCAAGGATAAAAGCCAACTTCATCCAGACAATATAAACCGGTTTCAACAATCCCGGGGCAACAGTAGCCGCTAAGAAAAATAATCCCGGAATCGCCAACAGAATAAGGTTATTTTTTTGCTTGAAAATCACAAAAATAGCTATAACTAATAAGGCCGCGCCAATAGTTATACCAAATTTTCTTAGATCTTTTCTACTCAGACTCATGCCTCTCCTACAAATCCGTATCTGCGCTAAAGGGTTTCTGTTCTTTTTTGTCTAAAATAAATTTGCCAATCACCAGATAATCCATCCCTGTGCGCATAAAACATCGAAACGCATCTTCGGGGCTGCAAACCAAAGGTTCCCCTCTAACATTAAAAGAAGTATTCACAATAACCGGACAACCGGTTTTCTCATAAAAAGTATTAATCATATCATAATAAAGCGGGTGATCTTCTCTTTTTATAGTCTGAATCCGGGCAGAGTAATTCACATGAGTAACTGCGGGAATCAAAGAACGCATTGCCTTAAGCTTATCCAAGCCTACCAGGTCGATGTCCTGCTTAGCCATTACCCTTTTATCTTCTCTGACCGAAGCCGCCAAAAGCATGTAAGGGCTTTCCCGGTCTAAGTCGAACCATTCCGAGGCTTTTTCCCTTAACACAGTAGGCGCAAAAGGCCGGAAGGATTCACGAAATTTTATCCTTAAATTCATCCTATTTTGCATTCCCGGATTACGGGCATCGCCAATTATGCTCCTTGCCCCCAATGCCCGCGGCCCAAACTCAAGCCGACCCTCAAACCACCCAATAACATTGCCTTGAGCAATTAAATCCGCTGTAATTTTTGGCAGATCCAAATAAGATAATTCTTTATAAACAATACCCTTACTATTTAAAAAGCTTTTAATATAATCATCACTATAACCAGGTCCTAATAACGAACCTTTCTGCGAATCATTTTTTTTATC